>JBMFKI010000007.1:0-56420 GCA_049972525.1 Bathyarchaeia archaeon
TCAGGAAGCACCTGCCACGTGAGAGCTCCTGAAAACACATTAAGGCTATCTATTATTAGGGAACCATTTTCCCAGGGAACAGCCCACAAGGGATAATACACTTTAGAAGCAAACGCTGTTTTCTTTGCAGCTTCAGAGAAACCCAGCTTCCAACGTTTCGACTCAGCTAAAAGCAATACTGCGGCAACCTCCATGCTCGACGTTAAAACTTCACTTCTCTCTTCAGATGGAACCGCAAAAGGCAAAGCGATCGTAAGCATAACGCGACCTCCAACTTTTAAATCTGAGATTTCTTTATTAACTTTAATGCACATGCGCTGAAATAGAATCGAACTCTTTGGTATAAATTCCGTCAGACCCAATTTAAATTTTAGTTTTCTGGGTAAAGCGGAATTATTGACATGTTTGTTTCTTTTGGTGTGTGTGTTGGTGTGTATGCGTATGGTTGTTCTGATGATGTTGGGTAGCATATGCGTCCGTCTGGTGGAGGTGTATTTGGGTTTTCGAGGGTTTGGATGTTTTCGTTTGTGGGTGTGGTTTGTTTGTTGTTTTCTTCTGGTGTGTTCTGCTCATCTGCAGCTTGAATTGGTTGTGTGGATGTTTCAGCGTTTTCCATTGCTTCATTGTTCTCTTGTGTGGATTCCGTGCTTGTTTCAGTTTTTTCCGGAGTTTCAGCGTTTACGTTTTTGTCTTCTTTCGCTTGGTTGGTTAGGGGCTGGTTTAGTTTGCTGGTGGTCAAGCCTGTTATGAGTAGAAGCAGCATGACTGCGATTACGATTAGGATTGTTTTTCTCATAGGGCTTTTCTCTCTCCCTTCATTATTTAATTGGTTGGTTCTTGGATTTATTTTTTTCTTATAGTTTGGTTTAGTATAGAAGAAGATTCCACAAAACTCAAAAAGGATTTCTGCAATATTTTATTATTGCCGAAAATTGGAGAGGAGAGAAAATGAAAGGAAAATTGATAGCTGTTTTGATCTTGACGCTTTTGGTTGTCAGCACATTTAGCATGATACGCTTGGACTTGGCTACAGCTTCGCCTGCGCTGCCAGACTACACGCCTATAGACATAGCAAACGCACCAAAATACGAAGTCGTTAATGAAGAGTCTCTTCAACTGCCGAGCCATCATTCATACTTTAATGTTAGTGATTATGCCTACTGGCTTATGGCTGACTTTTACCGTGGCAGCTACTACATAACTAGGTATCAACTCAGAGCCATTGGTAACACTGTGGAAATCTGGGTGCAAGCCAACCTTGGCTGGCCCTCTGGTGATCCTAGACCTTATCCGACGATATTGGATGCGCAGATAACGTATCTTTTGAACGAGTTTGACAACAAAATCTACCCAATAGACACCGAGTATTTCGGCACTCCAGACTTCCACGATGGCTCTTATGCTTATCTTCCTAGACTAGTTGGCTTGCCAAGCGACTATTACTATGAGGAGAACGGCAGAAACGTCATACTCGTTTCAAACATCAGAGATGAAAACTACTACGATCCCACCTATCCATATTATGTTGCTGGCTTCTACTCTTCAGCCTACGAAGTCTACTTTGACAGAAACGTGATAACAATAGACTGCTACGCTTGGGAACGACGCATAGGTCCGCTAGGCTACGAGTGGATACCAGGCGTGCCAGTAACCCGCCCATACGTTTACGAAAGCACAATCGCACATGAATACCAACACTTAATCCACGACGACTACAACCCAGAAGATGATACCTTTATGAATGAAGGCTGCAGCATGTACGCTGAACTGCTATGCGGCTACGGCATTGATCCAGCATATATTAACAGCTACTTCTACACGCCAGACAACTCCCTTACGGTATGGGGAGACCAAGGAGACATAAACATACTTGCAGACTACGGCGCAGCAGCATTATGGGTCGCATACCTAAGCGACCACTATGGTGGGGCAGACCTAATCCGCTACTTTGTGCAGTCAGGCGTTCCAGGGATAGACGGCATAAACAACGCTCTCAAAGCCTTCAAATACAAAGTAACATTCGAAGACGTTTACCATGACTGGCGACTGGCAAACCTAATACATGCAGACTACCCAGGATGCGGTAAATACAATTACAAGAGCATCAACCTAAACGACCCAGCAATAATACCTGTAAGAACATACGAAATAGGCGGGCTACCAGTTCCATGGACAAAGGGAACAGACTTCGGAAACACGTTCACAATTTTAGGATATGATACTGGCGTTTCCAAGATAGGCCCATTCGGAACAGATTACATAACATTCGAAAATTGGACAAGGCCTGGTTTCATATACTTTGATGGTGATGACTTTGCACAATATGGATGGCAACTCACAACAGAAGGCTATTGGTCAAACGGAGAAAACCTAATGAACGCACTCCTTATCAGCAAAGCATATGTTGATCCTAACAATCCAACACTCACATTAGTAACAAAATATGGAATAGAAACATCCTGGGACTTCGGCTTTGTACAAGTATCAACAGACGGCGGACAAACATGGAAATCGCTTGAAAACAAGTACACAACATATGACCATGATCCAGATGCGCATCCAGCCATAATTGCAAACCTGCCAGGATTGACAGGCTATAACCCAGACTGGCCAGAATGGACAACTATGAGCTTCGACCTTTCAGCTTATGCCGGACAGAACGTGCTTATTGGTTTCCGATATATGACAGACTGGGCAACCCTCTACGAAGGCTGGTACATACAAAGCGCAAGCGTAAGCGACACGCAGCTAACACTAACACCAGTCTACCCAGAAGCAGACTTTCAGGTGACGATTGTCTACGCCTACGTAATAGACGGAATGACCCTATATGTGCCCTTTGACATGTGGCTCTGCGACAAAACAGAAACAGGAATAGAACTGGCATACGCCAAAAAGCCAAATTATGTCATACTGGTCGTGAGTCCAACAATGCACAAAGGCATGGTTGACTACCAATTCAAAGCCACACCATTACCAATACCAAAACCCTTCAAACTACTAGAATGCCCTGAACGCCTCATACCTTAAAAGAAGCAACACCATCAACCTCCCCCTTTATTTTTCAATTTTCAATCAGATACAACCAAAAATTAAGCATCGCACATTTCACTTCACCTATTTTGGCGGGCCCGGTGGGATTTGAACCCACGTTCTCCGGCTTTCTTCCAAAGTCCGAAGGCCGACGCCTTAATCCATGCTGGGCTACGGGCCCCTTCAGGAAAGACATTAGCCGCTAAGCAATTAAAAGACTTCGGAAAACCCTTAAAAATGATTGTTAATTAATATTTTTGCTGTTTAGGGGCCGGTAGCTCAGCATGGCTGGAGCGTTCGGCTGATAATGGCTGCAGCAGAAACCGAAAGGTCGCCGGTTCAAATCCGGCCCGGCCCATTACGGCCATTTTAAAAGTTGCTGCGTTTATTCCCTTTTTGCTGTCATTTAGGATTTTCCAGCCCATTACCCTTTCAACAGCTCTCGCTTTTTATGGATCCTTCATTTTCGCATCATGGCAAGCCTCTTGCGTTCTGCGGTATATTTATATGCTTGTATGCTTTATACTCGTATATGGTGATTCTTGTGAGTGAATCAACAACCATTAGGGTTTCAAAAACCACGCTTAAAATGTTGGAGAGGTTGCGCAAAAAACTCGGTACTCAAACCCTAGACGAAACCATAAGAGCGTTTATTGCACAACAGCGCAGGCAGAAACTTAGTGAAATCTTCGGCATAGACGAGGGAAAAATAAAGCCTTTCACGGAGGAAGACCGTGGTGAAGACTGTAATTGACGCTTATGCTTGGATTGAAATTTTTATCGGCAGCAGAGGTGGAGAAAAGGCGAAGGAAATCCTTCAAAAAACTGAAGAAGCTTACACGCCAGACATTGTCCTAGCTGAAATAGCACGTAAATATATGCGTGAAGGTGTAAAAGAACAGACAATCTGTGAACGCCTAAAAGCAATAGAAGAAACTTCAGAAATAGCTTGTATAGACAAGGAAACAGCCATAGAATCCGCAAAATGCTACATGGAACTAGCACAAAAGGCGAAAAAAGAAAAACTTAAAGCTCCAAGCCTCTTCGACGCCATAATACTTGCAACGGCAAAAACCCTAAACGCAAAAATAATCACTGGAGATGAACACTTTAAAGGCTTAAACCAAACATTATGGATAGGCGAAATTTAAACGCTTTTACTCTGCCCCCATTAAAGCCTCAAGCAGTGATGAGGTATTTCCTTTTCTTGCCCACTTTTTCAATGCCTCAAAATCAACTTTAGTGAATTTAAAAAAGCCTTCACATCCTCCTCATCCTTCAAAGCTCTTTCGTGTGGCATCGTCACCTTGATCATTCGCAGTTTAGCTAAAATCAAATCTTCTGGTGTCTGGAAAAAATGTCCTTAAACCAGCCATTTCTCCTTGTTTTCTCTCAAATTTTTTGTCAGAAATTATTACGTCAACGCTGTATGGCGTTTCACTGTCCCTAAAGGCAGCTATCCTATAACCAGACTTTATAGCACGATCAATTTCTACTTCGTCAACAATCAATCCTGCTATACGTAAGGCATCAACAAGTTTTGCTCTATGCTCATTGTTAGAAACATGAACTATAACATCAGCATCTACTATTGTCCTTGGAACACCATAAAAGCTGGCGGCCAAAGCACCAGTAAAAGCATAATCCACACTGGCCTTTTCTAAGCCCCTTATGAGACGCTTAACAAAATCATAAAAAGTTTCCAAACTGAACGCCCCTCTTGCGCCAGCGTTTGCTCCATTCAAGCCTTTCGCGTAGTTTTTCGATTAGCTCTTTTTCACTTATGTTTGGGTTCTGCGCCCTAATGCCAGCAGCACAAACCTGCACAACAAAATCCGACATGCCAATTGCTAGCGTAACCTTCTCCTCTGGTTTAAGCCTTCCAAGCTCTCCGCATCCTTGTCCAATAAATATGCAACAAACCACAAATTGGCGATTATTCTTTAAAACTTCAACCTTCTAATTAGACTTTTCACTTTCTCTTGGCCTCTTAGGCATTCCTCCATTAGCTTTAACACATTACTTCCGCAAGCACAGCACACGTACACGTGAAGCCCGCTATTCTCGGCGAAAGTTTAAAATTAAAAACACACAATTAAGCAATTATCACTCATGGTGAACGGCTTATGAATTTCGAGTTAACAGCAGAACAGAAAATGATTATTGAAATTGCAAAGGAAATAGCACACGATTTCGGCCCAGAATACTGGCGTGAAAAGGACAAGAAACACGCGTTTCCAGAGGAATTCTGGAAAAGCCTTGTGGAGGCTGAATTCACAGGCATTGTTATTCCGGAAAGATATGGCGGTGGAGGTATGGGAATGTTTGAGATGCTATTAGCCATGGAAACCCTAGTTTCGGAAGGCTGCGGCTTAGGCGGAGAATGGTTTTTATGCCTATCCGCCATCTTTGGAGGCTTGTCCATAGTTAAGCATGGAAGCGAAGCTCAAAAGGAGAAGTACCTGCCACAAATAGCAAAGGGCATGGAATTCTGCCTAGCCCTAACAGAGGCAGACGCAGGAACAAACACGCTTAACATCAAAACAACAGCAGTCCCAGAAGGTGATGAATACCGCGTTGATGGACAGAAAATGTTTATTTCCGGAGCTGACCGTGCACGGGGAATGCTTCTCGTAACACGAACGACACCAGCAGAGAAAGCTCCAAAGAGAACGTTAGGCTTGTCACTTTTCCTCGTTGACCTGCCAAACCCAGCTGTCGAGGTCATCCCGATAGAGAAGCATGGAATAAACTACTCAAAAACATGCGAAGTCTACATAAGTGATTTGCGATTGCCAAAAGAAAACTTGCTAGGCGAAGCTGATAAGGGCTGGTACCTAGTATTAGACACACTTAATCCTGAACGCATGAGCTTCTCTGCGGCTGCGTGTGGACTGGGAATCTTAGCAATAAATAAGGCTGTTGAATATGCAAAAGAGAGAAAGGTTTTCGACGCGCCTATTGGCACTCATCAAGCAATACAGTTCCCACTTGCAGAGGCAAAGGCAAAAATTGAGGCTGCGCGGCTACTGAACTATAAGGCTGCTTGGCTTTATGATCAAGGTAAAGAATGTGCGGCAGAAGCAAACATGGCAAAGGTGGCAGCCGTAGACGCGGGAATAGCGGCTGTTTACCATGCAATGCAGACGTTTGGAGGATACGGCTACGCAGTTGAATATGACGTTGAACGTTGGTGGCGCGAAGTAAACCTGATAAGGCTTGCACCAGTTACGCATCAGATGGCACTAGCATTTATAGGACAACATGTGCTTGGATTACCAAAATCCTACTAAAATGCTTTCGCGCGCACTTATGTTCAAGACTAAGAGGGGAAAACTAGGCTAATAAATTAAGCGATAGAAAACATGTTACATTAACCTTAAAATCACTGTGTCTTGTTTGAAAACCTTTTTAACAAAACGGCAGACAAATAATCGCGTATTCGAAGGTGAAAAGTATGGAGGTTAGAAAAATAGCGGTTTTAGGCGCTGGTTTGATGGGTCATGGCATAACGCAGGTTGCGGCTCAAATAGGCAAGTACGAAGTTTACATGCGTGATGTTGAACAGCGCTTCATAGATAACGGCATGAACATGATAAGGACAAGCTTGCAAAAATTTGTTGGCAAAGGGCAGATAACAGGGCAGCAGATGAACGAAACCTTAGCACGAATATATCCAACACTGGACTTAAAGGAAGCCGTGCAGAATGCTGACTTGATAATTGAGGCTGTTCCAGAAAACGTTGAATTGAAGAAGACAACATTCCATGAGGTTGACGTTTACGCGCCAGCCCACGCCATAATAGCTTCAAACACTTCAAGCATAAGCATAACAGAGCTAGGCTCAGCCACAAAACGTCCAGAAAAAGTCTGCGGAATGCACTTCTTTAACCCGCCTCAACTAATGAAGCTTGTTGAAGTGATACGTGGAGCAAAAACATCAGACGAAACAATACAGACAGTTTTAGAAGTGGCGCATAAAATGGAGAAAGAAACCGTCCTCGTGAAGAAGGACTGCCCAGGCTTCATAGTGAATCGCATACTAATCCCAGCTTTAAACGAGGCAGTAGCCCTATACTGGGAAGGCATAGCAGACAGAGACGACATAGACAAGGCCATAAAACTCGGGTTAAACTGGCCAATGGGACCGCTTATGCTTTTAGATTACATAGGTGCTGACACGACGCTGTTTATTGCGGAGGTTCTTGAACGCGAGATAGACGAGAAGTTCCATCCGCACCCTGGGCTGAAACAGATGGTTAAGGCGAACATGCTTGGCAGAAAAACTGGGAAGGGCTTCTACGACTGGACACAAAAATGAGGGGGGCATGGCAAAACCATGGAATACAAGTACATAATTTATGAGAAAATCGAGGGAGTAGCCACAATCACGCTTAACAGACCAGAAGCGCTAAACGCATTCAGCAAAGAAGTCGTAGAAGAAGTGTTAAACGCTATCGAAGACGCGAGGGTTGATGAAAACGTTCGCGTCGTAATCCTAACAGGTGCAGGTGAAAAGGCGTTCTCTGCAGGCGCTGACATAAAGGCCATGAAGGGAATGAACGCTCTAAAAGCCAGAGAACTGTCCCAAATGGGAGAAAAACTTTGCCTTGCACTAGAAAACTTGGAAAAGCCTGTAATCGCGGCCATAAATGGCTATGCATTGGGCGGAGGCCTAGAAGTGGCTATGGCATGTGATATACGGATTGCCTCAGAAAACGCTAGGATGGGACAAACGGAAATAAACATCGGGCTTATTCCAGGTTGGGGTGGAACCCAACGCCTAACACGCTTAGTAGGCGCCGCAAAGGCGAAGGAGTTAATATTCACTGGAAAAATGATCGACGCGAATGCTGCTGAGCAAATTGGCTTAGTAAACATGGTTGTGCCTCAAGCAAGTTTTAGAGAGACCGTGTGGCAATTTGCTTTGGAATTAGCCCAGAAAGCACCAGTTGCATTGAAGGTTGCGAAAGCCCTCATAAATAAGGGTGCGGAAACAAGTTTGGATGCGGCTTTAGCCCTAGAGCGTGAAGGCTTCGGTGTTGTAGCCTCAACAGAAGACCTTCAAGAAGGCGTGTCAGCGTTCACAGAAAAGAGAAAACCAGTTTTCAAAGGCAAGTGAAACAAACCCCCATTTTTATCATTGTATCTAAATGACCTTTTCATCCAAGCTTGTTAGAACCATTTTCAACCAAAAGTTATATGTAAAAGCGAAAGGTAATGGAGACTCTGCTTCGGTGTGAAGGAGAAAAAGCAATTGCCAGATCCACACTTGTTACTGGAAGATAAATTAGGAAAAAAGGTGCTCCTACTAGGCAACGAAGCCATAGCCAGAGGCGCATTAGAAGCAGGCATAAGTGTTGTAACAACTTATCCTGGAACGCCAGCATCCGAGATAGGAGATACGCTTTCTGAAATAGCGAGGGATGCTGGAATTTACATGGAATACTCCACAAACGAAATTGTAGCAGTTGAAGTGGCTGCTGGAGCTGCAAACTGTGGGGTTCGTGCGCTAGCAGCCATGAAACATGTTGGGCTTAACGTGGCAGCTGATGCTGTTATGACGTTGGCGTATGTAGGCGTAAGAGGAGGCTACGTCATAGTCACGGCGGACGATCCAGAATGTTACAGCTCACAGAATGAGCAGGATAACCGATTTTACGCCTTGCTTTCGAACCTTCCATGTTTGGAACCATCAGACCCGCAGGAGGCAAAGGACATGACCGTCTCAGCTGTGGAAATAAGCGAAAAACTTGGACTTCCAGTTCTTCTAAGAACAACAACGCGTGTAAGCCACACGAGAGGACCAGTAGTCTATGGAAGGCTTGCAAAGCCAAATTTGAAGGGAGAATTCATTAAAGATGCAAAGCGCATGGTTATGGTTCCAGCCAATGCGAGGCTCATGCATGCGAAGCTTTTGGAAAAGCTTGAAGTGGCAAGGGAAATAAGCGAAAAATCACCATACAACACTACAGTGCGCAATGGAAACGGCGAATATGGGATAATATCATCAGGCGCCGCTTACAACTATGCAGAAGAGGCAAGAGAACTTCTAGAGTTAGATGCAAGCGTTCTGAAACTGGGAATGACTTATCCGCTTCCAGAAAAAACGATCGGAAAATTCCTCAAAACACATGAGAAGATAATAGTGGTGGAAGAGCTTGAACCCTACTTGGAAATGCAGGTGAAAGCCATAGCCAAAGACTACGCCCCACATGTGGGAATTTATGGAAAGTTAAGCGAGGCATACTTTCCAAGGAAAGGAGAGCTTTCCGCACGTGCGGTTTTAACGGGGATGGCGAAAATAACTGGTAAAAAACCGCCAATAAATTTTGACAAGCTTGACGCTGCTTACAGTGAAATCGGTAGGGATTTACCATCAAGACCGCCAATTCTATGCGCTGGCTGCCCACACATGGCATCCTTCTACGTTATAGGAAAGGCAACTGGCAAGAAGGCAGTTTACACAACTGATATTGGATGCTATGCTCTTGGAGCCGCGCCTCCGTTGAGCATAGGAGACATATTGATATGTATGGGTGCAAGTGTAGGCACAGCGCAGGGAATAAGCAAAGTTGTGGATGAAGACGTGGTAGCAGTCATAGGAGACTCAACGTTCTTCCACGCGGCAATTCCAGGATTGATAAACGCCGTTTATAACAACCACAAAGTTGTGCTGGTTGTCTTGGACAACTTAACAACAGCCATGACTGGGCATCAGCCGCACCCAGGAACTGGCAAAACTGGAATGCAGACGCAGAGTGAAAGAATTCTTATAGAGAATGTTGCAGAGGGATGCGGGGTAAAATACGTTAAAGTCGTCAACCCGTTCAACGTTAAAGAGGCGGAAAAAACCTTGAAAGAGGCACTTACGCATCGGGAACCATCAGTCATAGTTTTTAGAGCTCCATGCGCATTAATAACTGCAAGAGAAAGAAGACGCAGAGGCGAGGAGATAGCGCCCTACAGAATAACTGAAAAATGCACTAATTGTATGGCGTGTATAAGGCTTCTAGGCTGCCCAGCGCTGACGATAAAAGATGAAAGGGCGAACATAAATGAGGCGTTATGCGTTGCGTGTGGACTTTGCGCTTCAGTATGCCCATACGGCGCAATAGAAAAGGCAAATTCAAAGCGAAGAGGGGAGAACAGCGAATGAATGAGTTTAACATAGTTTTGGCTGGAGTTGGTGGACAGGGAATTCTTTTAGCTGCTGAAGTTTTAGGTACAGCGGCGGTTAAAGATGGTTTGAACGTGCGAGTAAGCGAAATTCATGGGATGGCTCAGCGCGGCGGAGCTGTTGTCTCATATGTGCGGATGGGCGAAAGGGTTTTAGCGCCAACAATCTTGGATGGAAACGCGGATGTACTTTTAGGATTTGAACCCATAGAAACGCTCCGCAGCTTAAAGCTTGCCTCAGAGAAGACTATTGCAATTGTGAATGCTGATGGAGTGATGCCAACGGAGCTAACTGCGAAAAAGGCAAAATACCCAAGTTTAGAGGAGATAACACAGAAAATTAACACTTTCACAAAAAACTTAATCATTATTGAAGCGTCTAAGCTTGCTAGAGAGGCTGGAAACATACTAACACAGAACATCATCATGCTTGGAGCTTTGGCGGCAACTGGAAAAGTACCAATAAAAACTGAAACGTTTATTGAGACTTTGAGGGAGCTTATCCCGCAGAAACAGTTAGAAGTTAATATTAAAGCGTTTAAAATTGGCTATGAAAAAACAAGGAAGCTTATAAAATCTTGAAACCTAGCGGTTTTCATCCTTCTTGTTTAAAATAGCCTTCAAAATGTTCTGGAATATCCGCATATCTGAAGCGTTCACTATTGGGATTTGTAGACTCTTGTCAACCTCGTAAAGCTTTTCATACTTTGGAAACTCTGCGTAACATATTTGGCTTATTGGAAACTCCTTGCTTTTTAACTCATGCTCGAAGGATTTCTCATAAACTTCTAGGCAAAGCAAGTAGCCGCTAACCCAGTAAAGCCTGTTCACCCCGTAAGTTGTGGCGCACCACGCTATGTCGCTTACTGAACGCTTATCCAAACCCAAGATTGTGACCTTTTTTGTCGGAACAATTTCCACATCCATGTCTTCATCCCTCAAATGGTGTTTTCAACACTTCTTTAACTTTCGCGGTTATCTTCGGTCCAAGACCATAAACAGTTTTAGACCAATCTTCAACACTTATTAAAGCGTTTAACGGTGTATGATAGGATTTAAGTATTGCTATTGCTTTTTCCCTTCCGATGTTTGGCAGACTGGATATAAAATAGATTTGAGCATCTGAAGTGGTTTCGCATTTTTTGGCTGGATGCACTGTTGGAATTCTCTTTTCAATAATTTGTTCCTGGCGGGCGGCAACGTAGAGAAAATCTATAGTCTCCTTGTACGAAGTCGTGTTTATCATCGCCAGCCCATTCTTTGCAAGATTGAACATAGCGCCCCAAACAGATACAGGCTGGATTCTGCTAAACTTGTAAATTATTGGCAGATAGCCCTCCAAAAGAATAAGCGACTTTGGATAAACCTCTTTCAATGTGAAAAGCTGCTCAAAAAGATAACGATGCGTAAGTGTATAAACAAAATCTTGAACAGTTTTCCTCTCAACTGCACACACGTCAGACAACACGTAATCACCCTTATCCAAAGTTTCAATTTTAACGTTGACGCCGCGCTCTCGAAGACCCTTAACAATCTTTGCTGCAGTGTTTGCTTCGCGACTGTCAACTATTATTGTTGGCTCTTGCCCTTCGCCTTTATTCTCCTTCAAATATGGAATTAGACTTTCAGTTCCAGACATAAGCTCAACTCGCATTCGCGTATGACAAACAGAAACTAATATTTTCTCACTGATAAAACTTAATCACAAAACATATCAAAAGTCAAAATATAAAAATGAGAGAATGAGAAGGTTATGGTCCTTTCTTGGTTATTTCTTTGACAACTCCAGCCGCTATCGTAGTGCCCATGTCTCTAACTGCGAACCTTCCAAGTTCTGGGAAGTCCTGGTAGGTTTCAATTGCGATTGGATGCAGCGGTTCCATTCTTACTAGGGCGGCGTCTCCAGTCTTCAGGAAGGATGGCTTTTCCTCAACAACTTGCCCTGAACGCGGGTCGATTTTTCTTATAATCTCTGTGAATCTGCACGCGATTTGTCCAGTGTGGTAGTGCAGCACTGGCGTGTAACCTGCAGCGATAGCAGTAGGATGATAAATCACTATTATTTGTCCGATGAACTCCTTAGCTACTGTTGGCGGGTTGGTAACGTGTCCACAGACATCTCCACGACGAATGTCCGTTTTAGCGATGCCTCTAACGTTGAAGCCTATGTTGTCGCCAGGCTCAGCCCTTGGTATTCTCTGGTGATGCATCTCTATGGATTTAACTTCGCCCTGCTTGTTGGCTGGCATAAATATTACTACATCATTTTCTTTAAGCACTCCAGTTTCAACTCTTCCAACTGGAACTGTGCCTACGCCTGTGATGCTGTAAACGTCTTGAACTGGGATGCGCAGCGGCTTATTCAATGGTTTTGGCGGGATCTCAAAAGTGTCTAAAGCGTCAAGCAGCGTTGGTCCCTTATACCATGGCATCTTCTCGCTTGGCTTAACAAGGTTGTCGCCAGTCCACCCTGAAGTGGGCACGAAGGGGATCTTCTCAACCTTGTATCCCACCATTTTTAGCATGCGGCTAACCTCATTCTTGACTTCCTCGTAACGCTCTTGGCTCCAGTTAACTGACGCATCATCCATCTTGTTGACAGCCACAACCAGTTGGCGAACACCCAAAGTGAAAGCCAGGAAAGCATGCTCCCTTGTTTGTCCACCTGGACCGATACCAGCCTCGAATTCGCCTCTCTTTGCTGAGACGAATAGTATGGCGCCGTCTGCTTGGCTCGCGCCCGTAATCATGTTTTTAACGAAATCTCTGTGCCCAGGCGCATCAATGACTGTAAAGTAATATCTCTTTGTTTCGAATTTTAGGAATCGAAGGTCTATTGTCAAGCCTCTTTCGCGTTCTTCTTTGAGGTTATCGAGAATCCATGCATACTTGAATGTTTCCTTGCCCATTTTCTTAGCTTCTTCCTCGTAGGCTTTCACCGTTCTATCATCAACAGCTCCTGCCAAGTAAAGCAAGTGTCCTGTTGTTGTTGATTTTCCATGGTCAACATGTCCCATTATCACCAGGTTCAGATGTGGCTTTTCAGGTCTACTCATTTTTTCTCCTCCGTCATCTCACTTTTCAACTTAACTATTTTTAGTGAATTCGCTTACACAACTGTCTAATCAATTATTTTAATTTTATGATTAAACCTTCTTGTTCAGCGAATGAGTAATGGAAACGGATTTAACGTTGATTTTTGAAATTAATGTTTGGATGAGACTGGATTATGCCTACAAACTTGCCTGCTGAAGCTAAACGCAAATGGGCCGAAGTTTCGGCAGCAAGAAACCCGAAGGAAAAAATTCAGCTAATGCAGGAATTCTTAAGCCTAGTTCCAAAGCATAAGGGAACAGCTAAACTTTGCGCGCAAGTTAAGAAGCAGATGTCGGTTCTGCGAAGGGAAATGGAGGAAAAGAAACGTAGAAAGGCTGGGAGGGGCGGACCGAAATTTTTCATAGAAAAGGAAGGTGCAGCCCAAATAGTCCTCTTAGGATTAACAAAATCTGGAAAAAGCAGTTTGCTTGCCGCAGTAACAAACGCGAAAGTCGAAGTTTCGCCAATGCCTTACACTACGAGGGAGCCTATTCCAGGAATAATGAATTATGAGGATATTCAGTTCCAGATTATAGAAGCTCCAGCTTTGATGGAAGGTTCAGCTGATGGCAGAGCGTGGGGACTTCAAACATTAGCTTTGGCACGAAATGCTGACGGCTTAATTTTGATGATTGACTTGTCAAGCAACCCGATTGGTCAGCTTTCGACAATTTTTAATGAGTTGGAGAAAGCCCGAATATCAGTCTTGAAGCCTAGAGGACATATTGAGGTTGAAAAGAAGTTTATGGGCGCTGGCTTGCGGATAATTCTTGTTGGCAATCTTTTAGATTGCACATTGCGGGATGTTGAGGAGCTATTAAGAAGCTACCGTATAACGGATGCTGTTGTAAAGATTTCTGGTGAAGCCACGCTGGATGAGGTTGAGGATGCAGTTTTTGAAAGCGTGGTTTATAAGCCAACAATTATAGTTGCAAACAAAATTGATGTGGATGTTGCGGAGGACAATTTAGAGCTTTTAGAGAGTTATGTGAGCGGCAAGCTGCCTATTCTTGCTGTTTCATGCGAAAAGCGGTGTGGTTTGGAAAAGCTTGGTGAGACATTGTTCAGGGCTTTGGATATGATTAGGGTTTACACGAAAGAACCAGACGAGAGGGAGCATTCCGAAAAGCCTTTCATCCTAAAGAGAGGTGCGACGGTTTACGATTTAGCGAGAAATATTCACAGTGATTTCAGCGAAAGGTTTTCATTTGCAAAAGTTTGGGCTAAAAGGCTAGTTTTTAGCCCGCAAAAAGTTGGGATGACATTCGTTTTGGAGGATGGCGATGTTGTTGAAATACACGCAAAATAGGCTTGCTACTGTAGATGCTTACCTTGAGGCTTGAGCTATTCTTTCGATTTCATGACGCTTTGAAACCGCATAGCTTTTCATGTCATGGTTCGCTGCCAAAATGAGTTCTTCTGCTAGGCACTCTTCTATTGAACGCGGATTATGCATGGCTGCTTGTCTTGCGCCTTCGCATATATGCCTCAAAGCTAAGTCAACCCTTCTCTGCGGCGAAACATCCACACTTAAGTGGTAAACTATGCCACCGTAGCTGATTCTCGTTGTGTCCTCGCACGGAGCAGAGTTCTCAACAGCGTGCACAAGAACTTCTATAGGGTTTCTGCCAGTACGCAAGTGAATGATTTCAAACGCGTGTTCAACAATGTTTATGGCTTTTGCCTTCTTACCAGCGTTTTTTCCTGGGCGCATAAGATTGTTTACGAGCCTTTCAACGATGTTCACGTTTGCCTTGTGAAAGCGCTTGTGTTCATGTCTTCCCATACTGTGTGGGATGACTATTGGCTTTAGCGATACGTACCGCTGCAATCCCAAGTCTTTAACTTGAATATCCTTAAAGCTCCATTTGTTGAAAAGTCTGATTTCAGAGGCCTCTGATTTTTCACTCAAAACTTTCACCTTGCCGGTTTCTGCTTTCTGCCATAAACAAGCTCGTTCAGAGAAACGCCGTTAACCATAATCACTTTCCAACGCACCCCTGGAATGTCGCCCATGCTTCTTCCACGGGAGCCCCCGATGCCTTCAACGACAACTTCGTCATGCTCGTCAACAACGTTTAAGGCGCCGTCCCCTGGTAGGAAAGCTGTTATAACTCTGCCATTTTTTATCAACTGTGTTCTGACACATTTGCGTATAGCACTGTTTGGTTGTTTACTTTCTACGCCGACCTTTTCTAGAACTATGCCCCTTGCCATTGGAGCGCCTTCAAGAGGGTCTGCCTTCACGTCGAGCATCAGCATTCGCCTTTTATAGTACATGCTACTCCAACGGAATCTCTTCCGTTTTTCAACCAGTTTTCTCGCGGCAAATTCGCCTCTTGGAGATTTTGAACCCATAGCGCACTTTTTCCTCTCGCTACGTCTAATCACAACACTAATATTTAAACTGTAACATGCAAAATGCCCTATTATTTTTTCCTTTCTAAGATAGGTTTAATTAAAGAGTTCCGCATTTTATCGTGGATGGTTAGCCTTGAAAACTTGGCGCTTATTGAAATTTGAAGCATACGATGCCTTCATGAACATGGCAATTGACGAAGCAGTTTTGAAGGCTAGAATTGAAAATGCTGCGCCAAACACTGTACGCTTCTACCGTTGGAATCCATCTGCAGTTTCTATTGGAAAGTTCCAGAATATGGAAAACGAAGTTAACTTGGAAAGCTGCAAAAAATTTGGCGTTAACGCTGTTAGAAGGATAACTGGCGGAGGAGCAGTATATCACGACGCAGAAGGCGAAATCACGTACAGCGTAATCGCAAGCAGGCAAGACCTAGGAGCAGAGGACATAACTGCTGTTTACACGAAAATTTACGAGGGGATAGCTGAAGCCCTAAAAATTTTAGGTTTGAAAGCGGATTTCAACAAGGGCGACGCAAAAACATGTCCAAATCTCACAATAAATGGGAAGAAAATTTCTGGAAGCGCCCAATGTCACAAGGCTGGAATAGTTTTGCAGCACGGCACGGTTCTTGTTGATGTTGACTTGGAGAAAATGTTCACCTTTTTAAGAGTGCCATGGGCTAAAACATGCATGGAAATCGTAAACATTGCAAAAAACAAGATAACGTCAATAAACGCGGAGCTTGGGAAAGGGGTTCCACTAGCAATCGTCCATGAAGCTTTAGTTGAAGGTTTCCAGAGAACGTTAAGAACGAATCTTGTAAACGGAGAGTTAACGCCTTTTGAGAAGGAGCTCGCTGGAAGGCTTTACAGAGAAAAATACGCCAAAACTGACTGGAACATGCGTGGAGCAGAAAAGGTGCTTGTTGCTTAAGCTTGTGAACGAGTTTGGCGGTTCAGAACCTCCAAAAATTCCTGGTTTAATTTTCCATATTTTGTTTGAAGAACCTCGCTGACTTTACGCCAATCATCTGATATTTTTGGCCAAAAGTCGCCTGCCACGTTTTTCACGACGTATTCTTTCATTGTTTTTTCGCGTTTTACTGTTCTTTCACGCCAGTTTATTGTGACAAGTCCCGCTCGTCGCAGATGATTTAGGTTGTGGAAAACTTGCTCTGCTTCTATGTGGTAGCCCAAACTGCTGGTTAAATCTTCTATTAGGGAGTCTATTGAAATTTCGTCTTCAACACGTAGACATATCACCGCAACCATGTTGTGGATAAGTCTAGTGGTCTTGCTGAGGTAAAGCCCGAGTTTTCTGGGCGGTATGAGAATTTGCTCCAGACGGTAGGCATACCTTTTATAGAACCACTTTTTAACAGCTTCTACAAGCATTAGGTAGACACCAATAAGCACAGCTAAAGCGATGAAGAAGGTAGGTGGAGGCGCAACAAAGTCGAAGAGTTCTCCAAGTGGCGTGAACGGTAGTATTAAGGCGAAGGCTACGATAGCTATGCTGCTTATAAATAAAAGTTTACTTGGCTTGCTCTTATAAAACGGTGACATTCTAGTCCTAATAACGAAGATAACTAATGTTTGAGTTGACAAGGACTCGATGAACCAAGCCGTTTGGAACAAGGTTTCAGTCGCATTGAAGATGAAGAGCATCATAAAGAATGTCAGGAAGTCAAAAATTGAGCTTATCGGTCCGAGAAATATCATAAATCTTCTTATGAAGGATATGTCCCACTTCTTCGGCTTTTCGATGTATTCGTGGTCAACATTATCTGTTGGTACGGCAGATTGAGATAAATCGTATAAAAGGTTGTTTAGGAGAATCTGCGTTGGAAGCATCGGCAGAAAGTCCAGGAATAATGATGCTCCAGCTACGCTAAACATGTTGCCGAAGTTCGAACTTGTACCCATCATAATATATTTCATCGTGTTGCCAAAGGTTTTCCTACCTTCTAAAACTCCATCATGAAGAACGGTTAAATCAGTTTGTAAGAGTATGATGTCTGCGGATTCCTTCGCAACATCCACAGCGTTATTTACAGATATGCCGACATCAGCGCTTCTCAGCGAAGGAGCATCGTTTATGCCGTCTCCTAGGAAACCTACAACATGACCATTGCTTTTTAATGCATTAATTATTCTATCCTTTTGGGCTGGCGTCACTCTGCAGAAAACATTTGCCTCTTCCACAACTCTTGCAAGAGCATCATCATGCATCTGTGCAATCTCGCTTCCTAAAACAATTCCCTTAATTTCGAAACCTAAATGCTCGCACACTTTTCTCGTCACAAGCTCATTATCGCCAGTTAGAATTTTTACTTCAACACCAGCCTTACCTAGGAGTTGCAGTGACTCACGCGCAGTTTCTTTTGGGGGATCTAAAAACGCTACAAAACCTAAGAAAACCATTTCATTTTCGTCATTAGCCGTATATACAGACTTATATTCTCTAAGTCTCTTGTAGGCTACACTTAGTACCCTAAACCCCTCTGCACTTAGCTCGAAATATTTCTGCTCAATTTTTCTGCGTAACTCATCTGTTATGTCGGCAACAACATCTCCAACTTCATAATAGGAGCAAATTTTAGAAATCTCCTCAGGGGCACCCTTCGTAATCATGAAACGCTGGTTTTCATGTTCAACCACTATGGATAGTCGTTTACGAACAAAATCAAATGGGATTTCATCAACTTTCTGAAAGCCGCTTACATTTACATCTCTATACTTCAGTATTGCCTCGTCAAGGGGGTTTTTTAATCCAGTTTGCCAGTAACTATTCAAATATGAGTATAGTAACACTCTTTCAGAATCTTCGCCGTTAACGTCTACGTGGAGCACAAGTTGTATCCTATTCTCTGTAAGCGTACCAGTCTTATCTGTACACAAAACATCCATGCTTCCGAAATTCTGTATTGAAGCTAAACGCTTCACAATGACGCCTTTCTTGGACATTGCAATGGCGCCCTTTGAAAGGTTTACTGAAATTATCATGGGTAAAAGTTCCGGAGTTAAACCAACAGCTAAGGCCACAGCGAAGAGAAGCGATTCGAGTACACCACGCTTATAAAACGCATTAATGAAAAATACGAATATGACGAGAAGAAAAGTAATTTCCATAATCAGGAAGCCGAAACTTTTAATGCCCTTCTCAAATTCGGTTTCGGGTTCCCTAGCAATAAGCCTTTTCGCAATTTTCCCGTACTCCGTGAAACTTCCAGTTCTTACAACCACGGCGGTTGCAGTTCCGCTTACGACAGATGTTCCCATGAAAAGGTAATTGGTCCACTCGGTGATAGATGCCTCCTTAGATTTTGACCGAGTTGGAGTTTTCTCAACTGGAAAAGATTCACCTGTCAAAGCAGACTGGTTCACGAACAAGTCCTTCGCGCTGATTATCCGCGCATCTGCCGGCACAATGTCTCCGGCTGACAAGTAGATTATGTCACCTGGAACTACTTCTGAAAGCTTAATCTCGCGTTTAACGCCGTCTCTAAGCACAGTTGCAGTAGTTGTCACCCGTTCTCTAAGCATTTCCGCGGCTCTTTCAGCCTTAGATTCTTGATAAAAATCTAGGACAACACTCAGAAAAACTATGGAAAAAATGATAATAACATTTGATATTTCCCCAAGAAAGCCTGAGATTAAACCAGCAACCAAAAGTATAATCACTAATGGGCTTCTAAAATGTAGAAGGAACTCAACAATAGCTGCTCTTTTCTTCCTTTTCGCAAGTTCGTTATATCCATAAACCTCTAAACGCTTTTCAGCTTCCCCTGAAGAAAGCCCGGAAATGGAAGTGCCAAAACGAGAAAGAAGCTCGTCAACAGGCAAGCTTAAAGATTCTTCAACACTAGGCAGAGCCCAGCTTGAAGTTTCGCCAACGTTTGAACGTTTCATGTTTTGATTCTTCATATTTCTCACCGCCCATTAATGCAGAGTCACCTCTTCAAGCTGAGCACTTTTACAACAAGAGCACAGCAACCAGTAAGCCTTATAACAGTTTCGATTAAACTAAAAATAGTAAGCGGCGCTTAACGTTTTTCAATTTTCCACTTTACTCCTTGGGGCGTATCCTCAACGATTATTCCCATAGCTTTAAGTTGCTCCCTAATTTTGTCGGCTGTTTCCCAATCCTTGGCTTTTCTTGCTTCTTCTCTCTTTAGGATGAGCTCCTCAGCCTCCTTGGGAAGTTTTTCTTCCTTCTTTACCTCGCCTATAACTCCCAAAACTTCGTCGAACTTCATCATTAACTTATAGACGCTCATTGCTTCATTTTTGCTTAGCAAGTTGTCATCCATAAGTTTGTTCACTTCAGAAATGAAGTTGAAAAGAGCAGCTAAGGCGACTCCGATGTTTATGTCGTCATCCATGGCTTCTTCAAAATCTTTTTCTACATGACGCATAAGTTCTTCTAGCCTTTTTCCACATCCTTTTCCATCCACATCTAAAAGTCTATAAACGAAGTTTGTTAGGCGATCAACAGTGCTTTTAGCTGCTTTTAATCCGTCAAAAGTAAAGTTTAACTGTTGTCTATAATGTGTTGCCATGAGCAGATAGCGAATTGCCTTAGGATCGTAGCCCATCTTAACTAAGTCCCTTAAAGTGTAGTAGTTGCCAAACCTTTTTGCCATTCGTTTTCCTTCAACAAGCAGATGCTCATTGTGAAGCCAATAATTTACAAAGGTTTTGCCAGTTGCTGCTTCACATTGGGCAATTTCATTTTCATGATGTGGAAAAATTAGGTCAACTCCGCCGCTGTGAATATCTATAGTTTCGCCCAGGTATTTCATTGCCATCGTAGAGCATTCTATGTGCCATCCTGGTCTACCTTTACCAATTTCGGTTTCCCAAAAAACATCACCATCGTTTTCATCCCACGCCTTCCACAAGGCGAAATCGCACGCTTCTTCTTTTGCATACTCTTGTACTTTAACCCGTGCACCAGCTTTAAGCTCTTGAACCTTAAATTTCGAAAGTTTTCCATAATCCTTAAACTTTGAAATATCATAGTAGATTGAGCCGTCCTCACTCTTGTACGCATAGCCTTTTTCCATCAACTTTTTAATTAAAGAAACCATCTCGGGAATGTGCTCAGTTGCCCTAGGATAGAAATCGGCTTTTTCAATGTTAAGTGTGGCTATGTCTTCGAAGAAAGCTTGAATGTATTTGGCTGTGTGCTCTTTAAGCGGGACCCCAAGCCTACGTGAAGCTTCAATCGTCTTATCATCCACATCCGTAAGGTTCATAACTTGTGTCACCTCTAAGCCTCGATACTTCAGCCATCTTTTAAGCAGGTCCGCGAAGATGAACGCTCTAAAGTTTCCTATGTGGGCAAAATCGTAAACCGTTGGTCCGCAGCAGTACATCTTTACTTTTCCTTTTTCTATTGGGATGAATTTCTCTTTCTTGCGTGTTAGGGTGTTGAAGAACCATATTTCTGATTTTGAAGTCTTCATCTTTATTCGCTTAGGGAGATATGGATGTAAAATATTTAAGGATTCATTCTTTGACTAGTCGTACTTTTTGAGCTTCAGCATTTTTCTAAAGCTCTTCAGGTCGTTTGAAACCTGCTTAAGGAAGTGCAGTTCTTCCATAGTCGTTTGGAAACGTGTGAACTCTTCGAGGATTCTCTTCAAGGATGAGCTCTCTCTTTTGCTCATGGCTTTTTCATCCCATTTTGGAGGGCATTCATCGCTTATTGGCTAACCACGCAGCCATTTTCCGTCATCGAGGAGAAAGGAGAAGGCTTCGAAAAACGGAAAAACAGTTCTTGGCTGCTGGTTTTGCCTTCAACCTTAGCCCTCCAATGTTGCATCGTAAGACTTAAGATATATTTCTCTTATAAAAACTTTACTGAATACAAATAACTAAACTAAAACACCTTCAGCCTATAGCCAAAATACCTTCTAAAACCTTATTCTCATCAACGCCAAGTTGCTTAGCAAGCCAAGACTTTAGAAGCGCCGTGGATTTTGGGAGCTCACCACTGTAGGTAACTATTTGATTATTTTTTAAAGCGTCAACTTGGAAACTTTTTTCAGCCTCACGATAGAGAAAAGAAACAGTCTGAGCTTGGCAGGCTAATGCTTGAAAATCCTCCCACTGTTTACACCTCAAAATCACTGGCGGACCACGCAGTTCTTTAGCTTCCATCGCAGCCGTGGTCTTTTGTTCTTGAACTGCTTGCGTTAGTGTTGGTGGTGTTTCACGTGGAGTTGACAGGTACGTTATTAGATTTGTTATCTCGTTTTGGAGAGTCGTTAGCCTTTCTTCAACCTTTTCAATTTTGCTGTTCAGTTCGCCCGTGTCTCCGAGCCTTTCAGTTATGTTGCCCAACTCATTTATCAGCTTGTCCAAATCTTTTTCATGTTCCTTTAGGACATTGACTATGAAGTCTAACGCTTCTAGAGCTTCATCTTTCGTTGGGTTCTTTCTTGACATTAGACATTCTTCCCTTTTCGCCGCGCTTTTCAATGTTATAAGTGAAGCTCTTTGTAAATAAACGTAGCGAATCCTTAAGACATATCCTAGTGAAGGGCTACTCCTACTTATTACCAATTTGAACTTTTATTTCCAATCAGGTTAACTACGCATGATAAATAAAGGCTAGAATCAACATTGCCAGCGCACATGAAATGATCGCTTTCATGCTATTAACCTTTGCTGCATTTCAAGCTATGTTTTGAGTGACATCCATTTAAATCAGGCTGCATACCAAAAGGAAATGTTTAAAATCTGCATAACATGCCTCAGCATCTGGAGGAACTTCTGTGTCTGGCATTAGGCTTGTAAGCTTTGATGTCTGGGATACGCTGTTATCTGTAAGGTCTTATTATCAGAGCATAGCCTTTGAATTGGCAAAATACACGAACTTGGAAACTGAAATAATCACAGAGAAACTTGTTAAAGGGTATAGAGAAGTTAGGGCTATTCGAAGGGCTGGTGGTTTTAGTGATACTAAAATTGTTCCATCAGCGCTTGAGGTAATAGCTAAATTTCTAGGCGTGGACTATAGAAGAGTTTCGAGGGCTACTCTCGCCGCAACAGAAAATTATTCAGCAGAGCAGTACCTTTTAGAAGGTGCAAGAGAGGCTGTTCGCCGCGTCAAAGAGTTAGGCCTCAAAGTTGTGGTTGTGGGCAATGTGGTTTTTTGGCCTGGAAGCTATAATAGGATTTTGCTTGAGAAGGCTGGTTTGGCTGGGTTTATTGATGAACAATTTTATGCTGATGAGCTTGGGGTTTCAAAGCCAAAGCCAGAAATTTTTGCAAGGATGCTTTCAAGGTTTAATGTTCAACCGCATAAAGCTTTGCATGTTGGCGACAGCGTCTTTGAGGATTTAGCCGGTGCTGTAATTTCCCGCATGAATGCTGCGTTAATCGACAAGAATGTGGATGGCATTGTTAGGCTTTCAAGCTGGAATGTTTATATAATTCCTAGAATAGGCTTGCTGGAGCACATCGTTAGAGAGTTGATCTAACTGGAAGGGCATTAATCCTTAAGCACGCCATCTTTCCAGAAGGAGAGTTGTCAATCCTTCCAATTTACAAGGATATTATGAGATGCTTGAAGTTTGCGAAGATTAAATTTAAAAACCACAAGAAATTTATTTATAGAGCATCCAAGAAATTCAAAGGGTTCCATAAAGGAGCATGAAAGTTGAAGGGTGCAAAAGAAGACTTTGATAAGCTTCTTATGGAATCCATAGATGAAGCTTTAACATCATTAGGAGATTCAGTCAAACAGTCAATATACTTTCATCTAGAGGATAAATTCGGAATATCTAAAGAGGAGATTCCGGGACGCATCGATGACTTTGCAGATGGCATAGAGAAGATTTTTGGTTTAGGGGCTCATTTCATAGAAATTCTGATAATGAAGAAGCTTCATGAAAAAATTGGTAAACCGCTTGAGTGGGATGAGCAGAAAGAACTTGTTTTTGTCGATTACGTGAAGGCCGCTAGACAAAGTTTTGAGGCAAACAAGGCTTGAATTATAAGCTTTTATAATCAGTATTTTGGGTTCACAAACATTTTATCAATGTGCCATGGATTTCATTCATAAAGCCTAATAGCTCTTTGAGGGTTCATCCGTGTCACAAAGCGAATTTAGCAAAATTATATTATCCACAGTTGACGAAAGCCTATCCACACTTGGGGACTCGCCAAAACAGGCGATAATGTTTCACCTAGAAAACTCGTTTAACATAAAGAAGGAGACGATTCCGACGAACATAACGGATTTTGTAAAGGCTCTAGAAGAGATTTTTGGACCAGGAGCATCCTATCTTGAAAAGCTTATTGTTAAACACATCAATGCAAAGCTTAGTTTAACATCTGAGGACATTGAGAAAATGGATTTTTTGGAATACGTAGAGCAGTTGAAAAGACGCTTGTTGTCCAAAGAGGGATAAATCAGAATGAAGAGCGTTAAGGTGAACGGTCAAACAGATATTAACTTCCTGATTGAAGAGTTAGGCGCAATTATGGATTTAGTGGATGAGATAATCTACGTCATAGATATGGAAAATTATAAGGTGTTGTTTGCAAATGAAAAGGCAGAAGATGTTTTCGGAGAAGGAATAAGAGGTAGAAAGTGTCATGAAGTTTTTTACGGTTTAAACACGCCATGTCCATTCTGCACGAATGAGCAGCTTAGCAAACATGGAAGAGCATGCATTAGGGAACAGGAAAACCGAAAGAGCGGGAAGTGGTATAAATGCATAGACACGGTTGTCAAATTGCCAAATGGTAAACATGTAAGATTCGGAATGGCAATAGACATCACCAAGCAAAAGGAAGCCGAAGAAGCCCTACGCGAAAATGAGAAGCGCTATAAGAGCATATTTGAATATTCACCTATTTCGTTATGGGAAGAGGACTTTTCGCAGGTAAAAAATTATATTGAAAATTTGCGTGCTTCTGGAATTAGAGATTTCAAAGTCTATTTCAAGGAGCACCCAGAAGCGGTAAATAAATGCATAGAAATGGTTCGCATTATTGACGTAAACAAGGCAACTTTGAGGCTTTACAAAGCTGAAAACAAAAAGCAGCTTATAACTGGAGGATTAAAACAGATTCTGGACGATGAATCCCGTGAAATGTTCGCTGAAGAGCTAGTAGCCATAGCAGATTGCAAAACAAAATTTACATGTGAAACAGTGACGAAAACTTTAACCGGAGAAAAAAAATATGTCACCTTAATATGGTCTGTGGCGCCTGGCTACGAGCAAAGCCTAGAAAGGGTTTTTGTTTCAAAAATTGACGTTACAAAACAGAAGAGGCTTGAGAAAACATTAAGGGAAAATGGGAGGCTTTTCCGTTCAATAGTTGAGAATTCCCATGATTGCATCTTAATAGTGGATGACAACTTCAAGATTACTTATGTTAACTACGAGGTGCAACGCCTAGGTGGATACTCAAAAGGAGAAGTTCTCGGACAAGATTTTAGAAAGTTCCTAGATGAAGAAAGCAAGGAAGCTGTTGAAGATATTTACTTACGAAGACAGAGAGGCGAATGGGTTCCTTCAACATACAAGTTCAGAATAATTTGCAAAGATGGAACAAAGAAAGATGTAGAAGCAAAGTCCACAGTTTTGAGAAGTGAAAGTGGAAAAACATTCACGGTTGCTCAGCTTCTTGATGTCACTGAAAGCAAGAAAATGGACGAGGAACGTAGACAATTTACGGAGAAACTTTCAGCCCTAAATATGTATGGACAAAGCCTAAACATGGCTAAGAGCATGGAGGAAATTTACAAATTAACTTTAGACGCCATGTTGAAAACATTAGGTTTCGATTTTGCTGACATATTCATAATTGATGGAAGCATGCTCCGCCTTGCAATGCACAGGGGATACTCAAAGGTCTTGAAGCTTGACTTGCCACTTGATGGAAAAAAGGGTATAACGGTGAAAGCTGCGAGAACGGGTAAAACAGTTTTAGTTCCAGACGTGAGAAAAGATAAGGCATACATTAAAGGTGGAGAAGAAATACTTTCAGAACTTGTGGTTCCAATAAAAGTTGGAAGAAAAGTTCTTGGCGTGCTAAACGTTGAAAGCCAGAAACTTGCAGCTTTTAGCATGCATGACATCGAACTGCTGGAAATACTGGCTTCACATGCTGCAACCGCAATTATCAACTTAAGAGTACGGAAAACACTTTCTGCACTAAACGAGTATGGTAGAAACCTAAATAAGGCAAAGAGCATGAATGAAATTTACAAGCTAACTTTGGATGCCATAGAAGAAATCTTGGGATTTGAATACGCCTCAATACTTATGGTGAAAGGGAAAAAACTTGACTTAGTGGCTCATAGAGGTTACTCAAAAGTTTTGTCGCTTAAACTGCCCTTGGATGGAGATAAAGGTATAACTGTTAAGGCTGCAAAAACTGGAAAGCCCATAATTGTTCCAGATGTAAGTAAGGAGAAAGCCTATGTTGAAGGTGGAGAAAATATACGCTCCGAACTTGCAGTGCCGATTAAGATGCGAGGCAATGTTATAGGTGTTCTAAACGTTGAGAGCAGAAGAGCTGCAGCCTTTGACGAGGAAGACAAGAAACTACTAGAAACATTAGCTTCGCATGCAGCCACTGCCATAAGCAATATAGAAAGACGAGAAGAGCTGAAAGCACTATCAGATAAAATAACAAACTTGATGAAAAGTTCAACCAAAATAATGCACATCAAAGATATGCGCCAAAGACTGAAGGCAATCGCGAAAGCCATACAGCAATTCGGCTGGCGCAGAGTCGTAATATCACTGACAGACGAAAACCTTGACAGAAGAGAAATCGTCACAGCTGGACTCACAGCGCAGGATAGGAGACTGCTGATGAAAAGAAGGGCGCCTGGGCATGTATGGCAAGAACGTTTAGGTCCAAAATTTGAAAAGTACAGGATAGGAGAGTTTTACTATTTACCCTGGAACGACCCTTGGGTCAGAGAACATGCCTTCAATGTACCACCTGGAACACCAACAGAGGTAGCCATAACAATTATGAGTGCTGTTCCAAGCAGGCTGCCTGAAGAGGAAATGGTTGATTGGCATCCACAAGACATGGTTTATGCTCCGCTCCGCACGCCTAATGGAAGAATAGTTGGCTTACTAAGCATGGACGATCCTATAGACGGAAAGAGACCAACAAAAGAATCATTGGCACCGCTGGAGCTTTTTCTACATCAGGCAGCAATAACCATTGAAAACGCGCAGCTCATTGAAAACTTGGAAGAAGCGAAAAAACAGCTTGAAGAATACGCTGACCAGCTTGAACAGAAGGTGGAAGAGAGAACCCGCGAACTCAAAAAATCTCAGGAGCAGCTGCTAAAGACGCAGAGGCTTGCTGTCATAGGCGAACTGGCTGGTATGGTTGGACACGATTTGCGTAATCCATTGACAAGCATAGCTGGAGCCCAATACTATCTTAAAAAGCGTTTGAATCTAGAGGCTAACGACAAAATAAGAGAGATGCTTGAACTTATAGAGAAAAACATAGCTTACGCAAACAAGATAATAAATGATCTTCTAGACTACTCGAGAGAAATAGAGCTTGAACTAATCGAGAAAACTCCGAAATCGCTTGTTGCTGAAGCATTATCCCTCGTAGAAATTCCAAAGAACATTGAAATAAAGGACTTCACCACGCACAATCCAAAAATTAAGGTTGACCCTGAAAAAATCAAGCGTGTCTTCACAAACATAATTAAAAATGCTGTTGAAGCCATGCCTAAAGGCGGAACATTAACGATAAAGAGCAGAAAAGTCCACGATAAGGTGGAAATCTCATTTACAGACACTGGAGTTGGAATGTCAAAGGAAACTTTGGCTAAACTTTGGACACCACTTTTCACCACAAAAGCGAAGGGCATGGGCTTCGGCTTGCCAATCTGCAAACGCTTCGTTGAAGCCCACAAAGGCTGCATAACCGCTGAAAGCACCCCAGGTAAGGGAACCACCTTTACGGTTACAATTCCAATCGAGCCGAAAATGGAAAAAGGAGGTGAAAAAGTATGGGTGAAACCGCCAGAATCCTTGTTGTCGACGACGACGAAAACATAAGAAAAGTGTTGACAACAATACTTGAAGAGGAAGGATACAAAGTTGACTCCGCAGGAACAGCGAAAGAAGCCATAGAAAAAACAAAGAAAACATTCTACAACATAGCGCTGATAGATGTTAGATTGCCAGACATGGAAGGTATAGAACTCCTAACAAAGATAAGGGACACTGTGCCGAAAATGCGCAAGATAATAATCACGGGATATCCAACGCTACAAAACGCAATAGCCGCAGTAAACCGCGGAGCAAATGCATACATACTGAAGCCATTCGACATGGAAAAAGTTCTCGCAACAATAAAAGAAGAACTAAAGAAGCAGGAAGAGGAGAAGAAGTATAGCCAAGAAAAAGTCGCGGAGTTCATCGAAACAAGAGTAAGAGAACTCGAAGTGGAGAAAAATGTGACGCACAAAAGAAATCCTTAAAATTTCCTGTTAACCCCAGAATTTTTCCATTATCCCCTTACATAAATTTTACATTTCATCTACAAATTTTTCAGGTTTAGGAACCTCTAATGAAAGCCCTTTCCTCTCACGAATTCTCCTTATTGTGACTTCCGCCACATCCTCTGGAATTTTCTCCCAATGATGAAAAGTGCACTGCCAAAAAGCACGACCAGAAGTCAAGGAACGCATCTCTTCAGCTAAACCAAAAGTTTCAACAACTGGAACATAACCAACAACTACTGTCAGAAACCCCCTCTGTTCAGAAGCAAGAACCTTGCCTCTCCTACGCGCCAAAATGTTTATGCACACTCCAAAAAGGCTTGTTGGAACGGAAACCTCAACCTTGTAAACTGGCTCAAGAAGAAACGGGTCGGCCGTCAAACAAGCGCCCAAAATTGCCCTACCAACAGCCCTCATAACCTGATCTGGCTCACGTTTTTCCATGCTTTTATGAAGTCTAGCGTCAACAAGCTTAACTTTGACACCTCTTAATGGTTCCCCGCATAGCGGTCCATTTCTACAAGCCCAGTTAAAACCAGAAATTATGCTTGCCTCCGCTTCTGGAAAACTTCCAACGACTCTTGATAAGTTCAGCAGAATGTTTCCATGCTCGTCACAAGCCAAAAATTTCTCAGCTTCATCTAATGTATAACCGCAATCTCCGTGCAGTATGTCGATAATTATTTTCTTCTCCATCTCGGAGGTAATGTTCCCATTTTCGAAAAGATCTAAAACGTTTTTTTCTAGGGGTTCAACTTGCACCAAAAAAGTGTTCTGCTCGTTTAGGCTCTTTGTCATTACGATTTTTCCACTTTTCGAAACACTTTCACGATAAGCCACAACTGGGCTTGAAGTGACGATTTCTGTCCCGCCCAAATATTGCCTTAAGAATTTTGAAGCGATTTCAAGGTGAAGCTCACCCAACCCGCTGAGCAAGTATTGTCCAGTCTCCCTATTTATTGTGGCAACTATGTTTGGGTCTTCAATAGCAATGCGGTTCATAGCGTCGATTAAACGTGGCAGATCCGCAGGATTTTTCGGTTCAACAGCTATTGTCACAACAGGCTCTGAAACGTATTTTACATTTTCAAATGGGAACATGTGGCTTTTGTATTCTGTGCTAACTATGGTTTCTCCAGCTCTCGCCAATTCTAACCCGCTTAACGCTGCTATGTTTCCAGCATAAACAGCTTCAACTGTTTCTCTTGAAGCTCCCATGTAGATTGAAACGTTCTTTATTTCGAACTCCTTTTTAGCATCAACAAGATAAACGTTTTCTCCGCTTTTCACAAATCCGGAAAAAATTCTTCCAGTGGCAACTAAGCCTTCATTTCTGGTCAGCTGAACCATCGTTACACACATCGCCAGTGGCCCTTCATCATCACAGTTTAACATGGCCTTACCAATATCAGAATTTAATTCGCCCCTCCAGATTTTTGGTACACGATACTTTTGGGCTTCCACAGGATTTGGGAGAGCTTCAACAACCATACTTAGTATAGCGTCCGCGATCGGAATAACCTTTAGAAGTCCCTCATACTCGTCTTGTGAGTAGGCTTCTATGATGTCGGCGAATTTTATTCCTTTTTGTCTCGCAGCTTTTATGGTGAAGCCCCATCTGTGCAATGCTGAGCCGAAGGCAACAGATTCATTTTCTGGGCTAACCTTCCAATCGTCTTTAAACTTTGGCTCTCCATAAATCTCAATTATGCTGTTAAAATTATCTATTATTCTTACAAACCTATCTTGAATTTCACCTGCATCAAGTTTTAATTCACTTATTAGACGATCAACTTTGTTTATGAAGAGAACTGGCTTAACTCTCTCTTCAAGCGCTTGGCGGACAACAGTTTCTGTCTGAGCCATCACGCCCTCAACAGCGTCAACCACGACGATTGCGCCGTCTATGGCGCGTAAAGCTCTGTTCACCTTGCCAGTGAAATCCACATGTCCAGGAGTGTCGACAAGATTAACGACGTACGGTCGATTACCCACCTCATGCAGAAGCGAAATATTTGCAGTTTTTATCGTAATCCCACGCTTCTGCTCCTCCTCCAAGTAGTCTAAAACCCTCGCCTTTCCAGCAACGCTTGGCGATAGCAGTCCAGCATCAGCTAAAAGCGAATCAGTAAGCGTTGTTTTCCCATGATCTACATGGGCAACTACACCTATGTTGCGCACAACCTCCTTTTTGCGCATAAGCCAAAGAATTTCATCCATACGTCTAAACCGTGGCATCCCTAAGCTCCTTTCCAAAGACGCTCGTGTTTCCATATAAAGATTTACGGAACTGTTATTTTATTTGTGCAGACAAATATGCAAGCGAGGATTAACATTGAAAAAGGCATTGGTAATAAAAACAGAAGAACTGATTGAAGAACCATACGCTTCAATAATCTGCTATCCAAAAGCAAGCAAGGTAGAAATTAAAAAACGCTTAAACGAACTGCGGAAACTCGGCGTAGAAGCCATAGAATTTTCAGGAGAAAAAGAAACTTTTAACACTCCAGTTTTGGGCAAGGGATGCGTTGGCATAGTGGTTGCCGCCTACATAAACGGAAAGAAGGTAGCTCTAAAAATTCGAAGAGTCGACGCTGACAGGAGCAGCATGTTAGAAGAGGCAAAAAAACTTGGGAGTGCAAACTCTGTCAGCGTGGGTCCAAAAGTTTTAGGCGTAAGCAGAAATTTTCTCCTAATGCAGTTTGTTGAAGGCAAACTGCTGCCGAAATGGCTGGGAAAACGCGTAAAAGGGAAAAGCGTCATAAGAGTTTTACGTAGGATTTTGGAGCAGTGTTGGCTTTTAGACAGGATTGGCTTGGACCATGGCGAGTTAAGTCACGCTCCCAAACATATAATCGTAGACGGTTCAGATGAGCCTTACATAGTTGATTTTGAAGCAGCAAGCCAAAGTAGGCGACCGTCAAACGTTACTTCCATTTGCCAATTCCTCTTCATAAGTGGTCAGACGGCAGAGGAAATAGCTAGAAAAATCGGCGAAAGAGACAAGAAGGCGATAACAGAGGCTCTGAGGCTTTATAAGAAGGATAGAACGCGGGAAAACTTCGAAAAAATATTGGAGGCTTGCGGCGTAGCTTAAACGATATAATCTACAGCAGCAATTGCGTTTCTTCCATTCTTTTCAAGCTTCTCAAGTCCAAGCTCCCTCAAAACCTCTGTAAGGTCAAGCCAAGTTTCCACTTGAAGCTGCCTCGCAACCCTTCGCTTTTCATAAAGAAGCGGAACTGAACCGACAAAAAGCCAGTCGAGATCCTCAGCCATATGCGCTTCTCCCTCTCTCCTCTCCCCATAAAAGAGCATGTACTCTTGCCCTTATAATCATGTATGTAAAAATTTGATAGACGAAAATTATAGAGGAAAACTCAATTTGCACTGTTAATTATGAAAAGGTTTAAAACTTTAAATCTCGACTTTTTAGCAAAAATGGTGAATGACATGGTTGTTAGTAGAGAGGAGATGCAGGAAATAGTTAAGCGTTATAAGGAACCAGTAGGACTGAATTTGGGTTCACATTCAGCCCTAGACGCTTGGCAGGGACAACGCAACTATGGCATAAGAAGCATAATATACACGACGCCTGGAAGAGCACGGATTTACCTTCAAAACCCTATGGTTGGAAAACCAGACGAGATTGTTGAGGATTTGCCGAAACTTGTGAGACGGGACTTGCACGTCGTGAACGACCCTAAGGACATAAAGAAGAGCGATGATTGGCGAAGTGTCATTTTGATTCTTGACAAGTATTCAGACATAGTCAAATATGTCGATGAGCTTGTGGATTTGGAGTGCCTTCAAATAACAAACAGGGCTTTCGCCGTTTACGTTGGTGGCGACGAATACTGCAGCGTAATTGAAAACGAGTATGCTGTTCCAATTTTAGGTTCAAGGACGCTTTTGAAAATAGAGAACAGAGGCGAAATTGAAAAGGACTACTACTGGTTTGCTGAACAAGCTGGAATTCCATATCCGAAATCCTACAAGTATGAAGTTACAGAGGATGGAATACGCTTTAAGGAGTTTATCGACGAACCCATGATTTTGAAGGCAGAACACGCACACAGAGCATTCGAAAGGGAATTCATTTTTGCTGCTGATTCCAGCGATTTGGAGGAAAAAGTTGCAAGGGAGGTTAAGGCTGGAAACCTAAACAAGGAAGCCTTGGAGAGGGCGCGCGTTGAACAAATTGTGCTTGGTCCACACGCGAACTTTAATTTCTTCTTCTCGCCTTTGGACGCCAAAAGCAGCTGGGGAGATGCCGAAAAATGGTTTTCTAGGCTGTATAACGTAAGCGTTGAAGAGGCTAGAATTTGCCTTGCAAACCAGTTCTTATCAATTGATGAGAGACGCGAAACAATCCTTGACGGATTAAAACGCCTACCAGCAGATGTGCAGAACAAGATTAAGAAGGTGCCATCATTTGAGGTTACGGCTCACGGTATCCTAAGCCTCAGAGAATCACTACTGAAAGATTTGCACCGCTACGCTGACCGTTTCCTGCTTGCTTGCAGAGAACATGCCTTTCCAGGCATAATTGGCGCTTGGTGCCTGCAAACGCTGATCACATGGGACCGCGTCAGCAAATATGAGATTAAGCCAGCAATCAAACTTGACGTTACTTTGGGCGCGGAGGCAAAGAAAACCGTTGATTATGGCTTGTACGATGTGCCCGACGTGCGAGATCCGTACATGCATATTCCAGTAACACAGGACGTGGCTCTAAGGCATGGCGGCGGGACAAATGTTCATATGGGTTTAGGCGCACAGTACGCTAATGCGAAATACAAGAAGCGAATGAGTATGGGAGACCGTATAGCGCTAGAAATTAGACGTGCAATGAAAACAAATCAGCTTCATGAACTGGTGACATAAGAGCCCTATCTTACCCATTTTTTATCTTGCAATTTCCGTATAGTTCACGCAAACAAACGTTCATTGTATTCTTTAAGGATATTTGCGAGTTTTGGGACGCTGAACAATTTTCTTCCAGTCATCTCGTTTGCTGCTGCCATGTATAATTGGCTTATCATTGTTTTCAACGTTGGTTCAAGTTTAGGCGGTTTCGTCTTAACAAGCTTCTTCCAGTCTTCTATGCCTTTTTCCTTTGCCTTTTTCTTTGCTTCTTCCACTTCCCCAGCCCATTCCGTTCCCCTATAGTATATGCGTGCTATTTCTTTGCTGACGTGCAATCCGTTATATGTGAATCTGCACTCGTCTAATGTGCCTACAACATCAACGACCATAAGTTTTCTTTGCGGGTCAAAAGCTAGTTCTATTTTGCCATCTTCATTGACTAAACCAGCCTTGGCGGCTATTTCCGTAATCGTTTCGTCCACTTTTAGAAGCAGACTTTTAACTTCTGCTAATTCGCTGTCTGTTAAGCCCGCAATTTGCTTTGCCTCTTTCCAACTAACGTAGCGGTCGCCATGCTCCAACTTCGTGCTTACGTCAAAAATTGGTTTTGCAAGTCTTTCACCAGCCGTTGGGTAATGGTCTAAGCCAAGCTCCTCAAGCGTGATTAAGTCTTGTTCTAGGCGTTTAAAAACTGATGAGCCTTCTGGCAAGCCGTTACGATAGATTATTTCAAGTGGAATTAGGAAGTTCCTAAGGGTTGGCGTATAAACGCTGTAATCATATTTTAGCTTGCCACCCTCTATATACGCTTTGGGCTTGTAAACGTTTACAAGGTTTATCTCCATAATGTGGGTGGGCTTCTCTAAATCGTCGAAACGCACAACCTTCCCCTTGATGTCAACCAAACCGCGATAATGCGTTTTTATGCCTTTTTCCTCAAGCCTCTCAAAGCAGTATGCGCCCATGAGGCATAAGGCAGCGCCCTTCCCATCAATTTGATCTGGCATTTCACCCCAATCAAAAACCGAATAGCGATCAGAAAAATGAAAACGCCCAACACCCATTTTAGCATTTGTTGGTCTTTTAATAACTTCTAAATCCTTTACGCTTCCCATAGTTCAGCCTCTACTTGAGCTTCCTAAGGGACATGTCAGCTCCTTCGATTTCCTTCTTCTTTGCCAACTGATAATTTCTAATTCTTTTCGCTAAATCTTTTTCAGTTAAAGCGAAGATTTTTGCGGCTGCAACCGCTGCGCCTTCAGGCTCAATTATGACGAGCGCGCCTATGCCACTTGGAGCCCTAAGTGAAGAGTAAATGTCTGCTCCGCCGAACTTTTCAGAGTAGGGTGGGCACGCTATAACAGGCTTGGCAGTGTTGGCGTCAACAAACGCGCTTAAAGCGTTTGACCGTCCAGCCACAGTTATGTAAACAACATTTTCACCCTCATACTCGCGCAGTATCTCCAGAACCTTCTCTGGAGTCTTATGGGCAGATGCAACTCTGAACTCGTATTCTAAACCCAAAGCCTTCAGGTGGTTGGCTATCTCACGGCTAAATTCGAAATCCTTCTCCGAACCCATTAAAACGATAACTTTGCCCCTCATCTCTTACACCCAAACATCGCAAAGCTAGAAAGCCAAACCACTAATTAAATTTTTAAGCAGGGGAGAATTCTTTTAATTTTGAGGTGAAAGAGGCTATGTCTCTGCAGAGAAAACGCAGAAGAAGCATAATAGATGAACTTTTTGGAACATCGATGTTCGAAGAGTTTCCAGAAGAAGCTAGTGAAGGAGGATACTCAATAAGTGTTGTGCAAACACCAGAAGGGACAAAAGTTAAGGCTAAAGTTGGGAAAGATGTTGACGTTAGCTCACTTAGAAAGCAGCTTCAGAGAGAATACCCAAACGCACAAATAGAGATAGAAGGAGGCAAAACAGAACCGCTCATCAGAGAAATCTCAACAAAAACATTTAAAAAGGAAAACCAAAAAGAAGAACGCGGCAAGTAACGCTTAACAATTTTCTATAGTTCTCGTCGAGAAAATTGTTTCATCAAAGTTTTAAACTCAACAATACAAGTGAGTACCAGCAAGCAAACAGGATGAGAAAATGCAGAAAACCAAACACTACATAGTAGACTTGACAAAGACAAATAGAAAAGGTGAATTCAAATGTCCAAAATGCGGAACTGAGATTTCACCAGACGACAAAACTGAAAAGGCCTACACAATAATAGAGCCAATAGTGAGAGGAGAAAGCTTGGAAAAAATAATAATACAATGTAACAACTGCAAAAGCCAAATTCACCTGACAGGATTCCAAATCTTGGAAAAATGAAAGGTCTACTTATTCTGCTTGAAAAAGCGGAACAATTTAAATTTCACAACTTCATTTACACGTTTGTTAGAGTACTAATCCAAACCTGCGGGGTAGTCGTCTAGCTTGGTCAAGGATACCAGCCTGGGGAACGCGGTTCGCGTGTACAGAACGCTGGCGGTCCTGGGTTCAAATCCCAGCTACCCCATAACTATAGCAAAATGCAATTTGTTGCTGTAAAGGCGGGTAAAATTCGCGAAGTGAAAACGCACACATCATTATTCATTGTCTTTTCAATTTGTTATTTGTAGGCTGGTTTTTGACGCTGCTTGATTTTTGTTTGACGATTTTCTTTATGTCTATTAAGATTGATGTTAAGAAGAGTGTTAGGCAGATGATGTGTGGTGGTATTAGTGCTGTTGGGACGCTTAGGGGGAAGGCTAGGAATGTTGGTAGGAGCACGGTGAATGTGGGTATGGCGAGGATTAGGTTGGAGCTTTTTGGTTGGAGAAGCGCGTGGGTGTCCTTGGTTTTCACCATTACAACTGCTGCGGCTATGAATGTTAGCCATTCTAAAGTTATGTTTGTTAAGCTTCTAATGCTTATCTCAATTCCGAAGGTTTGGGATGTTATGGGCCACAGAAGCTGCACTTGTCCATCTGCAATATAGTCGCCTATAAGTGGGTGTTGGATTAGGGCTATGAAGTATGGAAGTGCACTTTTGCGATAAAGGGCGAATATTGGAATAAATATTATGGCTGCCATTATTATTGAATGGAAAGGGCCGCGGTGTTCAACGTATGGTATTAGGATGTCAATGTCAGGGATGACTGAAAGCGTCAAGACGAGGGGGATGTTCATTTTAGTTCTTGTTACTTGTGATGCAGATTTGCCGAGAAGATATCCTAAGGCGAAGTGTCCAACGGCAAACGTTTCTTTTTCCTCCTTCTCGCGTAAGGATGCACGCGCACTGATAAATCTATGGTCTCCTTTAAAGTGCTGAACAGCAGCCAGACTTTTGTCCTTGAACAAATTCAAGCTTTGGTTTAAGATTAGTCTTTTAAGCTTTTTCGATTGCCTCTAGGTCTTTTAGGTTTTTTCCTGTTTCTGTTGGCTTATTTTTGTGAGGATTTTTATGGGATGGGAGAACTTTGTTATGTCTATTGGTGTTGGACCTAGAATTTCCACTCCTATTATTTCTCCTTTTTTGTTCAGGTCTAAGATGAGGTTGTCTGATATTGGTTCTGTTTCTGCGACTTTTCCTCTTTTAATTCGTATATATAGTGCGTTGCAGCTTTCGTCATACTCTAGTGAAGCCAAGTGTTTTTAACCTCCTTTCGTCTACCCAGAATACTGTTACAACTTCAATATTTTGATTTCTCTTTTCATAAATTACTACTAGTTTTCGCTCTTTTATTGTGCCATAGGTTGCTAGGCGGCTGTATCTGACCGATATAGTTTCATTTGGATTTTGTAGAATGTTGATTATTTGCTTCTCAGTTACTGCTCGATCCTTCATTCTTTGTTTTGCATGAGGCTTTATAATTATAGCCATTTGGTCAGCAACTTTACTATGGTGTTTATTAGCAAATTATGGATTGATTTTTAAATGTTTAGTGCTAACGATGAGTAAATATAAGTTATTGTATGATTTTAATCTAGGGGTATTTGGTTTTTGTATGCCTTTTGCGCGCACTTCTTTTGGGTTTTGCCAAGATCCTATTTTGGTTCGATTTTTTGGGTTTCCTTCGAATGTTTCAGTTTTAAGAAGGACAGATATAGCTTTCCCACTGTTATATAGTTTAGTATGGAAATTCTGTAACGTGATATGCTTCGATAGGTGGTTTCCTGATTTTTAATTTTTCTATGAAGTCATCCCTGTCCAGTGACACTAGAACCGCGTTTTTGTCTATTGATACTTTGAGGTATAGTGCGTCTATGGCGTAAATGTTATATTCGGCGCAAAGGGGATATGCCGAAATGCAGAAGGCTTTAGTGCATTGTGTAAGTAGTCTTGGGTGGATTATTAGGTCAAGCTGTTTGCTTGCGTGTTCGGCTATTTCAGTTCCAACTTTTCTGGCTAGTGTTCCGCAGACTTCTTGATAGATTATGCTTGGCTCTGCTAAAATGAAGCTATCTGGCACATTATTTAATATTCGCATACATTTTTCGCTGTAGGGTTCGTCCTCTTTTAGAGCTGCTATTAAAACGTTGGAGTCTAATGTCAATAGGCGGCTAGGCGGGTTCATGGCGCCTTAACCTTCTCGTTTCCTCGAGCACTGTTGGAGGGCCAATCCATTTCGTTGAAACAATGTTTTTAAGCTTGAGGAAACCTTGCACTCCAGACCTCATTTCATCGAGTTTATCTTTTGTTATAATGATTGTCTTTTCTGAAGTGACAAGCTTTCCTAGGAGTTCCGCCCATGTTTTGCAGCCTAACTCAACCTTAAGCCTTTTCAACTCTCTAAGGAGATCCTCAGGAACATTTTTTATAAGTATCGTCGCCAAATAATCACCAAGTTATTTTGGGTTATCCAGAATATAAAGTTTATCTAATCCTTAATATATCATGCACTTATTTGGTTTGGGATTAATTGTTAGATGACTTTTTCAATTTGCTCCTTAGTAACTGTTGGATATTGCCTTTGTATGCTTTCAATACTGTAGCCTTTTGCGCGCGCGCATTTTGTGGGAGACTATAAAAAGGGATATTCCTCCACTCAAACCATTAATACTGAGTGTTTTAGAAAGCCTAAGCTAAAAACATGATACACTACTTAAGCGTGTAAAGAGTAATGCCATTACAAAACGTTCAACATTAAAACACACATTATGATAGCTATTCTTTAAAGTTCAAAAATTAGGCTAAAAAATTATTTGGTTTTTATATGCTTTTTGGATTGTTTCTAGGTCTTTTAGGGCGTCTTCGCCTGGTGTTGTTGGTGTTTTGTCTTCTTTTATGCAGTTTATGAAATGTTCTAGTTCTGTTTTGTGGGATTTGAAATATTCTGGTGTTCTTTTTAGGATTGGTTGTATGTCTATTATGATTTTGATGGCTTATGATGTGTGCATTACGGTTCTATAAAAATTCAAATTGTTTACCTGCGGGTTCTCCCATGAACCACGCATTAACGGAACAGATCTCTTTCTTTTGGCATAATCAATTCAGTTGCCTTTGAACCTTCAGATTTCGGGTAGTCGTACCCACGAATTATAGCGGCTGGTACCCCCTCATCTGATTGCCCTATAACAAGCTCAGCAGTGGAAGCCAACTCATCAGCTATTGCTGTACGCTTAACCTTTAAAACGTACCCAAACAGATCCTTCTCTCCTCTTCTATCTCTAATCGGCCTTATTCCAGCCACACCTATTGCAACGTTTATTTCGCCTTCTCTTAATGGACGCCCATGAGTGTCAGAGATTATAACCGCAACGTCACATCCCGTAAGCCTCTTTATCTCCTTTCTAATGTGCTCAGCTGAACCGTCTGGATTCTTTGGCAGCAACGCAACCACCCTCTCGCCTGGCACGTTTGATTTATCAACACCAGAATTGGCGCAAACAAACCCATGTTTACTTTCCGTTATCAATATTCCCCTATCCATGCGCACCACACTTTTCGCTTCTCTAAGAACAACTTCCACCAACGCAGGATCTTTCCCATACTGTTCGGCCACTCTTTTTGCAAATATTGACGGCGTAACATCATTGAGATTTACGATGCTGCCTTCAGCCCGAGATACAACTACATAAGTAACAACTATTACGTCACCATTTTGGACAGGAGTCTTCTGTCTTTTTGCAGCAACACAAATGAGCTCAGCGAGATTGTCTCCCGTTTTTATTATGGGCAATCCCTTAATCCCAATTATTTGAACAATGCTCATTTCGACACCCCAATTCTCATAACGACAAGCAGCCTTTATAACATCAAACCTAAATCATTTATCCTTTAAAGCGTATTAACTGCTCCTTATGGACTCAGTGAAAGTGAGCTTTGAAGATTCTCTGGCTAAAGAAGTTGTCGATGCTGGAAAGTGTCCCGGCTGCGGTGCATGCGTGGTTGTTTGCCCCTTTAACTGTCTAGAATACAGTGAAGAAAAGCCTATCTTGGCGAGGAAGTGTAAAGTTTGCGGCTTATGCGCTCAAGCATGCCCACAGTATGAATGGTCTTCTCCCAAAATTGAAAGGTTTGTGTTCGGCAGGGAACGAAAACCTGAAGAAGAGTTTGGAGTTTACCGGAGGCTCGTTATAGCACAGGCGACGGACAACCAAATTCTTAACCTTTGTCAAGATGGAGGAGCAGTGACAGCCCTATTGCTTTTCGCCTTAAAAGAGAAAATAATCGACGGCGCAATAGTTACTGTAAAGGAGCGGGAGAAACCATTCTATCCACGTCCAACGCTTGCAACAAAAGCTGAGGAAATTTTGCAATCCGCTGGATCAACATACTTTTACTCACCAACAATCCTCGCCCTAACAGAGGCAGGTAAACAAAAGAAAAGCAACATCGCATTTGTTGGAACGCCATGCCAAATTCGCGCCATCAGAAAAATGCAGATGACCGGACTTAAAAAACACGTTACACAACTGAAAATCCTAATTGGACTTGCGTGTTCCGAATGCTTCACGTATAAGGGACTTATGCAAGACTACATGCATGAAAAATTGGGCATAGACCTAAACAGCATAAAGAAAATCAACATCAAAGGAAAAATGCTGATCAAGCTGAACTCTAAAACTTTGGCAATACCGCTTGCGGAGATAAAAAGGTACGCGAGGCAAAACTGCAATTCTTGTGAAGACTTCAGCTCCGAGCTAGCAGATATTTCTGCTGGCGGGTTAGGATTAGAAAATTGGTCTTTTATAATTATAAGAACTGAAAAGGGTGAAGAACTGTTTTACAAAGCTGAAAAAGCTGGTTTTATTAAAAAATAGAAGCGTAAATGACGAAGCAAACACAATAAGTTTGTTAAAAATAAACTTTCAAAAAACAAGAGACAAAGGCGGCTCTCATGAAAATAACCGCAACGGCTTTAGCTGGTACATCTATTCTCGCTGCCTTAGTTGTTGTTCTAGATTACACTATGAAGTACTCCGGCTTAAAAGTGCCTTTCCCGTGGTTTCCAGTTCTTAAATTTGATTTCACCGGAATTCCCATAGTTTTATCCTTGTTACTTTTTGGCTTGGTTCCAGGAGCATTCACCTCAGCTATTGCTTTTCTTGCAATACTTGCCAGAAGCGGAGATATAGTTGGCTCTTCAATGAAGGGGCTAGCAGAGTTTTTTACGGTTCTTGGAATGTTTTCAGGGTTAAAAATTGTTAAAAGATTCAATTTGTCTGCCTCGTTTTCTCTAGGCATAACGGCAAGGGTTTCTATAATGATGCTTACAAATTTGGCTCTCATCTACACGGGAGTAATGCCTATTCCTTTCTCGTTCCGCGAAATCCCACTCAACTTTGTCTTGCTAACAGGAATCTTCAACACCATACAAGGAACAATAAGCATCGTTGGAGGCTTTCTAATTTACGCAGCAATAAAAAGGCGCCTCACAGATTTTCAGCCATCAGTTTTATGAACCTCTTGAAAAGCTCTTCAAAAAAGCTCCTTTTTAGCAGATGACCCCTTCCAATTCCAGGGCACTCCTCAGTGTAGGCAAAAGCGTAAACGCCGTTGCTGACTTGTTTAAGTTCGAATGGATAAAACCTGCATATTAAGGGTCTCACATCATATATAGCGCATAGGTTTTCCTCCAAAAATATGCATTTTCCATCATCGTTTTTCCGCATAACATAAACGTATGGCTCAAAGCCTCTAACCTCTTCAGCAAACGCTTCAGAGGGCATATTGGTTTTCTCAGCAATTTTTTTAACTTCTGTTTTCAGTAGTCGAATTGTTCTAACTCTATTTTCAGCGTCGCCGCAGCATAAGGCACATTTTGTGCATCTGAAATGGAGCCTTTTCGGGTATGCGAACTTCAATCTTCCACGCGTCTAGTTTAATGGTTTAATGGTTTAAATTTTAGGAAAATTTAATATAATAAGAGTGTTATAAAAGCTGATTTAAGTGAAATTGTAGGTGGAAAATTTGGCTTCAAAGAAATTGCTGGATATCCTAAACCAGGCAATTGCACGAGAACTACAAGTTGCAATACAGTACATGTGGCAGCATGTCCAATGGAGCGGAGTTAACGGATTCGCCGTGCAAGAGGAACTGAAGAAAATAGCTATAACAGAGATGAAGCATGCTGAAAAAATTGCTGAAAGACTCCACTATTTGGGTGGAACGCCTACCACGAAGCCTGAACCAATTTTTGTTGGAAAAACCTTGAAGGAAATGATCCAGAGAGACATTAAAGATGAGGAAGGAGCGATAGAGCTTTACAAGAATATAATTGATTTAGCACAGAAGGAAGGAGACGTAACAACAGCCTTCATTTTCAAACAGATACTTGGAGACGAAGAAGAACACCATGACACTTTCACAACATTAGCTGAAGGCTAAAGTAAAACGCGTAAAATCTTCCTCATTTTTCTCAAACTCCAAACATTTTTAGCTTTGCTTCCCATATGGAACATGGTGCATCAAAGTTGGATGAAGAGAAAATCTATGTTATCCAGAAGCATGCTGCTACGCATTTGCATTATGACTTGAGACTTGAAATGGATGGCGTCCTAAAAAGCTGGGCAATACCGAAAGAACCGCCAACATCTTATGGCGTTAGAAGATTAGCCGTACAAGTTGAAGACCATCCACTTGGGTACGAGAAATTCGAGGGTATAATCCCAGAGGGGGAGTATGGCGCTGGCACCGTTGAGATCTGGGACAAGGGCACTTATAGGCTTTTAGATAGGAAGGCAAACAAGCTTGTTATAGAAATTCATGGTGAAAAAGTACGTGGGACTTACGTACTTTTAAGGTTTAGAGATGAGAAAAATTGGCTTTTCTTTAAAAAGAAATGAAAAGATGCAGATAGGCCCTAAAAGCATTAATACGGCTTATGTTACAACTTCGGCTTCTGCAAACCTTCTGCTGATTCTGGTTATCTTTATTTTCGCGTGTTCTCCTGGCTTCGTGTTCGGCACGAAAACTACTAGGCCCTGTATTCTCGCTATGCCTTCTCCACGCCTGCTTGTCTCTTGTATGTCAACTTCGTATTCCTTTCCAACTTCAACAGGCTTTGGTGGAAATCTGTTGCCTCTTCCCCTGAAGCCTCCTCTTCTCGAGCCGAAGCCCCTTCTTTCTTCCATCCGTTTCACCTCTCGTCCATCATTTTAAACTTTCCGCGGTTAAACAACCGTTAATACACCGTTCTTTCCAACGTTCAGTTGCAGTTCACCCCTAAACGCAGAGACATATCCTTTTTCAAGTTTGATTTTGTCGTTCACCTTCACAGTGTTTATCTGATCGTTCCATAGCGTGAGTTTTATCTTTCCAGTTTCATCTTCGATTATGGCTGTTGCGACCTTGTATGTTTCGTCTTTAAATCTGGATAGAACCTCATGCGCCTCTGTCTTCTCTATGACTTTCGCCTCAAGCGTGACGTTTTTCATTCCATTTCGCAAATCTTTTATTTTCATTTCCTGCACTTCTTTTAGGCTATTTTCTCCGCGACCGCGAACTTTTGACCCACAGAAAGAATTCTAACCTTTGCTCGTTCGCCTATCTTGCTGTTAGGCACAAAAATCAGGAAGCCTTGTATCCTCGCTATTCCGTCTCCTCTGCTTCCAATGTCATCTATGACAACTTCCAACTCCTGATTCTCTTTCACCGGTGCTGATTGGAGAAATGGTCTACTTGGACGGAACCTACTTTTGCTTCCAAATCTTCTTGGTTTTCTCTGAGCATTTCTTGTTTTTTCAGGCAGCCTTCGTGGCATACTAAGTTTTCGTCCTTACCGCGGAACCAGCCTACAACCACAACCCTTTGTGTCAACGTTAGACACGCTGGGCCTTGGCATATGGCCAGTCATGAGCAGAAAAAGCCCTTAAACGATATAAATGTTTCTAATCAGCTACTCATAACGCAATGCTTCAACAGGGTTAAGTTTTGCAGCCTTTCTAGCTGGATATAAACCGAAAATTATGCAGATAAGTATTGAAAAAATGATCGCTATCACCGTCCATTCAAAAGAGAAAACAGGGTTCAAAGTCAACCTCTGGGTTTCTGGCGCTTGAAGAACAGATTCTTGATGTTGAGGCTGCATTAGACTGGACAGCGCTTGCGCTAACCCATAAGAAAGCCCATAGCCGGTAAAGATGCCTATAAAACCGCCAATAACGCCAACCAAGACTGCTTCAGCGAGAAACATGCCTAACACTGTTCGACTTTTTGCCCCGATAGCCTTAAGTATGCCTATCTCGCGGGTTCTTTCCATAACAGCCACGGTCATAATGTTCATTATGCCCACTCCAGCAACCAAAAGTGAAATAGAGCCTATAGCCACCAAAAACATTTGAACAACGTTTAAAATGTTATCAACTTGACGCATCAAAGCAGAAGGCACAAAAACAGTAACGGAATATGGCGGAAAAAGATTTTCAATATTCTTGCCGACGCTTTCTGCATATTGTAGATCCGAAACTTTTACAAGAACAATTTGATATGGCTCTGAATTTTCTTTAAAGAAAGGCATTTCAAGAGCAGTTTCAATTGGAATAAAAGCCCAATAATCGAAGTTTGTTATTCCAGACGTCCCTCCTTTCTCTAAAACGCCTTTAACCGTAAAAGTATTATTATAAATAACATATCCACTACTGCTTTTAACTATTAATGAAACACTATCTCCGACGCCAGCAACCATTGTTTCATTAACCATGCTGGCTTTATAACCAAGAACTATCGATTGATTCTCACCCGATTGTGGAAACGTGCCATTTAACAAGCGAAATCGCAAAGGTAGTATCTCTTTCATTTCAGTAAAGTTTACGGCGCCAACTGTAAAGGCACCAAGTTTCACTTCTGTCTCGTTGTAAAGCTCAGCTGTTGGCAGCGTGATTAATGGTGTCGTAGCGTTTACATGATCTATTCTACTGATATTTTCTAAATCAGTCTGGCTAAATCCTCCACGTAAGCCAGCTGTGAAGCTTCCAGGAAAAACTATTAGGACGTTTAGTTCGAATCCCTGCTCCATCCTCTGTTTTACTTCTAATCGGAAACCTTCTCCAAGCGAGGCAATTGCTATTATTGTTGTAATTCCAATTACAACGCCAAGCGTTGTGAGTGAAGTTCTAAGTTTCCTCTGTTTTAGGTTGTCCCATGCCATTGCTAAAATTCTGGTTGCCCTCATGTCTATCCCCTTCTTGGATGCTCTTTTATTCCTTCGATTAAGCCGTCTTTAATGTGGATTATGCGGTCGGCGGTTTCTGCTACATTAGGGTCATGAGTTACTATGATAAATGTTTGTTTCCTTTCTTCATTCAGTTTCCTCATAAGCTGAACTATTTCCCAGCCAGTTTTGGTATCCAAGTTTCCTGTTGGTTCATCAGCCAAAACGATTTTCGGATTATTAATTAAGGCTCTCGCTATAGCTACGCGTTGCTGTTCTCCACCGCTAAGCTCAGACGGCTTATGGTTCATTCGGGCTTCAAGTCCAACAAGCTTTAAAATTTCTTCAGCTCTACTCAAGGCTTCCTTTTCAGGCATTCCTCTAATTATTAGCGGTAGCTCCACATTCTTCAAAGCTGTTAGCCTTGGAAGCAAATTAAAAAATTGAAAAACAAAGCCAATTTTGTGCAACCGCAGCTCAGCAAGTTTGTCATCACTTAATTTTAGAACATCAGCCCCATCAATGAAAATTTCACCATCATCTGGGCGATCCAGACACCCTATCAAATGTAGCAGTGTCGACTTCCCACTACCAGAAGGACCAAATATAGTTAAAAATTCGCCTTCTTCAGTTTCAAAGCTTACTCCGCGGAGAGCCGACACTAAAACTTTGCCCATCCGATAGCTTTTCTTAACATTATTAACCTTTAGTATCACTGTCATCGCTATCACCATGAAACAAGTCTCTGCGTATCCGCTTTTTCTTATAAAGTTTGTTCGCTTTACAGCTTTTTACGCAAGGAGAAAGCTCATGATTAGAGTACTTGCGTAGTAGGCCACTACGGCTATTATTGCACTTTTACTCCATGAAAATTCATTTACAATGCGAGTGGCAATCGCACATAATGCAATAGTCCATATTGATATGGCAATAGAAGTATACTGCGAAACTGTTGAGAATAACCATGTGTCAGCTAAAAGATTCTGGTAGGCTTTTTCGCTTTCACCCGCAACTTTCCCGAGCAACTCAAGCTTATAATAAAGTGTCGGCACTCCGGAAAAAGTGGCGGTGTAAATTATTGTCTGAATAAACAACGTTATTAGGGCAAATCCTGCTAAAATTAATGATGTTTTCCATATGGTTTTGCCTCGAAAGGCTTTTGACATTATGTATATCAACCCGCCTAAGATAACCCATTGAACGGTGAACTGCATGAAAGAAGTAGTCAAATACGTGAACAAGTATTCTGAAATTTGGGTTGATGGGGAACTGAAGGTTCCGTGGAAAAATAGTCCATCGACAAGCAACGTTATGTTGGAAGGTGATGCCCATGAAAACTCCAGCCTCAGGCTTGTTATGTTCCCCCAATCAGGATTACCACTTCTTTGCCATTGTTGATTTCCTATAGGAACAGTCACGTTGTACCATGTGCTATTGTCGGAGCCGAGCTGATCAGTAAAATTGTAAGAAAAATAGTCTGTTTCTGTTGAAAGTAGGTAAATTCTCGCATTTTCAGGCGTTTCCGCTGGGAATAGATGTTTTATGCGAAATGAAGTTTCATTGTAATCTCCAGATTCAGAGCAATTTATCGGTCCTATGTTGTCTAGCTGCATCCATATTATTGCACTATTATTTACAGAGAACTGGATGCTCTTGTTGCCATAATAAATTGTAAGGTATACGGGTACCACTCCTAATGTGCTGTTAACGTAATCCACATCATTTTCTGTTATGCTTATCCCTGGCATGGTTGTGCTCTTCCACATAGTTGCACTTTCTGTCCACTCGTCTCTCTTTTCAGAATCTCCAATTGGTAGTGTATTTTCGACGTACGTTTTTGATAAAAGTGCGTAGGCGAACGCCATGTTTCCAGCTATGAAAAGTATCATTACAAGTATTGGTCCGATGTATTTTGGGTTTTGGGCTATTTCTTTAAAAGCCTTCTGTGGCGCGTATATCACTTTGAATATGCCGTACACAAACAATCTTTTAGTCTCCGCCATTATCGTGCTTTCTCCTTTTTATTAAGGGTTTGCTACATTCCAAGCTTTAGTCGCCTATAAGTAGTGTAATCTACATATTCCAAGAATGGGTTTTCCGCTTGATACCTCACTGTCAGTTTTTGGCGTTTCCGCTTTTCAGTTATTTGGCTTGTTGTTAACAGCGAGTAGGCGTCGCTTCCAGCTCCAGAACCATAGCTAACAATTAGTATGCGTTCATCTGGTTTGGCTATGTCCAAGACTGCCGCCAAGCCAACTGGAGAAGAGCCAGAATACGTGTTGCCAAAGTTTGCCACCTGTAGTGATGGCATATACTGCTCATCCTTGAAGCCAAGCTCCCTTGCCATGCGAACTGGAAATTGAGGGTTAGGCTGATGGGCGACGAAATAGTTTATGTCGCTTACTTGAAGGTTAAGTTTTTCCATAAGCTTTTTTGCGGCTTTTCTAATGTGCTTAAAATACGCTGGATCTCCCGTGAATCTCCCACCATGCATTGGGAATGGTTCACCATCCCTTCGCCAAAAATCTGGCGTATCAGAAGTGCATGAATACCATCCCTCTATTTCGGCTATTACGTCATTTTTCCCGAAAATGTAGGCACACCCGCCGAATCCGACGAAAAGGTCAAGTTCTCCACCTGGACAATCTCTCGGGGCAGCTTGAGAATTGTCTGCGCCTATTGCCATGGCGTATTGAATATTTGACTTTGGATAGCTAACAAGAGAAGCAGCGTCTTTAAACATGCTTGTGGCAGCTTTGCACGCAAACTCCGTGTCAACAGCATCAACACCTTGAACACCTTCATCCTCTTCACCTAGTTTTAGAACTTGCGCAACCTTTGAGGCTATTGGCTTCACAGCGTACGGGTTCGACTCTGAACCAACATAAACTTTACCAACAAGCGCGCTGTCAACGCCAGAATGTATTAACGCCAATTTTCCAGCTTCAACAGCGGCTGTTATTGCGTCTTCGTCGATGAACGGCACTGAACGAGTTATGTTGCCCTCTCTTATTCTAAACCTTGACGTGTAAACGCCGTAGCCAACTATTCCAGGCGCGTCATACTCCTTATTTGGCTTTGTAACCGTGTACTCTTGATGCGGGTAGTATTCATCTGCAAATGTGAAAGCCAAGGAAATTGTTGGTATGATGTCGCTCCTATCAACGGAGTAGCGCCTTCTAAACCTTGGAACAACTTCTCTTCCCTCCAAAGTTGAAAAGTCTATTTCTTCATCTTGCTTTGTTATGCGATCGGTGAGCCTGCCGGGAACTTTAATTTTTCCGCCGTGAAAAGAAACTATGCCATAAATGTAGCTCCCAAGCTTTGTGAACTTGTTTGTCGGTTCATTCACAAGAGTGCAAACTTCAAGTTCACCCTTATCATAGAACAAGTCTATGTTTGCGATTTTCCCAAAGCTTTTTCTTCCGCATGAACTGCAATAGTCCCTTATCTCAAAGTACTCTTTCCCGCATAAGAGGCAACGGCACCCCTTCAACCTGTCGCCAAGATAAGAAACCCTTCTCTCTATTGGCTCGCTACTCATAAGTCAAGCCCTCCCTAAAATGTAAACATAACCCTTAGTTCCAAAACCCTCAAGCTCCAGTACGCAACCACACTTCGGCTCTCCGTCAACCCTGATTTGCCGTTCACCAGCTTCACCCATCAACTGTTTGACTACCTCGAAGATTTGAGCGCCTCCAGTTGCACCAAGCGGGTTTCCATCAGCCTTCAGTCCGCCGTTCATGTTCACGAAAAGCTTTTTCCCTTCAATTTCATAATAGCCCTTATATTCTTGGCAGCTTTGGTATATGCTTCTCCAAGCGTCTCCACGTTTACAGAAGCCCAAATCCTCCAGAGAAACCATCTCCATGACTGTTGACTGGTCGTAAAGCTGCAAAACTTGTATGTCCCATAAGCTTATTTCAGCCATTTTAAGTGCATCTTTCATGGCAATTTCACTAACAACGAAGCGTGTTAAATCCTGCCTTGCTGGAAAGGTAAGATAGTCAGTGGCGGATGAAAAGCCTAAAACATAAACTGGCTTTTCTGTGAACTTTTTGGCAAAATCTTCACTTGTCAATATAAGCGCAGATGCACCATCAGATACTGGCGCAAAATCGTAAAGCCCAAGCGGCCTCCGCGCCTCTTTACGCGCATTTAAAACTTGCTCAACAGTTATTTTCCTCTGATACTGAGCATACTCGTTTTTTGTTGCATGCAAATGATTCTTAACAGAAATCTGCGCCAACGCTATGTTTAGCTTCTCCAAATCATCGCCTTTTATTCCATACCTTTTCATGTAAGCCCTAAGCATAAGCTCATGATTCGCTTCAGGCGTGCATCCAGCGTAATAACTCCAAGGATCTTCCAAAAGCATCAAGTCATCGCGAATCTTGTCCCAACGGTCAGTCATCTTCTCTATACCGCCAACTAAAACAACATTGTACCTTCCAGCCTGAATTGCGTTACAAGCATTTGACAAGGCTGAACTGAACGAGCGCGTAACTTCCATAGGAACATGAAGTTCAGTAAGCTCCGAAAGGAAGCCCTCCTCAAGTCCAAGCTTGTTGGTTATTGGCAAAAAGTAGTCTGATAGGTAGCATGCCTCTAAGTCTCTGCGTTCTATACCAGCATCCTCAGAAGCCCTAAGCCAAGCTTCTTCAATGAGCTTTTCGGGCTCCTTCTCGTAATGCTCTCCAAACTTTGTTCTTCCAACAGCAACTATAGCAGGACGATTTTGCATTCACGTTGCACCTTCACCGTTATGCAATTATCCCTTTCAATTAAAACTTTTAAGTGTTTGCCATTTCACGGCTACACAAAGTTCATAATTTCATAAAGGCATATGCTGGCAACAGGGCGAAAACGAAGAAAAATACGTGGAAATGCTTAGATCCTGGGAAGCCGTACACGACGGGGAATAGTCATATTCGAGATAAAACGTGAAAACTCTATGATTGAACCGATAATTTCAATTATGAAGAAGCCATTACAATTTTTCTTACTTAGGAGGACTAGAATCTGGATTCAAAGAGAAAGACCGCTCTACTAGGCTTGGTGTTCTTGGCTTTCCTTGCAATAGCCTATGTTGAAAACACGCTTTTCTTTAACAGTGTTGGCAACTTTTTCAGCAACCAGCTTCTCGCCATGTTCATGCTTTTCATACATAACACGCTTGCAATTTCGCTTATTTTGCTCGGCATGACCTTTTACGTAAACCTAGTTGTTTCAAACTTCTTTAAGAGAGAGAAGTACGCGGATGTTTTGCTTCAACACCCTCGAATTTTTGCAGTAATATTCACGATAGTTGTGCTTTTCCTAAGTATTCTGCGTGTTGCTGCGATGACCTATGGCGAAATAGACATTGCGTATTTGCCGCAGATTTTGTTTATAAGCACACCCGTTGGAATTATAGAGGGATATGGCGTTTATCTAACGATTAGCAAAACGTTAAGCAGAACGATGTCCACGAAGGATTTGATTTTTATTTATGCGATATTCCTAATCGCAGCCGTAATAGAAGTTGGCTTCATAAATCTCCTCGAGTTTGTCACAAGATTTTAGGCTGAACCTTCAACTTCCACCTTTTGCAGTTTAAGGGTTAACTCTTTTATCAGCTTCCTTAGTTTCGGGCTTAACTCAACTGGGTATGTTGGCGCACCTTTAAGTTTCTTGTACTTTTCCGGAAGCCCAGAAAGGTTTTCAAAAGCTCTCTCCCGAATTTTGTCAAGTGGTGGTAAATCGTAGACTATTTCGCCCTTTTCCATAACTTTGACGAGTAAGGGCTCTCCTTCAACCTTCTCATCATGTAACGCGATAACGTCTTTTTTGAACTTGCCGTCTTCGCCTTTCACTCTGAAAACTTGTTTTTTCCCTGGAAGAGTAAGCTTACCTTTGCTCAACTTCATCGCTGGAACTATTCTGCCACTCTTGTCCACATGTTCGCAGAGCTTGTAAATTACGTCGACATATGGTCTATCCTCCGACGTGCTCATTCTTGTGCCAACACCGAACGCATCAATTTTTGCTCCTTTTTGCAAAAGCTCTTCAACTTTATACTCGTCCAGATCGCCGCTGGCAAAAATTTTAACATAACCCAAACCATTCTCGTCTAACAGCGCCCTAACCTTCTTACTTATCTCAACCAAGTCTCCACTATCGATCCTCACGCTGTTAAGCCTGAAACCCTGCTTCTCCATCTCCTTTGCAACAACTGCAGCCTTTTCCGCACCTTTAATGTCATCAAAGGTGTCTATGAGGAAAGTTGATGTTCTGGGGAAGGTCTTTGCAAATGCACGGAAAGCTTCAATTTCACGGTCAAAAAATAGTATGAAAGAGTGCGCCATAGTCCCAAAAACTGGTATGCCATAACGCAAGCCTGCAAGCACGTTTGATGTTCCGCTGCATCCAGCTATGTAGCTGCACCTCGCCGCCTTCATCCCAGCGTCCACGCCGTGAGTTCTCCTAAGACCAAACTCAATTACTGGTCTGCCTCCAGCCGCACATACAACCCTTGAAGCTTTAGTTGCAAGCGTCGTTTGCAAATTAACAGTGTTTAAAAGGAAAGATTCTACGATTTGAGCCTCAATTATTGGGGCGGTTACTCTAATCAACGGTTCATTTGGGAACACTATTGTTCCCTCTGGAACCGCCCAAACTTCACCGCTGAACCTAAAATTTTTTAGGTATTCAAGAAAATCTTTTTTGAATCCTTGCCTTTCCAAATATTCTAAATGTTCACTTGTGAAACGCATCTTTTTAAGATAAATTAGGGCTTGCTCCAAGCCTGAGAAAACAAGGTAGGACCTGTTAGGAGGTAGTCTCCTTATAAACAAGTCGAACGTGGCAAGCTCGTCTCTTTTGTTGTCAAAGTAGCTTGCGCACATCGTCAACTCATATAAATCTGTCAGCATGCTCATGTCAGACTCATTTACAAAGTCCAACTCGTGTTTTGCCGTTTCCCGCGCCTCCAACGTTGTACGCCATTTATAAGCAATTCGCAGTGGAGACTTTAAACTGTTACCTCTTCCTCGATGATCTTTATCCCACGCTTCTCCAACTCTCTTAGGAAACTAGTGAAAAACGTGGCGCCCATGCCCAGCTTTTCTGGAGGGACAACACCCTTCGCCTTTACCGCCCCTTTAAGTAGCATCTGCGCAACAATTGACGCAGGATAGGCTGTGGTTCTAGCCATTGCTGTTGTGCCGCTTTTTACATCGTAAAAATCGAGCAGACGATAAACATGCTGAATCTTCTTTTCTGCCCTTAAGCCTAAAACTTCAACTTTCAATGCCACGACATCCTTAACATTTGGCTTCCAAAGTTTTTTCAAGAAAAGCCTAGCTGTAAAGCGTTTTGGTGATATTTTAACGCCATCAACATCAACTTCCTCGTCTTCAAAAAAGCCTAAAGCCTTAAGCAATTCAATCTTTTTTGCGTGTCCTTTATACCTAAGAGTCTTCTCCCACATTTCATCGACGCCACTAAACGTTTTAAGCAGACTTCTTAAACCATCAGTGTAAAATGCTTCAAGCTTACCAACGCCAGGAAAATTCACTTCCTCGATTCCGCTTAAGGCTTCAACTTCAACAGTTTTTCCCTTAATAACTATTCTGGCTTTCCTCGTGTACTCGTCGATTAGGCTTTCAGGAGACCATGTAATAATATAATCTATTGGCGGTATCGGCTTTTCTGGAAGACCACCAACCATTATGTGAATCTTTTGAACATTGTCAAGTTTTTTGGCGGCATACCCAACGATTATGTTACTTATGCCAGGGGCTAGCCCACAATCAGGAACAATAGTTACATCAGCTTTAACAGCTTCTTCATTCAGCCTCAAAGGATCTTGGGAAGTGTAGGAAACGTCCACAAGGTCTTTCTCTGCTTTGATGCATGCTTCAATTAGGCTATAGCCAAGGTTTCCCGGCAAAAAGCCTAATATTAAGTCAAATTTTCCAAGTGCATTAACCAGCTCATTTCTCTTTGACGCATCTAATCGAATCCAAGAAACGTTGCTTCTGCCTATTTTCTCGGCAACTTTTTTAGCTTTTGCTTCATCCTTGTCGGCTAAAACAACTTCGGCGGAGAACGCACTTTTGGCAAGATCCTCTGCTGCTGCGGCGCCGATGTTTCCGCAGCCTAAAATCAACACGTCCATAAGGCTCTTATTAATTGGCACTTTCATTAAAGCTTTTCAGAGTTGAGCGGCAAGTTTAACGTTATTATGGATTGCTGATTTGAAAATCTTATATACTGCCATGTTAATTGTAAGTTTGAGTGTCATGGCTGAAATCTGTCCAACATGCGGGCTTCCCAAAGATTTGTGTGTTTGCGGCGAGATAGAGAAGGAGCAACAGCGAATTCGCATAAGACTTGAAACAAGAAAGTTTGGCAAACCAACAACAATAGTTGATGGTATAAACGACGATAAAAACACAAGACTAGCAGATATAGCCCAAAAACTGAAAAGCTTCTGTGCATGCGGTGGAACAGCGAAAAACGGTCAAATAATACTTCAGGGAGACCACCGCGAAAAGGTCCGCCAATACCTTATAAAATTAGGATATCCGGAAGAAAACATAGAGGTTCAGTAGCCAGACCCATCAGAAGGTGCAAGCCCAAAATGAAAATGATACAAAACTTTAAAGAAGTATTTAGGGCGCTGAAACGTAAGGGTCCGTCAAAAATTTTCTGCCCAAGATGTGGAAGCCCAAATATTCACTTATCAAGCAGCCTTGATTACTGGCTAACGCCTAAAAAATATGTTTGCGAAAACTGCGGATACACTGGACCAATTGTTATGGAGCTGGAAAAAGAGGAATAAAGACCCATTTCAGTCTGGAAGCTCAAGGTTCAACTGTTTCTTCAACGTCTTATAGCGATTTCTAACGGTTACTTCTGTAACTCCAGCAGCCTCAGCAATATCCTTCTGCGTCTTCTTCTCATTGTTCTGCAAACAAGCAATGTAAAGCGCGGCAGCAGCTAAACCCATAGGATCTTTACCAGCAGCAGCACGCTTTTCCCTAGCATCTCTAAGGATCTGTATAGCGATTCCCTGAGTCTTGCCGGAAATTCCAGTTCTCTCAGCAATCTTTGAAATATACGTTAATGGATCAGCGATGGGCATCTGAACTGAGAGTTCCCTAAGCAAAAGGCGATAACAACGTGCAACGTCCTTTTTATCAACTAGGCTGGCTTCAGCTATTTCGCGCAGCGTTCTTGGAGTCCCGCTTCCACGGCACGCAGCATAAAGTGCTGCAGCAGCAATAGCGGCAATGGACCTTCCACGCACTAATCCCTTGTCTAGGGCTTTGCGGTAAATAACTGCCGCCTTCTCCTTAATTGGCGGTGGAATGTACACTTTATCTGACAAACGGTCAAGTTCAGCCATTGCTTGGGCAAGATTCCTGTCTATTGAAGAGTGAACCCGCGAGCGAATCTGCCACTTTCTTAAACGCCACATTTGTAAGCGCGTTGAAAGTGGAAGTTTCCTTCCAAAAGCGTCTCTGTCAACTTGGCTTATGGCTGTTGACAATCCCTTATCGTGAACGGAGTATGATGTTGGTACTCCAACGCGGCTTCTTGAAGCTTTCTCCTCCTGCGTAAACGCTCGCCACTCAGGTCCCTTGTCCATCATCTGCTCATATAAGACAAGACCGCAGTCGCCGCATACTGTTTCGCCAGTATCATAATCATGAATGAGGTTTACACTACCGCATTCTGGACACTTGTCTATTAACCTCTGACGAGACCCACTTTCTTTATTGCTCAACTTTTTCACCTACTATATAGTTTTCGAGAACCGTTACCTTCCCGCATTCCTCATCTTTTAATCGGAAGAAAGAGCGCATCCGGCCCCGGTGAGCCTAATTAGATGAAATGTTTTAATATATAAGCTTTACGGTTTTATTGAAAGTATCACTCCCACAAATCCTGAATAATGAAAAGCAATAATAATTTGTGAGGAAAATTGTCAACCATGATAAGGCTTCCGGAAAAAATTCGAAGAACACTCGAGAAAATAGTTTCGGAAATGCGCACAACAGAAAACATTTATGGTGTAGGACTTTTCGGAAGTTGGAGTAGAAATGAAGCGTCAGCATCAAGCGACATTGACCTTTTAATCCTAGAAAAAGGCAAATTCGATTACGAGTATGTGGAGAGAACAGAAGTTGTAGGCTTACTTCTAGATTTTGACCATGTGCCCAAAAAATGGATAAACGGGCCTATCCCTCCAGAATTGGACCAGAAACTGTATGAAATGCAAATCTTATACGATAGAGACTGGTCCTTGACAAACACGAAGGTTTTGATGACTAAGGCTTACAGTTCACCAGAAAGGGTTGACATAAGAACAGAAGCTCACATAATAGAGTCAGACATATACCTAAGCCGAGCAACATCCGCCTTCTCAAGAGGAGACTATAAAAGTGCATACGTCTTTGCTACACTTGCCCTGCAGAACATATTAAAGGTCCTATTCGAGATAACCTTAGAACCATCCTCAAACAGTCGCTTTATAGAAAAGTTGGAAAAAGCAGCAACAAAGCTTGGAATGCAAAGACTATTTAGAGAATATATCGAGGTTATTGGATTAGAAAAATGCGAAAGCACGATCGTAAGCACTAAACTTAAACTCTTTAAAAGAGTTTGGGAAGAAGCAAAAACTGATGTGGCAAACAATTATAAGGTCTTGGATGCTGCACACTTTAAGGTTAAGACCAAACTGAATTACTACCTAAGCCAAACATTTCTACAAGGCGTAGTGTTACGTACAAACGCCATAATTGAACAAGGAAAAATATGCGAAGCCCACCACTATTTAAGAAACATCTTCTTAGACATGATTGAAAACTACGCATGGTTTAAATCGACAACAGAAAAAACAAAGATGGACTACACAACACTCATACGCACGTTAGAACGCGTAGAATGGAAAAACCCAAAAAACTACAACAACATTATAGACTTTCTAGATTTAAACAACAAAGACAAGAACGACGCACACAATGCAGCTGAAAAAACACGAAAAATAATGCTTGAAGTAAGAAGCGAAAGAAAAGCCCTAATCAAAAACTACTTAAAAAGCTGAATAACACTAAAATATCGCAGAAGCCCGGTGGTGTAGCGGACAAGCATAGCGGGCTTTGGACCCGCCGACGAGAGTTCGAATCTCTCCCGGGCTACCAAGAACTTTCTCTTTCGGAAAAAAGCGCACGCTACAACTGTCAAATCATTTTCTTACATGTCGTTTCCGAATTCTTTTTACTGTTGAGTATATTAATACGCCGATGGCTGCTCCTGTCGAGTTGAAGAGGGTGAACATAGCAAGCAGGAAAGTGAAAAACTTCTCTTTCGTTTCAAAGAATGGCAGATCAATTTGGTAGTTCAAGGAGGCTTCTCCGAAGATTGGAGGGAAAGAGAACGAACCGTTAATTTCACAAACCTTAACGTTTGCAAAGAATATTTTGAAGGAGACTATGCCAGAGCAGCCCTTATCGCATCTAAGGTATAAATGCGGAGTGTGATACACGCTGAAGAAAAATGGGTATGAAAGCTTATTTAATGGAGGGGTTCCCTGATACTCATCATCATGATAGGTAAGGTTTGTAACGAAGGGTGTCCAAACAATCCACAATGATAAGAAGGCAAAAAACATTGATATCAATAATAAATATGCGACAAGGGTGATCCAAAATCTTCTACCACCACACTTTTTCCGATACCAATAAGGCAAAATGACACACGCCGTAATTATGCACACGAAGAGCATGCAA
>JBMFKI010000008.1:0-56269 GCA_049972525.1 Bathyarchaeia archaeon
GAACCTATCCAATTTACCCTAGATGATATAATCAAGTTTATATTTGAAACATCATTTTATATCGATAGGTGTACAAAATGAGCTTAACACTCACCGAAAGCCAGCTAAAACTTGTTCTGCAAAACTGGACGCTGTCAAACTAGGACTTTTAAGGCTTAGGGCAATGCTCTTACCAGAAGAGCTAACTGAAAAAGAAAAGAAAGAACTTGAAGAAGCCAAAAACCTAAACGCCATCCTCCACCCATTCACCTATGGGCACACCCATTTTCAAAACATGCATTTCAGCGCTTCCGCGCCCTTCATACCAACCTTAACGCCTAACGCTTCAGCCCCACGCGTAACCACCTTAACCTCGCCATTCAAAACATCCTCAAAACTTTTGACGCCACTAACAACAGCAGCGGCAACACCCAAACGTTCAGCCACATCAACATTCAAAAACCCACACATAACAAACCCTCGCTCTGCAACAACAACCAGCAAAGGAGGCGAATTAGGCAAATCAACACGCACACCCAAACATGGCTTACCGCCAACAAGCAAGCGCTCAACCACAACCGCCACGTCCAAACACCGCCCACACAACAAAACTTACATAACAAATACCAAATAAAACTTACCAGCAGAAAGGCACCCCAAAAATGCTAACAAAACTAAAACAAAAAACTCAGAAACTCCTAGAAAACCAAGCAAAAACAGCCACAAGGATAGGACTAACACCAAACGCAATAACAGCAATTGGCATGACACTCGCAGTCGCATCAGCAACAGCCTACACGCAATGGAAAACAAACAACGCATACCTCTTAACAGCAGCACTTCTTTTACTATTATCCGGATACTGCGATGCCCTAGACGGTGCCACAGCAAGACTAACACAAAAAACCACACCGTTCGGCAGCTTCCTAGACTCACTTCTAGACAGATACGCCGACGCAGCCATCATCACAGCACTAATCCTAGCAGAACTATGCCAACTACACTGGGGCATAACAGCACTAATAGGTACACTACTAGTAAGCTACACACGCGCAAAAGCAGAAACACTCCAAATAAAAATGGAAACAATAGGAATAGCAGAACGCCCAGAACGCATAATCATAATCATAACAGCAACAGTAATCGCCTACTTTTGGCGACCAACCCAAACCCTAAACTACACAACAATAATACTTGCAGCATTAACACACGCAACAGTCATACAACGCACAGTACACACATACAAAAAACTAAAAGAAAAACCTAAAAACGCCTACCAGAACGCAACCGCCGCTCATCACGCGCCCTAACCTTCACAATACCCCTATGCACAGCACAAGAAATGCAATAATACTTCGTATCAACCCAACTAGACAAATAAGTCCCCCGCTGACGAAGTTCCTTAGCCAACTGCGGATCGACAATAGAACGCCTAACAGTAACCTTCTTAGCCTTGTCACGCGGCACGAGTTGCCCACACATAGCACATTGAACAACGCCGCTGCTACCCTTACCACCTTTTGAACGCCCGCGACTTTTACGCTTATAAGGCATAAACCACAACTCCAGCAAACAAGCTAACAACAACCTACCTTATATATCATTCCTCAACTTCAAAAGAAAAGCAATATTCGCCCTCGCATCAACCCTTGGAACAATCCTTCCAGCAGAAGATGTGAAAAGCGTAGTAACACCAGGACCATGCCCAGAACTCACACAATTCGTATGTACAACAATACCAACAGAAACAGCACCCTTACGGTAAATGCGCCCAAAAGAATGATCAGCATCCAAAATAGCAACCAAATCCCCAAGCCTCAAATCATCAAGCCCAAACTCACGACGAACACCCTCATCAAAAAGCTGAATATCATAATCCCCGGAATAAGTCTGATTCGCCCCCAAGCCTGAACCCATGATCCCAGCGGGAACAACATGCGTAACAGGAACAACAAGCTTACCCCCCTCAACTTTAGGATCAATAGCCTCTAAAAAACGCGGATCCAAATTCATAACCCTAACATCAGGAAAATCTAAAAGCTTTAAACCAACGCCGAACGCTTTAACAAGAACCTTGTCACCCAACATAAGCTTCTCAAGAGTCTCAGGCGGAAAATCAACCAAAACATGCTCAATCCCACCATGTTTACCAGTAACAACACCCCTAGCACCTTTAGCATCACCGCTAACAACAACCGCCTCATTACCAACACAAGAAAGGACATTCAAAGCCGCATTGGCACCCTGACCAAAACGCGGGTCATTCTCCCTATTCTCAATGCTAACACCAGGCTCAACATGATCAGCCTCCCAGCCACAAGCAAGATCACCAACACGCACATTGTAGGTTATGCCGCCAACACCAGGCAAAACAACAGGAGCGCCCTCAGCAGAAATATTGTAAACACCCCTACCAAAAACAGGACTAACAACATCACCAAAAACCGAAATCTTAACCAACCTTTCAACATTCGTCCGCAACATGCAGATCACACACTTTCGCTTAGAGGCTAGTAACAAACAGACATTAATAAGATTTCTTCATCACACAGAAAGCTGTAACCAAACAGAGACATGGCAAGTTTTAAATGTTAGAGTTCAATTTTGAGTGAGTGAAGCAAAACGTAGCGCAAAAGCGTACAATGTGGCGAAAAACATGTCAGAAATCGGATTAAGATCCTCAAGACTACTCGTTAAAGATGTAATGAGCAGCCCAGTCGTAACCATAGCGGAAGACGCACCAGCGAATAAAGTTGCCGAGCTAATGGACAAACACGGCTTAGGATGCATAATAGTCACAAACAAAGAGGGAAAACCGCTTGGAATAATAACTGAAAGAGATCTTGTAGCAAGGGTTTTAGCAAAAAACGCAAAGCCAGATTCCGTTAAAGCCAACCAGGTTATGACTTCACCATTAATCACAATAGAGCCAGACGCAACGATAAGTGACGCAGCAAGAAGAATGAGCAGACTAAACATAAGGAGACTGGGCGTGATTTACAAGGGACAGCTAATAGGCCTACTTTCAAGCAAAGACATATTATCAGTTATGCCAGAGCTGCTTGAAACAATACAGGAACACGCAATCATAGAAAGCGAAAATAGAGCACAAGAGGCAACGGAGGAAAGCGCGCCCCTCACAGGATACTGCGACCGCTGCGGAGTTTGGTCAGACGATTTAAAAGAGGTTAATGGCGAGTTTCTCTGCGAAGATTGCAGGGTTGAATTGGAAAGCGAGGAGTGAGTGGCGATTGCTTACGTGTTAAAGAATTAATTAATGGATGAAAAACACCCGTTTGTACATGCCGATGAAACTGCAACAAAAACCCGCGCAATAACACGTTAATATGGTTTGAGATACTTCCAGTAACTGACGAGAATAGGAAATTTTCGGAAGTTTTCCCGCCACGACATTATGGTTATATCGTCACCATTAGGGATATGCTACGTGTGGACATTTGGCATGCTCCGGTTGTAAATTCGCCTACGGAGAAAACTTACGCTGGCATTTTCGGCTTGGAAAGGTTTCACCGAATTTTCAATTAAAACAAACCCAGAGGGTTTCTTTAAGCTTATAGCGTAAGCCTTTAACAGTCCTATAACAGCTTTATTAGTAAAAGTAAAAGGTGCTGGAAATTTGAAGGTAGATTTGGTTCTAAGCAATGCAAAAGCCTATATTGATAACACAATAGTCGACTGCAGCATCGCAGTTGACAATGGAAAAATCGCTAAGATCGGCAGAGAAGCACACATGCCAAACGCTGAAAAAATCATCAACTTGGAAGGATTGCTGGTTTTGCCTGGGCTAATTGATGTTCATGTACACCTGCGAGACGAAGGGAAAGCCTACAAAGAGGATTTTTACAGCGGCACGGCGGCAGCTGCTGCTGGTGGAATAACAACAGTTCTGGATATGCCTAACAATGAACCAGTAACTATGAGCGCTGAAACTCTTAGTACTCGCATGGAAAAGGCTAAGAGGAATGTTTTGACTAATGTAGGTTTTTACTCCGAATTTCCAAGGAATTTAAGTGAGATAAGGGAAATCGTTGACGCCGGAGCTGTGGCGTTTAAGCTTTTTATGGTTGAGCAAGTTGGAGGATTAAACATTAGGGATGATTCTTCTCTGTTTGAGACTTTTAGAATTCTCAGCAAATTGAATATGCTTGTTGCTGTTCACGCTGAGGATGGCGTAATGATAAAGGCGATTGAGAGCGAATTGAAGAGGAAGAATCGCAATGACGTTGAGGCTTTTCTTAAAGCCCATTCTGAAAAAGCAGAGGAAAGCGCCATAAAACGTATTTTAGCCACAGCAAAAAGAGCATGCAACAGGGTTCATTTCTGTCATGTAAGCACGAAAAGCGGGCTTGAAGCTATACGTGAAGAAAAACGCTCCATGAAACCTATAACATGCGAGGTGACTCCGCACCATCTTTTCTTATCTGTCGAAAACTTGATGGATGTGGGTGAAGTGGCTTTAACGGTGCCTCCAGTTAGGGAAAGGCGACATGCAATGGCACTTTGGATGGGAATAAAAGAGGGTACAATTGATATTATAGCTTCAGACCATGCCCCACATGCTTTGAAAGAGAAAATGGCGGATACTGTTTGGAATATCAAGACTGGAATAGCTGGTTTGGAGACAACGTTGCCACTTTTGCTTACGGAAGTTAATCGTGGAAATTTGCTGTTGGCGGATGTTGTTAGGCTTATGGCGGAGAAGCCATCTGAAATTTTTGGTTTGAAGGGTAGAGGATTTTTAAAAGAAGGGAATGATGCTGACTTGACTGTTATAAACTTAAAAAGTGAAGGAAAAATTGAGGCATCAAAATTTTATTCTAAGGCAAAGTTTTCCCCTTTTGATGGGTGGCGGTTTAAGGGAAAACCAGTTAAAACTTTTGTAAACGGTGAGCTGGTGATGGACAATGAGGAAATTATCGGTAGAGCTGGTGTTGGTAGAATCTTGCGGAGATGGTGAATCTTGAAGTTTATCGCTGATGGCATGCTTGGAAAGTTGACGCGTTGGCTTCGCATGCTTGGGCATAACGTGAAATACTCAAATAAACTGGATGATGCCCAACTAATAATGATAGCAAAAAAAGAGCACAGAGTCTTACTCACTAGGGATCTAGAACTTTATCAGCAAGCCACAGCAAAAGGTGTCAATGCCATTTATCTAGAAGGAACAAACGAAACTGAAAGACTTGCACAACTAGCAAAACGTTTTAACATCCTCTTGGAAATAGACCTGAAGATTTCACGTTGCCCAAAATGCAATGCGCATGTAAAGCCTGTTCCAAAAGAGAAAATAGAAAATAAGGTGGAGAAAACCACTTTCAAATTTTATGACGAGTTTTGGCAGTGTCCAAAATGTGGGCAAGTCTACTGGCAAGGAGCACACTGGACAAGAATCAGAAAAACTCTTGAAGAAGCAAAGGAGATGCTGAGAAAGTGAAGCAGCTTACCCGCTGCCTCCTATTCCTCTTCCAAAAGCCATTTTAATGGAATATCTTGATAAGTGCCGTCTGGCAGCACACGTCTAATCGTTATTGGCAATATGCCGGCCTCAAGCTCTTTCAATGCAATGTCTATTGGACTTGAGAAACCTTCTGAAACATCGACAAGCGTCGGAGCACCCATTGATATCTGCAGCGCCCTAGCCCCCACTATCCTAGCCTTTTCAAAACGAGTTAATTTAGGCGGACCAATCAAGATTTTCTTCTCTTTTTTAGACGTCTTCTAATACTCTCCAGCACCCTCTGGCATACCCTTCGGAGGTGTTGGAGTCTTCATTTTTCCAGCAGCAATAACATCGTCAATCTTCAATATCATCGAGGCTGCTTCAGTGGCTGACTTGATAATCTGCTTTTTGACAGCCAACGGTTCAAAAACTCCAGCAGTTGCCATGTCTTTAACTTTCCCGGAAAGAACCTCTATCCCAGTCCAAACTTCACCCTTTTCGTGGCGAGACCTAAGCTCTGAAAGCACATCAATAGGGTCTAAACCTGCGTTTTCCGTCAATGTTGTGGGAACAGCCTCCAAGGCTTCTGCAAAACTTTTAACAGCAAGTTGCTCCCTTCCCGGAAGAGTCTCAGCATGTTTCTTAAGAACTTTTGAAACTTCAAGTTCAGGCGCTCCGCCTCCAGCAATTATTTTTGGCTCTTCCACGACGTCTTTAACGACGCATAACGCGTCATGCAAAGACCTTTCAGCTTCGTCCACTATGCGCTCTGTGCCGCCTCTTATCAAAATTGTAACAGCTTTCGGATGCTTGCAGCCTTCTATGAACGTCATTTTGTCGTCGCCTATCTTTCTTTCTTCAACTAAGCTTGCGTATCCAAGATCTGCAGGGCTCATATCATCTATGTTTGTTATTATTTTCCCGCCAGTAGCCTTAGCAAGTTTTTCCATGTCCGACTTTTTGATGCGACGAACAGCCAATATGCCATTTCTAGCCAAAAAGTGCTGCGCCATGTCATCAATACCCTTTTGACACAGAACAACATTCGCGCCTACAGCGACAAGCTTTTCAACCATATTCTTCAGCATTTCTTCCTCTTGTTTCAGAAAAGCCTCCATTTGCTCTGGGCTTTCAATGTTTATTTTTGCGTCGAACTCTGTCTTCTCAATCTCTAAAGAAGTGTCAAGCAAAGCTATTTTGGCGTTTTCCACGCGTTTTGGCATACCTGAGTGAACAACTTCCTTATCTAGGACTATACCTTGAATCAGTTTTGTATCCTTCAACGACTCTCCTGGTTTCTTCTCAACTTTCACGTCGTCAACGTCCACTTTGTACTCGCCATTTTCCTTTTCCGCAACTTCAAGAATGGCTTTTACGGCTAGTTCAGCAAGGTATTCGCGGTGCTCAGCTACAAGTTTGCTCGCCATTGAAGTCATTGCAGCCATTTTCGCATATTCTTCAGTTTTCGCACCGACTTTTATTGCAATTTTGTCCAGAATCTCCAAAGCTTTTTCAGAGGCTTTCTTGTAGCCCTCAATTATTATTGTTGGGTGAATATTTTTACCAATTAAATCTTCAGCTTTGTTAAGTAGCTCGCCAGCTATTATTACGGCTGTTGTTGTTCCATCACCAGCCTCGTTGTCCTGTGTCTTCGCAACCTCAACCATCATTTTGGCGGCTGGATGCTGAACATCCATCTCATCGAGAATTGTGCGCCCATCACTTGTTATCGTGACATCACCGAAACTGTCAACAAGCATCTTATCCATACCTTTCGGACCGAGAGCACTTTTAACAGTTTCAGCCACAATTCTTGCAGCCATGATGTTTGTGTGCTGCGCTTCCCTTCCTCTACTTCGACTTGAACCTTCCTTCAGTATTAAAACTGGAACTCCCCCAGCTTGTGCAGTTGATGACAAACCAAACAACCTCCTAATGCGTCTCAATGAGAACGAGCATTACAATATAAATTTTTCTAAAGCAAAAGCGAAAAACAAATTTTTAAACATAAACTGCTATGGAGCTTTATTAACACGGTTTAAGCGTTGTCTTCAAACCCGTCCCAGTAAGAATTATAACGGTTTCAGCACTTTTTGACACTTCTTTATTTAATAGCTGTTTTTTGTATGCTGCGTAGGCAACAGCGGAACTTGGTTCAACAAAAAATCCTTTTCCAGCAAGCTCCATAAAAGATTCAAATATCTCGTCTTCGCCAACCATAACAGCATCGCCCTTTGCTTCTCTTAACTTTTTGACCATAATCGCTAAAAGTGGAGGATTTACGCTCACCAGTGCATCAGCAATAGATGTTACCTTTTTAGGAGGAGCATAACTTAAATTTTTGAACCGATGATAAAGGGGTGAAACTTGCTGTGTTTGGCAAGCCACGATTTTTGGCATATTTTCTATAATGTTTGAGTCGATGAGATGCTTAAACCCATCAATTATGCCTAAAAGTAGAGTTCCAGCTGAAACTGGCAAGTAAATGCGCTCTGGAACACGCCAACCAAACTGTTCAGTTATCTCATAAGCTAGGCTTCTTATTCCATCCCTAAACAATGGATGCAAAATGTGTCCAACATAGAATTTTCCCGCTTCAGTTTTTTGCGCTTCCTCAGCAACCTTGCTACGGCTTCCAGAAACTTTAACGACGTCTGCACCATAAAATTGAATTTGATTAAACTTAGGTCCAGAAACATTTTCCGGAACATAAATTTTCGCTTTCAACCTTGCACGTGCAGCATAAGCCGCTATTGAAGCGCCAGCATTACCAGAAGAATCCTCAGATATGTATCCACCAGTTCTTTTTATTAATTTGTGTAATGTGGATATTAGCATCGTAGATCCTCTATCCTTGAAGGAGCCTGTTGGATTAAGGTTTTCAAGCTTAAAGTAGAGGTTCTTGGAAGCCTTAACAAGCGGAGTCCATCCCTCGCCTAGGGTTATGATGTCTTTCTTTTCAACATACGGAAAGAGTTTTGCATAGCGCCAAAGACCGTGGCATTTCTTCTGAATATCCATCGTCTTGAAGCTCATGTAGATTTGAACGGTTAGTGGACTCTGGCAAGAGGGACACCTGAATGCTAATAAGTTATCTAATGGATGGGTACACGCTGAACATTTAATTATATAACTCATGAAAGCACCGTGAAGCGTTTAATTTTAAAATGAGGGGGAAAGTGAAACAATTCATTTGTATGGTATGAACTCTTTGCCCAGCAGCTCTCTTGCAATGACTATTCTCTGAATGTTCACCGCGCCTTCTGCTCCTATGTAGTAGGACATGATGCCGCGTAGTCCCATTTCAAGGGGACATTCTTTCGTGTAGCCCCATGCTCCCATCCAGAGCATGACATGCTCAAACACTTTGAAGGCGAAGGGCGGAACTTTTAGCTTCACGGCTGAGATGTACTTTGAAACTTCCAGCGGGGTGAAACGTTTACGTTTGTATTTTTCATCGTTCATCCAAGCTGTTCTGTAAACAAGAGACCTTAAAGCCTCAAGTTCAGCCCACATGTCCGCCAAATCAAACTGGATCCCTTCATACTTGCCTATTGGGTTCCCGAAGGCCTTCCGCTCTTTAACATATTCCATCCCAAGCTCCAATGCGCGTTGTGCTGCGCCAAGGCATGTTGCACCTATCAAGAGCCTAGCGTTATCAAATCCTTCCATCGTCAGGTAGAAGCCCTTACTCTCTTCACCTACTCTGTAACTGTCTGGAACCTTCACGTTCTCCATCGTTATGCTTCCAGTGGAAATCGCCATTCTGCCCATCTCTTCAAAACGTTTGCCAACATCCACTCCCTCAGCATTTATTGGAAGATAGAACGCTGTAATACCCCTATGGGTTGCGCCTGGCGGTGGTGGCGATGTCCTTGCCAAAAGAAAGTAGCCTCCACCAATTTTCTTCGCTTCTTCAGTTCCACTTATGTATGTTTTCTCTCCATTAAGAACCCAATTGTTGCCTTCTCTTCGCCCAGTGGTTTTTATCGCCGCTACATCTGAACCTCCGCCCGACTCAGTCGAGGCTATGCCTACAAAGGCTTCTCCCTTAACGGCTTTTCGTATAACCTCCTCCCGCACCTGTTCCGTGCAATACTTGTCCATAACGTAGCCCCACGAGGCTTCAACTAGGAAAAACACTGGCACAGCAATGCTTATGTCCGCGTAGCCTAACTCTTCAGCCGCGATGCAAGCTGTAACCCAATCAACCTCTGCTCCACCGTGCTCTTGCGGGACAGTCATCAACAGAAGACTCATGTCAGCTAAGCCTTTGATGATTTCCATGGGAATTTCGCCCTTGCTGTCCATCTCTCGAATTTTTTCTAATGGCAGTTCTTTCTGGCACCATTCGCGCAGAGATTTCTGGAAAAGTTTTTGTTCCTCATTAAAGCTGAAATCCATATGATATTCTCCTTTTAGCAGCATAATATCTTGACATTCCATATAAGGATTAAGCTTGAAACTTAATGGTGAAATGTTGGGTTTGCATTCTCAATTGACTAAATATATTTCGGATTCAAATTCAATTGAGGGAAATGAATTGAACCTGTTCATAATCCTTCTAACATGGACTTTCATGTGGTACATCAGCTTACATGATACGTGCCATTTTATTGGAGAGAAGGAATAGGCAAACTGGATGAAACCATTTATTTGACAATTTGAATACAGATAGAACCTCTTCGCTAGTACACCGATACTTTTTCCACACCCTTAACCTTTAGAAATTTTGGGATGAGCTCTCCAGGAATCTTCTTTTCGACAATTAGGGTGAGTTTCGGTTCTGGAGAAAGCTCAGGGTCATCCACTATAGCTTGGCGAATGCTCAATCCATTCTGTGCCAATATCAACGCAGAGTTAGCCAATATCCCAGGAATCCTTGCATTCACTGGTGTTATTTCCAAAACTCCCAAGTTCAAGTGCTTTGCAATCTCTTTTAGTGAATGCCCAGCGTTTCGTAATCCCTCAAATAGCTGGCGCAGTTCGCGGTTTGCATTTATGATCTTTAAGGTTTCATTCACTGTTCGCCTATCCACGCCTGCAACTCTTGCCAAGCGAGTTGGTGGAATCTCGATTTCATTGAGAAAAATTTTTGTGTTTTTTACGCTTAGACCGTTTTCTACAAGGACACGGGCTACCTTTAATCTTTCCGGGTGATTTTCAAAGTATTTTTTAATCGTGCTCCACATGTTCCGTTTTCCTTCATGTACATTTTTGTACAATAAAGTATAAATATGTTCGTGCTGTTTTATGTATAATAATGTGCATGAAAGCGCAAAAAAATACATATAAGAGCTGAAATTGTCATGACAAGCAGGCTAAAAGACGCGTTCATCGCACTAAGCCCGGAGGAAATTCCAAGATATTGGTATAATATACAAGCAGACTTGCCAGAGCCTTTACCGCCACTGTTAGACCCGGCAACCTTCAAGCCAATAAGCCCACAAATTTTGGAAAGGATATTTGCGAAAGAATTGATAAGACAAGAAGTTTCCACAGAACGCTTTGTGAAAATCCCAGATGAAGTTTTGGACGCTTACCTACGACTTCCAAGGCCAACACCGCTGTATCGCGCGAGAAGACTTGAAAGATACTTGAAGACTCCGGCACACATATACTTTAAATGCGAAAACTTCAGCCCAACTGGGAGTCACAAAACAAACACGGCGATAGCACAAGCATACTACAACAAAGCTCAAGGAATAAAAAGGCTAGTAACCGAAACGGGTGCCGGACAGTGGGGCACAGCGCTAGCATTTTCTTGCACGATTTTCGGCTTAAAATGCCGTATATACATGGTCCGCACGAGCTACCAGCAGAAGCCAGGAAGGAGAATAATCGCTCAAATTTACGGTGCAGAAATGTTTCCATCACCAAGCGACCAAACAAACTTTGGCAGAAAACTCCTCAGAGAAAATCCCAATCACCCAGGAACGCTGGGCATAGCCATCACCGAAGCAATTGAAGATGCGTTAACAAATGATGATGCGCGTTACTCTTTAGGCTCAGTGTTAAACCATGTTCTGATGCATCAAACAATAATAGGTTCAGAAGCAAAGAGACAATTTGAACTTATAGATGATTATCCAGACATTGTCTGCGGTTGTATAGGTGGAGGTTCAAACTACGCTGGGTTCTGCTTTCCGTTTATGATGGACAAACTTAAGGGTAAGGTTGAAACGGATTTTGTTGCTTGTGAGTCAAAGGCTATTCCGCATACAACAAGAGGTGTATACACTTACGATTATGGGGATACCGGTGAAATGACACCACTTCTTAAAATGTTGACGATTGGTCATGGTTATGCGTGTCCACCGATCCACGCTGGAGGGTTAAGGTATCACGGTATGGCGCCGTTAATGTCTTACCTGATCCACAAAGGGTACATGCGCTCAGTTGCGTACGGCCAAACTGAAGTTTTCCAAGCAGCCCAAATTCTAGCGCAAACGGAGGGGCTAATAATAGCTCCGGAAACCGCCCACAGCCTAAAATATGTTATAGATGAGGCGTTAAACTGCAGGAGAAACAACGAAGAGAAGGTGATTGCCATGAATTACAGTGGACATGGGTTGCTTGATTTATCAGCTTATGAACAGTTCCTATCTGGTAAACTTGTTGACTATGAACCAGAAAGAATTGAAGTTCCAGTTTTCAAGCGCTGACTGGTGAAAAATTGACATCTACAACATTGACGGAAAAGTCAAAACCAAAAATAGCGGTATTGCCGATCGATTCGTTGAAGCCGCACGAAAAAGGTTCACCACTATACTTAGAAATTCTCAAACAAGAAATAACCAGGGACAATGTATTAAAATATCCAATAGTGGCAGATGAAAGAACTCGTGTAATACTGGATGGCATGCACCGTTGGCTTGCCCTCAAAAACCTCGGCTACACGCTTATACCAGTAATGCTTGTTGATGCACATCAGAACCCAAGAATTCGTGTAGGAAAAAGGAGAATTCATAGATACATTTGCGCATCAGAGGAGGAAATACCGATCGAAACGGTTGTTTCGGCGGGACTAAGCGGAAACTTGATGAAAACACGTTCAACCAGACACTTCTTCCCATTCTCAAAATTCTATCAAATAAACTATCCGCTGAGACGCTTGAAAAGAGACAAACCTCAAGATGTTTCAAAGTACCTTGAAAAAATGACCCTAGAAGATTGCAAGAAAGCCATAAAAGAGTGGTTAGAAGAGATGATCGAAGAACTGGATTTCTTGACAAAAAGAAAAGAAGAAGTGGAAAAAGAAGTTGGCGATTTCCTAAGCAGAGTTAAAGGCGTAAACAACTTTCTGAGTCACTAAAACCCCAATTTTCTGTTTCGAAATTATAAAGAAACTATTTTAGCACAGAAATGCATACTAGTCTTTAGCAGGCGATTCGATGATTCCAATTAACGCTCCACAAGTTGGAGATGAAGAAATAAAAGCGGTAACCAAGGTTTTGAAAAGCGGAACTTTAACTCATGGACTCGGAGCAGGTCCGATGGTTACACGGTTTGAAAAAGCCTACGCAAAATTTATGGAGGCAAAACATGCAATAGCCGTAAATTCTGGAACTGCAGCGCTACATCTAGCTGTTGTAGCAGCTGGCATAAAGCAAGGAGACGAAGTCATTCTTCCAAGCTTTACCTTTGTGGCAACAGCAGAGGTCATACTCGCAGCAGGAGCTAAACCAGTCTTTGTAGACATAGATCCAGAAACATACAACATTTCCGTAGAAAAAATTGAGAAGACCATAACAAAAAAGACTAGGGCGATAGTGCCTGTAGATCTTTACGGTTTACCATCAGATATGAAGCAAATAAGGGAGATTGCCGACAAATACGAACTAAAAGTTGTTGAAGATGCAGCTCAAGCTCACGGTGCATCTTACATGGGAAAACCTCCAGGAACCTTTGCGGATGCTGCTTGTTGGAGCTTTTATGCAAGCAAGAACATGACAACTGGTGAGGGCGGCATGATAACAACTAATGATGATGAGCTTGCAGAGAAAATTCGATTTATGAGAAGTCACGGTGAAGCGGAGAAGTATAAGTCCATTATGTTAGGATACAATTATCGCATGCCAGAAATCGAAGCTGCGATAGGTTACGTTCAGTTGAAAAGGCTACAATTGTTTCTGGCGAAAAGGAGGGAAAACGCAAGAAAACTTGCGGAGAAACTAGAAAGCGCGAAAGAATTGCAGTTGCCAAAAGAACCGAAGGAGTGTAAGCACAGTTGGTACCTTTTCACTGTCAGGTTGAAGAATGCGAAAAGGGAAGAAAGAGACAGAGTTGTTGGGGAACTTAAACAGAAAGGGATAGGTGCTGAGGTTTACTATTCAAATCCAATACATCTTATGCCGTTTTATAAGAAGTTCGGGAAGACTGAACTTTTGGAAACAGAAAAGGCGGCAGAGCAGGTTTTCTCGTTGCCAGTTCACCCTGGAGTGACGATGGAGCAATTAGACTTTATAGGAGAAACAGTCCTACATTTATTACGGTAGTATTGCACGTTAAGGTTTATATGGAATGATTTGAGTAGTATTAACCCTTCACTGTTTTAGAGGTGGAACCACCATGAAAAAGAAAGTTATTATAATGGGTGCAGCTGGTAGAGACTTCCACAACTTCAACGTCTACTTCAGAAATAACGATAATTATGAAGTTGTCGCTTTCACAGCCACGCAAATCCCAGGCATAGAAGGTAGAACATACCCATCAGAACTTGCAGGTCCAAGATATCCTAAGGGAATACCAATTTATCCAGAGGAAAAGCTTCCAGCATTAATAAGAGAGAACGACGTTGATGAAGTTGTTTTTGCCTATAGCGACGTCTCACACGAATATGTCATGCATAAAGCATCAATAGCGCTATCTTGCGGAGCTGACTTCCGCCTCATGGGACCAAAAACCACCATGCTGAAGACAAAAGTTCCAATAGTATCGATTGGCGCTGTCAGAACAGGTTCTGGAAAAAGCCAAACTTCAAGACTTGTAGCGAAAATCCTGAAGAACAAGGGATTGAAGGTCGTGGCAATTCGACACCCCATGCCATACGGCGACCTCAGAAAACAGATTTGCCAACGATTCGCCTCATACGAGGATTTAGATAAATACGATTGCACAATTGAAGAACGGGAAGAATATGAACCACACATCGACAATGGCATAATAGTTTACGCCGGAGTTGATTACGAAAAAATTTTGCGCGAAGCAGAAAAGGAAGCAGATGTGATAGTTTGGGATGGAGGCAACAACGACTTACCATTCTACAAGCCAGACTTACACATCGTTGTAGCTGACCCACATCGCCCTGGACATGAGATTGCCTATCATCCTGGCGAGGCGAATTTGCGAATGGCAAACGTTGTGATAGTAAACAAAGTTGACACGGCAGACCCGCAAAACGTGAAACTTGTAAAGGAGAACATAAGGATGGTTAACCCAAATGCTATGGTGCTGGAAGCTGCTTCTCCCATAACAGTTGATAATCCAGAACTTATCAAGGGAAAAAGAGCGTTGGTTATTGAAGATGGACCAACCTTAACGCATGGCGGCATGCCCTACGGTGCGGCAACAATTGTTACGCAGAGGCTTGGCGCAAGCGAGATAGTTAACCCTAAACCATATGCTGTAGGTTCAATAAGGGAGGCATACAGAAAGTACACGCATCTAGGTGGGATTCTTCCAGCGCTTGGTTATGGTGAAAAACAAATAGCTGAACTTAAAGAGACTATTGAGCGCACGCCATGTGATGTCGTGGTTATTGGAACGCCTATAGACTTGAGAAGGGTGACAACCATTAACAAGCCAACAGTCAGAGTGAAATATGAACTCCAGATTCTTGGACCAGTGTCACTTGAACAGGTTCTGGACGATTTTCTTCGAAGGTGGAAGAAAACGTGAGTAACGAAGAAACGGCAATTTCAAGAATAAAAATAAAGTTCATAATTGAGGGACTGGGAGAGGCTGAAGGGGAATTAGTGCGCTTCTTATCGCCTAGAACAATTGATATGATAGTGAGAAAACTCCCAATAGAGGGAAGAGCAGCTCTATGGAAGGAAGAAGTTTACTTTGAAACCTCGTTGAAAATGGGAGAAGAAAAAGCGAAGGGCACGGTTGAAAAAGGAACAATAGCCTTCTGGCCTATGGGAAGCGCCATATGCGTTTTTTATGGAGAGTCGCAGCCCTACAGCCCAGTTAACGTTCTCGGGAAGATAACTAAGAACCTTGAAGTTTTCGGTAAAGTGAGAAGTGGAACAAAAATTAGGGTTGAACTAGTAAACTAGTGAGCTTTCACTCCAGAATCTTAGAAGTCTTTCACACTCTGCTTTTATTTCGTTTTCTTGAGTTTTCTCCTTTAACACTTTAAGAAATTCTATGCGTTTTCGCACAGAGCGTTTTTCTGCTTCACCACCATAGTAAGGTTTACCTTCGACGTATTCCTTCATATGATGCGCCTTCTGCACAAATAGGCTGGCCGCATCAACAGGATTTTCTACAGCGTATTTATTTGCCCATATGGCTGCTTCTGACTCTCGAAGCTGGGTTAAACCGTCAATTTCAGTTATACGGCGGATGTAAGTTCGCAAGAAATCATAATAACCTGCAACTCTAACAAGTTTAAGTGCCTTCCTAACTTTCTGTTGGAAGGCTTTGCTGCCACTGATTACGAGGCGATGCTTATACCCCTTATCAATTAATTCCTTAGCCACTTTGACTTCTTCATGTGTGTAAACTCTTTCTGGAAACCCCAACTATAATCTTAACCTCAAGGGAGAAAACTAGTCCATCGGCTTGTATATTTTGATGTCATGGTTCCCTGAAACAAGCTGCACTATGCCGTTCTCTTCTAGTTGTTCAAGAAAATCTTTTGCCGCGCTTATTCTTATGTTGAACCGCGTAGCCACAGTGTATGGCGTCAGAACTGGCATCTTCCTCAATTCATTTACTATTTTCTCGTTTTTCACATCTGGAGAAATTATATCCAAAGATTTCTTATCTTTTGACGACGACGCGACTGCCTTCTCCTTTTTCTTCTTTTCTTTCTCTTCTTCCTCCTTCCTCGACTGCATACGTTCCATTTGCTTTAGGCTAAGTTTCTTTTTTCCACCCATATCCTTCAGCTCCACCAAGAGGAATCGTGGCGTTATTTTTTAGGCTTTCCATTCTAAGCGTATTAGGTTATTTCAGCTTTATGCCTATCTTGCCATTCTTTAATTGACAATCCAAGCTGCTTCTCGATTTCAGCCCTACGCATCTTTGCACACACTCCAAATTAAAGTTATATGGATCCATGAAATGCGTAGATGAAAGCAGTAGTGATTTTCGCGGCAACTTCAACGCTTCGTAGCTCGCGCGCGCACGATGTTGAAGTTAAGGTCATGGTTTCAGACAGAATCGTGAATGTAAACTGATACGCCTAGCAAATTTTACGGAGCTACGTGCAAGAGACCAGATGTTCGGTGGAGGCACCATTGTTGATGGAAAAGAAGCTATGCTTTTTCTTGGGGAGGACAAGCCAAGTTTAGTTATATGGAGCAACAATGCTGTGCTGGTGCAATTTGCAAGAGAATACTTTCAGTTTCATGGGACTCCTCAAAGAAAATTTAGGCATGCAAAAATCCGAAAAAGAGGGGAAATTTAGAAGAAATGCTTTATCTACTCATGACTTTTTTCGCTGCAATTTCAATATCTTCTGCTTTTATTGTTTTTCTTCCAGCATGCATAGCAAAGTCAAGAGCCTCTTTGGCAATTTTTATGCCAACCTCTTCCAATGCCTTTGCTAGTTCTTTAGCCGCCGCTTCGCTCACCCTATCTGCTCCAGCCTTTTTGCATATTCTATGCATAGGAGCAACAGCTAACTCCAAATCAGCCATAAAGACTCCTCCGTAGCCTCTTTTTTTATTTAAAACGCTATTTAACGTTTATTGTTAAGGTCTTGAGCGGATATAACGCTTTATGGCATATCTATTAAAGGCTGATTTTTTAGGGGAAATTATAAAAAGGATAATTACGCGTAGTTTTACGCTTACAAAGGTGGTCAAATGAAGTTTGTTGACGCACATATTCATCTATCAGATGAAGAATACGCCGAATGTATAGAAGAAATTGTTACCGAAGCCAAGAACGCTAATGTTGTTGCCCTGGTCTCAAACTCTATGGATTTAAAAACAACCATTAGCAGCCTAAAACTGGCTGAAAAATATCGAGGAATGGTCTATGCTGCCTTGGGAGTTCACCCTTGGAACGTGCAAACTTTAACCGATGAAGAGCTTGGAAAAGTTATAGGTTTAATTTCTGAAAAGAAAGCGAGTGGAGCAATAATTGCTGTCGGAGAAGTTGGTTTGGACATTAAATATGAAATGATATGGAACAAACAGCTGAAAGTTTTTGAAGAAATGCTGCATGCGGCTGAAAGATTTGATTTGCCAGTCATAATACATTCGCGTGGCACAACAGCGCAGATTGTTGAAATGCTTCCATCTTACCGCTTAAAAAAGGTGCTTCTCCATTGGTTTAGCAACCCGATAAGCGTTTTAGCAAAGGCAATAGAAAAAGGATGCTACATAACTGAGGGCCCACCAGTAGTTTATTCTAACGGCATTCAGGAAGTTGTTAGGCGAGTACCTTTAACAAATTTGTTAACTGAGACTGACGGGCCTGTTAGGTTTTTTAGGCAGCCCTTTAGTGGTAAGAGAACTTCTCCAGCTTTTATACCAGCTGTTGTTGAGGCAATAGCAAAAATAAAGGGCGTTAGCGTCGAAGAGGCTGCTGAGCAAATAGCGGAGAATTTCACGGAGTTTTTTGGAGTAAAGTTAAATTAGTGTTATTTCTATTGAAGGTTTACTTTAAATGCTTTAAACCTGCGGACGAGCGCTTGGGGGAAATTAATGCTTGGGAAGTGTGCGAACAGAACAGATTAAAAGAGTAGCCAGAGAACTTCTTAGACGTTTTCCAAACAAGTTCTCAAACGATTTTGAACATAATAAGCGTATTGTAAGTATGCTCGCGCAAGGAGCGACGATTAAAGTGAGAAACCAAATTGCCGGGTACATAACGCATGCTCTTGCTGGAATGAAAATGGAAGCATCAAACCAAGAAGAAGAGAAGGAGAAGGACGAGTAACATTATTAAAACACAACCTATTTTAAATTGCCACATAGGGAAACGCTAATGATGGATGCTTACAGAAGAGGATGGGCGTTGAGATACCTACGCGAAGCCAGAGCAGAGCTTAAGGCAGCGAGGAAAATGCCTTACATGGCGCCGAGTTTGGTGATTGAGGCAATTAGGAAGGCCCGGAACGCCATATATTACAGTCTTGGAGAACCAGCGTTCATAGAAATAGTTGTGAGAGAAGCAATAGAAAAGGCAAAACCAGTTGAAGATCCATTTCTGCGGTTTCTGATAAACATGGAGGAGATGATGCAGCAGTTCACGCAGCTAGAGGAAGTGGACGGTGAAAAGGCAATAAAAAAGGCGGATAGCCTAATTCAAGCAGCATCCGATATTGTGGAAACGATGACTGGAGAAAAAGTAGAAGATTAAAGTAGTCACTTGTTTTTAAGGAAATTCGTTATTCTACCCAAAGCCTTCTTTATATTTTCAATTGAATTTGCAAAGGATAGGCGTAGATAGCCTTCACCATACTTTCCAAAGGATGCCCCTGGCAAAACCGCAACGCCAGCCTCCCTGAGAAGTTTGTCTCCAAATTCACGGCAACTCATTCCAGTACCAGTTATGTTTGGAAAAACGTAGAAGGCTCCGCGTGGCTTCTTGCAAGTTATACCCTCAATCTGGTTCAGCCCGGAAACTATGACTTCTCTTCGCTTTTTAAACTCTGCCACCATCTTGTCAACATCATTCTGCGGACCCTTTAATGCTTCAACACCTGCCATCTGTATGAAGGCGCATGTGCATGAGTTCGAGTTAATCATCAGCTGAGTGACTTTTTGGGCGATGTCTTTTCGCATTACTCCGTAGCCGAGTCTCCAGCCGGTCATGGCGTATGTTTTGGAGAAACCATCTAATATTATGGTTTTTTCCTTCATTCCATGTAGAGAGGCAATGCTTTCATGTTCGCCCTCATAGATTATTCTGCTGTAAATTTCGTCGGAGAGAACAATAACATCATCCCTATCAGCAATACAATCAGCTATAACCTTCAAGTCTTCCTTAGTTAAAACTCCGCCAGTTGGGTTTTCGGGCGAGTTCAAAATAATCATTTTAGTTTTCTTGGAAACTTTCTTTTTAAAGTCTTCATGGTCAAGCCTAAAATCATTCTTCTCCAAAAGCGGAATTGGCACAGGTTTGGCCCCAACAAAGTTTATCACAGACTCATAGATTGGGAAGCCTGGATTTGGATACATAACCTCTTCGCCTTCACTCACACAAGCGAGCATGCTGAAGAACATGATTGGTTTTGCTCCAGGCGTCACAACAACCTCTTCCGGGTCAACACTGATTTTTCTGGTTTTAGAGATATACTCGGCTATTGCCTCTCTTAGCTCTGGAATTCCAGCTGCTGGGACATAATGTGTATAGCCAGAGTAAAGTGCCTTAACAGCAGCCTCTTTTATGTTCTTCGGAGTGTCAAAGTCGGGCTCGCCAATTTCCAAATGTATAACTTCTTTTCCTTGCTTTTCCAGCGCTTTGGCTTTTGCAAGAACTTCAAAGGCTGTTTCTGTTCCAAGAGTTTCCATCCTTTTAGCGAAGATAGAGCGCATATAAATCACCCCTCTCTTTGTAGAGAGGATTAAAGGTAAAAATGAAGGGGGGTATTTAACTATTACAGTACAGCGAAACTCAAAATCATGTTAAAACAGTTTTGATAGTGGTCGAGCCTTCATGACGTCTGGGTTTACAAGGTTCGGCGGCTTTTTACCCTCAAAGAACGCCACAAGGTTTTCCGCTACCATCTCAGCCATTCTACTTCGCGTCTCATAGCTTGCACTTGAAATGTGTGGGGCAACAACCACATTGTCAAGTTTAAGCAGCGGGTTATCCACAGGCGTAGGTTCCTGCTCAAAAACATCAAGCCCAGCGCCAGCGATTCTGCCTTCCTTCAACGCTTCATAAAGGGCTTTCTCGTCAACAATTGGCCCTCGTGCATTGTTTATTAGGTAGGCTGTTTTCTTCATGAGCCTAAGCTTTTCAGCGTTTATCAAGTGATAGGTTTCCTTCATTAATGGAACATGAATGCTAACGAAGTCTGAGTCTTTCAGAAGCGTATCCAAATCAACCCGTTTTGCGCCAAGCTCCTTCTCCATTTCGGGTCTCGGTACAACATCATAAAATAGAATTTTCATATCGAAGCCCTTAGCCCTCTTGGCAACTGCATAGCCGATGCGCCCAGCACCAACAATGCCGATTGTAGCTCCATGAACGTCCCTTCCCAAAAACATACTTGGATGCCATCCAACCTTCCATTGGCCAGTGCGAACATACTTGTCAGCTTCGACAACACGCCTCGCAACAGCCATAAGCAAAGCCCAAGCGAAATCAGCAGTTGTGTCAGTTAAAACCTCAGGTGTGTTAGTTACGTATATGCCTCTCTTCGTAGCCTCCGGTATGTCAATATTGTCGAAGCCAACAGCCATCTGCGAAACTATCTTCAGTTTAGGCGCTGCATCAAAAACTTCAGCGTCAATCTTATCTGACAAAAGCGAAACAAGAGCATCAACATTTTTAGCTTTTTCAATTATCACTTTTTTAGGCGGAGGAGCATATTCAGGCCAAACTTCAGTGTCGAAACGTTCTTTAATTATTTTTAAGCCTCTTTCTGGGAGCCCCCGAGTAACATAAACTTTAGGCTTTGGTTTTGGCATATTGGCTCACCGAGCAATTTATGAATCCTTTTTATTAAGGATCTCCTTATTACACTTACGCAACGTAAAACGCAAAAGTCGATGACGGGCTATACGAAATGATGAAGATAAAAAATATGGAGGAACTTGTCGAAAACGGCGAGACAAAGCTTGATAGAAAAGCTAGAGAATTAGCTCTAAAAAGCCTTGAAACAGCCTTAAACGCAGTTGATCCTAAGCAGATAATAAAATCAAAAGTTTTCCTAGAAAACTCGACACTCCACGTTGACGAATACTCATTTAATCTGAGGGGTTTTAGAAACGTTTACGTTATAGGTGGAGGAAAGGCAAGTGGCTCAATGGCTGAAACCCTAGAAAAAATTTTGGGCAACCACATTAAGGATGGCATTGTAAATGTTCCATATGGTGACAAAAGCGAGACGAAAATCGTCAAAATCCATGGTGCTAGTCACCCAATCCCAGATGAGAAAGGCGTTGAAGGAACTAGACGTATGCTTGAAATAGCAGAAAAAGCCGATGAAAAAGATTTGATTATATGCTTAATTTCGGGCGGTGGATCAAGCCTCATGCCAATGCCACGTGGCGAAATAACAATAGCAGATAAAAGGAAAATAACTGACGCTTTGCTAAAATGCGGCGCAACAATAAACGAGATAAACACTGTGAGAAAACACATTTCAGATTTTAAGGGCGGATGGCTTGCAAAAAAGGCTTATCCGGCAACGATAATAAACTTGATTCTCTCCGATGTTGTTGGCGACCCATTAGATTTTATAGCGTCAGGTCCAACTGTCCCAGACTCTACAACTTTTACAGACGCAATAAACATTCTTAAAAAATATGATTTATGGGAAAAGGCGCCGAAATCCATTCGCAGAGTTTTAATAGATGGGGAAAAGGGGCTTATTCCGGAAACCCCAAAAGCTAGTGACGAAGCATTCAAAAAAGTCTTTAACATCATCGTTGGAAATAATAGACTTGCAAGCCAAAAAGCCAGAGAATACTTGGCATCTCAAGGGTTAAACACGCTTCTATTAACAGCTATGTTAGAGGGAGAAGCCAGACATGTTGGGACTATACTATCATCAATAGCCTGCGAAATTGCAACTTCTGGAAACCCACTTTTAAAACCTGCAGGGATAATTGCTGGAGGAGAAACAACCGTGACGGTCACGGGGAAGGGTTTAGGTGGAAGAAATCAAGAGATAGCTCTCGCAGCCGCAAAAAAACTTGGCGGAACGGATTGCGCAGTAATAGCTTCTCTAAGTACAGACGGAATCGACGGACCAACGGACGCTGCCGGGGCAATCGTTGATGGAAAAACAATTACAAGAGCACAGAAGATCGGACTTAATTCAGACAAGTTTTTAGCAGAAAACAACTCATATCACTTTTTCTCAAAGCTTTGCGACCTAATTTTTACAGGTCCAACTGGAACAAACGTTAATGACATATCAGTGATAATAGTCTTGTAAGCTGAGGGAAAGAGATGGCTGTCACTTTCAAATTTGTCGGGGCGTTCAGAAAACTAGCTGGCAAAGAAAAATACACGGTGAAAACTAAGGGAACCGTTACATTAAAGGAGGCAATATGGAAGATCATCAAAGAGAATGCTCGATTGAAGCGTGCACTCGTAGATCCGGAGCTTGAAGATCCAAGACCGAACGCGCTGATACTTGTTAATGGAAAGGAAGTCAGCGTTTTGAAGGGTCTTGACACGATGCTTGCGGACGGTGACGAAGTTGTGCTTGTACCAGTTATTCACGGAGGATGAAGATGAGACTATACGCCATAAAAACGGAGACTATAAAAGTTGGAGAAAACCTCGCAGAAGTTATCCTTGAGTCCTTAAAGAAACAGAATCTGCAGTTGCAAGAACGGGACATTTTGGTTTTAACATCAAAAATTCTAGCCTACGCTCAAGGACGCATAGTGAAATTTGCAGACATAAAGCCTTCTGAAAAAGCGCAGAAACTGGCAAAAAAATATTCACTGCAACCAGAGTTTACAGAACTAATTTTACGCGAAGCAGACCAAATTTATGGTGGAGTGGAAAAGGCCATTTTAACATTGAAAAACGGAATTTTAACAGCAAACGCGGGAGTTGACAACAAAAACGCACCAAACGACCACGTTGTCCTGTGGCCACAAAACGTGAAAGAATGGGCAGCAAAAATTAGAGAAGAAATCAAACAAAAAAGTGGGAGAGACATAGCCATATTGATAATCGACAGCGGTTTGACGCCGCTCAGAAGAGGCACAGTAGGACTTGCTTTGGCCGTTGCTGGGTTTAAACCCATCGAAGACTGCAGAAAAAAGCGAGACATTTATGGAAAACCGATACTCATTACTCAACATGCGATAGCTGATGATTTAGCTTGTGCAGCCCACTTGCTTATAGGCGAGGCAGATGAAAAAACTCCAGTAGTCCTGATTAGGGATGCCCCGGTTGAGTATGAAAACAAAAATTACAGTTCAGAGGATATGATGATGCCGTTTAAAGAGTGCATCTTTATGGGAACACTTGAAAACCGCAGCTAACCTTCTGACCGCTGCACATCGACAAAACCCATTAAAATCAATGTCTTGTAGAGAGGAACCGCAATAGAAGTAGCGCCTAACGCGATAATTACTCGCTCTAAAGGGTAGAGGAATGTTATAAATTGCCAGTATCCTACCCACATATCCAGGCTAGCTGTAAAGATGGGCCAAGAAATGACTTCGAAAACCAGCGAACCAGCAATTTGCCCGGCTAAAGTTGCAGTTAGGAAAGTTATAAAGAAGCCGAAAAAGGATTTTGCATTGGAGCGGGAGTTCAAATTTTTCAATGCTGAAGATTGCATGGGTGAAACTAAAATAACAAAGCCAATTAACTGGAACCACAGCAATGGTGGATAAAGCCAAACTGGTCCAACGAAGGGGTAGAAACCAAAGAAGAAAAGTAAAGAAAAATAGATTAATGCACATGTAAACCTCTTATGCGCGTATAAAAGACCAGAACAAAGCGAAGTCACTATGCCAGCAACCAATCCTGGAAGTGAAAAATAAGGGCTGATAAACAATGCAATTATTCCACCCAAAAACGTGGAAAACACACCCAAGTACGCACCAAGAATAATGCCAATAATTGGTGCAATTAAGTTCGCTGCGGTTATCGCTTTACCGAATAAGCCGATGATTTGAGAAAGAGGCAGAAAAGAAAGAGAAGTGTACAGAGCTGTAAAAGACACCGTGAGCGCCAAGTCACTTGTTGTCAATCGCCTTTTTAACGACATTTCTGCATCAGCCACTTGCCTATGCGACTTATTTTTCGTCGCTTATAAAGAGATAGCATTATCTTTACCAGTTTTGAACTATAAGGTTTAGGAGAAAACCATTGATAAGCCCAATAATCACTTTGACAACGGACTTTGGGTTAAAAGACCCCTACGTGGCTGAAATGAAAGCCGTAATTCTAGGAATATGCCCAAGCGCGCAAATCATAGACGTAACCCACGAAGTGGAGAAGTTCAACGTGAGAATGGGCGCTTACATATTAGCATGCGCAGCCCCATACTTTCCAGAAGACACAATCCATGTGGCAGTTGTAGACCCAAGTGTTGGAACTGAAAGGCGACCACTGCTCATAGAAACTAGAAAGGATTTTTTCATCGGGCCAGATAATGGCGTTCTAGCTCTAGCTGCAGACGCTCAAGGTGTAAAACACATCTATGAGATTTCAAACAAGAAATTAAGGCTTCCACAAGTGTCCAGAACATTTCATGGGAGAGATATTTTCGCTCCAGCAGCAGCTCATCTGGCAAATGGAAAATTGCCGAGAGAGTTTGGACCAGAAATCGGTAGAATTGTAACCCCGGCATTCGCGAAGCCTGTTAAGAGGGAAAACTGCTTTGTCGGCGAGGTTTTACATGTTGACGACTTTGGGAATATAATAACGAATTTTAAGGAAAAGGAACTTGAAGCTATAGACATAAGCGATGCTATTGAAATAGAAATGAAGGGTAAGCACCTTAAATTAAAATTATGCAGAGCCTATGCGGAAGTTTCTACGAAAAAACCATTAGCCATATTTGGAAGCCACGATTTTCTGGAAATCTCTGTGAATCAAGGTAATGCTGCTAAAAAATTCAAAATAAAAGCCGGAGACAAAATTATCTTATATAAGCCTCCTAGAAAATAAAGGTAGACAACACCGCAAAAGGAATTTTAGTCATCATACTTTGTCGCTTTTAATCAGATCCCGAAGCCTGTTTACACCGTCGATCTCTTTTATAAAGGCTGCAACGCTTTTTGGGACAAGTTCCTCCCAACTCTTGCCTTTTAACATTCTTTCCCTAATTTCGGTTGAAGAGTAAAGCTTTCTCACGTAGAAGCGAATGGCTTTCACCTCGTATCCAGCTTCGATGAAGAGCCTACGCGTTAAAGGTTCATTCGAGTAAACAACATTAAATTTCGGGGCATAGCCCTCAACAGCGGAAACCCACATCATGTGCAAGTGCACGTCTGGAACCGGCACAATCCAAACTTTTGAATAGGTTATCTCGGCCTCTTCTAAAGCCTTGCGAATCATGACAAGCCTTTCGCCAGCAGTAAATGGATTATTTAGGTTGTGGCTATATTGCGCACTGCCGACGACTATCACCAATTCGTCAACTTCGCCTAAAATCTCTTTTATAGCATTAAGATGCCCCAAATGAAAGGGCTGAAAACGCCCAACAAAAAGTCCACGTTTAACCATGGCATGCCATCTCGCAAAACTAGTATGCATTTTACATTTAAATAATTTAACACGTTATTTCTTGCTTTGCACTTTTCTCAATACAAATTCAACGGGGAAAAGTTCAAACTTTTTGCTGTTAACCAATAATTCCTTCTTGTTAGTATAACCCTTATTTTCGCGCTTAAGCAAATCAAGCTTCACGTTTAAACCGCCGCCATATCCACCGAGAGACATGTCGGAACAAACAACTCTATGGCAAGGCACTATTGGAGCGAACGGATTACGTGCCACGACACGCCCAACAGCCCTTGGACTTCCACCAGAAACTTTGGCAACACCACCATAAGACGCCACATAACCAAGTGGTATAAGAGAGACAACTTTAATCACGTTCTGCATGTATACGGACAAATGCTCCATCGCCAGCGGAACGTTTACGCTGATCTCTTTCCCATAATAAACGCTTTTTACCAAATCCAGAATATACTCAGCAAATTGGAAAGTTTCGTCTGCATGTTGAAATGGCACATTAAATGGGATGCCTGCTAGAAGACCTCGAAGCACCGATGCTTTACTAAAACCAAAACTTGTAGCAAAAACTCGTTTTTCATCACACGCCACACCAAACCAGACAACTCCATCCGCCATTACACATAAATTTATCATTCAAGCGCCTCATTTAGGATACAAGCATTATAAAATATAAGATGACCTCACAATTAAGTTTAATAAGTTGCCCGCCTATATCACGAAAAAGGTGAACACCGTATGGAAGGACAATCGCAGCGAAATGAATACTTATGGATTCCAGGCGCAACAACCGTTGGAGTCGTATGCAGAGACGGCGTGATTTTGGCTTCTGAAAAGCGTGTTTCTTACGGCACCCTTGTCGTAAGTAAGGGAGGAAAGAAAGTGTTCAAGGTTACAAGCCGTATAGGCGCAGCTTGTGCAGGACTTGTTTCGGATATGCAGATCCTCGTTAGGGAGGTTGAAGCTTTTGCAAACTTGTTTTCACTGGAAACCGGGAGACCTATCTCCGTAAGGTCAGCAGCAAAACTAGTTTCAAATTTGCTTTTCGAACGAAGAATGGCGCCGCTGATAACACAAACAATCGTCGGCGGGATAGATGAAGAAGGCGCTTCAATTTATGTTCTAGACATTCTCGGTTCGCTTATACCTGAAAAATACACTGTTGTAGGTTCTGGAACCGAAATAGCCGTGGGGGTAATTGAGGATGGCTACAAGGAAGACATGCCGATGGAAGAAGCGAAGGATCTGGTTGTTAGAGCAATAAAATCAGCCATAAGCAGGGACGTCATGAGTGGGGACGGAATAGACTTCCTATTGATAACAAAGGATGGAATAAAAGAAGAGTCGATAAAGTTTTAACTTAATAACCAAGGCCTACTAGAATATTATATTAGCTACTCTGCCAAAGCCTTCAGTGGAGAGGAAAATTGTCGTTTGAACTAGATGTGGAGGAGGGAAAATTCTTAGTAACCTTAGCACGCAAGGCGGTAGAGGAATATCTAAAAACACGAAGGAAAGCAAAAGCGCCTGAAAACATTTCGGAAAAACTTCTTAAACCATGCGGCGTGTTCGTTACAATAAACAGCCTCATAGACGGCGAAAAAGAATTGAGAGGATGCATAGGATACCCGTACCCAACAACTCCACTTATTGAGGCGGTAATCGAATCTGCCATAAGCTCAGCGACGCAAGACCCACGTTTTTATCCACTGTCAATGAGCGAACTTGACAATGTTGTCTTTGAAGTAAGCGTGCTCACTCCACCACAGTTAATAATCGTGGAAAAAACAAGCGAATACCCAACAAAAATCAAAGTTGGAAAAGACGGATTAATAGTTGAAAGAGGCATATTCAAAGGCTTACTTCTGCCTCAAGTGCCAGTTGAATGGGGATGGGATGAAGAAGAATTTCTATGCCAATGCTGCATAAAGGCAGGATTACCCCCCGATGCTTGGCTACTAAAGGACACAAAGATCTACAAGTTCCAAGCCATAATTTTTGAGGAAGAAAAACCAAGAGGTGAAGTTAAGCGCAAATCCCTCGGCGGGAAATAATTCATGAAAATTTACTTCGCTCCATGCGGAATCGGTTTAGGTCATGTTGGAAGATGCGTTCCAATAGCAAGAAAACTTCAGAAAAATGCCGAAATACTATTTTCCACGTATCGTGAAGGCATAAGTCAAGTTGAAAAAGAAAAACTGCCACTAGTAAAGGCTCCGTCAATTGGGTTCCAAGTCAAACCGGACGGAACAATAGACTTTAAGCAAACGACAATAAACCCTGGACCATTCTTGGCATCATTCACACTCCTAGATCAAGTTAACGCGGAGATAAAGGCTATTGAAAGCTTTAAGCCCGACATTGTCATTTCTGATTCGCGTGCTTCACCGCTGATAGCCGCAAAAATTTTGGGAATACCGAGAATTTGTATTTTAAACCAATTCCAAGTTATAATTCCGAGAAAGAAACGCTTTCTACGCTTGGCAAGATTTGCTGATTCCATAACATTAACACTCATAGGCAAAATTTGGACGAGCGGGAACTTCGTATTGATACCAGATTTTCCGCAACCCTATACGATATGTGCTGGAAACTTGAACATTCCAAAGTTTTACAGGAAAAAAGTGAAATTAATAGGTCCAATTTTGCCAACAAGTCCTGATGAGTTACCGACGAAAGAGGAACTGCGCAGAAAATTAGGCTTGCCTTCCGATAAACCAGTAATCTTTGCCCCAATAAGTGGTCCGGTAAGGGAAAGGGCTTACCTAACTGGAATTTTAAGGAAAGTCCTGCTGGAGTTTCCAGAAGACTATGAAGTTGTGATGTCGCTTGGCTATCCAAACGCCGATGACAAACCAATACGCCACAGTAACTTAACAATTTACAAGTGGATTCCAAACCGTTTTGAATACTTAAAGGCCTGTGATTTAGTAATCAGCCGCGCCGGACATGGAACCCTAACTCAATGCCTATGTTACGGCAAACCCATGATACTGGTGCCAACACCAAACCACACAGAACAAATAAGCAACGCAAGACAAGCAGAGAAAATAGGCGCCGCAGAAATTATTCAGCAAGAAAAGCTGGATAAGGAGAGACTTCTCAAAAGCGTCAAACGCGTTTTAGAGAGCGAAGCTCCACAAAGGCTTATGGAAATACAAAAGGAAGCTACCAAACATAATGGGCTAGAAAATGCGGTTAAAATAATAACAGAAGTGGCTGAAGGAAAGCAAGTATTTTAAGTTAAAAAGCAAAGTTAAAAGTATGTTTATTCCACGAAAAATTTTGGAGGAAAAACTTCAGAAAATATTAGCTGAGGACATAGGGCAGGGAGACATAACAACCGCGTTGATTGCCCCGCCTGAAAAGATCGTGGAAGCTCATATAATTGTTAAGGAAAATGGAGTAGCCGCTGGAATAGAAGAGGCAAAGATACTTCTAGAAAGCCTGAGTTTAAAAGTTGAAACCTTAACTGCCGATGGCGCGCGTGTAAAGGCTGGAACGGTTTTAATGAAAATTTTTGGGAACGCGAGAACTATTCTTACAGCTGAACGCACAGTTCTAAATATTCTTTCAAGAATGAGCGGAATCGCAACGACAACTAGGATGCTGGTGGAAAAAATAAGGAAGACAAAGCTTCAGACGAAAATAGCTTGCACACGGAAGACAGCGCCAGGACTACTATACTTTGACAAAAAAGCTGTTTTAATAGGCGGCGGCGACACGCATAGACTTCATCTGGACGACATGATTTTAATAAAGGATAACCACATAGCAGTGGTTGGGAGCATAAAAAGAGCTATAGCCAAAGCTAAAGAAAAAGCTTCTTTTAGCAAGAAAATAGAAGTTGAAGTGTCAAAAATCGAAGATGCATTGAACGCTGCAGAAGCTGGAGTTGACATAATAATGCTGGACAACTTCACGCCCAAAAAAATAAGAGAAGCCATTGAACTTTTGAAGAAAGAAGGATTTTATGGTAAAGTTATGCTGGAGGCGAGCGGAGGAATAACAACAAAAAATTTTATCGAGTTTGCCTCCACGGGCGTTGACGTTATTAGTTTAGGCGAAATAACAGCAAGCCCAAAAACATTAGACATAAGCCTGGAAGTTATAGCCAAAAATTAGGGCAAGAGAATTGTTAAAGCTAGGACTATGAGGTTCAGTGTTGCGTGAGCTGTCGCAGAAATTGTGTACGAATGCCAACGATAATAAACGTAGCCTAATATTAGCCCTAACAAAAACGCGGAAATCATGTAAACTGCTTGAGGGTCGAAGTGTGAGAGACCAAACGCTAGGGAAGACGCAAGCAGAGCTATTCCCGCAGAATATTTACTGCTCAGGGCATTTTGTAAGAATCCTCTGAAGGTAAATTCTTCACATATCCCTGCCAATGCCAAAGAGGCGACGATTAGAACAAGTCCATCAGGAGAACTGCTCATCTCAATTATCAACTTATTGCTTTCTTCGATAGTTTCGCTTTGCCCAAATATTGCAACCAATATATTGCTAATAAAAATATCAAACAAGAGAAGCAAGGCTCCTATCGCGACGCCTATCAAGATACTTTTAAAGTTCACTTCAAGGCCTATGTATTTTTTAATGTTGATTTTTTTAGAAAGCATATAACCAAGAGGGACAACAGCAATCAGTAGTTCCCCTAACACCATTGAGAGCCCCACACCAACCAGTATAACGAGAACTGCTCCTAAAAACAACAAAAGCAAAAAACTTGCAATAACAGCTAGAACAGCCTCGCTGGGTGGTATTGTTTGAGTCTCTTTTATTTCACTTACCATTTTAATCCTTTTTAACTATCTTTACGATTCGGAAACCTCTCGCAATTGGGTTTAACATTTCAGTGATATTAACTTTTTTCAAGATTCCTTTCTCGTCCTCTGCATAGCCTCTAATGTCATGTTCAGCAAGCATAAGGGAATAAAGATAGACTTTTCCATCTGCAATTTTATGCTGGCACTTTGATGGCAAGCCTAGCAGAATTTCTCGATTTTCTTTTATCGCTTTCTCGCAAGCATACAGGATGGCATAGGCTCCAGATGTCAGTTCCGCAATCCTTACAGGCGTGCTTTCTTTTCCAATCGCCAAGACTTCAACTCCGTATTTTTGAGTAATCTCGCCAGTAACTTTCCTTATCTTTGGAAATATTTTGAGAAGGTGACGCTTCGCTTTGCTTGAAATTCTCATGTTGGAAAACTGTATGGGGGAAAGTTGTTCCAGGGGAACAGCTCCTAAAGACATGTCGAGATGCACAACATCAGCTTTCACTTTGCCAAGAAGTTCCATGCAAAGTTCTGCCTCCCGTACTATGACTTCATGCCCATTTTTTGCATCCGCAAAGATCGGTTCAGCTATGCTTACAGTTGATTCTCGGTATGGAGGGACAACTGCAACAGCGGCTGTTGCAACTATGTAGATTGGTTCAAATTTGCTGTTCAATATGGCGGAAGACGAGTCCGCGGCGATTATTCTCAAACAGTTTCACCATGCATATAAAATAGGGTTACAGAATTTATCTTTTGATGCTTAACCCTCAAATTTCTTCAAGCATAACCCCAAAATGAACACTTCAGAGCTTTTAGCGCGACTTGCCTTTGGCTTTATAACACGCGCAACCTCAAAGTGTTCCTTGACCTTTTTCACGAAGTCATCAAGCATGTCGCCTTGAAAAACTTTGACGAAAAAGTTTCCCGAAGTCTTAAGGGTTTTTAGGGCTATTTCCAGTGCACGCTGCGCCAAGTCTATTTGTCTAGCATGGTCAACTTCCCATATTCCAGAAATGTTGGGAGAAGCGTCTGAAATAACGACATCCGCTTTTTTCGGGAGCATACTTAAAATTTGCTCTAATGTTTCATGTTCTGTTATATCTCCTATAATTGTGCGCACATTATCTTCTGGAAAAGGTTCTACGCGCCTAATGTCAACGCCTAAAACAAAACCTCGTTTACCAACAACCTTTCTCGATGCTTGAAGCCAACCACCAGGTGCGGCACCTAAGTCCAATACGACGTCACCACCTTTCATAAAATGATATTTTTCAACCGCTTGCAGAAGCTTGTATGCCGCTCTGGAGCGATACTTCTCTTCCTTAGCCTTTTTGTAGTAATAATCTCTTTTCCTTTCCTGCATCCAAGCTTTAGGCAAAACTAGCTATCACCTAAAAGTCCAGACTCGCTTTTAGAGATGGAAATAAGCCATTGCGTCAGCCTTTCACATGTCTGCGGAGAAATTGAACTCGCAGGATCACATCTCGCCGCGTCTGGACACATTAAACATGGGCAATCTGCTATTGAATCTATTGATGCTGGAAGCCTTTTTGGAAAAAGCCTATAGGTCCATCTTCCATCACGAAGTTCCTTCTCCCTTCGTATAAGCCCCTTACTCTCAAGTTTCAAAGCTATTCTGGAACCCTCCCTACTGCTTGCACCTAGTTTACGCCACAATTCGGATTGAAGGACACCTTCGAATCCCGTGTTGATTATGTGCTGTAGGGCCTTTTGTTCTAAATCGTTGCGTTTAGACATTTCTACTTTTTCCGCCTCACCTATAGTGTAATAAAGCGTTTTAAATAAAAAAGTGTATGCTTAAACCTTTTGGAGGAAAACATCGCGAAGGATTAAAATGAAGGAGAAAAAGGCTGAAACAGTTTATTGCTTAGGAATAGAATCCACAGCAGACGATTTCAGCGTGGGGATAGCAACATCAGAGGGAAAAATATTAGCAAACATTATAAGCGCGTACATACCCGAGGAAGGAGGCATTCACCCAAGAGAAGCAGCAAGACACCACGCGGAAAAAGCAAGTCAAGTTTTAGAAGAGGCCCTTAAAAAAGCAGAAGTAAAAGCGAAGAATCTATCCGTCATTGCTTTTTCTCAAGGTCCAGGTTTAGGCCCATGCTTAAGGACTGGAGCAACAATAGCCCGAGCTCTAGCGTACTATTTGAAAATTCCATTAATAGGTGTCAACCATTGTGTGGCGCACATTGAAATAGGAAAATTAAAGACAGGAGCAAAAGATCCAGTTACTCTTTATGTTTCTGGCGGAAACACTATTGTCACAGCGTTCGATTCTGGACGTTATAGGGTGTTTGGAGAAACTTTAGACATAGCTCTTGGGAACTGTTTGGATGTCTTTGCAAGAGAGGTTGGATTGAGGCAGAACGCTGGCACGCCATTCGGAGCTGTTGTAGAAAAGCTTGCGACGAAGGGAAAACAGTTGATTCCATTACCATACACGGTTAAGGGCATGGACACTTCTTTCAGCGGCTTGCTAACCGCTGCGGTGAATCTACTTAAAAGCAAAGCCTATAAGCTTGAGGACCTGTGCTATAGCCTTCAAGAAACAGCTTTTTCAATGGTTACGGAAATCACTGAAAGAGCTCTTGCACACACAGAGAAAAAAGAAGTCCTATTAACTGGCGGAGTAGCTGCAAACAAAAGATTACAGTCCATGATTAAAACAATAGCAGAAGAACACAACGCAAAATTCTGTGTTGCACCAAGCGAGTTTGCTGTTGACAACGGGGCAATGATAGCATGGACTGGCATATTAGCTTATAAACACAACGTATTCACGCCGATTGAAAAAAGCTTTGTCAGGCTTAGGTGGCGCCTTGAAGAGGTTGAAGTTCCATGGGTGAAATGAAGCCTCTGCTGATGAAGAAAGGGGCAGAAGCAAGCCTTTACCTTACGCGGTGGCATGGGAGAAAAGTGGTCATTAAGAAGCGTTTACCAAAGAAATATCGTCCACCGCAACTTGATGAACGTATTAGAATCTATAGGACAATTCATGAACCACAATTGATGAGCGAAGCAAAAAAAGCTGGAGTCCCAACACCAACAATTTTCCTTGTTGATGTGAACGAAGCGTCAATAATAATGGAGTTCATCGAAGGAATTCAAGTGAAACAGTTGCTGAGCAAGATTACAAAAAGCGAGAGAGAAAATATCTGCAGAAAAATTGGTGCGTTAATTGGAAAGCTTCATGCCAGAGGCATAATACATGGTGATTTAACAACCTCAAATATGATACTAACCGACGAGGGAAAGATCTACTTTGTAGATTTCGGACTCGGCGAAAAAACAAGGGAGTTGGAAGCCATAGGCGTTGATCTGCACCTTATGAAAAGGGCATTACAAAGCACACATTTCCGCTTTACTGAAGAATGTTTTGATGCAGTAATCGAAGGATACTCAAAGGTTTTAGGTGCGAAAAACACGAAAGGCGTTTTAGAAAAGGTGAAAGAAATAGAAAGAAGAGGAAGGTACATTACTGAAAGAAAAGAAGGGGCAAAGGCATGATTAAGACTGTCTGGTGCATAACATTATACGTTTCAGACTTGAATGGGGCGAAGGAGTTTTACGAAAAAATTTTAGGTCTAGAAAAGAAGTACGAATACTCGAGCTATGTAGGTTTTGAATGCGGCGGAATTGAAATAGGGTTAATACCAAAACTTAAAAAAGAACAAAAAGTAGACCCTTTTTCTCCATCTATAGAATTTCTTGTGGACAATATTGAAGAAGCATGTGCGGTGCTTAAGCGAAAGGGAGTTGAGTTCATTAAAGAGTTACATGATGAACCTTGGGGTGGGAGGCAAGCGAGTTTCAAAGATCCGGATGGTAATACCTTGGAAATAACACAGATAAATTGGGAAAAATACTTCACTATAGCAGCTGAAGGGGCAAAGAAAACGCTGTGAGAAAACATGAGTTTCCCATTAAAAGGCAAAGTAATATTCTTCGCAACAAATAACATCAACAAGTATAACGAAGCACGCGAAGAATTAGCGGAATACGAAATCGCCGTAGCAATGCTCAGAATAAAAACTTTAGAAATTCAAAGCGAAAGTCTAGAGGAAATTGCAACGGCAAGCGCCTTAGATGTATGCAGAAAATGCGGATTGCCCATAATTGTAGAGGATGCGGGACTGTTCATAGAAGCCCTAAACGGTTTTCCTGGACCGTACGCATCTTACGTCTACAAGACAATAGGTAATAAGGGTTTACTTCGGCTAATGGAGAATGTGAAAAACAGAAAAGCAGTTTTCCGTTCGGTAATTGCATACTGTTTATCTGATAATACGCCAGCTTGTTTTAGTGGAGAAGTTGAGGGCGAAATAACGCTGGAAGAGAGGAAAAGAGAAAGCAAGTCAAGTTTTGGATTTGACCCTGTCTTCAAGCCGTTAAGCAGCAAAAAAACATTTGCTGAGATGAGTATAACGGAGAAAAACAGATTTTCACATCGCGCAAAGGCTTTACGCAAATTTGCAGAGTGGTATAAGCGTTCAGGCAATTGCAAAGAATAAGAAGCACGTCATCAATAATTTTAAATATCAGTCTACCCTCGCTCATACAGAGTTTAAGTGATAAACAATGCCAAAACAAGAAAAGGGAAAATCTCATCAAACAAGACCAGTTAGCAAAAGACCGCCAAGCTGGTGCAAATACCAACCAGAGGAAGTCGAAGCGCTCATCATCAAACTTGCCAAGGAAGGAAATTCGCCGAGCCGCATAGGAACAATACTCCGAGACCAGTACGCTATACCGCTGGTTAAGCCCCTAGCGGGGAAAACCATAACGAAGATACTTCGGGACGCTGGACTCGCACCTTCAATTCCAGAAGATTTAGGAAACCTGCTGAAAAAGGCTGAGAGCCTCGCCGCTCACCTTGAAAAACATAAGAAGGATCTGCACAATAAGAGGGCTCTTCAACTTGTGGAAGCGAAAATTCACAAACTTTCAAAATATTACAAAAGCGAGGGCATTCTACCGCCAAACTGGAAATATGAACCAAAAATAGCTTCTGTTGCCTAACCCTTAACAAGCAACCCTTGTTCATCTTGAGTTTTAAAATCCTTAAATAATTAGGCTCCCTAGCCTATTGTGATCACAATGACTATAGGAGAGAAGCGACTCTCAGAATTCTTTGAAGCTGCTACGCGTGCGGCTAAAACAATATTGGAAGTTGCAAAGGAAGATGGTTTCATTCATGTTTTTTCACATTTGGATGCTGATGGAGTAGCAGCGGCAGGAATTGTTGGGAAAATGTTGTTTAGGCTTGATGCAAGGTTCAGAATTAGAATAACTCAGTGGGTTGATGAAAAAATTGTTAGCGAAATTCTAGCAGATAAGCCGCAACTTATAATTTTCACGGATTTTGGAAGCGGATACTTAAGTCTACTAAACCAAAAACTTGCAGATTTCAAAATGGTGATTTTAGACCATCATCAAGTCATTGATGGAGAATCAGGCAACTTTGTGCAGGTAAACCCGCATTTGTATGGAGTTGATGGCGCAAAAGACATAAGCGGCGCTGGCGTTGCCTATTTTGTAGCAAAAGCTGTTGATAATAGCAATGTGGATTTGGCGCCAATAGCGATTGTTGGAGCCTTAGGTGATTTACAGGACAAATATGACCAGAGGAAGCTCGGCGGAATGAACGAAAAAATAGTTGAGGATGCATTGAACGCGGGGTTATTAACAGTTGAAAAGGACATAATATTTTTTGGCAGAGAAACACGTCCCATCCACAAAAGTTTAGCATCAACAACAAACCCGTTTATACCAGACATCAGCGGAAGAGAAGATAAAAGCGTGGAATTTCTAACAAGTCTAAACATAAAATTGAAGAATGGCGAAAAATGGCGCGCTTTAAGAGACCTTTCAGAAGAAGAAAAGAAAACGTTATGCTCCGCAATTGCCGAGCATCTGCTTTCAAAAGGTTTACACTATGAAATTGGAAACCTCATCGGGCACGTTTACACCTTAAAAAATGAAGAACCTTGGACACCGCTAAGAGATGCAAGGGAATTTGCCGTTTTACTAAATGCAACGGGGCGAATGAACAAACCTAGCTTGGGCGTTTCAATCTGCATGGGAGACAGAGGCACAACCCTTGAGACAGCAATTAAAGTTTTAGAGGAGTATAGGGGAACCATCAGCAAATATCTTGGATGGGTCATGGAGAAGCCTTCCGAGAGAATGAAGGAAATGGAGAATATTTACGTAGTTTACGGTGAGAATTTCATAGATGACAAAATAATAGGAGCAGTATCCTCAATCTTATCCACAAGTCTTCCGAATCCCGAAAAGCCGCTAATTGCTTACGCGCATGTTGAAGAGGAAAATTTGGCAAAATTCTCGGCGAGAACAACAGACATTATGGTGGACAGGGGAATAAATCTCGGAGAAATTATGCAGATAGCAGCTGAAAAATGCATGGGAAATGGGGGAGGCCACAACATAGCAGCTGGTGCGCAGGTACCAATAGACAAAACCGATGCATTCATCAAAATTGTCGACGAACTTGTTGGGAAGCAGTTGAGAGGCGAGAAAGTTGGAGGCTGAGATTTTACTTGAATATGAAGATGAAGATGTCGCACGCGCAATAGCAAACGCTGTTTCGCCAGATAATTTTAAAACTCCCAAAGGTTTAACCGTATACACTACTTGTGAAAGTGCGAAGGTCATCACAAAAGTCATTTGTAAAAGAAAGCTTCAAACATTCACCTCCACAATTGACGATTTGCTTTTTTGTGTTGCAACAGCCGAAAAAAGCCTTGAAATGATAAGGAAAAAGGGGTTATAAGCCACTTTCTACTTCATTTCTTCAACCGCCATCAGAGTTAATGTTGAGCGCACATTGTCAAGTCTTCTTATGCGCCAAGTCACGATTTCCTTAAGTTTATCCATGGTGTCAGACTTTACCTTCACAACTATGTCGTAGGTTCCATAAACATTGAAAGCTTCTTCAACTCCTTCGATTTTCTCCAGTTCCTTCAACACGCTGCTTTCAGAACCCAATTCAGCGTTAATCAACACAAAGGCTGTTGGCATAAACTCTCCTCAATGATTATTTATGTCTATGGGAATAAAACACTTTCCAATTTCCACGCATTTATTATCGTAAGGTTAAATAGTCAATTTAAAATGTAAGGTAAAGGCTAGAGGTAAATTAAACGCAAGCTTGTGTGAGAAAATGCTTGATATTAGGCTTATCCGTGAAAACCCGGAACTCGTGAGAAACAATCTGATGAAAAGAGGAAATCCTGAAAATATTAGAGTACTAGATGAACTGATTGATTATGACGATCGTTGGCGCCAACTATTAACGAAGCTGAATGAGTTACGCCATGAAAGGAGACTAGTAACAGCACATATTGCAACATTAAAGAAGGAGGGAAAAAGTGTTGAAAAAGAACTTTCAAAAGCAAAGACTGTTGATTCAGAGATAGAAAGTCTGGAAAGACAAGTGGTAGACTGCGAGGAAAAAGTGCGCTACTGCCTGATGCGCTTACCCAACCTTCTACACGAAAGTGTACCTGTAGGAAAGGACGAGAATGACAATGTTCCAATAAGAACATGGGGGAAAACACCAAAGTTCACATTTCCAGTTAAAGACCACATTGATATAGCCTTAAAACTTGACATAATGGACATCGAAAGAGCTGGGAAAATTGCAGGTGCCAGGTTTTTCTATTTAAAAAATGAAGGCGTGCTTTTGGATATAGCACTCATGAATTTCGCTTTAGAAGAGTTAATTAAAAAGGGCTACAAGCCGATAGAACCACCATTTATGATGAGGAGAAAACCCTATGAGGGTGTAGTTTCGTTAAGCGATTTTGAAGACGTTCTATACAAAATTGAAAATGAAGATCTATACATGATTGCGACGTCAGAACACCCTATAGCGGCAATGTATATGGGCGAAGTTTTGAAGGAAAAAGATTTACCTCTCAGGTTTGTCGGACTAAGCACAAACTTCAGAAAAGAGGCAGGGGCACACGGCAAAGACACACGAGGGATATTTAGAACACACCAGTTTAACAAGATTGAACAGTTCATATTCTGCAAGCCTGAAGACTCGTGGAAAATGCATGAAGAACTTATAGGAAATGCTGAAGAACTCATACGAAAACTCGGTTTGCCATATCGCATAGTGAATGTCTGTACAGGGGATATCGGAACAGTTGCCGCCAAAAAATATGATTTGGAGGCTTGGATGCCAGCGCAAAATGCTTACAGAGAGATAATTTCATGCAGCAACTGCACAGACTACCAAGCGAGAAGGCTGAACATAAAGTATAGGGAAAAGGAAGGCACTCCACCGAAAGGATTTGTACACACATTAAACTCAACCGCCGTCGCTACTGGCAGAACAATCGTCGCTATACTGGAGAACTACCAGCAAGAAGATGGTTCAGTTATAGTTCCAGAAGTTCTAAGAAAATACATGGGTGGTATAGAGAAAATAGCAGCTAAACGGTAAAACTTTTAATACTTTAATGTGAATTTCAAAGCTACAACATGGAGGATAAACGTGTCAACAAAAACAAAAAAAGTTCGAGATAAATGGCGAAGCAAAACATGGTACACTGTTTTGGCTCCACCATACTTTGGAAACGTTGAATTGGGAGCGGTGCCAGCGGATGAGCCTGAAAAACTTATAGGTAGAGTTATCGACTCGACACTTTACGACATCACAAGCGATTTTGCACACCAATACTTGAAGATGTATTTCCAAGTAACAGAGGTTGACGGCAAAACGGCGAAGACAACGTTTAAGGGACATGAATATGCACGTGACTATTTGCGCAGTTTAGTTAGGAGAAGGACAACAAAAGTTGATGGAATATTCAACGTCACAACAAAGGATGGATACAAACTGCGGCTAGCTGCATCCGCCTTCACGCTTTCAAGAATTAGAACATCGCAAGAAAAAGCCGTTAGAGCAATCATGGAGAAAATAATAAAGGAAAAAGCTTCAAACTTAACATTAGACCAATTCGCTCAAGAGATGGTTCTAGGCAAAATAGCCTCAGACATATACAACGAGGCAAAGAAAATAGTGCCCCTTCGGCATGTAGGCATAAGGAAATCAAAGTTAGTAACGCAGGTAGCACAGCCTCAAACACAGAAAGCCTGATAAAATTAGCTTTTTAGCAGTTTTTCTCCATATTCATAGCCCTTTTCGAAAGCATCAAGGTTTAATTCTTCGGTTCCCTTCGGCACATTATCTCTTATAGCGTTTTTCACTGTACCTTTATCCAAAAGCTTAGTGATAGCGACAAAGGCACCGAGCATCACAATGTTTGCAACGATTTTTCTGCCGAGCTCTTCAGCAATCTTGGTAGCGGGAACATGATAAACTTTGACGTTGCTCAGGTCTTTTTCATGCGGAACCATGTCGGGGTCTAAAAGTACAGTTCCTCCAGATTTTACACTGTCAGCATACTCGTTATAGGCATGCTGAGACATGACAACCAACACATCTGGCTCGACAACCTTCGGAAAATCTATGTCCTCATCAGCTATCACAACTTCTGATTTACATGCCCCACCCCTAGATTCTGGACCGTAAGATTGCGTTTGAACAGCATTTTTGCCGCCGTAGATGCATGCGGCTGTTGCCACGATTATGCCTGATTTTATTATCCCTTGACCGCCAAAACCTGCAAATCTAACCTCAGTTCGCATTTTAAATCACCGCCACGTTTTTTCCTCATTTATGTGCGCAATCTTCTCGTGTAGAAGCCTTTCATAACTTATTTTATCTACATTCACAAATTCACCAACAACTATCTTTTCAGGGGTAATTTCCGCCTTAGAAGGGTCGGAAAAGTTCTCCACAACAGAACTCCTCCTAAACCACTCCATCATCTCAAGTCCAGTCTTCATTTTGTTGCGTCGACCAAAAATCTCTGGACAAGGTGAAACCACCTCAATAAAACCGAAACCCTCCTTTTGCAACAGCCGTTTTATAGACTGCGTCAGCCTTCGCACATGAAGCGCGGTCCATCTTGCCACGTATGTTGCACCAGAAGCTGCCGCCAGGTGGACAAGGTTAAATGGATGCTCTATATTACCATATGGAGTCGTTGTTGTGAAAGCTTCAAGTGGCGTTGTTGGTCCCTGCTGTCCACCAGTCATTCCATAGTTGAAGTTGTTGGCGCATATCACTTTTATTCCTATGTTTCTCCTCGCGGCATGAATAAAGTGGTTTCCACCAATTGCGAAGAGGTCGCCGTCGCCACTTATGACAACGACCTCTAACTGCGGATTTGCCAATTTTACTCCGGTGGCAAAAGCTATTGGACGACCGTGAGTAGTGTGAAAAGAGTTCGTATTCACATATCCAGCTGCACGACCGATGCAGCCAATTCCTGAAACGACTACAAGCTTGTCCAGGTCCATTTGCAGTTCATCTATTGCGTGAATAAAACAGTTTAGGATTATGCCGTTGCCACAGCCGGAGCACCATATGTGCGGCATCATAGCCTTTCGCAGATACCTTGATAGTGGATGCTCAACTTCCGCTGTCATGAATTACACCTCCTAATCTCCTCTAAAATTTCCATAGGCGTATGAGGGTCTTCACCTAACTTTGAGAGAAAAGCAACTGGCGTTTCTTTAGCCACTCTTTGAACTTCACGCAGAAGCTGACCGCAGTTCATTTCTGCAACAATAACTTTTTTTGCCTTTTTTGCGGCGTTTGCAAAATGCTTCTCAGGAAAAGGCCACAGGGTGATTGGGCGTAAAAGACCAGCCCTTATTCCTTCCGCTCTAGCCTTCCTTATTGCGCTTAATGCAGCTCTCGCAACTATGCCATAGGCAACAACTACGATGTCCGCGTCTTCCAGCATAACTTCTTCGACTTTCACTATTTTGTCTGCATTCCTTCTTATTTTGTCGCAGAGCCTCTTAACAAGTTTCCCTTGAACTTCCGAACTTTGCGTTTGCGGATAACCATGTTCATCATGCGTCAAGCCTGTAGCGTGAAAATTGAAGCCCTCGCCGAAGCAAGCCATCGGCGGAACCAAATCTTCGTCAGGCATGAAGGGCAAGTAGTTTTCTGGCGTAACATTCGGTTTTTTGCGATTAACTATCTTCACATTTTCAGGTGAAGGAATAACTACCTTTTCCCACATATGCCCAACAACTTCATCAGCTAACAAGATTGTTGGAACACGATATGTTTCAGACAGATTAAAAGCTTCAATTGTTAAATCAAAAGTTTCCTGAACAGAAGAAGGTGACAACGCGATAATTTCATAGTCTCCATGAGAACCCCATTTCGCCTGCATAACATCTTGCTGCCCTGGCAGCGTCGGTTGACCAGTGCTCGGTCCACCGCGCATCACATCTACAATCACACAGGGAGTTTCTGTCATAACTGCTAAACCGATGTTTTCCTGCATTAGACTGAAGCCAGGCCCTGATGTGGCGGTCATAGCCTTTAGGCCTGCGTAAGAGGCGCCTATTACTGCTGCTATCGATGCAATTTCGTCCTCCATTTGGATGTAGATTCCGCCTACTTCAGGCATTCTTTCTGCGAGACGTTCAGCAATTTCTGTTGCTGGTGTTATCGGATATCCCGCAAAGAATCTGCAACCGGCCACTATTGCTCCTTCTGCGCAGGCAATGTCGCCGTTCATGAAGTGCACGCCTGCAAGTATAGCCTTTCTTTCAATTTTGCTTGACATTTTCTTTACACTCCTTTTCAACTACGAATATTGCAAAGTCTGGACAAACTGATGTGCAGAAGCTGCATAAAATACATTTACTTTCATCAACAACTCTTGGTGGGTGAACGCCTCGTGCATTAATCTCGTTTGATTCTTCCAAAACTTTTTTGGGGCAGTATTGAATACAGTAGCCACAACCTTTACACTGATCTTTGATTATGTGGATTTCTGCTTTTGATGATTTGAATTTTTCACTGTCTATGGGTTTGCGCCAAATTCTTTCAGGCATGCTTAACCTCCTCCTAATGCTTTTTCAAAAACCTTCTTTGAACGTTCTATCTCTTCCAGCGGGATTTCTTCGATCATCTGATGCATCTCACGAATTTCTGAGGCAATTCTCTCACCTTCTGCTGCTGTAGCCCATAACAATTGAAGTCTCTCCTTTTTCAAACCTAACTGTTCCATTCTCTTCCAGAAACGTTCCACACGCTTTTGAGTTTGATAGTTAGCGTTTATGTAATGACAATCTCCCGGATGACAACCCGCAACCAGCACTGCCGCAGCGCCTCTGGCGAAAGCCCTTTCAATAAATTTTGGAGAAACCCTTCCAGAACACATTGTTCTTATTATACGGACGCTAGGCGGATACTGCATTCTGCTAACGCCAGCAAAGTCCGCGCCAGCATATGCGCACCAGTTGCAACAGAAGGCAACGATCTTTTTATGCGCATCATGCTCTGTTACGGCGTCTATTTGCGCCAAAATCTGCTCGTCCGTGAAATGATTTTGTGTCAAGGCTTCAAATGGGCATTCGGCAGCGCATGTCCCACACCCTCCACACGCCGCCTCTATGACTTCAACGCGTTTTAACTCTTTATTCAAAGTTAGAGCATTGTAAGGACAAACCTTTGTACATAGCCCGCAAGCCTTGCACTTTTCTGGAAATGTTACAGGTGTTATAGCCTCAACAGCGATTTTACCCTTCGCCATTAAAATTCCAGCTCTTGCAGCGGCTGCGCTTGCCTGTGTTACGCTGTCTTTTATGTCCTTAGGCGCTTCAGCGCATCCCGCGAAAAATATTCCTCCAGTCGCGGCGTCAACTGGTCTCAGTTTTGGATGCGCCTCCATGAAGAATCCATCTTGAGTCCTTGAAAGCGTGAGCAGACGCTGTATTATTTCGCTGTCTTTTCTCGGTTCTAAACCAACTGAAAGTATTACCATATCCACGTTTATCTTGTACAATTCCTTCTGCAGAGTGTTCTCGCCGATAAGCCACAAATTACGAGTTTTTTTATCCTCAACTATTTCGGCTGGCAATCCACGTATGAATTTGACACCTTCTTTTCTTGCCCTCTGATAAAGGTCCTCAAAACCTTTGCCATAGGCGCGTATATCGACATAAAACACGTAGATTTCGGTTTCTGGCCAATGTTCCTTAATTAGGAGGCTATCCTTAATTGTATTCATGCAGCAGACATTGCTGCAATATCGCCTTTCATTTCTGTTAGAGCGGGAACCAACGCATTGGATGAACGCTACACGTTCTGGAATTTGCTTGTCGCTCGGTCTTATTAAATGCCCACCCGAGGGGCCACCAGCGTTTATAAGTCTCTCAAATTCTAAGGATGTAATTACATTTGGATATTTTCCATATCCATAGCTTGGTAATGTTGACGGGTCGAAAACATCCGCACCTGTTGCCACGATTATTGTGCCAACTTCGATTTCCACGGTTTCTGGCTTCATGTCAAAGTTTATTGCTTGCCTTTCACATGCCTTCATGCACTTGTCGCAGACAATTACTCCTTCCTTATTTAGGCATGTGTTCATGTCGATTACGTATGTTGCTGGAACTGCTTGTGCGAAGGGCGTATAAATTGCATGTCTTATGGCTAGTCCCGCGTCAAACTCGTTTGGCGCTGTAACCGGACAAACTTTTGCGCATTCGCCGCATGCAGAACAGTCCATCGTGACGTATCGAGGTTTCTTCAATATTTTAACGTGGAAGTTGCCAATGTATCCCTTTACGTCTATGACTTCACTGTTTGTTAGCAGTTCAATGCTGGGGTGATGACCGACATCTGACATTTTCGGCGCAAGTATACAAATTGAGCAGTCCATCGTCGGAAAAGTCTTATCTATCCGCGCCATCATCCCGCCAATGCTAGGCTCCTTCTCAACAAGATAAACTTCATAGCCAGTATCCGCAAGATCCAAAGCCGCCTGGATGCCGGCAACGCCACCCCCTATAATCAAAGTTTTACGGATTATCGGAACTTCAATTTCCTCTAAAGGCTCAAGAAAGGCAGCCTTTGCCACAGCCATTTTAACCAGATCCTTCGCTTTCTCTGTAGCAGCTTCACGGTCATGCAAGTGAACCCAGCTGCACTGCTCACGGATATTAGCCATCTCAAAAAGATACTTGTTTAGCCCAGCATCTTCGCAAACCTTGCGAAAGGTTAGCTCATGTAGACGAGGTGAACATGATGCCACAACAACCCGGTTAAGCCCATGTTCTTTAATGTCATTCTTTATTAGGGCTTGCCCCTGATCTGAACACGTGTACCTGTTGTCTTTGGCTAGAACAACATGTGGAAGCGTTGCAGCAAACTTGGCTACTTCTTCGCAGTCCACGGAGCCAGCTATGTTCAGCCCACAGTGGCAAACGTAGACGCCTATACGAATTTCTTCTGAAGTTTTCCTTTTTGGCACCTTCTCTTCACTCATAACGTTATGCTCCCACAGCTTCAGCCTTAAGATAATTCTCAATTGCAGTTGCAGCGTATTTTCCAGCACAGATTGCCTCAATAACAGACGCTGGACCAGTTACAGCGTCGCCTCCTGCAAAAACTCCGCGAATTGATGTTTCCATGGTTAGCGGATTAACCCAGATTGTTCCATCATCATTGAGAATTAACTCTTTCGGCAAAAACGTCAAGTCTGGCGCCTCTCCAGTTGCCAAAATAATCATGTCTGCCTTCCAAACAAACTCTGAACCCTCTATTGGTAATGGCTTTCTCCTACCAGACTCATCTACATCGCCTAACTGCATACGAACAAGTTCAAGTGCTGAAACCAGCCCGTTTTCTCCTAAAACCTTCTTCGGCGCCACTAAAAACTCGAGTTTTACGCCAGTCTCTTCTGCCTCTTTAACTTCCCATGGGCTCGCGGGCATCTCATCCTTAGACCTTCTATAAAATATTGTTACATTCTCCGCACCAAGTTTTAAAGCAGTTTTGGCGGCGTCTATAGCTACATTTCCGCCACCAATCACAGCGATGTTTTTACCAAGCCTAACTTTATTGCCACTGTTAATTTGCCACAAAAAATCTAAAGCGTGAACCACCCCTTGCAAGTCTCCGCCTTCAATTCTCAACTCCTGGCTTTTATGTGCCCCAACACCTACAAAGACGGCGTTGTAGCCTTCACTCCACAAATCATCAAAATCCAAGTCTTTACCAATCTGCGTGTTAACCCTAAATTCGACACCTAAGTCATGAATGAAATTTAACTCGTCCACAAGGACAGCTCTGGGCAAACGGTATTCGGGTATACATTTCCTAAGCATTCCTCCAGGCTCTGGGAGAGCCTCAAAAACAGTTATGGGAAAACCCTTTCGAGCAAGCTCGTACGCCACAGTTAAGCCAGCTGGTCCAGAACCTACAACCGCAACTTTCTTTCTGAAACGACTTATTGAGGCCTTTTTTGCCTTCAGCTTAGTCCGCTCATTACGAATTTTCCCTAAAAATCCTTGCACGTCAAGCCCAGCACGTTCTGGATGTAAACAGACAAGAGTAACCACAAGAGGAAGGGGGGTATTTTCAACAATCTTATGGATGGCTTTTTCTAGAGACCCCACATAACCGCGCTTTGCAGCAGTTGCCCTCATAAAAAGGAAAATTTCTGGCAACTTCAAAGCTTGAGGACAGCGTCTATAACATTTATAGCACCAAGCGCAAAGCCAAAGTTCATAAGAGGACAGGGCGTCCTCTGAATTCAAAAAAACTTTTTCAAGAAGACTGCGCGGATTATAATCCTCCTCAAGCAATTTCGCCATAGGGCAGCTTGCGGTGCATATGCCACATTCAAAGCAGTGCTTGAGTTTTTCCACGTCCAGAAGCCTTTTGATTTCTTCTTTAAACAGCGTAGCCTCAGACGCCGCCAAGATTTGAGCCCTCTCATAGTTTGAGTTTTCTCATGGATATAAAGGTTTACAAATGTAAAGATTCCAAAATCACGTTCACTTAGCAGATGCTCTTGAGCACGTTTTATAAAGCTAAAACAGCAAAATGGAAAATGTGGTGAAAACTATGAGAAAAATAAGAGTCATCTTGTTTGGCGTCGGCGCAGTTGGCAGCCTCATTGCCAAGTTTTTGTTAGACAAAGAAGGAATCGAAATTGTTGGTGCTGTTGATGTTGCCAAAGATAAGATTGGCAAAGACTTAGGCGAGGTATTAGGAATACAGAAAAATCTCGGAGTGAAAGTTTCAGAAAACGTGGATGAAGCATTATCCAGAACTAAGGCAGATTTGGCGATACACGCAACCTCGTCATTCCTTAAGGATACATACCCACAAATATCCTCGCTCATAAAACATGGAGTAAAAGTGATATCTACATGTGAAGAACTGACATATCCCTATTACACCCAGCCAGAGCTCGCGAAGGAGCTTGATGCCCTAGCGAGAAAATACAAAGTCACAGTGTTGGGAACGGGCATAAACCCTGGATTCTTAATGGATACCCTGGTGATAACGCTAACCGCAGTTTGCCAAAAAATAGAAAAAATAGAGGCAGTAAGGATCATGGATGCAGCGAGAAGGCGGCTACCATTCCAAAAAAAGATAGGCGCAGGACTACCCACAACAGAATTTAAACAAAAAATAGAAAATAGGCAAATTACTGGACACGTGGGACTTGAACAATCCATCGCAATGATAGCTGATGCCCTTGCATGGAAAATGGATAAAATAGTAACTGAACAAGTTGAACCAGTAATCGCCAAAAAACCAGCTAAAAGCCAATACATAGAAGTTAAAACAGGCGAAGTGGCAGGCATAAAACAAAAGGCAAAAGGCATAGTCAAGAACAAAGAAGTAATAACACTTGAATTCCAAGCCTACTTGGGTGCTGAAGAAGAATATGACGCCATAACAATCATCGGCGTTCCAGAAATTAGACAAAAGATAAAACCATGCGTCCACGGTGACATAGGAACAGTTGCTATGATTGTGAACAATATTCCAAAAGTGCTGAAGGCACCGTATGGTTTGCTCACAATGAAAGATTTGCCAGTGCCCTCCGCTGCTGTTAAAGATATGAGGAAATATGTTTCGCTTTAGAAATACAATTTCGTTTGGGATAGGTGTTGAAACTTCAAATAGACATAAACTGCGATTTAGGCGAAAGCTACGGGGCATTCAAAGTAGGAAACGACGAAAAAATAATGCCTCACATAACATCGGCAAACATAGCGTGCGGATTCCATGCAGGCGATCCGATAACAATGGCGCATACCCTCGACCTAGCCAAAAAATATGGTGTCGCTGTGGGCGCCCATCCAGGCTATCCGGATCTTCTTGGCTTCGGAAGGAGAGAAATGCACTTAACTTTAGAAGAAATTAAAAATTATATAATTTATCAGGTGAGCGCCCTTCAAGGCTTCGCAAAAATTGCCGGTTTAAATCTTCAACATGTAAAGCCTCATGGAGCCTTGTACAACACCGCGGTGAAAGATGAGGAAACAAGCAAAGGAATAGTGGATGCTGTTAAGGCGTTGGACAAAAACCTCATAATTTTTGCACCCTCAAAATCAGTATTAGCCAAAATTGCCATAAACGCAGGATTGCGTGTGGCATACGAGTTTTTTGCTGATAGAGCCTACAACGCTGATGGAAGTCTCGTTTCAAGGAAAAAACCAGATTCAATCGTCACAAAACCATCTGCAGTTCTTGAAAGAACCTTAAAAGTAATAAGGGAAGGGACTGTTTTGTCTGCCAACGGTGAGACCGTAACCTTAGGCAAAGTGCATACCATTTGTGTGCACGGCGATACGCCGACAGCCGTAAAATTAACAGAGACTTTGAAGAAGGAATTGGTTAAGTCTGGAATAGAAGTTATGCCTGTTGGCAACTTTATTTAAAGGCTTAACAATGCAAACGAAAATTTACGAATCTGCCCGTTACTTGCCTTTCGGCGACAGCGCCCTAGTAATCGAATTTGGCGACGAAATAAGTCTTGAAGCAAACCAAAAGGTTATAGCCTTAAACAAGGCTGTTTTAAAAGCCAACATCATTGGAGTTGAAGAGACAGTTCCAACATATCGGTCCCTCCTTATTCGCTATAACCCATTAAGAATTACTTATGAGCAACTGGTCTTTCAAATTAAAGATGTAGAAAAAAACCTTGACAAGTTGACCGTCAGAACTGAGGGAAGAAGAATTGTTGTCCCAGTAGTTTACGGTGGAGAATACGGACCAGATTTAAGTTTTGTCGCCCAATATCATGGAATAACAGAAGAAACCGTTGTAAGATTGCATTCTGAAAGGGAATATAGAGTTTACATGATAGGATTCGTCGCTGGTTTCCCATATTTAGGAGAGGTCCCAGACGAAATCGCAACACCACGCCTCGAAACTCCAAGAATAAAAGTTCCAGCAGGCTCTGTGGGCATTGCAGAAAAACAAACGGGAATCTACCCATGCGAAGCGCCTGGCGGATGGCGAATAATAGGCAGAACACCACTTAAACTCTTCAACCCGCTTCAACAATCACCAGCACTTTTAAGATCAGGCGACATGGTGAAGTTTAAACCAATTTCTGAAAGCGAATTCAAAAAAATCGAAAAAGCAATTCTAAAAGGTAAACGTAAATCAGTTTCCGAGGAGTGGTGAATGCAAGTTTTCCAAGTTTTAAAGCCAGGATTATTCACAACAGTTCAGGACTTGGGAAGATTTGGCTATCTAAAATATGGCGTGCCAATCTCTGGCGCCATGGACACTTTCTCTCTAATTGCAGCAAACCTCCTGGTGGAAAACAATCCGAACGACGCTTGTTTGGAAATAACCCTCATAGGTCCAGAGCTTAAAGCCCTAACAAAAACTCATGTAGCAATAACAGGCGGAAACGCGGAACCAAAAATTAACGGTGAAAATGTTCCCATGTGGCAAACATTACAAGTAGAAAAAGATGACATGATCTCTTTTGGTAGGATGAAGAGCGGATGCCGAGCATACCTCTCCATGAGAGGGGGAATAAATGTACCACCTGTGCTTGGAAGCAGATCAACATATGTGCGCGGAGGGTTCGGTGGTCTAAATGGTAGGCAGTTGAAAGCTGGAGACATAATTGAAGGGCATGTTGCCTCGTCGCTTAAAACTGAATATTCAATGCCAGAAGAGTTGATACCACACTACACCGGCAAATTTGAAGTTCACGTTGTATTAGGGCCGCAAGCTGATATGTTTACTGAAAATGGAATAGCAACCTTTCTATCAAACCCTTACAAAGTTACAACTGAAGCAGATCGCATGGGATACAGACTAGAAGGACCGCTCGTAAAGCACAAAGCAAAGGCAGAAATAGTTTCAGATGCTCTCTTGCCTGGCGCAATCCAAGTTCCAAAAAATGGACAGCCAATACTGATAATGCGGGATGCTCAAACAACAGGCGGTTATCCAAAAATTGCCGTGGCAATTACACCAGACGTTTCTATGCTTGGACAGGCAAAACCAAACGACTCCATAGAATTTTCTAAAGTCACAATGCAATCAGCACATGAAAAAACGAAAGCCTATTACCAGTTACTTAATAACCTTAGCAACATGTTATTGAAGAGTCATAGCTAACGTTTAATAGAAAAACGAAACAAACGTATCTCGGTGCGTTCACATGAAAGCTTTCGCTGGAGTTCACGAGAAAGGAAAATTCTCTTTTCTAGATGCCATAAAAAGCGTCAAAAGTTTGCCTAACTTTCATAAAACTGGAGCAATTGCCTTGTTTATTGGAGTAGTCCGTGGAGAAACGTTGAAGAAGGAAAAGGTTCAGAAGTTAAAGTTAGAAGCTTATGAAGAGAAGGCAAATGAGGTTTTAGCTAAAATCTGCCAAGATTTGGAGCGAAGAGAAGGCATAGTAAATGTTCAAATTCACCATTTAGTCGGCGAATTCAACGTTGGCGAAGATCTTGTATATGTTCTGGTTGCTGGTTCTCATCGGGAAAATGTGCTCCCTGTTTTGCAAGAGGCTGTTGAAAGATACAAGAAGGAGGCACCAATTTTTAAGAAGGAGTATGTTATGGACAATGAGGGAAAAACTGCTGCTTACTGGGTATCTGAAAAGCAAAGGAATTGTGATGTGCGTGTATGACATTTAACACGTTTGTAGGAAAGCATGCTTTTTGAGAAATGTTATAAACGCGCTTTGAAAACTATGATAGAGGAGGCTGATGTTTGGAGAAGAAAAGTTACGCGTGGTTTGAAAGGCGAAGGAGAACGAAGGCGTTGGATTTGGCTCAAGAACAGATAACGAAGGCTCTTGGTACGGTGACCCTGCTTCATCAAGCGGTGAAAAACATTTCGGAAGCAAAAAAGAAGGATGCGCTCCAGAGCGTTGAAAATCTTTTCAAAATGGAGAAAGATGTGGATAGTCTAAGGACGGAGGTTTTTAAGGAGTTATCCAAGGGTGCTGCGCTGTTTGCAGAATACCGAGAAGATTTAATGCACTTGGTGAAACGCCTTGACACTTTAGCTGATCACGTGAAAGATGCGGCAAGATGCGTAAAAATGCTCTCTGATTCCCAAATACCTAAGGAGATGTGGGATAACACTGTCTTTATGACTTCTACGCTAGTTGAATGCGCTGATGCGTTAAGGGAAAGCATTGAAAAAATTACGGCGACCCCAACTGAAGCAATACGGGGAGCAAAAAGAGTTGAAGAAATCGAACATGAAATTGATGAAGAGTATCTTAAAACAAAGGCGTTATTCATCAAATATTCGGAGAATATGAACTGCGGCTCCATGGTGATTTTTGATGATTTAGTAGAGTTTATCGAACATGCCGCGGACATGTGCGCAGACACGGCTGACTACATAGTGATACTTGCAAGTCGAGAGTAAAATGTGCACTTGTGATGGGAATGTTGCTGGTTCAAATTTCGGATGTCCATTGTGGTCCAATGCTGCGAAGAGAAACTCTAAGAACTGCCATAAAAGAAATAAACGGTCTCTCACCCGACGTGGTACTTGTAACTGGCGACTTAACTGAAAATGGTTTAATATCTGAGTTTACAGATGCCTCAAAGGAGTTGAAAAAGCTAAAGGCTGAGAAGATTATTTACTTAAGCGGAAACCATGATTACCGTTCAACCGGATACTTGCTCTTCAAGGAGTTTTTCCCGTTTTCGCAGGTGACTGAAGCTAACGACGCTGTTATAGTGGTACTAAGTTCAGCGAGACCAGACAGAGATGACGGGGAAGTTGGGCATAGACAAAATTTGTGGCTGGAGAAAACTCTGGAGGAGTACAAGGACCATGTGAAGATAGTTGCAATACACCACCACATCATTCCTGTTCCAGACACAGGTGCAGACCAAATTACAATTGTCGATGCTGGCGACGTTTTAAGGAGTTTGATAAAATCTAAAGTGGATTTGGTTCTTTGTGGGCATCGTCACAGGCCGTGGAGGTGGAAAATTGAAGATATGTTAGTTGTCCACGCGGGCAGCGTTTCATGCGAAAAATTGAGGGGTTTCTTCTGCAATTCATATAACGTTGTGGAAATTAAAGGCAAAAAGGTTAACGCTAAGCTGAAGATAGTCGAAGATGGTTATGTAGATTTTAAAGAGATTGTGAAGAGAAGAGAAATTTTGCAAGCCTCGGATATTTCACAATATAGCGATTCACTAGCGCAATAGCATTAAAATTTTGAAAGAAAATGAGGGGGCAATCGCTGCCATACTTGTTTTTTAGTTTAAGCTCATTTGGAAAGTGTTATCTCCATCGTTGAAACCATTCGTGACCTGTTTTGTCCCTGTTTCGGCGGCATTTCCTCTGTGCCAATGGATATTTTGCTTACTTTCAAATCCTTAAGAAATCGGTTTCTAACAATCTCTGCCACGTCAACTGCTGTTGTGATTGCTCGACCACGCGCCTTGATAGTTATTTCATTGGCGTCAGACGATGAGAGCCCTGTAACAATTGCCAGAACATAGTTCATCGCAGGTTTTCTTCCAATGAAGATTGTTTCAGATTTTTCAGACATTTCCACATCACCTCTCTATTTAGCACCGTGCTGTCGTGTAACGTCGTGCACTGTTTTAGCCATCTACCAGTACAACGTTACTATCTAAAAATACACGAACTTCCTTATAAACACCGCGAACGCCACGTTTTCTAATCCTCGAATGTTAGCAAAAGTTTTGATTTTTAGAGTACAAATGAGGCACCTATATTGTATGCACCTTGGAAACATCCAAAGATCAATCTATTTTCCAATGCGCACACTTCGATTAATTCGTCTTCCCAGCAACGATGTCCTACGGCATTTCTTAATAGGAATTTAGCATGTAGCCTTCTTAGACAAATACTTTATGGTGGGGGTGGCGGAGGCGGCGTTGGTTGGACTTGTTGAGTTGTTGTTTTTATTGAGAAAAATGCTACTGCTGCAAGTATCCATGCGATCAGTATAAGTATTAAACCTACAATTATAATTGTTAATACTGCGCCTACAAGCAGCAACATTCCAGCGGTATCAAACATTTTCTCACCTGATTTTTCTGCAACCATGTTAAAAGACTTCTTGTAGAAGATTGCCTCCAACAAGAAGAATATGAAAAGAACAACCAGAGCCAAGATTAACGAAACCAAGTTGAAGCCAAAAAATCCTCCGGGACCCATCATTGCTCCACCTAAAAATCCGCCGAAAAACGTTGAAATTACAGTTATGCCAGCTGCAATAATGCCTATTATTCCGAAGATAAAACCGTATAGTGCGTTCTGGAATATTCCAGGTTCGTTGTAGTAGTCTGCAAGTCCCTTCATGCCTAACAACACGAGTATTATGCCCACCAAGCCTATGAATGGAACAAAAGAGCCAAGCGCAACAAGTATCGCACCGATCCCACCCAAAGTTTTGTTCGACTCCAAACTCATCAATCAAACCTCGCATTTTCATTAAGAATGTTGCAAATAAAAGCTTTTTGAATATGGGCTCGGTGCATATCAGAAGTGCCTTATCGCAATAAGAAGTAATGCATATATGACGCTTTTGTTAGTACTTTTGTGTAGGAGAGGGGAGTGCGGTGAAGACTAAGCGTATAGGCACGTTTATGCTTATGGCCATTGCAATCTTTGCAGTTACTCATGCTCCATTGGCACTTGCGTCTAGAGGCTTTAAAAACTCATGGACTTTCATGGTTTACTTGGATGCTGACAATAACCTCGATTCCTATGGGCTTTTGAACTTGCAGCAGATGAGCATCGGCTTATCGCCTGAAGCAGACGTGAATGTTGTAGTTTTAATGGATAGGCTCGCGCAGCCAGCATACGTCTATAAAGTTACACACAACAACATTCAAATTGTCTTGTCCCTCGGAGAAGTAGATATGGGTTCAACGGAAACTCTCGCATGGTTTGTAGAATATGCTATGGAGAATTATGCATCTAAATATTATCTTCTTGACATGTGGGACCATGGTGGAGGCTACAGGGGAGTCTGTTGGGATGAATCAAGCGGCAAACATCTCTCTCCACATGACATAGAAACAGCGCTTGCAACTGCAGAGAAGAAAGTTAGCAGGAAAATCGACATAGTTGGTTTTGACGCTTGCCTAATGGGAATGATAGAGGTGTGCTATGAACTGAAAGACGTCGCGAACATTGTGATTGGTTCTGAAATGCTTATACCTGGATATGGATGGCCATATGAAAACCTGATGCAGTATTTGTCGGCAAATCCGAATGTTGACCCATACACGTTTAGCAAGGAAATTGTGACAGAATACGTAAGTTACTATGAGAGCATGCAATCAACATATTTTGTTCAACTCTCTGCAATCAATGAGGCATACGTTCCAGAAATGGCTAAAGGCCTAAACGCCTTCGCGGATTACCTGAGTCGAAACATCAACGAGTATAAAGGGGTTATCGCAGAGGCGCGAGGCGCTTCTCAACAAAAATTCATAATGGGCACCATGGGTGCATACTATTACATAGACCTTTACAAGTTTACAAGCATTGTCATGGAAAATACAAGCGATAAAATGCTTGACAACTTAGCGTTAACTCTGATGGGCAGCATAGACAAGATGGTGTTTTGCGAAGATCACATAAGTCCTCAGGGAAACCTTGACGCTAAACAATATGGACTAACAATAAACTTCCCACCGAACAAAGAAGCTTATAACCCAAACTACGAAACGTATGTTCAATGCTTCACAACAGAAACAACATGGCTCAACTTTCTCATGACATACTACAAAAACATCTAACCTCACCAAATTTTTATGCTTTGTTAGTTACTGCCAGCTGAAGGATTCGCCTTTAGCATGTTTGGATGGCATTAGCCAAATTCTGCTTTGCTGGGTATGCTGCATACGCACCATAAAGAACAGGAAAGATGCTGTTTTCAAGTTTCCATTTTAAAAAACGTAGGGGGAGGGGTAGGTGAAACAGATAGGGGATAGGTATAGGTCTGATCAGGAGGCAGCTGGAAAACTAGTGTGCATTTGCAAGCCTGAGATTCACTTTTTAGCCTTATCGCGCATGAAACATTAACGCTTTATCTCTATAATTTGCCGGGGGAAAGTCGATGAAGCACCTTGCCTCTTCTAAAGTTTTAATTGCCTCTGTTGTGATTAGTTAATTTGCTGTGTGGCGTTTGAATCCCAATAGTAGGGGGTTGAGTGCAGTTGCCCGTTGAGGTTGGCTTGGAGTTATACGGTGAGAAGGGCATGATTTTGCCATTTTTCACTGGGCATGTAGCTAGGGGTTTGCTACTGCATATTGTTAAGCTTGTGGATCCCTTCGCGGCTGATGTTTTGCATGAGCTGAATGTCTCCAAGCCCTATAGTGTAACGCCATTACGTTTTAAGAGCGCCTCGCGAAGCGAAAATGGTTTTGTTTTGGATCCCGCTTATCCTTGTCGTGTTGGTTTCAGGTTTTTACGAGATGATTTGGCGGGTTATGTGTTAAGGTTTTTTGAGAAGCAGAACACTGTTATGGTTTTTGACACGGTTTTTCGCATAGCTTCTTTAAGCATTAGGAGTAAAAGTTATGGGGATTTGGAGCGTGAAGCCGATGTGGCTGAGGGGTTTAAGCTTGTTTTTGAGACGCCTACTTACCTGCCATGTTTGGGTAGCGGTTACCGCTGGATGTTTCCCGATGCCATAAGGGTTTTTTCTGGATTAATGCGTGTTTGGAACAAGTTCAGCGATAGCAGACGCTTCAGCAAGGAGGAGTTTTTGGCTTATAAGGAGTGGCTTGGTAAGAATGTTGGGGTTTGCGGTTATAGGCTTGGAACGAGGTTGGCGGTTATGCGTGAAAAGAAGGCTGTGGGGTTTATGGGATGGTGCGCCTACGAAATGAAAGATTTAGAGAGCGAATGGAACAAAGTGACGACTATGCTGGCCAAATACGCAGAATACTCAAATATAGGAGGAAACAAAACAGCAGGATACGGAGTAACAAAACCTATTTTGAGAGTTTAGCTAATTTTTCTCATAAAATTACGTGCTTCCCTTATCGGAAAGGGCTTTCCAGCAACTTCTTTAAGGTCATATT
>JBMFKI010000009.1:0-54974 GCA_049972525.1 Bathyarchaeia archaeon
TGCGTATGTTACGACTATTGCGGCTACTGCTATTACGATTAGTAGGAGTGTAGCGAGTATTGGCGATATTGCTTTTTTAGATTCTGAGGGTTTTTTAGCCATTTAATCTTCACCTTGTTGCTTACGAAATCTGGAGATTTCTTATTTAACTTGTATGAACCCGAAATCTAAATTCGAAATAACTATGGATGAAACGTAACTCTCTGATGGTTGTCATGCGTTTGGAAAATTATAAATAGTGATTAGTAAGACTTAATAATAACTATTTCATCTAATATTTCACGGAAGCCGGGGAGTTTTAAATGTACATGCGACAAACTCGCGCGCGCAAATTTAGGTATAAGCGAGCAATCAGCCCAGTTATATCCACAGTCATTCTCACAGGGGTTGTTATTGCTATGAGTTTTGTTGTTCTTTCTTGGGCGCAGTATAGATCTTCTGCCTATCAAAGCGAGTATGGTGAAGCAGTTGACGGTGATATTGCAAAGTTAAAGGAGCGACTAGCTTATGAATTCATTTTTTATAACAGTACCGGAAAGGCATTGTCAGTTTACATAATGAATTCGGGAGCAATTAACGTGGCGATACAGACGGTTTATGTTAGTAATGCAACATGGCTTGTTGTTTTCCAGAATGTTAATTTAAAATTTCTAAACGGGACTTCCACGCAAGTTCTTAACAGTGGAGACGAGGGCCTTTTTGTCTTATCTTTAAACGGGCTTGTTCCTGGTAAAACCTATTCTGTGCGAATTATAAGCGGGAGGGGATCTAGCTTCGATGGTTCATTTGTTGCTTAAGAAAGGTTGTCTTCGGTTTAAGGTTTGTTCTAAAGGATTTTCAACGGTTATCGGGACAACATTCATGGTTCTCATAATGTTGTTGCTATCAACAAGTGTCTTTTTATGGTCACTTTCCAAAAACACCGAGTATAACCAAGCTGTAAAGGATAAGAACCAGTTAGAAGTTGACCGTCTAAACGAGAAAGTAACAGCTTCAAATGTTAATTACACAATTTCAAATAATTTGGTTTCTGTCAGTGTTGAATTAAAAAATAATGGACCACTACTGGTTCAGATTGCAACATTATGGGTCTATGATGCGACAGTCAAAAGCTACGGCTTCAATAATACTCTAAATATTACATTGAAACCCGGAGATGACATATTCTTAAGCGGAAACAGCGCCATAAAAGTCAAAGTTAATAACGCAAACGCGGCTGACATGTTCGATGCATGGTTTATCACGGGAAGGGGAAATGTTGTACCCATTGAAAACAAGAGGTTAATAGTAGCCCAGGTAAGTGCTGGAATTGGTGCGATAGCAATGGACTTTGCCACCTTCAAATATTACAACGTTACTAAAGTGGGCGGTACATATGTTTTAAACAACTATCCATATGGAGCAAGCGGATATTACATCATACAAAATAGTGTCGGAATAGCATTTTCTGTGACTTTAACCAATTTTGATCTCTTAGGAAGAAATATTACGCTTTCATCGCATTCAGTCTTTTGGACGCTTTTCCCAGTTTCACCTCAGCAGCCTCGTGGATCGGCATGGTATATTATTAACGTTTATGCCAACGGAACTATCAGCAACACATTCACTTCGGTGATTTTACCCTACGGTATACCGACATCAGTGTACTTCGCGTCAGCTCAAGATTTAAGTGGGAATAGCTTTGTACCGTGTTTATCAAGCTATACTGGTACAGCACCTGTTAATCTTGCATTAATTGGACAGATCGGTGATTCCCCCTACGGGCAGAACATTCCATTTGCTTCGGTTTACATTAGCTAATGCGATTCCTTTGCACTTCTAACAAAACGCTATCTCTACAGCAACGAGCATTGCAACATATAGTTGCAGATAATAACATGAGCAAGTGTTAGGTTAAAGGGCGATACTTGTTTTTCCTTTGATGTAGATACAACTTTAACGTGTATAAATGAGCCTTAGTTGTTATGCACACTGCAGGTGCCTTCATGAATTTCTAGAGAATCTACAATGTTCCAAAGAGTATATCCATCATGTGAAGAAAAAACCTGCAGAACCTATCTTAAAATAGGGAAATAACAGGCAGGTCGCCAACTTAAAGTGGCAAAATTCTGTCTGTCAATTATAACTAAATAGTGATGTGTTTCTTTGAATTATGTATGCTCTTTTTAAGCGATTTCCTCTCTCGTTAAAACTTTATGAATGTTGGTAATAGTTTTGCTACTGTTATGGCTAGCAGTACGAGTATTGCTGCATGCTTGAAGCCTGCTGCGATGGATTCTTCGCTAATTTTGCCACCTACAATACCAATTAAATAACTGTGGAAGATGCATGCAGTTGTAAACATCATTACCAACGGGGTTAAGTCCTTCTTCTGGGCGGTTCCAGCCACACCAAGAGTGCTAGATGTGAAACCTATCATCATTGTTGTTGTTGCCACAAGGAGTATAGCAGCGAAATAGGGCATTAGTATGTATGGGCGGACAGCCATCTTCTTTTCTTTTTCAACCTCCTGCGTTAAATTGTTGAACCTTGCCAGCGATTCAATCATTGCGATGGTTCCGCCGCCAACATCTATTGTTTCAACAAGCAGGAACATGACAATTTGCGCCATCCAACTTCGCATTCGCTTTACAAAATCCATTATAACTTTTCTTATCGGGACCCCCCACGAGATTTCAGAGCTTATTTTTCGTAGTTCCTTGCTGAATTCGCCATAATCACGGTTAGCGAGGCTTTCAATGCATTTTTCTGGGGATAAGCCTGTCTTTCTGACTTCTGTTAAATCTCTAAGGAAGCTGTTGATTCCTCGTTCGATGCTTGCCTTCTTTTTTGAAATTCTGCTGTCAACAACTGCGGCTGGCGCTGTAGCGACGAATAGGGATATGGCGATGGCAAAGGGCAAGTCTATAATTGTTTGAAGTGTGCTAAAGAAGGGCAATTCTATAAGACCCATAAAGTTTGTTAATAGAAGAAATAGTATTATGGCTATGATGCTGCAAGCTCCGAAAACCTTGTAGGGGCGCATTTCAGCTATGGGCGTTTTTGGCTGCATGCTATGCGCTAGGTAGATAAAGACAAATGAAAGTAAGGGTGTAAACAAGTAAGTGTAAAGGATCATTCCCGAGTCCATTGATAGGCCAGTGCTATAGATGGAGTCTACACTAAAAAGTATGTAGAAGCAGAGTGACATAAGAACCATTACTATTATGAATGTTTCCAGAAGCATTCCAAGCCTTTCAGCAGCAGCCTTAACGCGCATAGCTCGTGTCCTGAAAATGTCTTCAGCTTTCCTTTCCAAGAAGTGTTCAATATCCCCGCCTATGATAACAGTGGAAGCGTATCCGGAAAGGAAGTCCCTGAAAATGTCAAGTGGATTCTTCTTAGCCGCGCTTTCTATGGCTGTCAACGGGTCTATTCCAAAAATCTCCACATCCTTTACTATCTCCTTCGCTTCGCTTCTCATGGCAGGCATAAGCTCAACTTCAGCTAACCGTTTAAAACTCGCATATGGAGCTATACCTCCAGAAGCCATAACGCTGATGTACGCGGCTGCGAAAGGCATTTCTCTTTCAAGCTGTGTTGCTCTATCTCCTGCTTTCGAGATTGGTATTAAAAGAAACCCTATCATCACGTATAATGGCATTGGAATTAGAAAAATCACAGGCAAGAAGCCGTAAAAGTACAGTACTATGAAAGACACCATTGACACTGGAATCGTTAAGACTGCTATGAAAAACATCATTGAAACGTATGTTTCCGGGTAAATCTTAATTCTAGCCCTTTCTAAATAATCCTTAAATTCAAAGACGTTTTTCAGAAAGGACGGTGCTATCCTTCCGAATATTCTGAAGGACCACGCCTCAAGCGTTTTTAGGAATTGCAATTGCCGTCACCTCTTCTCCAGCGGAAACCGTTTCGTAAAACTGCTTTGGCCTTGAGTAATATTCTGCAATGATTGCGGCAACATCCTTGTAGCTTCTTATGCTGCGTTCTCTCATCCAGTGTAACACGTTTTTGCGTCTTTCTATTTCCTCAAGTATCTCCTTTTTTGTTAAGCCCGTTCGCTCAGAGATCGCCGACAACATCAAGCTTTTGTCAAGGGCTGGTAAGTGGCTATCTTTCACTGGATGCCATTTGAAAACACATTTGTAATCATCGTAGTCCGCAATTTCGTTAACGTTCATTACGCGCCTGTAAGCTTTTTTTTCTCCGCCTTTGATCAAGTGGACACGCTGAATGGATAGCACTATGTTCATCAGTGGTATGTAAGCTGGCGAAATATCCATAGGCTTCTGCGTTAAACGCTTTATTGCCGAGTCAAGGTTTTCAGCGTGCATTGTACACATACCACCGTGTCCGGTGGCTAACGCCTGGAAAAGCACATAGGCCTCTTGTCCTCTGACCTCTCCAACGATAAGTATGTCTGGTCTATGTCTCATCGAAGTTTTAACAAGATCAAAGAGTGTTACTTCACCAACTGAGCTTCCGCCTAAACCATAACTTTGTCTCGCAATAAGCGAAACCCAGTTTTCGTGGGGCAAGTTAAGCTCTGCAGTTTCCTCTATTGTTATTATTTTGCTTCCAGGCTTGATAAGGCATGCCAAAGCATTTAGGGCTGTTGTTTTTCCAGCAGCTGTTCCACCCAAAACCATTATTGAGGATCTGTGTTCAAGGCAAAGCCAGAAGTAGGCAGCCATTTCCTCGGAAAATGTGCCGAGATTTATCAAGTCAATTATCGAGTAGGGGTCTTCTCTGAACTTTCTGATTGTGAATGCAGTTCCGAACGGTGTGACTTCACGGCGATAACATACTGCAAGTCTGTGTTTGCCCGGTAGTGAAGCATCCACCACCGGGAAGGCTGAGCTTACATGTTTTCCAGCCATATGAACAAGTTTAACAACCATGTTATCTAGTTCTTCGTCACTTTCAAACTCAACATTTGTTTCGACACTCTCATAATTTCTATGCCAAACATAGACTGGCTTTTTTACACCATCGCATGAAATGTCTTCAATATTCGGGTCTCGCATAAACGGATCTATTCTTCCAAAACCCACAAGATCTCTTTCAGCGTGATAGAGAATTTTGTACCATGAAACATCTGGAAGCCAGCCTAGGCTTATGCGGTACTTATCAACTATTTTTTTTGCTTCTTCTGCGAAGAATTTTCTAGGGTCAGCGATTTCCTCTTTTGGAGATTCTATTTCTGCTAGGAGAATTTCTAGTATGCGTGTGTAGACGCTTCTTTCCACTGAGTCAAGCTGTAGTTCGTCTAGAATGTATTTGTATTCTCCAGTTTTTGGGTTCTGCACTATTGCAGCGTGGGCGAACGGTTCGTAAAGCGGGTATTTTTCAACTACTTTGAACCCGCGTGGTACAGGCCTTTGTGGGGGCGGCGGTAAGAATACTTGTTTGCGTTTTTTGAGGGCGAATCTTATCCTTACTCTTTTCAGTTTGGTCAACGTGTCTTTGAGTTGCAGTTTGGTCATCGAGTTTTCTCCTAATCATTTATTGATATAGTATATGCTTATTAAATATTACGTCTTGCTAAACATTACTCACTCTTCCTCAACCGACACCTCAATAACCTTCAACTTAATCAAAACCACAATGAGAACCACTATTACCACTGGAATAATTATTAGGAGCGAAGTTGTCAAAGGCAATCCCTCAGCCTTAGGCGGAACAACCAGAATCGATATTTGCTTTGTTGTGCTCACATAACCATCTTTGGTTACATGGGCAACTATGTTTACCGGTAGTTCATTTGTCGTTTTAGGAGCATTAAATGTAAATGTGCAACTTCCATTTAAATCAGTTGTACTTTTAGTTAATGTAAAGCTACCAAAGTCTGCTTCCATCCTGACGGCTGCCCCCTCAACAGGGGATGAATCCTCATTACAACTTACAACTACAGTGATGGTCGCACTTTTTCCAGACTCAACTGTTGGTGCCATAGTTTCTATGTTGAACGTGCAAGGACTCACAGCTATGACAATTTGGCATCGTCCATCATTGTATCCGGCTTTAGTAGCGTTTGCCGTTATTGTAACGTTCACCTGTTCATTAACCATTGGTGCTGTAAAGTTCAGCATGAATTCTCCGTTGCTGTCTGTAATCCCAGAAGTAGCTGAAAGAGTTCCATTCGACGCCTCTATTGTAACGTTTGCCCCTTCAACAGGACTCATGTCATATTCCATCACGTGCACAGTCAAATTCAATAGCGCTTCGGAGAATGTCTGCGTAGCTTCTGCGGTAATTTGGACGGCAAGAGTTCCCGGTTTTGTTATCCCAGTTGCTTGCAAAACTTCCAAATACGCATAATCTGAACCATCCGCGTATTCAACTCCATTTTTGGAAGCTGTAGCCACAATTCTAACGTAGTCTTTTTCCGCATCGCCTATAAACGGAGCATTAAACGTTGTTTTGAAATAGCCAGTTTCATCTGTTCGTCCAATGGATGCATTAAATTCTCCTCCAACCAAAGCGAACAGCGTCACTGTTACGTCTGTAACCGGATTTGTTCCGTCTGTCACGTAAACTGTTACGTTAACTCTTCCCTTCTCGACAGTACTTGAACTGCTCAGTTTAAGGTTAACATTCAATGGCTGAAGTGCATCCTTAACATAAATTATCGTGGTTGCAGGTGAGCTTACTGCGCCATCATCATCCATGGCAAGTAAACTAACCGCATAGTTGGCTGGATACGAGTATTTATGGGTAAAAACGGATAGTGTTGTCCAGCTGCTGTTGCTTCCATCTCCAAAATCAACGTAGTATTGGTAAACATATCCATCATTGTCACTTGAGTTGGTGGCGAAGAACATTATGTCGTCATCTGGTCTAACCCAAACTTTATCCACTAATAGTTTTGCCGTAGGCGGCGTGTTTACACAACTTATAGACTTTGTCAAGTATGGGATGAAATCAAGATTTACCCCGTCACCGCCAACTTTGTCGCCTTTTCCGCCAGGGTTCAGCGACTCATGGTTTGGCCCAGTTAAGTCTCCCCAGTAGTTGTGCTCCGCGTTAACGGTAGCTGAAGGTTCAACATTCATTCCGAAATCATTGCCATATATGTCATTATACTCTGCCGTGTGGGTTCCATTAGTGTAAAAAATGCCTATCTCGTTGTAAGTGATGGAGTTATTGGTTAAGTAAGTGCTTGTTGGAGTTGAAATGTAAAATCCCACACCATTTGAGGAAACAGTGTTATTGACAATCCTTATGTTAGTGTGATTGCCTGCCTCAAATTGTACTCCATTTTGAGTGTTTGCTGAAATAATGTTTCCGGTTATATTTACGTTTGAAACGTTTTTCCCTGTTAGGAGAATTCCGCTTCCGCTTCCAATAACCGTTGTGTTCTCGATTTTGACTTGGCAGTTTCCAGTTATGGATACGCCATTTTCACCATTGTTGGAAATGTGACTATTCTGAATGTTAACAGTACTATCAGTTATGTTTATCCCATTTTTAACGCAAGAGCTAACGGTTAAATTTTGGGTGTTTAATACACCATTTGTCACAGCAATTCCGTTTTCCGAGAAAAGCACCGAGGAATCCTGCATGTTCACGCAGCCATTTGCTATCATTATTCCATCTTTGCTATACGAAATTAGACAATTTGTCAGCACAGACATTTCAGTACCGTTAAAAATTATTGAACCCCAATCTCCCGCATTTTTCTGCTCTTTATTTGAAGTAAAAATTATAGGCCTTTCATACGTGCCCACAGCGCTTAACTTTCCAGAAACCACTAGCGAGAAGTTCCCTCCGAATCTAACCTCAACACCAGGCTCAATCGTCAATGTGGCACCAGGATAAACAGTAACATTTTTAACGATAACAATCGGACTATCAATAAGAGTCCAAAGAGTATCCTGCATGATAGGACCTTCCACATAGACACCGTCAGCTTTACAAGGTGAAACTGTAAAACTAACGCTTAAAGCGCCAAAAATTACCGTTAGCAAAATGACTAAACTCCTAACATTAATTTTCATGTTTACCCAACCGTTCGCTTGATTCACAGGTATCCTCTAGATTATGCCAGTTTAAACGTTATGAATCCGAAATAATGCTTCAAAATCTATTTGACTCTATGATGAGACGGACAGTAGAAAATGGGCAAGAGATTTAACGATGCATGTAACAACCATAGAAGCGTGGAGGAAATCATTTGAAGCATTTCGCAGTGTTTGCACTTGAAGGTTTCCCCTTAGTAAGTGAAGGAGACAACATAGCAGAGTTGATCGTGGAAACAGCACAAAAGAATGGTTTAGAAATTGCTGACGGTGACGTAATAGTTATTGCACAAAAAATTTTTTCGAAGACGGAAAAACGCATTGTAAAGCTTAAAGAAGTTTCCCCGTCAATGAGGGCTGTGAAAATCGCAAAAGTAACTGGCAAAAGCCCAAGGTTCGTTGAACTTGTTTTAAGAGAAACTGAAAGCATTTTGAAAGCTTCTCGTGAAGCTCTACTTGTAAAAGACAAGCGTGGCTTAGTGTGTATAAACGCTGGAATAGACAAATCAAACGTTGAGGGGAGAGGCAGATTTGCATTGCTTCCAGAAAACCCTGATTTATCAGCTTCAAAATGCCGCGTGGAAATTAAAGAGCTAACGGGCAAGAATGTCGCCGTGATAATATGCGACACATACAGTCGTCCATTTAGGCGTGGTCAAGTCAACTTTGCAATAGGCTTTGCTGGAATAAAACCCTTCAAGGATTATAGGGGAAAGGAAGACCTTTTCGGTCAAATTCTTAAGGTGAAAAACGTTGCAGTTGTGGATGAAATTGCCGCAGCAGCAGAGCTTCTCATGGGTCAAGCTAAAGAGGCAAGACCCATAGTAATTTTTAAGGGGTTAAAGGATTTTGTCGAATTCTCCGAAAACTGCAGCATAAGGGAGCTTCAAATATCTGGCGAAGAAGACCTCTTTAAAGGCACCTTATAAATCAGAGCCACTGCATGAAAGGGTTTGTGCTCTTCTCTTCACCTATTGTTGTTATTGATCCATGTCCAGGATAAACAACAAAATTATCTGGCAAAACAGCTAACTTCCTCAACGACAATTTCATTTCCTCTTCAGAGCTATCAGGGAAGTCCGTCCTCCCAATTGAGCCCTTAAACAGGGTATCACCCGTGAAAATCTCCCTTTCTCCTAAAAGTGATATGCTTCCATGACTGTGACCAGGAGTGTGCATAACCCTCAAAACTATTTTTCCAAAGCTTAACAAATCCCCATCGGACAGAAGCTTATCTGCTGGAGGCGAAAATTTTTCAAAACCAAAGATTCCCGCAATCCTTTTACCAATCTCGCCAAGCATATGAGCGTCGAACTTGTGAATTAAGATTGGCACGGCGAATCTTTCCTTTACAATTCCATTTCCACAAGTATGGTCTGGATGCCCATGCGTGTTCACAATCATTTTTAAGTTTAAGTTTTCATGCTCTATGAACCTCAAAATTCTTTCAGCCTCGTCAGCGCCATCAAAGCCTGGGTCAACAATTATTGCCTCATTTGTTTGCTCACATACTATTACGTAGCAGTTTGTGTAAAATTTGCCAACGCTGAACATTCGTGTCTTCATAGTTATCTACAATTCATCTTGCGTCAAAATAAAAGGAATGCTGTACTATTATACTATCTGCATCATAAAATAAAGTTCCCTTGAAGATTATATGTGATGTGGAGATTAGAGAGTTGAAGCTTCAAGGAATCGGAAATGCATTTGACCGCTTCGAAACATACACAGTTTGAATTTTTAAGGAAGTAATATGTGATTTCAATTCGAAACCGATGATATTCAATTTTCGCGCTCGAGGGATACGTTTAAATCTAATAGACTTTTCTACTTCACCAACACTCTAGATAAGGCAGAACTGGAGCAAAACAAATGAGTGAAACACAAGGCGGAAACACTGAAGCTGTCCAACTTCAAGCAGATTTTGAAAGGATAACAGCTATTGTTGTGACGGAATTTCAAGTCGAAGAATCCATGCTTGAACATGGTGTCCCAACATATTATCTTAAACAGCCTCAGCAAACAAAACAGCCTTTCCTTAATCTACTTAAAAAGTTGGGAGAAATCAACTTTACAGCTGTTCTCCGCAAAGTTGATGGACGAATAGTCCTAAAAGTAATCCCAAAACCAGCAACTAAAAAGGGCAATACTCTAATTAATTGGCTATTATTTTTTGCAACAATAGCAACAACGTTCATAACAGGCTACTTTCTTTCAGAAGGCCTAACAGATCCTCTAATGGGTGGAGCAACATTTACAGTCGCGATTATGGCTGTTATTGGGACTCATGAAATGGGTCATAAATTGACTGCAGATAAGAAAGGAGTGAAGGCCACACTACCCTACTTTATTCCTGGGCCACCTCCATTTGGAACCTTCGGCGCTGTAATAATGCAAAAAGATTTGCCAGCAAATAAAGACTCACTATTTGACATAGGATCAAGCGGTCCAATTGCAGGCTTTATTATAGCAGCTATAGTTACAGCTGTAGGCATGACGATGGCAATTCCTGCACCGTCTCCACCAGAGGGTTACACTGTTCTGCCAGTGCCCCTAATTTCTATTCTCACTGGTAGTTTGCTGCAGTGGCTTAACCTTCTGCCCCCTCCTCCCCCGCCTGGTCAACTCTTGTTTATGCATCCCGTTGAGTTTGCAGGTTGGGTAGGTATGGTTGTGACTATGCTTAACTTGTTGCCTGTCGCTATGCTTGACGGCGGGCATGTCGCCAGGTCTTTAGCTGGTGAGAAGGTGCGAGCTGTTCTTTCAATTGCTTCAATAGCTTTGCTTGTCTGGGAGGGCTTTTGGGTTATGGCTATATTTGTTTTATTTCTAGCTATGCAGAGACATCCAGGCCCTTTGGATGACGTTTCAAGTTTGTCTAGGGGAAGAAAACTCTTAACACTTATACTAATTCTGATTTTTATATTGGCTTTTCCATTGCCGCTTTAGGTTTCGTTTTGCATCTGTATTTGTGTTGTTCTTGTAGACGGTAAGATTTATTAAATATTGCTATACTCGATACTTTTGAGTGAGGATACATCGAAAACAAAACATAACAAAGGGCTAAGCGATCATGAGAGGCACAGAGGCACAGCAATCCTATTAGCGTTCTTCTTACTCTTCACATTAGCCTCTCTTCTAATTCCCTCGCCAATGTTTCCAGGAAACTTTTTCTGTACACTAATAGGAGACGCCGTAAGCCAATATATAGTCTACCTAAGCGCCATTTTCAATGGAATATTCTACGGCACAATTATGTGGCTAGTCTTCTTGATTGTAAGCAGGAAGTTTGAAGGAGAAAAATAGCTCTTTTGGCTACGTGCACCCTCAGTGTTCTGGTTTTTGTAAAAAGCCCACAAGCCTAATTGTGCTACCACACTTGTTGCATATGAGGATTAACTCTGCTAAATCGTCGTTTTCCACTTTTGTTTCAACAATTTGATAAACTTCTTCTGTTTCATCGTCAGGTGATATTATTGCTCCACATTTTGGGCATGGAAATGCTCCATCGCCATCGATTTTCGTCAAATCCACAGTGTATATAGCGCCTTTTTTCAAATATGCTTTCTTCATCATTTTTAACACATCTTTCCACGGTTTTGGTTTCATGGTTAAACATGAATATAATTAACAATTATGAATTCGTAATTCATATGTGAAATTCGCTTTGCAGTAAACGTTTTTATAAATTTAAGGCTTTAATTATGGCTGGGTTAAGATTTTTGAACTGCTTAAGCCACTCAATTCTTTCCGTCTTAAGCTTTTCCACATAAAACTCCATTTGTTCTTCGGTGTAAAATTTTGAGGGATCAAACTTTGACATCTGTATTCCATTAACCCTTTTAGGCACCTGCGTGGCAAACGCTGGATAATTTTCCCACTCTATGGTCTTTCTTGCAATTCCACGTATTATTGCCGCCATTTCTGGAATTTCCACCCTAAGCGCTTCTCTAACAACTCTATTATCATCTTTGCTTCTTATTTCGCCGACACCTCCTGTGTTCAAGAGGTAACATTCAACCTTATCCTTGTGCCTTTTCAAGAAGTCGTAGAGCCAGTTTCCCTCATAAGCCTCGTCACCAATAATGAACGGGTTTGTGCCAACTTCCCTTACAGATTCGCCTGCTCTTCTCGGGTTTCCGGCTGATGTTTCCACGGATTCACCAAGCATGAAAGCTGCCGCGGCTTGTTCAATGTTTAATTTTGATGCTATGGGCACAACGGTGTTTCTCCGCGTAATGAAGATAACTATCATGCCGTCAACCTCCTGTAATGGCGGCAAATTCACGCTTTCAGATTTGTCCGAACACAAATCATCCCTTTGTATTATGGCTCTTCCGTTCTCGGTTAATGTCACATCGTCGAAGTGCACGTTACCAAGATAGTCAACCATGACGTTCTCGAAAATCGTGCTTGGACTTATTGCAGCCCTAAAGATTATGGGCTGCACTTTTGGATCTAAATATCCAGTTTTTAGGTAGAAACCTCTTTCGGAACCAAGAGCTGAACCATCAGACCTTAAGAATACCACATCGTCCTGAACAATTTCTTGTCCCTCACCATCCTCCAGCAGTCCATGGTTATGACATGCATGTGTAGTTTTTCCAGTTGCACTCAGCCCAAAGAGAATCATGCTGTACTTTCTGATTTTTCCAGAGCTGTCCTTTGCTCTGACGATTTTTGCTCCAGCATGAATCCCAAGCATTCCCCTCTGTTTTGCCTCCCACATTGCCATCCTCAAAAATCCCTTTTTTGCCTCTCCATAGTAATCTGAACCAAGAACGTACGTAACTCCAACCTCTGGAAAAACTAAAATTTGTCTGTCCTTCTCCTGCCACTCTGGAACTTGAAGCAAATACAGTTCTGGTCCTGGAGCTTCTTCACGTTTTGGAAAGAGTGTTTGTCCAACCATGTAAGCTAGTCTAATCATTTCCGGCCTGTGCACAGACACATAGTATGTGCATTGCGGGTTAAAATGTGGGTTATCGCCCATTGTTCTTTCAACACAGACTAGAGGTGCATTCTTCAAGTATTTGTGAACTAAATCAACCGTTTTTGCCGCATTTCTTAGAATCTCTTCTTGTTTCTCGTTTAACCGTCTTTGGCGCACCTTCCGGCTTCCAACATAGACTGTTAGCCACGCGCTTCTATTTTTAACTGTTGAAACGAAATTGTAGTTGCCATAAACTGTTTTGGCACCATATCTCTCAGCAGTTTTTCTAAGCTCTGTGGGTGTCGGATAAAATACATTGTCACGTTGTCGTAAACTCTTCATAGCATCTAAAACTGCTTGCAACAAATGTTCCATATCGCTTTCTAGGGCATTCTGAACTTGCATCTTAACGCTCCTTTACAGGTTATACACGGTGCCAGGAATTTTTGGAAAAAGTTGGGTTTCTCCAATGTGCCTAGCTCCAACAATCCAGCTTACAAGTCGCTCTATGCCTATTCCAGCGCCAGCAGAAGGCTTTATTTTCCCATTTTTAGCCAGCCTTAATAATACATCATAGTTCTCTTTTTTAACTCCGTCTCTTTCCATTTTTCTGACAATTTTCTCGTAGCTCCACTCCCTTCTTCCGCCTGATAATACTTCTCCATAGTTTGGAAGCAACAGGTCGTAGTTGTCCCAGAAACCATTTTTAAAGTCCTCAAAATCATAAAACTCTCTTGGAAAGTTTACAATCCACACTGGCTCGCTTATGCTGGATAACAATTTATGCTCCCAACTTTTTCCAAAGGTTTTTTCCAACTCTTTTCTATCATAAACCGTAAACGGCGTCTCCGGAACTTTGAGGCTTCTGTACCTATCTAGGAGTGTTAGTTCTTCAGTCATGTCCCTTTTTATGTTCCAGATTAGTTCACTGATTGTTCTCTCCACAAGGCGCATTATGTCTCTCGAAGTTGCGTTTCTAACTTCAAAATCAAGCTGTGTAAACTCGTAGGCGTGTATTCCACTCTGCGCTCTTTCCCTTCTTTCAATTCTAATGTTTGGGGATAATATGAAAAGCTTTGGATGAACAAGCGAACAAGCAACCATCTTGTGAACTATCATGCTAAGCGTCGCCCTAACAGTGTTCCCATAAATTTCAACTTCAACGCGTTTCTCAATTGACGCATCTGGGTCTGGCCACAAGGGATCCGTTGATTTCGAGAAAACCACTGGCAATAGCCACTCAAAACCTTCATCTAAAAACCTTTGCGTCAAGTACTGCAACGTGTAAGTCATCACCCTGCTTATATGTGCTCTCCTCTGGAGTTCAACTTCGGAAAGCTGCTCTAAAGGCTTTGGAATATCCATTGGTCTATTCCTAGAAATTGTTACGCCTCTTTGAATCATTCCATGCTTTTCATACATTTTCAACCCTTCTTCTAGCTAAATTTTTACCTTTAAAAGATGAGATGCCATGTTATAAATTTTTTATAAAAAATTTTATAAAAATTTCCAAAAAATGGAAAAATTTAAGTAAATAAATGTAATAATTACAGCTATGCAGATTAGACTCGACGAGAAGGACTTAGCGATTCTCACGCTAATACAGGGCAACTGCAGACTTACGGCCAGAGAAATTGCGAGGAAAATAAACTCGCCAATAACAACTGTCTTTGCAAAGATAAAACGAATGGAAGAATTAGGCATAATAAAGAATTACCGTGCAATCTTGGACGCCGGGAAGCTCGGAATCGGCACAACCGCTTTCATTCTAGCTTCAGTCTCCTATGGAACGAGGGCAAACACAACGCAAATTTCGCAGAGGGATATAGCAAAAGAAATAGCCAAATTTCCGGAAGTTCAAGAAGTCCACATAATAACTGGAGACTGGGATTTATTGATAAAGCTTAAAGCTGAAAACGTCGACGTAATCGGGAAATTTGTCATCGATAAGTTAAGGCTTGTTAAAGGAATAGAGAAAACATTGACATGCATGGTTTTTGAGACATGCAAAGAAACGACGGAAATACCGATAAAAACCGCAAAAACCAAAACCCTCACGCGCAATAAAATCAATTAATTGGATGTTGTAATGCTGAAAGCCTCACATTTTTTATAAAGGCTTATTATATAAACAAATTATGAAAAATATCGGTTATGGTGAAAAGGGATGTCAAGCTTCGACGTGATCGTTGTTGGTGCTGGTACAGCTGGATGCCTAGCAGCAAGGGCAGCTGCCGAGGCTGGGCTAAACGTATGCATTGTTGAAAGGAAAAGCAGAGATGCAATTGGTGAAAAAGTTTGTGGAGACGCTTTAGGCGAGCATCATCTTAAGGAGGTAGAATTAGAAAAACCACAGAGTGGCGAAGTGGAAAAGCGAATTGAAGGAATAAAAATCTACTCACCAGATATGGAGACAACATTCACAGTTAAACATGAAGACTTTGTCGGTTACATCCTAAACAGACGGTTATTTGGGCAATGGCTGCTTAGAAAAGCACTCGACAAAGGTGCAGTTCTTTTCGACTCGATGCAGTGCCTCGAACCAATAATCGAAAGAGGCTTCGTCGTTGGAGTTTTTTCTAGGAACACAAAAACTGGAGAAAAGACAGAGTTGAGAAGTAAAGTTGTAGTGGACTCTAGCGGTTTTCTCGCCGTTGTTAGGCGAAAACTTCCAAAAGAGATGGGAATAGAAAGAGAAATAGAAAAAGAGGATGTTGAAGCCTGCTACCGCGAAATTAGACAACTTAAGCAGGAAAACGAGGATGATGAATTCTGCGAGATATACCTGAACCAAAAGGTAACTCCTGGAGGGTACACGTGGATTTTCCCAAAGGGAGGAGCAAAAGTTAACGTTGGCTTAGGCGTCTGCATGCGTGGAAAATTCCCAAACCCAAAAGCACAATTGTACAAACGCGTTTTAACGAAGCCACTGTTTGAAGGCTCACTGCTTTTAGATGGAGGAGCATGGTACGACCCGACAAGAAGACCGTTGGACAACATGGTTGGAAACGGCGTCATAATAACCGGCGATGCAGCTTGCCTTGTAAACCCAATACATGGCGGAGGCATAGGCCCATCCATGCTCAGCGGTTACCTTGCCGGTAAAACGATAGCTAAGGCTTTAGAAAAGGGTGATGTTAGCAGAAGTTCCCTTTGGTCTTATAATTACGAGTATATGAAGTTGTATGGGACTAAACAGGCTGGACTTGACGTTTTTCGCTTCTTGCTGTTGACAAGTCGTGACGAAGATCTAAGCTACGGAATGAAGTATAAGCTGCTAACTGAACAGGATGTTTTGAAGGCTGGCATGGGAGAGGAATTTCACTTGAACATAGGTGAAACTGCGAAGAGAGTGTTCAGAGGATTGAGGCGAATAAGCTTCCTTAACAAACTTCGAATCACAGTTAACTTCATGGAGCAAGTCAAAGCTCACTATAAGAATTATCCCGGAAACCCAGAGCACTTTAACGAGTGGCACATGAAAACTGAAAGCCTATTTAAAGAAGCCAAGTTGAAACTTATGGATTAACCGCATATCAATTTAAGAATTTGAATGTTGTGACTAGTATTTGAAGTGTATCTGCCATGCAAGTTGCAGTTTTAGCCACAGGCGGAAAAGATTCCTCCTTAGCATTATACAGAATCCTAAAACAAGGCTACGAAGTTAAGTATTTAGTAAGCATGATACCAGTACGCGAAGATAGCTGGATGTTCCATTATCCCAACATTCACCTCGTAAAACTTTTCGCAAAAGCCGCTGAAATTCCGCTTGTAAGCGCTGAAACTTCCGGAGTCAAAGAGAAGGAAATTGAAGACCTTAAACGTCTAGTTAAAAAACTCGACGTTGAAATGCTCGTCTCTGGAGCTATCGCATCAAACTATCAAAAGTCGCGGATTGAAAAAGTTTGTAAGGAGCTTGGATTAAAGTGTCTAACTCCACTTTGGGGTGAAAACCCTGTAAAAATTCTGAACGAACTTGTTAGATCCGGATTTGAAGCCATTATAACTGGAGTTTATGCCTATGGCTTCGGCGAGGAATGGCTTGGAAGGAAGATTGACGATAGCGTCATTAAAGAGTTGGTTGAGCTGAATAAGCGTTATGGAATTTCGGTTGTTGGCGAAGGTGGAGAATACGAAACATTTGTTCTCGACGCTCCATTTTTTAAGAAGAAAATAAAAATCGTTAGCGGAGAAAAATTTTGGAAGAGCCAATCTGGGTACTTGCTTATCAAAGAAGCTGAGCTTGAATAGGCTGTTTTTCTCGCAAAAACGTGAACTTTATAGTTTGCCAAGCATATTTTAAATTGGGAGACTTATGGTTGAAGAAGCAGAATTGATAAACTTTCTAAAGACTCACAGTGGAAAAGCATCGTTAAGCGACATAGCTGAAGGTCTAGGCATACCCAAATATGGACCGAACTCTGCCTATGCACTTTTACAATCGCTTAAGGCTAAAGGCATCATCGAAAGGGTAGGTGAACTCTGGGCAATAAGCATGGAAGAAGCCAAGCCTTCAGAAAAAGCTGAGAAGACGCAACAAAAAGAAGCTGAAAAAGAAGGAGAGGCTGCAATTCCAGAAGTTGAGAAACTCATGAGAGCCATGGCTAAAACAATTGCAGAGGCCATGAAAACAGCGCAGACGCCAACAGACGAATGGGAACTAGCCACAAAGCCGATGACAACAAAAATCGAGAGAAAAGAGGATAAGCTAAGCTCCTTCGTTTTGAGACCTGACGAAGCCCCAGAAGCCAAAAAGCCTCTGCTGGGTTTTCCAACAGGCACATTCATAGACAATCTATTTTTAACTCCGGAGGGTAAACCGTTAAACGGCGTGCCAATTTGTGGACAATTTGCCATAACTGGTCTACCTGGCGCTGGAAAATCAATTCTTGTTGAAGAAATAGCCGTTAGAGTAGCTGCTTCTGGACGCAAGGTGCTTTTCGCAACTGCTGAAGATACATGGAAGAGCGCCACTCCACGCTTTGATTTGCAGTCCCGCCTGAAACAGAAAGCTGACATTTTAGGCTTAGACTGGAACAAAATCCGTGAAAATCTCTTTGTACTCGACACTGTAGCTTATCCGGAACTACGCGACTGGAACACCTTCGCTGAAACGTACCGTTACGTTGCTGAAAAGGAAAAGATAGACTTAGCCATAATAGACTCCGTCACAGTACTCGAATCATATCGAGGCGCACTTAAATATCGCGTTATGGAACTAGCACGCTACAACCAAGTCCACGGCATAACAGCCCTCTATGTTAATCAGCGAAGTTCTGAAGTGTGGGACAGCTATGACATGGCTGGCGGAATTGGATTAGCCCACAACCTTGACGGGACAATCATAGTTGACTATGGAAGAGTTTACTGGCAAGACCAGCAAGTGGATTTAGCTGTAAACAGAGGAGAATTCGTCCGCGTCTCAAGGGTTCTAGATTGTAGGATGTGCAATTTTGAGAGGAGAAGAATTCGGGTTGACATCACGCAGGACGGTTTCTTAAGGGCTGTTGAGGCTATACCTAAAACTGGAGAAACAGGCTACAGTGAAAATGTAAATGTCAATAGTTAAACCCCCGTCATTTGAAGAACTTGTCAAGACGTATGGCTCTGCAAAAAAGGCCGTACAACACTTGATAGACACAGGGTTCTCGCCTGAACAAATAGAGTGGAAGATGGGCATACCATACCACCGTATCCGTTTGTACATGGAAGGTATTGAACCGAAAGCAGATGTGCCATTCGCAAAAATAGTGGAGCTTTATGAACGCCTCGCGCTTCTTCGCGGAAAAAAGGGTAAAGAAACAGAATTGACAGCTTTCTTCCAAAACCCCCAGTTGACGTTAGAAACAAAAGTGCGATTCGCTCTTGGAAAATTGACGGAGGAAAGCCTTAAAATTGGTCCTGGACTTGTTGAAAGGAGCATAAGTCTGGCAGCTGGTGTGCCGATAAGCGAGGTTAGAAGGCTCTTAATAGATTATGGAGAGCATGGCGAAGTTGCATATCTTCTCAAAAAGCCAAGTGAACCAACACTGACAACAAGCGAGATTAGCGAGTCAATTAAGCTTCTGCCAAAACTTAAAAAAGTTAGAGAACGTGAACTTCACATTTCAAGTCTACTGCGGCTAAGCACCCCCAAAGAGGCAAAATACATTGTGAGGCTTCTACTAGGCGACTTAAAGCTTGGATACCACACAAGAACCGTTATTAGGGCGGCGTCAAAAGCCTACAGAGTGCCAGCGGAACTAATTGAAAACGCAGCAGCGATACTTGGGCTTACAGAAAGCATATCGCTTGCTTCTGAAGGGACGCTTAAACTTTCAGAAGTCAAAATGCGCCCAGGACAATTTATTAGACCCCAACTTGCCCACATATATGAACCTGATAAAGTGGTTTACCCCGCTAGGGCTGAGTATAAACTTGACGGGAGTAGACTTCAAATTCACAGGTGGGGAACTCAAACATGGCTTTTTTCAAGAAGAGGCGTGGAAAAAACGAAAACTCTGCCAGAAATCGTTGAAATTGCCGAAAAATTCAAGGCTCAAAGCTGCATAGTAGACAGCGAAGTAATCGCAATAGACAATGCTGGAAACCCTTTGCCATTCCAAACGCTGCTTGAAAGAACCGTGCCGAGAGAGCTTACACCAGAAGAGCTTGAAACGCGAAGGGAGAAGGTGAATGTTACAGTGAAAACCTTTGACATACTATTCCTGAATGGGCAAGAGCTCGTCGGCTTACCACTATCGTTGAGAAGAAAATATCTGTTAGATGTTGTTCCATCCGAGTACATCGTTGAAGGCGTAGACTGCCAAAACGAGGTTGAACTAATGCGCTTCTACGAAGAAGCCCTAAAACGAAAATATGAGGGTATAATTGTAAAAAACTTGAATGCACCATACGAAATTGGACAACGCACTTACACATGGCTTAAGCTAAAACCAGAACGTGACACACTTGACTGCACAATAGTAAAAGCCCTCTATGGAAAGGGCAAACGTGCAGGCTTATACTCGTCCTTCCTCTTGGCGGTGCGAGATCCAGCTGAAAAGAAACTTTACACTGTTGGAAAAGTTTCAAACCTTCCGGAAGAAGCAATGGACGAACTAAGCACAATAATTGAAAGAACAAAAACTAGCGAGGACGAAGAGGGCATTTTTGTGAAGCCATCCATCGTTGTTGAGGTTACCTATCAAGAGATCCAGGAAACAGACGAGTATACAAGCGGTTATGCTTTAAGAGTGCCAAAAATAGTTAGATTCAGAATGGATAAGAGTGTAAGTGAAATAGACAGTCTTGAAAAATTGAAGAAGCTTTATGAGCTGCAGTACGAACGCTATCCAATTCAATCACTTTAGCCTAGCGTTTATCTCCATTCTGCCTTAAGTGAAACCATAAGTATGGAAAACTGTTGCTGCAAAAGCAAACGTCATCGCAGCTATCCACTGATCAAATCAGCTGATTACACCCTACAATTTCAGAACTCTATGGCCAGCATATGGTTGTAAAAGATTAAGGTTGGCTGTCGTCTTATACTGCTGGTCGCGAATTCCAAAGGCTATTTCTACAAACTCTTTTAACGTTTGATTAGCAAACTCCGGCGTCGGCATCCCATATCTGATGCCGTTACACGTTGAATCAGCATACACGAAGAGTTTGTTCCCCATGTAATGGTAAACCGCCTCATTCGCGTACCCGAACTTTGGTTTACTCAAAATTTTGAATGGCCAAAGCTTACATGCTTTTGGTTTCATGTGTTGTAATCCGCATAGTCGCATGTTAGGCAACTCATATAAGAAAATGCATGAGCCGTCGCTTCTCCTTTTTATGAAGAGTTTGTTCAATCCTGAAACTGTGTATTCAGCACCGTAGTTTTTTACAATTTGAAGCCATTCCTGAAAGTTCAAGACTACACTGTAAGCTTTGCAGCATAAGCCGCACGCGTTACATTTCCAGTCGCTGATGTATTGCCATGGAACGAACAGCATTTTAATTCCTAAAAATTTTCAAAACAGCCTTTTCTTAAAAATCATTTGCAGAAAGGCTTCAGCTTTTCAACAATGTCTCTTGGAATTGGCGTGGCTTTTCCCTCTTTTTTGTCTGCTGTCACAACTACAACGTAGCCGTTCGCCAGGAGAATGTTTGACTCTTTGTTAAAGATTTTGAAGCCATATTTTATAGATCTCTCTTGCAATTCTTCAACGGTTAATTCCACTTCTATTAAATCGTTAAATCTCGCTGGCTTCTTGTATTGGCAGAAAGCTTCAACCCTTGGAAACCATAAACCCCTGTCATGAACGTCGGTGAATGTAAACCCCAAATGCCTATAAAATTCCTCTTCTGCCCTCTCAAAAAATCTGAAATAGTTTGAGTAATGAACAACCTGTGCTGCGTCAGTGTCCACCCACGCTATCCTAAAAGAAGTTTTGAAAGACTTTGGCATGCCATTTCACTAAGCAAAACTAGACTTTCTTATACAGGTAAAGCGTGTGGGATGGGTATCCTAAACTTGGATTTTCACAGAAGTTTTCAACTTTAACGGGCTTCCAGCCCACAATTTCATAGTCATGAGAAACTACGCGCACTCCTGGTCTAAGTTCAGTTTCAAGTTTTGGTTTGATTTTTTCGTTGGCGCTTGTTGTTAGGTAGAGGAAGACAACGTCGGCGGAGGTTAAATCAACGCTGAATATGTCACCGTTTACTATGGTGACTCTATCCTGAAGCCCTTGCTCATAGACGGTGCTTAAAGCTTTTTTGACAAGGTCTTCTCTTAATTCTACGCCGACGGCTCTTGCTCCGAAATCTTTTGCCGCCATTATCACTGCTCTTCCATCTCCAGCGCCTAAATCGAAGAAAACTTCTCTAGGCTTTAGCTCTGCGAGGATAAGCATTTGGCGAATCACTTGTGGTGGACTTGGAACGTATGGTGCAATATACATTAATTAGCCCTCAGCATCTCTTCTTATCCAGTTGTTTTGTTTCTTTTAAAGATTTTCTAATTCATTTAGGTTACGTAAGTAGCCTTTTTAGGAGTTGGTCTCCTAGCTTCTCCACATTTCATGCAGCTTTGGGCGCAAAGTTCCAAGTATTTCGCTTCGTCTCCTGCACCAACGGCTTCAGCGGCTTTTCTACAAAGTTCGCTTGGTTCTGTGCAACCTTCTTCGCGACATAAATTTGAAATGTAGAGACATATTTCGCTAACATCTTTCGTTTCTAAAACAGCTCTGTTTGAACGCACCAGGAGGCAGAGTTCCCTTGCCAGTACGCATGTTTTCACATACTTTACTCTTTCAAGAACTTCTTCCCTCAACTTTTTTCTGCTTATCTCCACAACTAATTCTCCTTGTTGGGCGATAGTGGTTTCTACGCACATTAACACGCTCAACCATTTAAAAGTTGTTGTAAGTCTTAGCGGCTACCAGAACCTTTTGCTTAAGGCTTTGCGCTCTGCCTCAAGAACAAGCTCATAAAACCTATCGCTTAACTTCGACTCTTCTTGAAGAACCTCTTTAACTTCTGATGGTTGAACTTTTCTGGCGCAAAGGGCAACAACAGCCGCTTTTCCATATCTTTCTATTAATTGCGCCGTTTGTAACGCCTGCTTTTTCAGCTTCTCCTCACTTTTTGTTAGTTTTTCTCCCTTCTTCTCAACTAGTGGAAGAAGCCTCTCCTCCTCAACCTTCAAAAGTCCTATAGCCCCAGAGCCGCACCGTGGACATTTTGGTTTTTCTGGCAAGTCCTTTGCGCGCGCCATTTCCAAGTAGCTCCAACAGTTTGTACATATGAAGTTGCATGCCTCGTTGAGGAGCCTCGCCTTAACTGATTCCACCAATACTGCGCGCATCCTTTCTGGAGGAATCAAGTCTGTTTTCATGCTTACCCTTTCAATGCCGACACGGGCAACTGGTGTTGCTTTGCCTTCAGTTTCAACCTTTTGTATTTGAATTTCGCCCTCACGAATCTTGTTGAGAACATGAATAAGCTTTTCCAGGTCTAGGTCCTTTGCGAAAACTTCTTTTAATCCCTCTTCGTATATTGGTGTGTCTTCGAAGCTTTTTATTAGCCTTTGTAGGCTTACGTTGCTGAAGTCAGCCCATTTCTGTAGGGCTCCAAAACGTCTTGCAACGTGAATCATTCTCCTTTTAAAAAGTCCAGTCTTAACAGTTGCTCTTGTAAGCGTTTCTCTTATTGTTCGCTCTGGCATTGCACGCATTTCGTTGAAAAGTTCAATTATGTTGTCTGCACTGGCAGCGCCCATTGTCTGTACAAAGATTCGGTAGGGGTCGTGTTGAACAACTACACCGTACCCAATTTTCTCCGAGAGCATCTGCCCCAGAAGCTGGGCTAAGGCCCTGTTCGTAAGAGAACCGAAGTTGGCGTGAATTATCACGAACTCCTCCCAGTCTTCGACGATTATTCGCTTGTCCGTTGGTACTGGAAACCCATTGGCTATGTGCTCTATAGTTTCAGATAGAGCCCGCAAAATAGTTTCCTTATCAGCCGGATATTGCACACTAAGCTTGGCGGCTATCTCGTCTGGAGAAATCCCATTATGCATTTGTTCTTCAACAAAGGCTCTTATAGCGCCTACTTCCTGCGCCACTTCAAATGGGACTGGAATCTCCTCGCCTATCCAACTTGGTATTGCTCCTGTCGGATCGTCAACAGACTTCACGTAGACCTTCTCTTCCGAAACGTGTAGTATGCGCCATGGGCTTCCTCTTATTATGAATTTTATTCCTGGCTTGCCGTACTCAGCCATGAACGCTTCATCCAATACCCCTATTGCCGAATCGCTTGACTCGTCGACAACGAGGAACTGCTTTTCCTCAGGTATCATTGAAAGGTTTCCAAAGTAATATTCGAATAAGGCTTTTGTCCTTCGTGGTTTTAACACAACCTTATCTTCGAATGAAACCCATGCCAAACGAGGAAAACGTTGATGCATGTACCTCAAAATCTTCTCAACATCCTCTATAGTCAAGTCTCTGTAGGGATACGCCCTCTGGAACAGCTCCAAAATCTCTTTAAATTCTAATCTTCGATTCTTGAGAAGAAGGCCTGCAATTTGATGGGCTAATGCGTCATATGGCTTCGGAGGAATCTCAACGGGCTCTAAATCCTCTTCTAGGGCTCTTCTGGCGATGGCTAAGGCCTCTAACGTGTCATCCGAATCCATCGCGACTATTACGCCTTCAGCTATGTGTCCAATTCTGTGTCCGCTCCTTCCAACGCGCTGTATTAGCCTGGTCACCTGCCTAGGGCTCATGTATTGGATAACGAGGTCTATTCGTCCAACGTCTATGCCCAACTCAAGGCTGCTTGTGCAAACGAGCCCCTTTAACTCACCGTTCTTAAGTCCCCTTTCCGCTGCTATACGCGAAGGCTTTGCAAGAGAGCCGTGGTGAATTGAAACTGGAAAGTCTATGTCCCAAACCTTGAATCTGCTAGCCAACACTTCAGATATGGCTCTTGTGTTGGTAAACAATAAGACAGACTTGTGCCTACTTATGTAGTCGCGAATTATGCGTAATCTCGCTGCAACTTCAGGATGCGTGTAAAGCTGCGAAGAAAGCTTGAAATCCTCTGGTTTCGGCTGCGGATAAAGTATTTTCAAGCGCATCATTCTCGCAACTGGGACGCGCACAACCTCGACGCTTCGACCATTACCAACAAGAAACTTGGCAACTTCCTCTGGGCTGCCAATAGTGGCCGACAAGCCTATAATCTGAAAGTCCTTACCAACCATGCTCCTAAGCCTTTCCAACGCCAGAGCCAGCTGACTTCCTCTTTTGCTGTCAGCCATCTCATGAACCTCGTCGATTATAACCCACCGCACTTGTTGCAGATGTTGTCGCATAACCCAGCCAGGCAATATTGCCTGAAGAGTTTCAGGGGTTGTAATTAAAATGTCTGGAGGGCTTCTAGCTTGGCGCGTTCTCTCCTTTGTTTCCGTGTCGCCATGCCTAACAGCCAATTTGACATCAAGGTTGTTGCACCACCACTCAAGTCTTTCAAGCATGTCACGGTTTAAGGCCCTTAAAGGCGTGATGTATAACGCCTTTATTCCAGGGGTTCTCTCTGGTTCTTGCAGCATCATGCTTAGGACTGGGAGGAATGCGGCTTCAGTTTTTCCAGTTGCAGTTGGCGAAATGAGTAACAAGTTTTTTCCTTCAAGAATCTTTGGGATGGCTTTCTCTTGTGGTTCAGTTGGCTTTGAAAATCCCCTCTGCTCAATGAGCCTCCGAACGGGCTTAACAAGAAGTTCAAAAGCATTCTTCGGAGAATTCTTCAAGGAGTCTATACCTCAACGCTTAAAATAGCGTAAAGCCAATGGTAAAAGCATTTTGGAAAATAATTTTCAAATAACTAATTTATACTGCTAACATTCAATGTAGAAATCGGTAAAGAATGCGCCAAACTAAACGTTTAAGAAAGGCTGGCAAGCATAAGCGCACTAGAAAAGGTAAACCGCAGATTGAAATTCGACAAATGGGAATAGAAGATCTATCTGACGTGTGGCACCTTGGCGAAAAAATTTTTACGCCTTCAAATCTACAGTTTACATACAGGACATGGAACATTGATGAACTGCTTTCTCTATTCTACAGTGACCCAGAACTCTGTCTAGTGGCACAAGACAGAAGTTCAAAGAAAATAGTCGGATTCGCCATAGGAACAATACTGAAACGTCCATACAGCCCATGGACCTATGGTTATTTTCTATGGGCTGGAGTGCGAAAAACGAAGCAGAAAAGTGGCATCGGAAGAAGATTGTATCGGGAATTGGAAAAGCGTTTCAAAAATAAGGGAGCACGCATAGTAATAGTTGACGTAGAGAGCAATAACATTGCTGGATTAAAGTTCATTAAAAAGCTAGGGTTCAAAGAAGCCCAAAAATACGTTTGGTATTCTAAAAGTCTGGAATGATCAGTTTGACGTTGAACAATTTTGATACATCTTCTTCAATTTCACCGTTTTTGTATTACAATTTTTATTGCTTCTTACAACTTTGAATGGCATATGCATATCAAAAGCTTGAGCTGAGAATATTTCATGCGTTTACATTGCAAATTTCAGCAGGAAACATGCTTATATTGCTTTATGAAAGGCCATTTATGATTCTTTTTCAGCATAATTTCTGGTTCTTCCTTGAAACGCATTATGCAAAATTGTGCCCTGCACGTTTTTGAATGCTTTATCATGTAACATCGGCACTTTTAAGCCGGTTTTTGCAAAGGAATGTTTATGTTTGATGTTAAATTCTGCCTTATCTAAACGAAAACAATGGAAAGTTTTTTATCTATCATCATATGAAACCATGGATATCGGAGAACATTGGAGGAAATTAAATGGCTAAATGTCCAAAATGCGGAACAATTGTTAACACTCCGAAGAAGAAGTGGACGATGGCTGGGCGACCAGACAAGTCTGGCAAGAGGATGCAGCTGGAAATAGGGCTTTTCGAATGCCCAAAATGTAAGAAGACCTTCAGAGAAGTGCTAAGTAAGAAGAAGGTTTAAAAGGGCAGTCTAAAGCTAACATCGCTTTCCCCCATTTTTCCATTTTTAAGCGTTAAGTTTTAATTCATGTACACCCTAAACAGCAAGAATCACAATGCTAGAAGGCAGCAAAGTTGGCTATGGACAAGCTTAAAAAGCTATGGAAAAATGACTATTTCCAAACAGCATTAATGATTGTGTTGGTCATAATCATAGTTTTCGGGTTTTGGAGTGGAATGCAATATGCGTTAGGCACAGAATACCCAATGCTGGCAGTATCATCTGGAAGCATGTGCATGCTGCCTGGTCCGTACTGTGACGGGTGGTCTCACCCATTTGCACGAACATTGCATGTTGGAGACCTAATAATCGTGCGGAAGGTAGACCCAGCGGACATTAATGCAAAGCCGTATCCATACGGCGACATCATTGTATTTCATCGAGGTAACGATCTCATAGTTCACAGGGCGATAGATGAAACTGTCATAAATGGCAAAATTTACTTTACAACGAAGGGCGACGGAAATGACTACCCCGACGCGCAAAAAGTATCTCAAGATGATGTTGTTGGTAGAGTTATTTTTCGTATTCCGTGGCTTGGTCATGTAGCGCTTCTTATGCGCAGCTCATTTGCTACATTCATAATAATAGCTATTATAATTCTACTCGTCCTTGAACTTATAATTCCAGTCATTGTTGGTGAAGAGGGCAAAAAGGCTGAAAATGCACAAAAGGAAAATGCAGAAAGGGCTTCCCAAACCTAATGCTTTATAAAGGGTATTTAAGCACTTCAATATAAGAAGTGATACATATGCCTAAAGTTAAAGCTATTATAAACATTGAAAACGTTGTTGCTTCAGCTACTCTGAATCAGAAGGTTGACTTGAACGCCGTCGTTAAGGGTTATCCAGGCGTTGAATATCGTCCAGAGCAGTTTCCGGGCTTGGTTTTCAGGCTTAAGCGACCCAAGACTGCAACTTTGATTTTTAATTCTGGCAAGATGGTTTGCACTGGTGCAAAATCGGAAAAGGAAGCTAGAAGCGCTGTTATGAAGGTTATAAAAGAGTTGAAGAAGGGCGGGATAATCATAATCAGCAAGCCTGAACTTCGAATACAAAACATTGTTGCATCCGCAAGCCTAGGCGGAATGATAGATCTTGAGAAGGCAGCGTACACACTTGGGAAGACGATGTACGAGCCAGAGCAGTTTCCAGGATTGATCTATAGGATGGATGAACCGAAAGTCGTCATACTGTTGTTTGCAAGCGGTAAACTTGTATGCACAGGAGCAAAAAGAGAACAAGATGTTTATGACGCTGTTCACAAACTTCACGAAATTCTTGAACAGCAAGAACTAATATTTTACGAGTAAAACTCTCACAATTACCTTTTTATCCCTTTTTAATTTGCCTTAAGATTGTTTTTAATTGTTCCTCGTCAATTGCTTCAATCTCATGCAACTTTTCGGCTATTTCGCTGATTCTAATCAGCGAATGGAGCTTTATACCCGTTTTTTCAAGTCGCCCTTCTCCGCCTTCTTCCCTGTCAAGGAGCACAACAGCGTCTTTTACAATGCCGCCTTCAGAAGTTACAGCCTTTGCAGCCTTCTTTAATGATAAGCCAGTAGTGATCAAATCGTCAACAAGCAAAACGCGGTCTCCGGGCTTTATGACGCCTTCTATTCGTCTCTGTCTCCCATGTAGGCGAACTCCTTTGCGGACATATAGAAATGGTTTTTTAAGGTTGTAGGCCACTATTGAGGCGAATGGTATTCCAGCAACTGGTATTCCAGCGATTCTCTCAAAGTTTTCAGCCATTAGCTCCTTTCTTATAAATTCCACGTAGAAATTGCATATTTTTTGAAAGGCATCTGGGAAGCTTGGAACAATTCGTAAATCTATGTAGTAAGGGCTTATTTTTCCACTTGTAAGCTTAAAGGCGCCGAATTCAAAAGCGCCTATTTTATTCAAGATTCTGCAAATCTCGTCCTTTACGTACTCTTCGCCTTTCCCAATAGGCAAGGTTTCACGTCCTCTTTGAAACTTGGTAGATTTTGCCTACTTCTGGGATTAAACAATTAATTTTTGGCAGTTCCCGTTTTAGAATTTCTGCAAACTTTTTCTGATCTGCTGCTGAACCAGTGTGATATGGAACCGCAACTCTAGGTTTCGTTAGCCTCGCAATGTCAACTCCGGTTTGGGGGGATGTTCCAGGCGCAATGCCCACGGTGCAGAAGGCAAGGTCGAACTTTTCCCTTTCGCCCAAAGCAGCCATTTCTGGAAATGGTAGGCTGTCAGCTGTATGGAATATTTTCACGCCATCCTCGCTTGTTATTATGAAGGACACTGGTGTTGCTGCTGGTGGGTGATTGGACTTTTCAACCTTTACTGGTACGTCGCCTATTTTGACTTCTGAGCCTATATGAACTTCGTTAAGCTTTTCCGCGGGAATAACATTACGTAATCTTCTTGCTGATGTTTGGTCAGCTGCAACTAGGCATCCTGTTTGTTTATGAATTTCGGAGATAAGCGATGGGTCAAAGTGGTCATAATGTTCGTGACTTATTAGGACTGCATCAACTTTCCTGAAGTTTTTAGATTTCACGTCCACAGGGTCTATTACTAGAGTTTTAGACGGCGTCTTAATTGTTACTCCAGCGTAGTGGTTAAACCAGACAAACAAGATTTCGCTTTTTGAAGGAACCTGGTCGATTGACATACGTTTTAATCCTCCATTCTAATAATTATCTTCATCTTGTTTTAAAGAGCTTTGCTATACAAGGTCTTCATGTTGTTCGGATTATTGGTTGATAAAGGCTTAATAGCAGCTTTCTGTGTGTTTCAAATATTCACAGTGAGGCTTCATGGTTGACGTTTGGCTTCCCTACGGGAAAACTGAGGTTTGTGCAAGAATTCCAGCGCAGAACTTTTTAGGTGTAATAGAACCGAAAGAGAAACAAGGTGTGTCAGATGCGAGAGCTGAAATTGAAAGGGCTTTAAGAGAGCCAATCAACTCGAAAAGGCTCAGCGAAATCGTAAAGTCCGAACATAAAGTGGCTATCGTTGTTGATGATGCTACGAGACCTGCGCCCAGCCACCTGATGGTTCCACCGCTTCTTGATGAACTGAATGTTGCAGGCGTTAAGGATGAAAACGTCACCATTATTTTCGGGTGCGGCGCACATAGAGCCGTCACGCAAGAGGAGGCTGCTCAACTTTTAGGTGATGCTGTTCTCAAGCGTGTAAAAGTAATAAGTCATGATTGTAAGGCAAAGGATCTTGTTTATGTTGGAACAACAAGAACTTACGGGACAAAAGTGTATCTGAATCGAGTTTTTGCTGAGGCTGATGTGAAAATATTGACTGGTGATATAGGCTTTCATTGTTATGCTGGTTATGGTGGTGGGAGAAAAAGTGTTTTGCCTGGGGTTGCAGGTGAGGAGACAATTAAGCATAACCATGCGATGCTTTTAAATCCAAATTCGAGAACTGGCGTTTTAAATGGGAATCCAATTCACGAGGATATGGTTGAAGCAGCCAGATTAGCTAAAGTTGACTTCATCTTGAACGTTGTGTGTAATTGTAAAGGTGATGTTATCAAGGCTTTCGCTGGAGATCTGGGGCAAGCCTTCCTTGAAGGTGTTAAACTTGTTGATGAGATGTATCGCGTTTCAGTGAATCGCAGAGCAGACATCGTTATCGTAAGTCCAGGAGGGCACCCAGCAGATGTTAACCTTTTCCAAGCCTACAAGGGTGTTGATGGAGCCTTAGAAATTGTTAAGCGTGCGGGCGTCATTGTTTTGGTTGCTGAATGCCCAGAGGGTCATGGAAACCAAGTCTTCTACGACTGGATGGTTAGGTTTGGCGATTTGAAGACTGTTGAAAGGGAGATTAAGCGCAACTTTGTTTTAGGGGGACACAAAGCCTACTATCTGCTTAAGGCTCTGCAGAAAGTTCAGATAATTCTAGTTTCAATAATGCCAGACTATTATGCCACAAACATTTTCAAGCTGAAAACTGCAAGAGGTGTAAACGACGCTTTAGGCGAAGCTTTCCGCATTGTGGGGAAGAATGCCAAAGTTTGGGTTATGTCCTATGGAAACTTTACGCTGCCAGAAGTTAAAACAAGTGAAGAGTAAAACTGATCAAAAGCGGTTAAATATTAAAACTGTTTATTCTTTCCAAGTCACATAAGGAGACGAAAGCATGCAAAAAACTTTCGCACTGCGGAAATTCACGCTGAATGACTTGCAGCATGTTATGCACATAAACCGCGTGTGCCTTCCAGAAAATTATACAGACTTTTTCTTCATCGACCTGCATCGAAGGTTTCCAGAAACATTCATAGTGGCTGAGGAAAATGGCGAAATTGTTGGTTACATAATGTGTCGCATAGAATTCGGCTTATCAGACTTCGGCTTTAGCGGTCTTATAAAGAAAGGACATATAGTTTCCGTCGCCGTCATGCCCGAGCATAGGAGAAAGGGAATTGGGCAAGCTTTAATAGCTGATGCTTTGAATGGCATGCGCTCCTATGGGGCTAAACAATGCTTTTTAGAAGTCAGAGTAACCAACGACCCGGCGATTAATCTTTACACGAAGCTCGGCTTTAAGGTTACACGTACAATACGCGGTTATTATGCCGACGGCGAAGATGCCTATGTCATGAGTAAAGAAATTCCGAAGAAGTCAAGTAGCTAAATTTTCGTGCACTCTGCCTTTTCACTCACATAACTTATCGCTTGAAGCACAGTTTTTGCAAATCCCAACAAACCTAAAAGAACCGCAAACATAAGGAAAAAGCGTATGTCCAAAACAAAGTTTACGTTTTGGAAACTTCCACCTACAAGTCCGCCGTTTAATGAAATAAGTAAATATCCAATTATGAATAATTCTTTGGCAGCAGCGAAAAAGTATTGGAAAATTGTTCCGGAAGCAAATTCGCCTATAATCATTAAGGTTATGTAAATAGCAACGAATGTTTCAACAGTTTCCTTTAAGCCTGGAACAATGCTTGCCACTGGAGCTACAAGTATCCATACAACAAAGTATAATGCATAGAAGATAACGCCCTTTATTGTTGCTTTTAAGGCTTTGAATGCTACATTTCGAATTTTTTCTTTGATGCTGCTGCTTTTTTTAGCCAAAGTTTATTTTCCCCAAATTAAAGGTAAATATTGATGTTTGAAGGTAAACTTCGAAACGTCCACTTGAAGGAATTTCTGTGTTTTTAACGTAAAATTCAGCATATTTGCTGTAGATTGTGTGGCTTGGCGCCTCAATTGTGATTTGTTCTTGCTTTACAAGAGTGTTTTCGGAATTATAAATGCGGATTGTGAGGTTTCCAGTGATGTCAAAAAAGGCATGGTTTTCAAAGTTCACTGGTATCTTTATTAGCGTGTGTGTTCTGTTAACTGCAATGTATTCTGGTTCTCCTAGGCTTAAGTTGTATAATGGTGCTCCCCACGGAATTGTGATGTTTGTTGATGCTCTGAACGGAACTGTTTCTGCAATGCTCATGCTCACCGCTTCATACAGTATAAGCGTTGTGTCATTAAAGGTGAAAGTGGAACTTTTCTGAAATAGGTCTGTAATGTTTACGGTTATGTTGTGATTTATCGTAATCGCCGTTTTTCGGTTTATTGTCGGTATAAACGTGTTTCCGCGTGTTATTGTTAAACCTTTCATGTCAGAAATTTCCGTTGTCACATTGAAAAAGCCTATGTTGAAAAGTCCCATATTTTCAACAGTTATCGGCACGGAAAGAACCATTTCATTTTCTTTCGTCAGTGTTGTTGGCATTTGCATTTCACCAAAACTGAAGTGCACATCCTTCACGAAGGAGTAAACTGCAGAAACAGTGAAGGCTAATAGAAGAATCCAGAATAATGCTGCGGCTATGGTTACCATTCGAATTGCTACTTTCATCGAAGCCACCTTCCCTAAGTAAATTTGGATGAACTTTCAGCTGTTTGCTGCCCGCTGTTGCTGCTCGCTTTCTTGATTTCCTTCAACTTGTTGCTGTGCAGCTTGCTCCGGAGGTATGACAATCATTTGCGGCTCTGGTGATTCCGCTTCCTCTTCCTCTTTCACATTCTCCTCTTTATGCGCGTGCTTTTGCTGGGCATTTAGTGGCTTTTGGGGAGCAACTGCTATTGCTTCAGCCTTTGGAATGTTTGTTAGTAGTGTGACTCCGCGTATTGTTACTAGTGAACCTATCCATCCCATTACGCCTAGGTACATTATGCGTATGCATGCGGCAATTAGTGGACCTAAAGCTTCGCCAAACATTTGCGTGAAGTCTCCTGACGGAAGCTGGAGATTTTGTGTTAGGAAGCTCCATGCGCTTATGAAGGTGAATATAAGCAGTGCTACGCCTACCATTAAGACGATTGTTCCTGAAAGGGTTATTTTGTCTTTGAAGTTCTTTGGCATGTTTTTGCCTCGATTATCTTTCGCCTACTTTGAATATTAAATCTTCCTATACTATAAACAGAATCGTCTGTAACTATCAAAAATCAGAAACAAAAATAACAGAAAAATGGCGAGTTATGACGAGGACAAGCCAAGTTTTTGGTAAATTTTCTGCTTGTTTTCCTCAACTTTCTTCTGAACATCCATAAACAAATTGTTTCCATGAGAATCTATTGCAACGGCTAATGGACCGAAATCTTCAACTTCAAAAACCCATAACGCTTCAGGTGTGCCTAAATCAAGCCATTCAACGCCTTTAACGTTTTTTATGGCCTTTGCAGCTAGAATTGCAGCTCCACCTGTGAATGCTCCGTAGATGGCACCATACTTCGCCATGGCGTCTGTTGTTTTCTTCCCCATTCCACCCTTTCCTATGACAACACGCACTTTGAAGTTCTTTATGAACTCATCTTCGAATATGTCCATACGTGTACTTGTTGTAGGTCCAGCGGCTACGGCGACCCACTTGGCTCCTTCCTTGCTGACAACTGGTCCACAGTGGAATACCGCCAACCCTTCAAGATTTATTGGAAGCTTCTTTCCTTCCTTAAAGTATTCTAGGGCTCTTCTATGAGCTTGGTCTCGTGCCGTTACCATTGTCCCAGTTATGTAGACTACATCGTTCACCTTAAGTTTCCTTATTTCCTCCTCTGAAATTGGAGTTTTAAGATGGTACACTACCATTTTCTTCACCTCACATTTTTATGGGTTAAATATTCCACTTTTCCATTGCTGTCTATGCGTGCAGAGGCACGTCTTGCAGCCCAACAGTTAAATGCAACTGCCGCTGGGAATGATGCTGGATGCCTGAACGCATAGTCAATGTGTACGCCTAAAACCGTTGTTTTTCCACCTAAGCCCATTGGTCCAATTCCAGTCATGTTCACCGCCTCAAAGATTTCTTCTTCAAGCTTGGCGATTTCAGGGTTTGAATTATGTTCACCTAATGGCCTTAAAAGTGCCTTCTTTGCAATGGTCATCGCTATATCTGATCCTCCTCCGACAGCCACACCTAAAATGTTCGGCGGGCATGGTTGTGCACCTGCCTTAATTACAGCGTCCACAACGAATTTTTTAAGTCCTTTAATGCCTTCTCCTGGCACAAGCATGCCGGTTACGCATACGTTTTCCGAGCCTCCTCCCTTCGGCATAACTGTTAGTTCTAGATTGTCTCCGGGAACGATTTCCCAGTGGATGAACGGTATGTATCTTCCAGTGTTGTCTCCGCTGTTTTTTTGGGTGAATGGGTCAACGGAGTTTGGTCTCAAGGGTATTTCTTTTGTAGCTTTTTTTGTGGCGTTTACTAATGCTTGTTCAATCTTGTCAAGGTTTTTTACGTCCGCACCCGCTTTTGCATAAAATATTATTGTTCCAGTGTCTTGGCATATTGGTGCCTTATATTTTTCGGCTAGTTCAATGTTGTCCAGTATTGCCCTTAACTGTGTTTTTCCAGCTTCGCTTGTTTCTTCATTGTACGCCCTTTTTAACGCTTTTTTAACGTCTTCTGGGAGATATATCGATGCTTGTTTAAGAAGGTTGAAGGCGACTTCCTCAACAATTTTTGTTTCCAAAGGCTTTCCCTCTCTTTTTCACTTGACGGTTTTATTGAAAGCTTCGCATACTTATGCTTTCCCATGCTGTAACGCAAATTTGCATATCAAACGCCCTTTCACTTTAACCCATCTCTCCAGGGACTATTTGCGCTTACTCTTCGAGTGTTTTAAATATGGCTTGAACTAACTTGTCTCACAGAATTACGAGAGGTGCACTGAATTGGCAGCAGAAGAAGAACAGACGGAATATACGGCGAAAAAGAAGTATGAGCTCCTTGAAGATTTGCCAGGAATAGGTCCAGCAACCGCGCAGAAACTGCGTGAAATGGGCTTTCATACTGTTGAGTCTTTAGCTATGGCTACAGTCCAAGAACTCGAGCCAGCCGGAATAAGCGAGAAGAAGGCTTTAGCCATAATAGACGCTGCACGCTCTACTATAGGCGTTTCCTTCATCAGGGCTGACGAGCTACTTAAGATGCGCCAGCAAGTTTTGCGTTTAACAACAGGCAGCAAAGCCCTAGACAGCATTTTGGATGGTGGGCTGGAAACGCAGACAATCACGGAATTTTATGGTGAGTATGGTAGTGGAAAAAGCCAAATATGCCATCAACTATGCGTCAACGTACAGTTGCCGTCTGAAAAAGGTGGATTAAACGGGGCCGCGCTCTACATAGACACTGAAAATACCTTTCGGACAGAGCGTATAGTGCAGATGGCTAGGCATTTGGGACTTGATCCACAGCAAGTTGTTAAAAATATCATTTACGCTGAGGCTTACACTTCTGATCATCAAATGTTTCTTTTAGATAACGCTGATGAGGTGATCAAAGCTAACAATGTGAAACTCATAATAGTGGACTCCTTAACAGCTCATTTTAGAAGCGAATACCTTGGACGCGAAATGCTAGCATCAAGGCAGCAGAAACTAAATAAGCATATGCATAAGCTTATACGGTTAGCAAGAGCTTTTAATGCTGTGGCAGTTGTAACAAACCAGGTTATGGCTAAACCAGACGTGTTTTTCGGCGATGCAATATACCCTATAGGCGGGCACATTGTTGGGCACACAAGTCACACACGCGTTTACCTTCGCAGAGCAACGCATGGACCAGTGCGCATTGCCCGTTTAGTTTCAAGCCCATACTTGCCAGAAGGAGAGGAAATCTTTAAAATAACAGAGAATGGCATAGAGGATGTTTCCGCAGAAGAAAAGGCAAAGTCTCGTGGTCGTTAAAGGATGCCGGTCCCATCAGCGTTAGTTGCACGTTACTTCCAACTTCTAGTAAATAGGCAATTTACAGAGGCCGAGAGGGAGCTTGAGCGAATAAAGCAGAAGATGCATAAAACAGAGTGGAACCGCGGTTATTTTAGAGCCTTGTATGGCATGATGCTTGTTCACCGTTCAAATAACACCAACAACGAAGCCTACGCGTTCTTCTCTAAACTTGACTTAAATGACAAAGCAAAGTTAAATGCCTACAAGCGGGAATTCTTGGAGCACGTCAAGAACAGACTTCACGGAGAGTTTGACAGAGGCTTCTTCTCTGCATGGGCTGACTGCATGCGCGTGCTAAGCAAAATTAATGTACCGGCAATTTCAACCATGAACAATTCTAACGTGAAAAGCAATATTGAAAGGGAAAAAATTGAAGCTTTGCCTAGCGCAGGCGTCATTGAAAACGAAGATGAAGAAAATTAGCCGCTTGGCGATGGTGGTGGTCCAGCCATTATTGTGTATAGGAGAATCCAGAAAACTATCCACGCCAAGAAGTATATGCCTATACCCATTGTGAAGAGTTTTTGCGGCTTTTCCACCTTTGCTGTGAAAATGGCTTTTATCACATAATAGGATAACAGGTAGACCACAAGGGCTAGAGATATGCCGTTCAGAAACATGCTCCAACTAAATTTGCTAATATCGTTGATTATGGTGCCAGTTGCCATCTCATAGCCTATGCATAATAAGGCGGCTAAAATGCCGAAAGCCACCCGCAACCAATAAACCACCGTTAAAGGTTTCATCTCATGCACCCTTTCGCTTTGACTATATGATTTAAGATTGCCTATTTATAGTTTGAAGGTTTATTAATCTTCTTGAAGGCAGTAAGTTTATGCAGAAAAAGGAGTTCACAAGCTTTGACGTAGCTGCTGTCGTTGGAGAGTTAAGAAAGCGCATTTTAAACTCTCGTGTAAACAACATTTACCAGCCTAACGACAAAACACTACTTTTTAAACTTCACAAGCCAGAAAATCATGCTCTTTTACTCCTATTTGAGGCTGGTAGACGCTTGCATCTGACATCTTACACTGCTGAAAAACCCATCACTCCACCAGCTTTCTGCATGGCTCTAAGAAAATACTTGCGCAACAGCATTTTGTTCAACATAGAGCAATACGAATTTGAAAGAGTCGTGGTTTTTTCCTTTAAAACCAGAAGTGGCAATTTAAAGCTTGTTTTGGAAATTTTCGGTGAAGGCAACATAATCCTAGTCGACGAACACAATATAATCCTACACGCTTTAACTTGCAAGCGTATGAGAGACCGCAACATCCTACGCGGCGAAGCCTTCGTTTTCGCTCCTCCAAGCGGAAAAAACCCACTAAAACTCAGCGTTGAGGAATTTTGTGGAATGCTTAAGAGTTTCGGCGACGTTGAAGTCGTGCGTATGCTAGCGCGTTTTTTAAGCATAGGTGGCCTTTACGCTGAAGAAGTCCTGCTTAGAGCAGGCATTGATAAAACGCGGTTGTGCAGTTCCTTAGATGAAGACGCCGCCAAGGCTATATTCGATTCTTTGTATTCCATGCTCACGCAGATTATGGAGGGCAAACTTGAACCGCACATAATTCTAGATGCAAATGGCAACTTTTTGGATGTTGCACCTTTAAGGCTTAAGCGTTATGAGGGTTTAAATGCAAAATCTTTTGAAAGTTTTAATGAAGCATTAGACGAGTTTTATGTGCACCTCAAGGCTTTTGAAAAGACTGAAACTATAAGCGTGGAATTAGAAACTTTAAAGCGTGAAACGGAAAGATTAAAGCGCATCATTGAAAGTCAAGAAACGGTTTTAGCTGAGGCACAAACAGAAGCAGAACATTATAGGAAAATTGGCGATGCGCTTTACGCTAATTCCAACGAACTCCAAATGCTGCTTGAAAGTTTTCTCAAAGAATTAAAAGATGGTAAGAACTGGAAGGAAATCACCTCCAAATTTTTAGCTGAAAAGAAAGCTTGCGTAAAACCAAGCGTTTTCTTTGAAGGCTTCGACCCGAAAAAACTAATAATCAACATTTGCATCGACGATTTACACTTTAGTTTGGACCTGCGTTCAAAACTTTTTGATTCCGCAGCAAAGTTTTACGAGCTTAGTAAAAAGGCTAAACAGAGGTTAGCAGGTGCAAAAGCTGCTTTGGAAGAATCGCGCAGAAAATTAGTAGCGTTAGAAGAAAAAATCAGGGCATTTGAGGCTGAAACTGTTAAGCCCACAATAAGTGTCGAAGAGGAAATTACAAAGCGTCGCATAAAACGTAAAGAGTGGTTTGAAAAGTTCAGATGGTTTAAATCTTCAGATGGCTTTCTAGTTGTTGCTGGAAAAGACGCAGTCAGCAACGAAGTTTTGATAAAGAAGTACACGGCGCCAGAAGACATCGTTTTTCACGCCGATGTCGTAGGTGCGCCATTCGTCGTCGTGAAAACGAATAGAAAACAGCCAAGTCAACAGTGCCTAAAAGAAGCCGCAGAATTCTCGGCTGCATATTCAAGAGGGTGGCGTGAAGGCTTCGCGGCAGCAGACGTTTACTGGGTTAAGCCGGAACAGCTAAGCAAAACTGGTGCTTCAGGCGAGTACGTTCCGCGTGGAGCTTTCGTTGTAAGCGGGAAAAGAAATTGGATGCGCAATACACCGTTTAGAATAGCCATAGGCGCGCTCGTAAACGAAAAAACTGATGAAGCGAGATTTGTCGGAGGACCAGTAGACGCGGTTAAAGCAGAAACTAAAGCCTACGTTGTGATAGTTCCAGGAGACGTTAGTGGAAAAGAGCTTTGCAAGCACATCCTTAGGAGGCTCGCAGAAAAAATGCCGAAGGAAAAGCGTGAAAAGATAGAGAAAGTTTCTCTTAAAGAGGTCATGAACCTTATCCCCTATGGCAAGGGCAGAATTTTAGCGGAATAATCAAAACAGCAGCATCAATAAAACTTTCGCAATAAAGAATGATGATTTTGGGCTTCAGCGTCTTTACAGGCGTTTCTTTCTCCTCCAGTCGGCAATGCGCTTTTCTTAGGAGGTGATCCGGCCGCAGGTTCCCCTACGGCCACCTTGTTACGACTTTTCCCCCCTCACGAAACTTGGATTCGACGCAGCCACTAAGGACCACGCCTCACCCAAGAGTCGCTCGGGTGGAACGACGGGCGGTGTGTGCAAGGAGCAGGGACGTATTCACCGCGCGATAGTGACGCGCGATTACTAGGGATTCCATGTTCACGAGGGTGAGTTTCAACCCTCGATCCCAACTACGGCAGGCTTTAGGGATTGCCTTCCCCTTTCGGGGTTGGAACCCATTGTACCTGCCATTGCAGCTCGCGTGTGGCCCGGGGGATTCGGGGCATACTGACCTGCCGTGGCCCGCTCCTTCCTCCGCCTTATCGGCGGCGGTCTCCCCAGTGTGCCTGGCGCAAGGGCCAGTAGCAACAGGGGATGCGGGTCTCGATCGTTGCCTGACTTAACAGGACACCTCACGGCACGAACTGGCGACGGCCATGCACCTCCTCTCAGCTCGTCTAGCAAGACCTTTAATCTGGCTTTCATCCTGCTGTCTCCCCCGGTGAGATTTCCGGCGTTGACTCCAATTAAACCGCAAGCTTCACCCCTTGTGGTGCTCCCCCGCCAATTCCTTTAAGTTTCAGCCTTGCGGCCGTACTCCCCAGGCGGCAGGCTTAACAGCTTCCCTGCGGCACTCGAGTGGCACGTAGCCACCCGAACACCTAGCCTGCATCGTTTACGGCTGGGACTACCCGGGTATCTAATCCGGTTCGCTCCCCCAGCTTTCATCCCTCACCGTCGGGCGCGTTCTAGCCGACAGCCTTCGCCACTGGTGGTCCTCCCGGGATTATAGGATTTCACCCCTACCCCGGAAATACCGTCGGCCTCTCCCGCCCCCTAGCCGGACAGTATCCCCCGCAGTCCAACGATTAAATCGCTGGATTTAACAGGGGACTTGTCCAGCCGGCTACGGATGCTTTAGGCCCAATAAGCGTCCCCACCACTCGGAGAGCGGGTATTACCGCGGCGGCTGACACCCGACTTGCCCTCTCCTTATTCCCCCAGCTGTCTACACTGGGGAAAAGCCATCCTCAGCGGACGGCACTCGGGATGACCCCGTCACGCTTTCGCGTATTGCGGAGGTTTCGCGACTGCTGCGCCCCGTAGGGCCTGGGCCCTTGTCTCAGTGCCCATCTCCGGGCTACCGCTCCCACGGCCCGTACCGGTTATAGGCTTGGTGAGCCGTTACCTCACCAACAACCTGATCGGCCGCGGCCCCATCCTTGGGCAGCGCCTAGAAGCATGGTCTAGACGCCTTTTCGGCGAAGATCCATTCCAGGAATCTTCACCTATCGGAAATTAGCCCCAGTTTCCCGGGGTTATTTCCGTCCCAAGGGTAGGTTAGCCACGTGTTACTGAGCTGTGCGCCGCGCCTCCACCGTGGCCTGGAGGTGCACGACTAGCATGTCTTAGTCTCATCCCGATAGCAGTGGGGTCCGGCAGGATCAACCGGAGTTGATGGTGCCGTTTGCTTTTTGGCTTGTACAGCCGCAAAGCCGACTGGATTTGGAGGGGAACTGCCTGCTCCTTTTTGACGCTGAAGCCCATTTCAGACCTAACGCTTGCAAGCATGTCAGGTCTACATTTTTGTTCCCGCAATTGGAGGCCAACCATCCTCATCCTTTAGGGCGTCTAAGCGCCTTTTTAGTTGGGGTTGAGCCGCCGCCGTGAAATTGCGGGGCTGCATTTCATTCGCCAAAATGAATTTGAAGGCGTCAAAGGCAATATAAATGTTTCTTTACGCCCTAATATATGTTGTTATCTTGCATCAACAATCTTCAAGTAACGCTAGTAGCTCTTTTAAGCTGGTGATAATCTTGTCAGGTTTGATTTGTGTTTCTTCTTTTGGACTCCAGATGAGCGATTTTGGGCTGTCCGTAAGTGAAGTTTTTCTTTTAATTAGGATTGCGTTTATCCCGATGTTTTTGGCGCCTTTGATATCTATGCTCAGTGTGTCTCCGATGAAGATGGTCTCTGAGGCTTTGATGTTTAGAGCTTTTAAGGCTTTTTGAAAGATTTCTGGGCTTGGTTTACGCCTATTAACATCTCCAGACAGCACGATGACATCAAAATACTTTTTCAGGTCGAATTTTTCCAACAATTGCCAAGCGCATTCTGGAATTGAAAGATTTGAAACTATTCCAAGCTTGTATTTCCCATACAGTTTCTGCAGCACATCAACTGCATCTTCATCCAAGGAAACATGACGCATAAATTCTTCACCGAAAGTTTTAGTGCCTCCGATTATGATTGGATTGGAGACCTCGAAATTGTATCCTAACCTTTTTAGTGTTCGCAAGAGGCGCACATTAAAATGTGGTTCATCTAGGGTTTCTGCCGTTTCTAGGTACAAGCTGTCTCTAACGTCAAAATATAAGCGCTTAAACTCTTCAAAAGTGACTTTAACGCCGTTTTCAACGAGGAAATTGTGGAGTTTTTGAAGGGCTGGCTCATAAAAGGCGTCACCGCCATTAACAAGTAGCAATGTGTCGAATAAATCAAAGAGCACGGCGTTGACGCGCATCTTCATCTCTTTTGAAATATCGATTTCATCTGGTTTAAAAAGCCTTTTTACAAAAAGAGTTAAAGGAGTCATACTCATATTTTCGTGTCGGGTTTCCTTTATTGCCGATGGACTGGTTGCTGCATTTTATGTGCAAAGATAAAATCCGATTCTCGTTATCCATCTTCAAGAATGCATAAATATTCGCCTCCCTAATCGTAATTTCAAATTCGCGGTTTGGGGCATTCGGATGGAAGATCTATCACGGTACTACACGTTGCTGAGAGACCCAGCGCGGAGAAAAATTATCGAGATCCTTGGGGCTCAGGAGAAAATCGGGTTTAAAGAATTGCGGGAAGCGTTGGGGTTAGGCGTTGGCACAGTATATTACCATCTGGACATGCTTTCAGACTTCATAGCGCAGGATAAGCAGCGCAAATATAGACTTAATGACCGAGGGAAAGCCCTTTATAATCTTTTAAAGGAAGGAAATGTTCCAGCAACATTGGATATAAGTCAAACCTTTAGTCATAGGATTGGAAAGTGGCTCTTTTTATCGCCTCTTTTTGCAAAAACAACAAAGCCGTTTATGCTTATTCCAGCCGTAGCCATACTAGTTTTAGGCGCTTTTGGTGCAGCTCAAGCCAAGCTTGAACCAGTTTTATTCTTCTATTTTTCCTACTCCATCTATAGTCAAGCAAGCATAGCCTTTAGATACGTGTTTAATTGGATAGGCTTATTCTTGTTTACAGAAATTTTTACGTATCTTCTCTATAGAAGGGTTGGAAATGAACTTCAGCTTTTTACATGCTTAAGTCTAGCAACTTTTCCGCTAGCGGTCTTCCCATACCTTTACTTGGTAATTTCCATATTGCTTCCGGCATTGAGCAGTTTAGAATTAAACATGATAATGCAATATGTCCAGATATTTTTACAGATATGGAGTATCCTTTTGGTAACCGCGGCCATATGTTTTGGAAAGGGAATGAGACTTGACAAGGCAATAGTGATAAGCCTAACCGCAGCATATTTAAACATCGCAATACTATTCATCCTCGGACGTTTCGCTTAACGAGTTCAGCATAAAATTCGAGTTTTCTAGAACTCTTAACAGGCTATATTCGGGTTTTTTGGAAACGATTTTCTTAATAAGCCGTTTAACAAAGTTATTTTCGGTGAAAAACCGTGAAAATTGGAAAAAACAAAATATTGGCTTTAAGCTTAGCCTTGCTAATAACACTGCCGATCGCTGCAATGTCACTGCCTAAAGTTAACGCTGACGACAGCGAGCCTAATGTTGAAGTGGGACCAGTAGAACCAGTAAAAGAAGGCTCATGGTACAAGTTTGAAACTCCTCTGATTACACTGATTTTCCCTGCCATGGGAACAAAGCCTATATTCTTATGGTGGTACACAAACGATAACAGCACAATATATGTAGTGAAGTTTCAAGGAGTAATAGAATACTTAACTTTTGACTTGCCATATTATGACAGACGCTATCCTGCAGATAATCTAACGCTACAGCAAATATTACAAGAAGAATACATTGAGCCAAAATTAAGTGGTTTTCGAGATGGTTGGCGCCAACAACTCAGAAAAACGATTATGGACAGACTTATGCTGTGGTTAATTGGTTTTCATTCACCATATCTTCCATTCAGCGCTTGTTCATGGGAACTTGATGAACCAGAGCCAGTATCTAAAGACAATGTTACCTACTGGTCATTTAACTTCACCCTGAAAAGTGCGCCTGGACACTTCAATGAATTTGCAAAAGATAACATACAAATAAGATGCAGGTTCTACAACACGTCAGCGACGGAAGAGTTCGACTCGGAACACAGTTATACTGTTGCAGCTGGGCAACTAAAGTTTGACTTTGTTGTAAACCATTGGGAGTGGAACATAGACAAACTTGAAAACTTCATAGAGTGGCTTAAAACATACAAAGATGTGAACATTACTATACCATCTTATAAGACGGGGCTGGCTTTATGGATTAACATGGCTTCAATAAAACTTAAAGACTTGGGCGCTGCCGAAAATGAAACACAAAGCCAAAACCAGGAAACCGTCGAAACACGGTCTCAAATGCGTGCCGTAAATATAAACGGTGATTATTACACAGTAAGCGAAAACAAAACACAAAACGAATATGAGCATCAAGTACGCGTAACTAGCCGTTTCAGAAACCGCGTAAGAGTGCAATATGCAAATGTTGAAGGAAACTTTTCAGGATTTCTTGAGTTTGTTCCATGGGCTAGACTCCTAAATCAAACTGGAGACACTGTGGGTTATGTGAATGTTACTGCTTCTTACATTGCTGCTGGTGGACACCTTAGGCTCTTCATTTGTTATCCATACTTTGGCGATTACACTTTGGAGCATGACCCAACCGTAGGCCTTGATACAGCTCAACCTGTCCCAACGTTAGTTACACCGGAAATGCTGATAATTCTTTTAGCTGCTACTGTTGTTATTGGTGTTGCTGTGGCTGCTGTTAAGTTGCGTAAAAAGACGGTAAACGTAGTGAACATTCAGTAATTTCCCTTTTTCTTTTATTTTATTGTTATTGTGCTTGTGGGAATAAAAGTTTATATGGAGTATTGCTATACAATACTTTGACTAGGGGACGCCAAAAGATGACCAACGACAAGAGAGACGATGAAATCCGCTGGCAAGTCGTAAAAGCCATGTTAGAGGAGTTTCCATCTCTAAGAACGCGCGTTAAAAAATACCTAAAAAAGAAAAAGGAAAAGGCGGATGCAATCCAAGTCTACACGCCGATCTAGAGGCAAGAAGCAGAAAGTGAAAGCGTAAATTGCTAGTTCACGCAACCCATAAACTTTTAAAGTAAGCTAATGCTCATGCAGTCTACAGATGACAAATGAGGGAAAATTTACACCCCTATGTAGTTTTTCTTCCAACAGAAGAGAAAAGCAACATCCTACGCGCCATATTTGGCTCCAAAGCCGCTTTTGACGTATTAAAATTCTCTTTAAAATGTGGAATTTCAAACGAAATCTACCAAAAAGACCTCGTACGTGAACTGTCGTACTCCAACAAAACAATAATTGAAAACTTGAAGACGCTAACCAAACTTGGAATAATGGAAGAGAGTATGAAGAAAACAGAGAAAGAAGGGCGCATAATCTGGGTTAAAGCTTACAGGCTGTCTGATGCTGGAAGGTGGTTTGCACTTCTAATCGCTGAGGAAAAGGACTTGTCGCAAAAGGAAAAGGCGGATATACTTCAAACAATTTTTAGGACATATATTAAATGGGTGAAAGATCTCTCTGAAAAATTATATGTGAGTAAAGAAACACTAAAACAAATCTTCATGGAAGAAATGATGGAAGGAAACAGCAAAGAATGAAAAAACCAACAATTATAGCGGTTGTCGGAAGCAAAAGCTCCGGAAAAACAACAACGGTAGAAGCGCTAACAAAAGAACTTACAAAAAGAGGCTACAAGATAGCAGCCATAAAACACATACCCGAACCAAACTACACAATAGACACCGCTGGAAAAGACACTTGGAGATTCGCCAAATCTGGAGCAAAAACAATAATCAGCATAGCTTCAAATGAAATAGCGACAATAGAAAAGACTGAAAAAAGTTTTACGTTAGATGAAATTTTGCAAAGATGCAAAAATCATGATTTTGCTTTAATTGAGGGATTCAGAAATCTTGTGGGTGAAAATAAGGATATACTAAAGATTGTAGCTGCTAAATCAGCAGAAGAAGTTTTGAAGGCTCAAAGGATTTTTAGCCCAATAATTGCTTTTACTGGACCATACTCACCTAACGGCTTGCAATTGGAAATTCCATACGTTGATGTGCTTAATAATCCTGAAAAAATTGCAGATATTGTGGAAAAATATGCTAAAAAACATTGTTGAGGGGCTTTTGGAAACCGTGTTAGGTTATGGGGTTTAGAGATTTTGTTTGAGGGGAGAAAGGAGAGTTGCAATAAAAAATGAAACAAATTTCTCTAAACCTTTCCACCCAACATCCAATTTCCACATAGCCCTCCTAAAGCGCTTTGAAAGCTTCAAACCATCTATTGTATAGTCCAAGCATTTCAGGGGAAACGCTTGGCTTTCTATCTTCCAGTATTTGCCTAAAATCATCCATCGTCAATGCTCTAGGCGTTGCCTGCTTATTAATCGCCTGCCCTGACTCGAAGAATTCACCTATAACTTTCAACTGGGCTGCTTGGCATACATCCCTTATGTCGCTGCCAGAAAAGCCCTCCGAAAGCCTAGCTAACTCGTGTAGATCAACATCTTCTGCGAGCCTCAAATTGTTTGTGTAAAGTTTAAACATCATCAAACGTGTATAATGGTCTGGCAGAGGCACAAGAATCCTTTTTTGGAATCTTCTAATAAAGGCCCAGTCCAAGTCCCAAGGCTTGTTCGTGGCACCGATAACGTAGACGTGAAGTTTTTTACCCTTATCAACAACGCCGTCCATCTCCTTTAGGAACTGGTTCCTAACGCGAACTTCGCCGCCCACCTCGTTTGAATGTCTCCCCATTAAAGAGTCTAATTCATCAATAAACACTATTGCTGGCTTCCCGTTATTAGCTGATTTCCTAGCAGAGTCGAAAAGTTTTGCAACATTCTGTTCAGCCTCGCCAAGCCATTTAGACATTATCGACGCAGCGTCAATCGAGATGAACGTTGCATCTATCTCCGTGGCAACAGCAGCGGCCAGCAGAGTTTTCCCACATCCTGGTGGACCAAAGAGGAGTATACCCCTAGGCCATCCAAGAGGGAACAAGTCTGGTCTTTGAACCGGATAGACAATTGCCTCTTTAATAGCCTTTTTAGCATTATCAAGCCCTACAACTTCATCCCACTTCACATTAGGTTTTTCCGTGACAACAAGCTCTTCGTAACTTGATTTTCCTTCCTCTGTTGTTTTTGCGCCTTCCGCGCCCATAACTTCTCCTCGTGGCTGAACTGGCACCACCGCACCTTGCAGTGCCTTTATTCTCTCTTGGTAGGCTATTGCCCGCTGTATGTAAATCTGGTTTAGACTGTATTCAGGGTAAAGCTGAACAAGTTTTAGAAGGCTTTCAATTGCCTTCTGATACATCGTTATTGCCATCCCCTTTGAGCCTTGCTTATCAAGCCTAACAGCTTCTAACGCGTAATTGGTTGCATTTTTCTCCAGTTCTTGAGAAGCGCTCATAATTTTCATTCCTCAGCTTTCAATTCGATTTTAATTTTTCCCTTCGATCCTAAACTTTTAAGTGCCTTTTCAATTTCCTCAGGTGGAGCCTTCAAATCAATGGAGCATTTACTCATGTCGATTTCGCCGTTACACTTCCTAATATATTCAAGAAGCAAATCCTCTAAGGAGGAATTCTCAACTTTGAGAGAAATTTCCTGAATTTCAGCTTTTTTAAAAGAAAGGAGGGTTGAAGAATTCTTGTCTTCTTCTTCCACGTTTTCCTGGCCTACCGTTTGTGAGCAATTAGCCGTCAAGGCAACAAGTTGTCTCAGCGCGACTTTTTCTTCATGTGAAGTTTCAAGGGTTGCGGGCGGTTCAGGGAGCTTCTCCGCAATTTTTCTCTCAAGGAAGCTTGAAACTTCTTTTAGCACTTCTTCGCCTTCAGGTGTCTTCATGTTTACTGGTATTATAGATTCATCTGCGCTTATGTGGGTTGAGTGAAGCGTTTCGCTTATTTCCTCATTAACCTTGTTTAACTCGGCGCTGACATCTGGTAGCAACTCAAACAGTTGCTGCGAAACTCCTTGAAGAATTTTTAATGCTGGCTTAAGGTCTATAACTACGTCGCTTAACTCCCTTATGGTTTCAAGTCTAAGTATAACGCGTTCGATTGCTAACTCTACATTATAAAGAAACTTTATGAGTTTTCGCACCTCAGCAATTTCATTGGCGCAAATCGCCGCCCTTTCTTTATTCTTATTGTTTAATGCGTGTATACATGTTTGAAAAAGGATTCTGTCTCTCTCTTTAAGCCTAAAGCTTGCCTGCTCAAGCTTACCATGTTGAACTTTCAACGTTTGTATGGACTTAATAATTACCTCGCGGAGTGGAGGGCTAGAACGTATGAATCCTCTAATAGCTTTTCCCTCCGCCCGCTATCCCCACTTTCACATTCCAACTTTTCCGATTTCCTTCACATAGACAACAACAGGTGGTTCTGGAAGTTCAGGCGTTTCGAGGGGCGAAGTTTCCTTCGGAGCTTCTGTCACTTTAGGTTTTACAGGCTCTTCTATTTTAAGTGCATCTCCCAACAAAATGTTTGAGAGTTTATTCCTCATCTGCTCCAAATCACTTTTCATCGCGTTAACCCTTTTCAAGTTTTCCTGTATCAAGGAGAAAGCATTTTCGTATGACTGATTGTCAATTTGCCCTATCTCATGTTCAATTTCGAGGTTCACAAGTGCATAGTTAAGCTCCTTTGTTGTTTCATCACATTTAGCAATCTCTTTGTTAATTTCCTCTATCAGTCCCTGCGCTTCACTTTTAAGTTGGTTCAATGCGCCTTCAAAATTGTTGTGCAGCTCCCTATAGAGCTCCTCTGAAATTTTATTCTTTTCAGATAACTCCTTAAGCGCTTGATCTTTGCGCCATATTAATGGAATCTGGTCGCAAAGAACATTTGTTCTCAACTTAATTTTAGATGTTAGCGTTACATCATTGCCATCGAACTTTAAGTATTCAATCGAATGCTTCAAAAATTTGCCGTCGCCAAGCTCTATGTAAACAGCGTCAAATTTTCCACTTGGTGTTAAAGCAAAAGAAGCCACTTTACCAACTACACATCCATATTCATCCTTGATCGGCTTTCCAATTGAAAGAAAGAAATTGGGGGTTTGTGACATGTCACGCATCTCCTCCAATTCTAAGAGGTTTCTGTTGAAGCTTTCTCGCCTAATGAGGCTGTTGGTATTCCTGGTGGCAGCTCTGGGAACTTCTCTTTAATTCTTTGCTCCGCGATTGTTGCAGCTTCCGTGAGAATTTTCTGTGCGTCCTCATTCACACTGTCGAAGTTTATTGTTATTCCTGAACTTTGCCCTGCCTCAATCATTATACCACTTAGCAGGTTTCCTATTTCGCCAAGTTCATTTTCCGCCTCTGGAAAAACGCTTGCAAGTCCAGTTCTAACAGATCTTAGTACGCCCACTGCCGGTCCAAGCGTTGACACGACATCTCCAAGTTCAGATACTGTTCGTAATCTTAACACTATTTGTTCGAGGGCAAGTCTCGCATTCATAATAAGCTTTTCCATTTTGCGGATTTCTGCAAGTTCATTAGCAAATACGTTTGCACGTGCACTGTCATGTTTAGTGTAAGCGTCAACTATCCTTGCAAATATTGCCTTGTCTCTCTGGCTGAACCTTTCTGTTGCTTGATCCAACTTTTGAATTTGTAGTTCAATGCGCCTGACAGCGAAGTCTAAGCGTGGCTTTAGTGGACCTGGTGGTCTAACAGCTTCTTTTATGCGGTTTGTCAGTGGTTGTTCGTCTCTTCTACTTTCCCATTTCTTACTAAATCGTTCAGACAAGTTTATACCTCCGAGAAAAAGAGAGTGCGCGAAGTTATCTTATACATTGTTAATATGTTGGAAATATGTATGTATATACGTAGAGCTATATGTCAGAGTAAAAGTCTTTTTAGGCTTTAATTTTCCAGAGTAAAGTCTATGTTGACGGTTTTTTGTTAATAAACAAAAATGTGTAAGTTAAACTAAAAAGAGGCTTAAATTGATTTTAAGGCAAAGGTGAATATGGATGGGTGAAAGACTCAAAGTATTCGTGCTCGTAGCGGCGTTAGGATTCATGGCGGGAGTAATCGCGGATCTGACTGCGACGTATGTACTACCAGTACTTATAGCGCTTTTTCCATCGTTTATCAGTGCACGATATCTTCTGTCAGGATTTGCTGGTGCGATTTTGACGCTTGTCCTAGTAAGCATTTGGGCCTACATAACAGGGCCATCAGAGAAATAACATTTCCCCCTCTCCTTTCTCTACCTCATTGAATTCTTAGCTCTCCCCTTCTAACTTAATTTTGGACTCAGGAGCGGAAAAAGCAATCACCCGCTGGAGGCGTCAGTGTACCTCGATTACCTCATCGTCCAAAATTAACTAGCTAACTCCTAAAATATTTACGTTTACAACGTCTATACTTTTTAGTGGAGAACTGACTAGATGTGTGGCATATTCGGATTCGCCTTAAAAGAGCCTGTTCCACTGTTCAAACCTTTTAAAGTGTTAGAAAAACTTGAGGTTCATCAATATCCGCATGAACCGAAACCAGTTGGCGGTTTCGGAGCTGGCGTTGCATTTATAGATGCCAATGGAAAATTTATCTTTGATAAGGTGGGAAATGTTGGCGGTTCGCCGACGAAACGCTTATTTGGCATTGTTAAAGTTGACGTGGCGCGTGTTTTAATCGGGCATGTACGTATGCCAAGCCCACAATTTATGGAAACTGCAAAGTTTAAAGAAACCGCGCAACCCTATGTTACGCGTTGTTTCTCTGGCTTAATGCTAATTTCAGCTCATAACGGGGATGTGATGAACTATAAAGTTCTCAGAGAGAAGCTGGGCGCAAAGCATGTTTTTGAGTCGGAAAAAATTGAACTGATAGATTCAGAGGTTATCCCGCATCTATTTGAAGAACTTTTAGTGAAGAAGGTTAATCCCAGCAAAGCCCTTGATGCTCTTTTTGAAGCGTTAGAAGGGTCGAACACTGTTAGCGTTTTACAAATTGAAAGAAATCGTTTACTATTGCATTTTGCCCATAAAGGCAAAACCAGAGGGTTGACCATATGGGAAAATGATGGTGGAGAGATTGTTTTCTGCTCTAGAAAAGAGCCCTTAATGGAAGGATTTGGCGATATACTTGGCAAAGGTGAATTTAAAGAGCATGTTTCGATTCTATACCGAGAAGAAGGAAACTTAAAAATAGCTTTAGACCTTTCACGTTTGATGTAAAAATCCTAATAAGGGTTAGGGTTTAGGTCAGCGAGATGAAAAGGTTTTATGGAGCGGCAAACCAGTTCTGATACCGTTCATCTTTCCAGGACGTGTTGTAATTCCCATGGTCGGGTTATATGGATTATCTTCGCCACTTTTTCGTGCTGTCTGCCTTCTCTACAGGGACATCTCTCTTTCCATTTGTGCTTTTTACTCTGCTCTTCATTGTTATCGGCATTGGCGTAATCCTAACTCCATTGTTAGTGGAGTTTTTGCGTTACAGAAACACAGAATACATGATTACGAACCAGCGTGTAGTAACACAGACTGGAGCCATCGGGATGGACACAAGATTTGTTAAGTTAAACAATGTTCAAGAAGTCTACGTAACATGAGTTGGTTAGACAAAATTTATGGAGCAGGCTCGATAGTGGCTGTAACAGCGGGCTTAGTTCCAGTTGGCGCACCAAGTCCATATAGTCCACTTAGGCGTCCAGTAATTGAAGCAGTAAGCCATCATACGAAGTTCAAAAACTCCTACAAGAAGCCATAAGAAACGCAAGTGTGCTGAAAAATGTCTAGGGTTATTTCAGTAAAGGATAAGTTCTGAATCTTACCATCTGACTTTTGGCGAAGTTAACTAATGGAGAAACAGTTTAAGTCACAAGTTTTCAGTCTTCTCACCACCCCCGTCAAGGAAGGACTAGCTAAACTAGGCTTTTTTGAACTTACACTTCCCCAGGTTATGGCCATTCCATCGATTTTGGCTGGAGAAAATGTTCTTTTAATTGCGCCTACAGGAAGTGGGAAGACGGAGGCTGTTCTCCTTCCAATATTCTCCAAGCTAACTCAAAGTGAATCGAAGGATGGTATAAGGATAGTTTATGTCACGCCATTAAGGGCTTTAAACAGAGATTTACTGAAACGTCTAAAGTTTTGGGCTAACCATTTGGGCATGACGATCGAGGTTAGACATGGCGACACTGAACTGAAACTTCGCAGAAAACAAGCTGTTTCTCCGCCGCAAATGCTTGTTACAACACCAGAGACGCTTCAAGCAATTCTTCCAGGCTTACGTATGAAACGTCATTTGAGCAATGTTCAGTTTGTTATTATCGATGAGGTTCATGAGTTGGCGTCGAGCAAGCGTGGAACACAGCTTACAGTAGCTTTGGAACGCCTCTACGAAATTGTTAGACATGATTTTCAGAGAATAGGCTTGTCTGCGACTGTGGGTAATCCAGACGAGATTGCGGGTTTTATTGCCGGAACAAGTAGGGGAATAAAGGTTGTTCAGGCGTTGCTGCCTAAAGGGTATAAGTACAGCGTAGAAAATCCTGAGCCAACAGACGCTGATTACGAGTTGGCTGGGAAACTCGGGGCTTCGCCGGAGGCAGTGGCAAGAATAAGGCGTGTAGCAGAAATTGTTGATGCTCATAAATCGACGCTGATTTTTGTTAATAGCCGAACAAACGCTGAAATGTTGGGACATAGATTCAGTCAGCTTGGAAGATTTGACATTGCCGTGCATCATGGCTCCTTATCAAGGGAGGAACGCACCCAAATAGAGGATGACTTTAAAGCTGGAGTTTTGAAGGCGATAATTTGCACAAGCACTTTGGAGCTTGGCATAGACATCGGCACGGTCGACATGGTTATTCAGTACCTTTCACCTAGACAAGTTAGCAGTCTAATCCAAAGGGTTGGGCGAAGCGGACACCGTTTGGATATGCTTTCAGAAGGCGTCATAATCACAGCTTTTCCGGATGATGCTCTCGAGTCAATCGCGGCGGTTAAAAGTGCTTACGAAGGCAATGTTGAGCCTGTTTTGATTCATGAATGTGCATTAGATGTTTTGGCACATCAAGTGGTAGGAGTGTTAATGGACAAGGGAGTTGCAACTGTAAACGAAGTTTTGGCGATTGTGCGGAGAGCCTATCCCTACCGTAATTTGCGGGAAAAATCGCTTTTGAATGTGATACGCTTTTTAGACAGTTTAGGCGAATTAAGGTTTGAGGAAGAAGGAAAAGTTTTGATGAGAACAAGGCGAACTAGACACTACTACTATGAGAACTTATCAATGATTCCCGATGAGAGACGCTACCCAATAATAAATGTGCTGTCAGACAGAAAAATTGGCACTTTGGGCGACGAATTTATGGCATTAAGAGCTAGAATAGGCTTAAACTTCATTTGTAGAGGAAAAGTTTGGCGTATAGTCCAAATAGAGGAGGAAACTGGCACTGTTTACGTTGTACCGTCAGAAGACCCGTTGGCAGCAATTCCAGGATGGGACGGCGAACTTCTTCCGGTGCCATTCATCTTAGCGCAAGAGACTGGCAGACTGCGGGAAGAAATCAGAAGGCTGCTAAAAGAAACATGGAATGCCGAGGCTACAGCAGAGAAGCTTGCGGAAAAATTTGCAATAAGTAAGGGCGCCTTGCTTGGTGCCGTACATGAGGTTGAGCAACACTTAAAAGAGGGTGCGCCGCTGCCCACAGACAGCCACATTCTCATCGAAGCTTTCGACAAATATTTGATAGTTCACGCATGTTTTGGCGAAGTTGTAAACAGCACTTTAGGAGGAATTTTTGATTCCATACTCTCGGATAAAGAGCTCATAGTTGGGTGGTGGAACGACGGCTATCGCATATTAATAGAAACGCCGAGAAATTTGACATTTCAAGAGCTTGAAAAAATGCCGTCCATTTTGTTTGCCCTTTCAGACGAGGAAATAGACAAAGCCTTTGATGATTATTTGGAAGCCAAGTTTCCATTTGCCTACAAAATGAAGTTTGTGGCAGAAAGATTTGGAGCGTTGCCGCGGGGGAAAACAATGGGTCCAGATAGGCAAAGCAAGCTGCCTTTAAGGTTTGCTGGAACACCAATTTACGACGAGACTCTACGCGAAGCAATGCTGGAAAAGGTGGATGTTGAAAAGGTTAAAGCGATTATGCGTGAAGTTAAAAATGGAAAAATCAAGGTCAGCGTCTTATATCGTAGTGAAAAGCCAACACCATTAGCATACCACATCCTGGCAAAATATTCAGACATTTCAGAGCTTATGGCTCCAGAGAAAGTTTTGTTAAGCAACATAGAGAAAATGAAACGTGCAATAGAAGCCCGAACAATAACGCTTCTATGCATTGCGTGCGGCGAATGGGCGGCTGAAAAGAAAATTAAAAGTCTACCTGAAAATCCCACATGCCAAAAGTGCCAATCAAAACTCCTAGCGCTTTTGTACAGAAACCAAGACGCGAAGCGTATACGTGAAATTCTGAAGAAAAGACGAGAAGGCAAAGAAATAACAGAAGACGAACTAAAGGATTTAGCCCACGCGAGACGCACAGCTGATTTAATATTGAGCTATGGCAAAAAGGCAATAATAGCCCTGGAAGTAAAAGGAGTGGGACCAGAAACAGCCTTCAGAATCCTTGGGAAAATGCATCAGAAAGAAGAAGAATTTTACATGGACCTTTTAAAGGCAAAAATACAATACCTAAAAACAAGGGAATTCTGGGAAGAGAAACTGAAAGGCTATGGCTGATTGCTGATTTGTTAAAATTTTAATAGTTAGTCAGCTGAGAACTGTTCTTTTAACGTGGTTAATATGAAAGAAGAGGGCGCTCAGCAGTCAGAGCTTAGGCCTACTTTGGGATTATTCGACGCTACAGCCATTAGTGTTGGTGCAATTATTGGCGCTGGCATATTTGTTGTGACTGGTATAGCAGCTGGTTTGGCGGGCTCGGCTGTTGTTGTTTCCATGCTTCTAGCAGCAGTAATTGCCTTGTTTACGGCGTTGAGTTTTGCTGAACTTACGGCTTGGCAGCCGAGGGAGGGCAGCATCTACGAGTATGCTTATCAACTTATTTCGCCGTTTGCTGGCTTTTTGGTTGGTTGGATGTGGATACTTTCAAACACTTTTGTTGGTGCGGCGGTTTCGCTTGGCTTTGCATATTATTTAACAGCCATATTTCCAACTTTGCCAGCCAACTGGATTGCAGCTTTTCTCTGCATGTGCTTTACGGCATTGAACTTTTTCGGTATACGCCAATCAGCTCTCCTAAACAATTTCTTGGTTGCTGCAAAGCTGCTTATACTTACATTCTTTGTTATTTTCGGTTTGGAGTATGTTAAACCCGCAAACTATGTGCCCTTTGCACCTTTAGATTTTGGCATGCTTTATGGCACGTGTTACATTTTCTTTGCATACGCTGGCTTTGCAAGAGTTGCCGTGATTGCTGAGGAGGTTAAAGATGCAAGGCGAAACGTTCCAAGGGCGATACTGCTCTCACTCGTCATATCAGCAATCGTTTACATGCTTGTAGGCCTAATAGCCGTCGGACTTGTTGGAGCGGTTAGACTTTCAAATTCAAACTCGCCATTAACTGAAGCCATTAGCATAACGGGAAATACCGTCGCGGTTTACATAGTTTCAGCTGGAGGGCTACTCGCAACAGCAAGCGTTTTGCTAACAGCGATTTTAGGGACGTCTCGCATGGCTTACGCTATGGCGAGGAGAAACGACATACCAAAGGCCCTAGGTAAACTTCATCCAAAATATAATACACCTCACATTTCCATATTGATTGTCGGCGTCTTGATGACGCTTCTCGTCTTGTTTGTTGACCTTTCAAGAGTTGTAGCCATAAGCACCTTCGCATTGCTTTTCTATTACGCGATGGCTAACATTTCCGCATTAAAACTTA
>JBMFKI010000010.1:0-52808 GCA_049972525.1 Bathyarchaeia archaeon
CACTAGATGAAACAATAGCTGTAGAATCAGCCAAAATAGACGTCATAATGAAAAAGAAGATTAAAGGCTGGGGACTAGCCGACTCAATAGTATACGCCACAGGAATCACAAAAAAAGCTGAAATAGTAACGGGAGACGAACACTTCAAAAACCTAAAAAACGTAATCTTCATTAAATAAAATAATCGCTAACTAGAAATAAGCGCTAACGCTTCTCAACGATTCTCATCAATTTTTCCGCCCTTTCCCTTATCTTCTCAACTTCCCTTCTAACATTCTCGTCTTTAACTTCCCTCTTTCTCTTCTCATTTGATTCTAGAATTAGCCTTAAAAATTCTGAGTCATACACCTTCAAAAGTAATTCCGTGTTTGGGATTAGGCAGTGTCCGCCAATAACTCCCGGAAACATTACTGGTCTATCCAGCCTCACCCGATGTGTATCCTCAATAAAATCAACCACATCATCAAAATCCGCCCCAAAAAACCTACTAATCCTATGCATTTCTTGGAAACAAACAATCATCCAAGCCCTATAGATAGTCTCAAAAAGCTTAGCCAACTCCGTTTCTAGACAACTCTTTGAAACTTTAGTTTTCAACCCACCCTTTTCAAAATGCTTTTTGGCTGCCTCCGCCGATTTCTCATCGACACCACCAATATACTTCGCCCAACGCTTCAACTCCCACTTCATATGTTCCAAGCTTTTATGAACTCCACGTATTGGAGAATGTGCCAGTAGACAGTTGCGATAATGCGCATGTATTTTCATGGTTGTTCCAGGTGGAACCGTACTATCGATAATCGCAAGTTTGGGGTTAAACCGCCTGAGGTAACCAACGACGTCGCCGACAAATTTGCTTTGATCAACGCATGGAATGCATACATGCATCACGTCAAACGATTCAGGAAACTCGGCTTGTTCAATTTCCTCCATTTTTTTCTTATCTAAGTCGAAACCGTAGACTTCAAATTGTCCACTCTCTTTAAGCAGTTCAAATAATGGAAGTCCCACTTCACCTAAACCAACAACCATCACCTTCTCTCTAACCAAGCTTAAGCCTCCAAGGAAAAATCAAATAAATAATCAAACTATTTAAACTTCGCATACACCAGACATAATAAACATTAAAGTTAAGAGTGAAGCATATGCAGAAGCAAAAAATTGGAGTAGGGGTAATCCTAGGCGAAGAAGTTCAGCTTGGCGAGAACGTTGTAATCTGGAACTACGTAGTTATTGGTGACCACACGAAAATCGGTGATGGAACACGCATCGGAAGCTTTTGTGACATAGGAAAGAACGTTGTCATGGGTGAGAACTGCAATATTCAAACGCATGTAACAATATCAAACGGATGCGTGATAGGAAACAACGTTTTCATCGCCCCAAACTGTACACTTCTCAATGACAAATTCCCCCAAAGCGAATGCTTGACACCTCCAACTCTCAAAGATGATGTCATTATAGGCGGATGCAGCGTAATACTCCCAAACGTTACAATTGGAGAATCCGCTGTAATCGCAGCTGGAAGCGTCGTTACAAAAGATGTTCTCCCTAAAAGTGTTGTTATGGGAGCACCAGCTAAACCAATTATGACAAGAGATGAATATGAAGCGAAAAAGAAACTATTCAAGAATCTACATCAAAAGGGAAAGCTATGAGAATATGGTACGATGCCTTAACTGGAAAACACGTTCGATATGGTGCAGCAATCGCAGCAAGGTTGAGACGTTTAGGATACGACGTTATCCTCACAACAAGAAAACACCCAGACACATTGGAACTGGCAAAAATCCTTGATGAAAAATTTATTCCAGTGGGACAATATAATCCCACCTCACTTTACACGAGATTAGAGCAAAGCACAAAAAGAATAATCCTGCTCTCAAAAATGTTCAAAGACAATCCGCCAGACCTAGCAATTTCGCATCAATCCGTCGAATTATGCCGCGTCGCCTTCGGACTAAATGCTCCAATAATCTTAACTGCTGATACGCCACACGCGACAGCTGTAAATAAACTAACAATCCCACTAGCAAACGCTCTAGTCGTCTCAGAAGCCATCCCAAAAAGAGTGTTCAAAAAATATGGCGCACAAAAGCTCTTCCAGTTTAAAGGCGTAGATGAAGTTGCATGGATCAAAGAACTAAAAGTTTCTCAAAAACCAGATTATGGAAAACCCCTAATAGTGGTTAGACAAATAGAAACAAAAGCAGCTTACGCTACTGGAAAACCAGACATAACAGAAAAAATAGCCAAAAAACTAACCACAATAGGAAACGTTATTTTCCTTACACGATATAAAAGGTTCAAAAGAAAAAACCTTATCATTCCCAAACATTTTATTGACTCGGCAAGTCTAGTCGCTGATGCAGATCTAGTTGTAAGCGCAGGCGGAACCATAGCAAGAGAGGCAGCATTACAAGGAACCCCCAGCATAGTAATCTCAGAATTCGGACGCACCTTCGTAAACAAATATCTCGCGGAACAAAATTTCCCAATATTCATCGTAAGCCCCTCAAAGGTATTACCTATAGCCAAGAAACACCTAGGAAAGAAGTGGGATGTAAAAGAAAAACTTGCAAAACTAGAAAATCCTGTAAATATAATTGAAAAACTTATTACAGAAAAACGCCTTCTTGAAAACAACACGCATAAGAGACTATAAAAAGGGCCGGTCGTCTAGCCTGGTTAGGACACTGCCCATCAAAAGCAAGCCTAAAGCAGCCCTTACGAGGCTGAGGTCGCCGGTTCAACTCCGGCCCGGCCCACCTAAATTTTTAAGTGAATCCTTAAATATTGGAGCATACTTTCCCTCGCGCGCGCCAACTTGTTCCCCGATCAACCAGAACTAAACGTTTAAGACATTAAATAATAATTGCACCGCTTCTTTAGCATCATCCCCAATTCACAAAAATACCATTTCTATATCCACACTTATCCGCAAATGGAAAATTTTTCTAAAAGTTTTTATGAAGCTCCAACGGTTATTGTTTTGGTGAAGCTATGGTTGCTGGTAGTGTTTGCTTTCAGGTGAGGATAGAGCTCTTCTTTTAAAAGTTAGCAGCCCACTCGAAGAACTTTTAGAAACGCTTGACGTGCTTGAAGATAAAGAGACCCTAAAAGCTATTAAAGAAGCCGAAGAAGACGTTAAGGCTGGAAGGGTTAGAGATTACAATGCATTCATCGGGAAGCTGAAAAAAGCTGGAGAAATATAGGCTTAAAGTTACCAATCGTTTTGAAAGGGACTTCTGAAAACTTGAACCCAAAATAAAAATCAGACTGGGTTCTGTCATAAGAAAACTCGCGCGCTACACTTCATCAGCCTATAAACATTCAAATACGCTCTCACCTTGTTCCGGCATAAGGGCATACCATATTTAAACGGTTCCTCTACCAGCCAAAACTGTAGGGGGAGGGGGTAGATCTAAATTGGGCTCTAAGATATTCATCTTCATAAATATCTTGAAAAGTATCCACAAACAAAAGTTTACTTTTTCAAGAAAATAAAGGGGAAATTATTGTGTAATTGTGAAGGCTGTGAAAGAATTGCTAAATGAAGCCTGAAGTAAAAGAAATAGTTGTTGGGACTTATAAGTGCAGATGGTGGTAAAACCTTTATATGTCTGTATACAAATGTATACGTTGTGTTTACAATGGCGCAGACAACAGTTATAACGACACGCATTAAAAAGGAGATTAAAGATGTCCTTGAGAAAGCTGGTATTAACATACCAAGTGTTATCAAAGCCTACCTGGAAGACCTCGCATGGAAGCTTCAGTTAAACGTGGAAACTGAAAAGATGAGAAAGCTTTTAGAAAATGTTAAGCCCTCTGAAAAGGGTTTCGCGGAGAAATCGGTGAGGGAAGACCGTGAAAGTCATTGATTCCTCAGCCTTAATAAAATACGTGGCAAAAGAGGAAAATTGGGAAACCGTTGAAACCCACATAAAAGAGGGATGTAAAACACTGGAGTTGGCGATAAAAGAAACTGCAAACGCGCTGGCGAAGAAAACTCTAAAAAACGAGGTCACCGTAGAATTATCGAAGGAAATTATTGCCCACTTACCAAAAATAGTCAAAATTGCGCCACAAACAGAACAAATTCCTAAAGCACTTGAAATAGCAGCAAAACACAAAATAACCATTTATGATGCGTTGTTCATAGCTCTCGCAGTGAACACCAGTCAACAACTTCTAACTTCAGACGAAAAGCAAGCTGGGATATCAGAAAAATACGTAACAACAATCTTAATCTTATAAGAAACACTTAGAGAAGCCCAAAATCTTCAAAATATGCATAGCCCCGTGCGGTAATGTGCTGCTAAACTGGTTTAAAATAGACTTAATCTCCCTCTTTTCCTCGCGACAAAGATGTTTAGAAGCCTAATGTTGTCCGAAATGTTTCGAACACCTATCACAAAATTTGATTTTCTCCGAGAAATCCTATAATTTCCTTTGGGCTGAATATCGCTAAAATAGCCTCTTGGAGCCGTTTGCCGAGTTTTGGAATCAATCCAACAGCGCTGGTCCCAAGTTTACATGTGACTGCGTGTTCAAAGAGCCCTAACGGTTCTATTTCAACCACGTCGCGCGTGCATTTTGTAACTTTCAAGCCAAGAGTTATCTCTTCGCGTGTTGCCCCTAAAACTATTAGCCTGTCAAGAAGGGATTTTATCCATTTACTGTACATGTCAAGCTGCCTTTCAGAAAGTGTTGCCTCTACGCTATTTTCTTTCTCGTTTACGCTCAACACTTTTATTATTAAGGGTAAGCCTTCGCAGAAACCATATAATTCTGCAAGTTTTTTAAGTGCAACCTTTCTCCCGTCAACCAGTTGCGCTTGCAGATGCTGAAGCTCCAGTTTAACTTTTAAGTCAGGCTGTGAAACCCCTATGTCTAGCATTATTTCATCCTTGTTGATAGAGGCTATATATCCCTTCATCTCTGAAAACTTTTTTATCTCCTCAACGGTGTTTGGGCATGTGCCAACATCTTCGCTTATGTAGCGTAACGCTACATTTTCATCTTCACCTGAAATTGATGCTTGAACCCAATTGTTCAGGTTTGTTCCGCATATCTGAGTTTTAACTCTTAACCCTTTAAGTTTCGATTTTAGAAAATCTTCCACAAGTTTGATGTCGCCTTGACTGTAAATTTTTATGGCTAGAGTTGTTATGGGCACTTGCAGTCGCCTATTAAGCGCGTCATCTCTTCATGTAGTTTCCGTATGCGCATTACAGCTGACGGCGGCAGCTTTTTAGAAAAACTTTCTATAGTCTTTTCTATAGGGACTCTCTGCGCCCCCTCAATCAGCTTATCGCTGTATGTGACGATCTTTTCTTCAAGGGTTTTTGGCGTGTAAACGTCCTTGGGCCAACCGAGCTTTTTCGCCTCTTTCGATGTTATTCCACCACCCACATGCCTCTTTATTATGGCGATTACAGGATCTGGCATGCCTAGGGATTTCGCGATTTCTGCTCCTATGATTGCGTGGTGGACGCTGTGGGTTTTCGCCCTCCCAATATCATGTAAAAGCGCTCCTATTTCTACAAGTTTAAGGTCAACGTTTAAACCCTTTTCCTTACATGTTTTCGCGATTTCTAAAGCAAGTTCCGCCACTGCCTCGCAGTGCCTTACAACGTTTCTTGAACATCCACTTTTTATGAGTAGTTGAATTGCCTCTTCTCTTGATGGAAGCTTTTCACTCACCTAATTCCTTCCTTAACTGCTCAACTTTTCTCGTTAAAGCTTCAATTATCTTCCTGTTGTCATAATACATCAGTGGTTTTCCACATGTTGGACATCTGAAAACAAGTTCTACAGCTTCTTCAAACGGTATTCTTCTGCATCCTACAGTTGAGCAGTAATAAAAGTCATGGTTTTTCTCGTACTCCAACCTTATGTTCAGCTTTTCTAAGACGCGGCGTTTTTGGCTTAATATAAAACCTTCCAGCTGAGCTGGTTGAAGCTTCCAGTGAAATATGAACCATCCAGTTTTTGGGTCGCGTGTTCTTCTTAAGCTTACAAGTGAATGGTCATAGAGTTTGTAGAGTATTTTGCGCACCGTGTTTAGTCTTATGCCTGTTTTGTTGGCTATTTCATCGTCTGTTATTTCATCTGAATTTTTGAGGATTTCAATCAGTTTTACTGCTTCCTCTTCCCCTAGTGCCTGTGCAACTTTCACTAGTGTCGCATCGTTTATAGTTGACATAATGACCCTTTTTCTGCTCAACTGTTGAACAACTACCCTTTTCTAATTATAATATTGTTAGAAGGTCTAATTTAAATTTCTTTGTTGAATCCGAATTAAACTTCATGTTTCTCGCACGAGTTTCTTTCCTCTCTTTTGGGGAACTATCCTTATCCTTGCATTTTCAAAGTTTTCAGCTAATTCTTTTCCCCCAAACAGTCTGTCCAGAAACACGGCGAGGCTTGAGCATTCGGAGTGCGGTTGGTTTCCAATGGCAACGTTGAAATCTGAAACCTTCTCCGAGAAAAATTCCCCTGGAACCTTTTGGCTTCCAACGATGACTAGGATGTCTTTTCCGCAGTTTTTGATGCGCTGCAAGACATCGCTTGTTTGAATGTTTTCACCGTAGGCTGTTAGGTGAACAACTATGCCGCCCTTTTCCCTCCACTTTTCTACGGCTTTCCTCCAAGGGGTTCCCATCTCAAAAGCGAATGTTCCACCCCAGTTTCTCGTGATTTTCTTTATGGTTCTTTCAATTTTGGGATCTTCTATGTCTGACAGTATGAATCCTGATGCTCCTAGGGCTCTCGCGGCAAGCGCCACGTGCGTTGTTAGCCGCGCGTCTCTTCGTGGCCTATGTCCCCATCTTAAAACTACAACTTGCATTGCTTTTCACTGTTGAATTCTTTCTATTTTTCCGTTGAAGCTTTCCACTTGATTTCTAACTTTCTCTGCGAAATTCGGGTTCGCCTCAAAAACTATGTTGGCTGAGTCGCTCTTGTATTCTATTAGTTGAACGTCTGCCCGCTGAAAAAGCCATGATATGAAATGCATAGTTTCGCTTGTTAACGGCACAGTGAACGACATTCGAACATAATTCTGCAGCCTTTTAACAATTTCCTGCTTTAGCAGCTCAATGTTTGTTCCGCGCAGCGCTGATGTTGGTACAGGATTCGGCGTCTTATCCTTTAGGGCTTCTAACCGATGAGTGATTTCCCCCTCCTTTAGAAGGTCTATTTTGTTCAAAGCCGTAATTATAGGGATTCCCGCTGCTCCTATGCGCTCTACTGTTTCCAAGCATACATTAAGCTTCTTTTCAACGACGCTTAATGATTCGCTTATGTCGACTACGAGCAGTATAAGATCAGCGTAGATGGTTTCTTCAAGGGTTGAGTGGAAGGCCTCTATCAAAGTAAGCGGTAAACGGTCTATAAAGCCAACAGTATCTGTTAGCAAAAATTTTTTTCTAGAAATTTTCACAAGCCTTGTTGTTGTGGAAAGCGTTGTAAATAACGCGTTGTCAACGGGCACCTCCTCTTCTGTGAGCGCGTTGAAAAGTGAGCTTTTTCCAGCATTTGTATATCCCGCAAGCGAAATCGACGAAAAACCAAGTTCCGCCCTTCTTTCGCGGTGCAACTGCCTTTTTCCGCGAATTTTCTTCAACTTCCTTTTTATGGCATGAACTTGACGCTTAACTGCCTCATAATAAACGTCCACTTCATAGGCTCCAAGCCCCATAAAACCCGGCTGCTCTCCCATTTTCGCAAGCCTAACTCTCTCTTTTGCATGCGCCAATTCGTACTGCAGTTTTGCCAGTTGAATTTGAAGCTTCGCTTCTGTTGTCGTAGCCCTTCGCGTGAAGATTTCAAGTATCAGCTGGAATCGGTCGATGGCTTCTACGCCTGTTGCCTTTGCAAGGTTGTATGCTTGTACAGGCTTCAGCGGGTTGTCGAAAATTATTTTTTGGGCACCTGTTTCTTTGACCAGTTCGGCGAGTTCTTGGACCTTTCCAGCGCCTATTTGATATCTTGAATCCGGTTCCCTAACTTGCTCAACTTTTCCAACAACCGTGTACCCAGCTGATTCTGCTAGGTTTTTAAGTTCTTCTAAACTTGATGGTTCAAAGTTGCGTCTGCGCTGGACTATGATTGCTTTCGTTCAGCGGTTTCCCCCTTCTCTTTGTCCTTTTTGTTGAATTGAATTATGTCTCCCAACGTTAATTCACGTTTCTCTGGTTTAGTGATTTTTGTTTGCGGAATTTTCACTTCAGAAACTGGTACGAGCAGCCTAATTTTTAATTCATGTTCAAGTTTTTTTGCAAGCGCATCGTCAGGCGTCATCCTACCCGTCTCGATTTTTCTCAGAACTGAGACTTTCTCGTTTAGTTTTTTGCCTAAATCTTCATGCGATAATCCAAGCTTTTCTCTCGCCTTCTTTATCTTAACGTTGAAATCTTCTACAAGTTCAAACGAGTTCAGCGTTGTTTCTGGCACTTTTTTCTGTGGTGTTTTTAGCGTCGGTGATGCTTTAGGTTTTGCTGACATTGCCCTCTGCGTTGGTGGTTGCGGTTCTTCCGCCTCCAAGATTATCTTGCCATGTTTTGAGCATTCACTGCATACAGTTAGTTTTGCGCCTTCAATTATCACGTTGTATGGTTTGCCGTAGATTTTGCGCCCGCAGACTTCGCACCGCAAATGTTCACGCACCTAAACTGTTTTTATTTTACTGCTAGTGTTTATAGTTGTCGAAGTGTACAGGCGGTTACGGTGCATAAGTCTTGAAAGAGGATCTTAAAAGGATTAGAAGCGTGGCGGACTACCAGTTTGGGAAAGGCGTAGGCGTCAAACTTTTTCCAGAAAATGTTGAAATAATTTATTCAAAGCGCACCGGCAGAATCCGCTATGTTCATTTGGATGGTAAGAGACTTGCGACTATGCGTCCAACGGACGGTTTATTCTCCCTCAGCATTGCTGGCGCAAAGCGGATAATTGAAAATGCCAGTCAAGCAAGATGCCTTGTTGTTGTTCGCGGTGAAGTTTCAAAGTTTGTCGCTGAAGGTGGAGACGTATTTGCAGTGCATGTTGTTAAGGCTGATGATGCCATCCGCCCAAAAGATGAAGTTATTGTCGTCGACGAAAAAGGTAAAGTTTTGGCCGTTGGTAAGGCTGTCTTGTCAGGAGGGGAAATGTGCGTCTTCAAGAGCGGCGTTGCCGTTAAAGTTAGACGCGGCTGCTTAGAAGAAAGTTAAGTATTTGAATTACCCATCAAATAAATAGAGCGTGGTGAAAGCAATTTATGCATAGGCGTGTGAATCCTCGTGAAGCAAGGCGAATGATGCAGCGCATGGGCTTAAGCATGGATACAGTTCCAGAAGTCGAACAAGTTATAATAAAAACGAGCGGCAAGGAAATAACCATTCAAGAACCAGAAGTGGCAGTGTTAGACGTGCAGGGACAAAAAATATTCCAAATAACTGGTGGAAAAATAACGGAAAAAGCCTTGGAGCGCAAATTGGAAATCCCAGATGAAGACGCACGGCTTGTTGCAGATCAGACTGGAAAAAGCCTTGAAGAAGCTAGAAAAGCGCTTGAGGAATGTAGGGGTGACCTAGCTAAGGCAATCCTTCTGCTGCAATCAAAAATTTAACGTGCCATTGTGAACTCGCCTAGCTTAAAGTTATATCTTTTTCTCAACGCATATTAACACGCGGAGGACGCCAATCAAAATTGGTTGACATAGCAACTGTTGGACATTTTTCTATAGACTCAATTTTCCTCCCGACAAGACGCAAGCCATACATAATTTTAGGTGGCTCCGTAGCATACGTTGCCCTTTCAGCTCAACGTTTAGGCGTAAACGTTTCAGTAATATCTAAAGTTGGAGGTGACTTTCCAGAAGCATACTTATGGTGGCTTGGACAGGAAGGCATAGACCTTTCCAACGTGAGTAAAATTGAAGGCGCGTTTACCACACGTTTTGAATTGAAATACAGCGAGGATCTATCTGCCAGAGCCATGCGTCTTGCGAGCAAGGCGCCATCAATAACGATCAGCGACATACCAGAAGCTTTTAAAGCAAAAGTGGTTCACGTAGCCCCAATTGCGGGTGAAGTTGAATATGACGTTTTAGAAAAACTAAAGAAACATGCAGATTTTTTATCCCTCGACCCTCAAGGTTTCCTACGAGTTTACGATGAAAATGGAAACGTGAGCTGCGGGGTATTAGCAAACAAGCGCATTTTGGGGCTCATCAACATTTACAAGTCCTCATCTGAAGAAATTAAATCGGCAACAGGCTTATCCGACGTAAATTCTGCTATAAGGGCAGTTCACGACTTCGGCGTTGAAATAGTTATAGTTACCCTTGGCGTGAAGGGCGCCATACTTTCAGTTGAAGGAACAAACTACAACATTCCAGCCTACAACACGGAAAAAATAGTTGACCCAACAGGGGCTGGAGACGTTTTCATCGGCGCCTTTCTAACAGAATATGTTCAAGGAAAAGATTCACTATGGTGTGCATGCGTTGGCTCCGCAGCCGCTTCAGTTGCTGTTGAGGCGGTTGGTCCAACTTTCTCTAGCTGCAAAACCGAAATTTATAGAAGGGCGCATGTACTATGTGAAAAGGAATTAAGGAATGAGTAGCATTAATTATCTGTTAAAAGTGGCGTATGTTTGAAGGGGCGTTAACTTTGGGACGCGTCGATAAAGGCGTAAAGTGCAGCGTTTCAGGTTGCGGTAAAGAGGCTATCCGTTCACTTTCCCTAGACAAGGTGAAACAGTCAGGCTTAAACGTTAACGCTGAAGGAAGGCGTGTTTACCTCTGTAAGGAGCATTACAAAGAATATAAGAAACGAACAAAGAAGGATAAGAAGCTTGAGAAGTGGCGACACATGGGCTAAGAAGGAGGGATTATCAAATGCGAATATTACAATTGCATTCAGATTTCATCGAGTTTCAACCCATCCAAAAAGAAATAGCCATGGCTGAAGAAACTGAAAAGAAAAGAACTAGACTTGAAGAGATAGTAGTCCTGTTCACAGCCGTTGAAGAAGGCGACAATACAGCGGTAGCGGAAAAAGCCATAGACGAAGTTTCCGCTTTCCTCGAAAAGCTGAAAGTGAAAAGGATATTAATTTATCCATATGCACACCTGAGCAGCAACTTGGCAAAGCCTTCTGAAGCGCTAAAAGTAGTTAAAGCTATGGAAGCATACGCGAAAGATAAAGGCTTGGAAACCTATCGAGCGCCTTTCGGCTGGAATAAACAGTTCACGATAGCGATAAAGGGTCACCCTCTTGCGGAGCAATCGCGAGTATTCATTCCCGCGGAAGTGAAAAAGGAGGAAGAGGAAAAAGTATCTGAAGCTGTGAAGGCAGAAGAGAAACTTCGGTCATCATGGTATATCCTGCAACCAGACGGCAAAATGGTACCCGTAGAAGAATTCAATTTTAAGGAGCATGAAAACCTCGAAAAATTCATGAAGTACGAAGTTTCAAAGGTGAGGGCAAGCCAGCAGATGCCTCCACACGTGCCTTTAATGAAAAGACTTGAAATAGCTGACTACGAGCTTGGAAGCGACCCTGGAAACATACGCTGGTATCCGAAGGGAAGACTCATCAAATCATTACTTGAACAATTTGTAACTTCCAAGATGATAGAGTACGGCGCCATGGAAGTTGAAACTCCAGTCATGTATGATTTTCAGCATCCAAGCTTAGCAGATTACATAAACCGCTTTCCAGCCAGGCAATATTTGCTAAAATCGGAAGATAAAGAGCTCTTTCTACGTTTTGCCGCCTGCTTCGGACAATTTTTGATGGTCCATGACGCTCAGTTCTCTTACAGGCAGATGCCCCTAAAAGTTTACGAGTTAACACGCTACAGTTTCAGAAGAGAGAAAAGCGGTGAGGTTGTCGGTTTAAGACGTTTAAGAGCCTTCACCATGCCAGATTGCCACGCTTTCTGCAAAGACTTGGAACAGGCTAAAAGCGAATTCATAACTAGATTCAAGCTCTCCATGGACATTTTGGAGGAAATAGGCTTACCGAAAAACGCGTATGAAGTGGCAATACGTTTCACAAAAGACTTTTACAAGGAAAACAAGGATTTCATAGAATCTCTAGCCAAAATTTTCGGCAAACCAGCGCTGGTGGAAATGTGGGAAGAACGCTTCTTCTACTTCACACTTAAATGGGACTTCAATTTCGTAGACAACCAAGACAAGGCTGCTGCTCTCTCTACAGACCAAATTGACATTGAAAACGCGAAAAGATACGAAATAACATTCGTGGACGAGAAAGGTGAAAGGCGTTACCCGCTAATTCTGCATTGCTCGCCAAGCGGTGCCATTGAAAGGTGCATCTACGCTTTACTGGAAAAAGCCTACAAAGACCAGCAAAGCGGCAAACCGCCCATGCTTCCAACATGGCTTTCGCCAACACAAGTGCGCCTGATACCCATGTCCACAAAATACTTGGAACATGTGGAAAAAATTGGAAAAGAGCTAGAAAAGCATTGCATACGCTTCGATATAGATGACAGAACGATGACCCTGCAGAAGCGGATTCGCGAAGCTGAAATGGAGTGGGTTCCATACATCATTGTTATAGGACAAAAAGAGGCAATGTCAGAAACATTTCCTGTTAGGGACAGAAAAACTGGGAAAATACGTAACATGAAACTTGAGGAACTAACCAGTGAAATTACAAAGGAAATGGAAGGTAAACCTTTCAAGCCGCTGCCACTTCCCACTTACCTCTCAAAGAGACCGCAATTCTACGGCTAAATGACATGATAAAAAGGCAAATTTCTGCAAAAAATATATCAAATAGCTAAATTGATAGCTAATCTTCTAGCCTAGAGGAGACAAGACAATTGGAAAAAGAACTGCTTGTTTACATCGATGGTGAATATTATCCAAAGTCAAAAGCAAAAATCTCAGTTTACGATCATGGCCTTCTATACGGTGACGGAGTATTCGAGGGAATCCGCGCGTATAATGGAATCGTCTTCAAACTTAAAGAACACATAGATAGACTCTACCGCTCTGCACACACAATAATGCTGCAGATTCCAATACAAAAAGAAGAAATGATAAAAATAGTTTTAGAAACACTACGCAGAAACAACCTAAAAGACGCTTACATACGCCTAGTAGTCACGAGAGGCGTAGGCGACCTAGGATTAGATCCGAGAAAATGCCAGAAACCAACGATAATCGTAATAGCAGACAAGATAACGCTGCTTAAAACTGAAGCAAAGGAAAAAGGAATAACAACAATGATATCATGGGTTAAAAGAGATCCTGTAGACGCAACGACGCACGAGATAAAGTCGCTTAACTATCTCAACAGCATCCTCGCAAAGATTGAGGCGAACATAAGTGGTGTCGACGAGGCTATATGCCTCGATAAAAACGGGTTCGTATGCGAAGGCGTTGCAGAGAACATATTCATAGTGAAGGAACGCAGAATCTTCACGCCGCCAAGCTATACTGGCGCTCTTCCAGGAATAACAGCCGAAGTAATTATGAACCTTGCAAGAAAACTCGGGTACGAAGTAATCGAGAAGAACATAACACCTTACGAGCTTTTTAACGCGGATGAAGTTTTCTTCACGGGAACAGCCGCAGAGATAGTGCCAGTTAGAGAAATAAACAAAAGAACCATCGGCGACGGCAAGCCTGGACCCGTAACTAAAAAGCTTATGGAAGAATTTGCAAAGATTGTTCAAGACCCTAAAGAGGGTATACAAATATACGCCTAAAAACGCGTGAGCGGCGCCATTTTCCCTATTTATTCTTCTCCATGAAGTGTTCAACTTCGTTGAAAGCCTGTTCAAGCACTTCAATAGGCGGAAGGAAAACGCTTCTAATGTGTCCAGCGCCGTACATCGGGTCAAAACCAGAGCCATTTACGAAAAGCACGCCTGTTTCCTTCAAAAGTTCAAGCACAAACTCCATATCAGTCTTCCATCTTCGCCCAACTCCGTGAATCTTTGGGAAAACGTAAAAGGCGCCTTCAGGCTTCGCACAACTAACGCCGTTCATGTGATTTAACCTTTTTAATGTGTAATCCCTTCTTTTCCTAAGTTTCTCAACCATCTCTCTGATGTGGTCTTGTGGCCCATTTAGTGCTGCAACCCCGGCCTTTTGGACAGGCGTATTCGCGCATATCCTTATTCTCGCCTCTTTTTCAATGCATTGTTTAAGCTCTTTCAATGCGCCATTTTCGTCGTGGAAGTACACATAGCCAAGTCTCCATCCAGTCATCAGATAAGCTTTTGAAAAACCGTTAAGCCCTACGACTGGAACATCCTTAGCCAAGCGTGCAGTGCTCACGAACTTCTTCTCATACGTTATTTGATCATAAATCTCGTCGGACAAAACTGGGAGTTCATACTCGCCAGCGACATCCAATATTTGCTTCACGGTTTTCTCCTCGTAAAGCGCACCACAAGGATTGTTAGGATTTATAATAACTATCCCACGGGTTCGACTTGAAATTTTACTCCTCAAATCGTCAATGTTAGGTTGCCAACCGTCATCCTCAACCGCTTCATAAGTAACAGGTTTGCCACCAAAAAACTTGACATAAGAAATGTAAGGCGGATAGGTAGGACCTGGAAGAAGAACCTCGTCCCCAGCATCAATAAGTGCAGCCATAACCATCTGAATGCCCTCAGAAATACCAGAAGTAACTATAACATCATCCACAGAAACGTCAACACCGTTAACACGCTTTTCCTTTGCGCATATGGCTTGCCGAAGCTCAGGTAAACCTTCAGAAGGCGAATAAGCATTTGCGCCACCATTAACAGCGTCAAACAAAGCCTGCTTAATATGCTGCGGCGTATCAAAATCAAACGCAACAGGGTCGCCAATATTCAAATAGTAAATCTTTTTGCCAGTTTTAGCTAGTTCCTTCGCATATACAATGACATCGCGGATAGCATACTCGATAGTGCGCACCCGTTCTGTAACCTTTACTTTGGTCAAATCAAATCACTTAGAAGTCTGAGTTAGAGAATATGAAGGAAATAAAGGTTATGGGTTATGGATTAAGAGTCCATGTTCTTGATGCTTGGAACCCTTCTGCCGTATAGATAGTAACCGTTATTGGTTCTGGCGTAAGATAGCTTTCATAATTCCAAGAGCAAATGAATGTTACGTTTTCTCCTACCTTAAGCGGGTAGCCAGTTGGAGCATATTCCTCGGGGCGCAATTGAGGATATAAGACGTTATTGTCATGGAGATATGTAGCATTATTATAGATAAGATACATGTCGTTTCTGGTTTTAAGAACAATCTGCACTATTGTAACATCGTAAAGGGAACCTTTCGAATTTGAAATTGTAATATTAATGTATGGAATTGTAACATTAATGATAGGATCATATAAGTCGCCATACACCGGCTTTTCTTCGAGTATTTTGAGTCCAACGGCGGGTATCTCTAAAAGCCTTGAAATGCTCCCTTCTGAAGTTACCACTGTAACATTCGCAATTTTTCCTATAAAATCTCTCCATGAAATTGAGCAGTTAAACATTTTCTGAGTGCCATTTAGCATTTTTTCCGGCGAAGGTTCAATGGTGGCTGCGGTTCCGTTGAGTAGTATTTGAGTGACATTTATTTCTCGAAGTGAGCAAGGGGCGTTTGTTACGTTAACTGAAAAGTAGTTTGTATAATCTAGGTCAAAGCTTACATCTGTCACGTTCCAAACAACGTCGGAGGGTGTTGTCTCTGTTTTTGTTTGTGGAGAGAAGCCTTGTTTTGTGTAAACGCTAACTTCCATCGTCCGATTACGGTATGCATTCCAATTCCAAAGACACTTAATAGTGAATGAGGAATTAGGTAAAATGGATATTGGGATGATCTGCAAAGGAGGTATTGTGCTTAGTGTTATAGGCGCCTCGTTTATTAATGTAAGATTTATGTTTTTTAAGTATATGGTTGCATTGGAATATTGTGAACTGCTAACTGTTAAATTGAAATAGGTTGTATCAGAATAGTCAAAATTAATTTCGTCTATGTAAAGGTAAGCTCCAGGGAGTTCATTTGTTGTGTATGTTGCTTCGTACCCTTCAGAGGTTTTAACCGTTATTGTAATGTTTCGTATGCCTATTTTTCCCCAATCCCAACTCCAGTTACATTTGAATGTTGCACTTTGTTCCGGAGCTAGGACATATGGAGCTGCTAATGGCGGAGTTACATTGTTAACTATTGATTCTCCAAGTACTGCTATGTCTGAAAGTGTAAGGTTAAGTGTGCCAGAGTTCACTATGGTCAAATTAAAGTACTCCACGCTTTCCTCTACGTCAAATGTTGGCTGTAAACTCAGTTTCGCATTTGGTGTTTGACATGAGTAAGGCACTATTGAAATGTTGGCTGAGGGAGTGATGGGTCTTATAGTGACATTTTCTCCAGCAATTTTACTCCAATTACTTAAGCACTTGAAAACCTGTCTTGTTCCCCTTCTTATCATAAAAGGAAGCGGTTCAGGCTCTGTTACTGTGACATTATACGTTTCACTCTTACTCTCCGCAATTACTTGGATCGCTGTAACATTTACGTCAGAAACTGAGTTGGATGGATTAAGAATCGTTACGTTAAAATAGGTAAAATCCAAATTCGGGAAATTTGGAAAAACAGCATTTTCTGTTATAAGCATTGAAGTATTTTCTGGCATGTTATAATAATTTGCCATAACCCATAAGTAAGATAGGAGAGCTCCAAAAACTGCTGAGCATAAAAGCAAAATTATGAGAATAAGAGTTGAGACGGCTTTTTTGTTAACTAACATATACGTTTCCTCCGAAACATGATATATTTGCTTTATCTCATATTTCGTAGGAATAAATAAGTGTTCTCTTATTCTTTTGTGGTCAAGCTTTATAAGTTGTCTTTGCGTCCTTCTAAAATTCTGTGGTGGAAGGGAGTTGCATGGCGGAGTGTGATGTTCTAGTAGTTGGGGCGGGCGTTATAGGTTTGTCAACAGCTTACCACATAAAAAGTGCAAACCCTAGTTTGCGTGTTCTTGTGGTCGACAAGTTTAACGCTGCTGGGCAGGGCAGTACAGCTAAAAGTGCTTCTGCTTTCCGTTGCTTGTTTTCTTCTTATACGAATTATGTGCTTGCTGACTCTTCTGTTGAGTTTTACCGTCATTTACAGGATGATTTGAAGGTTGATTTAAAGCTCTTATGGGTTGGTTATCTTTGGCTTTTGAACAAGAAAAGTTATGATGAGATCTCTTCTGTTTTGAGTGGGCTGGTTGCGAAGGGTTTTGTTTATAAAGAATATGATGCTGGGGATTTGGCGCGTAGGTTGTGTTTGCGAACTGATCTAAGCGACGATGAAGAAGCTCGACTAATGCGCCTGGGAAACGTTTACAAAGGAATTTTTATACCGAAAGCTGGCATAATCGATGCTGACTGCCTCGTCAAGTTTTATGAGGAGCAATTCCTAAAGCTGAATGGAGCGGTTGAGTATGGCGTGAAAGTGGAAAGCCTTATAGTTGAGCCGCGTGAGCCTTTAGGCATTCCTCAAGAGCCATATTTTTGGCAAGAGTCAAGGATTGCGGGTGTAAACACAAACAGGGGGATAATTAGGGCGAAAAAGACTGTTTTGGCTGCCGGAGCTTGGATTCCACAGCTTTTGGACGCTGTCGGAATCGAATGTTATATTAAGCCTAAGAAGAGGCAATTGTTTACGGTGGCGGCGAAAACCCCTGCCCTAAGACAGCTGCTTTTTGCTAAGAGCTTCAATTCTGTGGGTTGTATCCCGTTTACAATTCTGCCCGAACCCAAGGTTTTGATACGTCCTTTCCCCAACGAGGAAGTGTTCTGGGTTGGCTATGCAGATGATTTTCCAAGAGCCTTCAAGTTGGAGGACGACCCTCAGCCTGAAAAGAACTTTTATCAGTATGGAATATACCAAGTTTTGGTGAAGTATTTTCCACAGTTTAGGGATTGCCGCCCAACAAATGCTTTTGCTGGGCTGTATGAGATTAACACTTTGGATGGGCAGCCTGTTGTTTTTGAGGAGAATGATTTGATTGTTGTTGGTGGTGCCAGTGGAAGCGGAATAATGAAGGCTGATGCTATAGGGCGAATCGCCGCTGCACTTTACAATGGCGAAGGATACGCGATGTTGTACAACGGTAGAAAGTTCAGGGTCAGCGACTTGAGTTTGAAAGAAAGGCGTGTTGAGCCTGAAAAGCTAATAATTTAACGCACAAATGGTCATTAATCTTATTTACTCTTTACGTGTAATTATGCAGTTGTTTCAAGGAGTGGCGGAATCTATGTTCGGATGGACCGGAAATTTTCTTCGTGTGAATCTTGGTAAGGGTAAAGCGGTTGCTGAACCTTATGATGGGAATGTTGCAAAAAACTTCTTAGGCGGTAGGGGCTTTGCAGCGAAGATTTTATGGGATGAGCTTGAGCCTGGAACAGATCCTTTGTCCCCGCAGAATAAGCTTGTTTTTGCTGCTGGTCCACTAACTGGTTTTGCTTTGCCTAGTAGTGGAAAACTTGTTGTTGCAGCGAAAAGTCCATTAACTTTAGGTTATGGTGACGGCAACATTGGATCTAATGCGGCAGTTCAAATGCGTAAGGCTGGCTATGACGCGGTTATCATCGAGGATAAAGCCAAAAAACCAGTAGTGTTACTAATACAAGATAGGAGCGTTGAGTTTCTAGATGCAAAAGATTTTTGGGGCTTAAATTCCTTTGAAACTGAAAAAAAGCTAAGAGAAGTTTATGGGCCAACCGCTGGCATTTTATCAATAGGTCAAGGTGGAGAAAACCTTGTTAAATTCGCAAACATCGTTTGTCAAGAAGGTCGTGCTGGTGGTAGACCTGGAATTGGCGCGGTTATGGGTTCTAAAAATTTGAAGGCTGTTGTTTTCGTTGGTTCTGGGGAGTTATCTGCTGCTTATCCAAAGGATATGAAGGAAGTTGGAGCTGAAGCTTACCGTGAGGTTTTAACCAAGCCCAATTATGCTTTTTGGAAGAGGCAGGGCACGATGATGACTATTGAGTGGAGCCAAGAGAACAGTGTTCTGCCAACCTACAATTATAGCGAGGGTATTTTTGAAAATGCAGAAGCCATAGGCGGCTTTTCAATGGAGAAAATCAAAGTTGCAAATCGCGGCTGCCCACAGTGTAATATGACATGTGGTAACGTTGTACAAGACTCTAACCATAAAGAGTCTGAACTTGACTATGAAAATGTCGCTATGCTAGGCTCAAACATAGGTGTCGGCAATCTAAAACAGGTAGCAGCACTCAACAGGATAGCCGACGAACTTGGATTAGACGCAATTTCTCTCGGCAACGTCATTGGTTTCGCAATGGAGGCTTCTGAAAAGAAACTGATACGGGAGAAAATCACCTGGGGCAAATTTGAGGAGGCAGAAGCCCTAATTGAAGATATTGCCTATAGGCGAGGTTTAGGCAGTACGCTGGCAGAAGGTGTCCGCTTTTCAGCTGAAAAGTTTGGCGGAAACTCGAAACGTTGGGCGATGCACGTTAAAGGGCTGGAAATTTCAGCTTATGATTGCCACACAACCCCAGCCATGGCTTTAGCCTATGCGACAAGTTCTATAGGCGCACATCATAAGGACGCATGGGTTATTTCTTGGGAGATTAAGTTTGGACGTGAAAGCTACAACGAAGAAAAAGTGGATAAAGTTATAGAGTTTCAACGTATTCGTGGAGGAGCATTCGAATCCTTGACTGTTTGTAGGCTTCCATGGATTGAGCTTGGCTTCGAGCTCGAATGGTACACAAAGTTTTTACATGCTGCGACAGGCTTGGAAATTAGCTGGGATGAACTTAACCTTGTTGCTGACCGCATTTTCAATCTGATCCGCGCCTTTTGGATTCGCGAGTACGGCAAAAACTGGAGCAAGGAGCTTGATGTTCCACCAGCAAGGTGGTTCGAAGAACCCATAACCAAGGGTCCATTAAAAGGAGGAAAACTTGACAGAACACGCTATGATGTTATGCTAGAGAAATATTATGAAAAACGTGGATGGGACGAACGTGGAATACCTAAAAAGACAACGCTGAAGAAGCTTGGATTAGAAAAAGTTGCTTTACAACTTCAGAAGCGCGTTAAATTGTACGACTAAAAATGGCTAGTAGGACCTTGCGAAGTAAACGACTTTTTTTGCCTTTCCTCCGCAGTATACGCAGTTTGCGAATACTTTCTCCTCTTCAAAAGGCACCACCCTAATTGTGGCTCCCGTTTCATCCTTAATTTTTTCCTCGCAGCTTGAGCTTTCGCACCAACATGCCCTTAAGAATCCGCCTTTTTCCATTAAGACCTTCTTGAACTCATCATACGTTCTGACTGTGGTTATGTTTTCGTCAAGGAACTTTTTTGCTTCGTCGAATAGGTTTTTCTGAATTTCTTCAAGCAATTTTTCAACAACGCTGACAACTTCTTCATCTTTCACAGTGATTTTCTCAAATGTGTCTCTTCTGGCCAGCGTTAACTGTTTTTGTTTTAAATCCCTAGGCCCTATCTCTATTCTTATCGGCACTCCTTTAAGTTCCCAGTCGTTGAATTTCCATCCTGGAGTGTACTCCCTTCTATCGTCAAGTATCACGACTATGCCTTGCCTTTGCAACTTTTCAAACGTTTCCTTAGCCTTTGCTAAAATGGCTTTTTCATCTGCTTCCTTGTATGGTATTGGCACTATGACGACTTGTATCGGCGCAATTTTCGGCGGCAAAACCAAGCCTTTATCGTCGCCGTGAACCATGACGAGGGCGCCTATTATGCGCGTTGAAAAGCCCCATGATGTTTGCCAAACGTAGTGCTCCTTTTCGTCTTCTCCTATGAATTTTATGTCGAAAACCTTTGCGAAGTTTTGACCCAGCTGATGCGATGTTCCCATCTGCAGTGCTTTTCCATCAGGCATTAGGGCTTCTAGTGTTGTTGTGTAAAGGGCTCCCGCAAATTTTTCGTTTTCCGTCTTTCTTCCTACAAGCACAGGAATAGCCAAGTAGTTTTCCATCAAATCTCTGTACATGTTTAGGATTTCCATAACTTCTCTATCTGCTTCTTCTTTTGTGGCGTGCACCGTATGGCCTTCTTGCCATAGGAATTCTCTTGTGCGTAGAAAGAGTTTGGTTGCCTTCGTTTCCCATCGCACAACGCTGTTCCACTGGTTCAGTTTTAGCGGCAAGTCCCTCCAACTTCTAATCCACTTTGCATACGTCGCATACATTATGGTTTCAGATGTCGGTCTAATTGCAAGCCTTTCTTCGAGCGGCGCGTTTCCGCCAATTGTGACCCAAGCGACTTCTGGAACGAAACCTTGAAAATGTTCCGCTTCTTTTTTCAAGAAACTTTCAGGTATAAACATCGGAAAGTACACGTTCTTGTGTCCCGTTGCCTTTATCTTTGCGTTGAAGATTTCTTGAATTTTCTCCCATATGGCGTATGAGAGTTCACGGAATATCATGCAGCCCTTGACTGGAGCGTAGTCTGCAAGTCCAGATTTTACAACTACTTGGGTATACCACTCTGAAAAGTCCTCGCTCTTTTTCACAGTAACGCCTACGTCAGACATTTTCCTCTCCCCCTCTGTTTTTCATTTGTAAAATATATTTCTAGTGTAAAATCAATCCTAATATCAAATAAGCGACTGCAAAATTTAGCAGCGTGGAACTAAATCGCCCATGTCGACCACTCCATAAAACATTAAAGAAGAAACTATTAAACGTTTTCTTTACGTAACATTTTAACTGCGCACGACAGTTATCGCCTTGCTTTGCAAAATAAGACAGTTTGGAGCCTTAACGTGCGCGGCTTATTGCACTGGCATCAGCCTCCACTCTCTGTAGTCTGTGATAACCCTTATGTATCCGCGCAGCATGTTGTCAACCTCAACGTTGCCAGTGTCAACCCGTAAAACGTTTCCCTCAATGCTTTGAAGTTTGCTTTTTGTAGCGGCAACTATTATTCGCTGTTTTGTCACCCGCTTGACAATCTCTGGGCTGATCTGCTGGTTACCCCTTCCCAGCAATATTCCTTGATGTCCAATTGGTGACAGAATGATCCATGTATTGTGCCAGTCTTTAATTTCCTGCAGTATTCGCCTCTCGTCAACGTCAAGTATAACTTTTCCATTCTTGTATACGTCCACACCTAGAACTGTTTTTTCAACGCCTAAAAGTTCTGCGACGCGTTTAATAGTTGTCCCAGGACCTAGGATGTATGTTGCGTCTGAAAGCATTTCTTCTACTATTGATTTTGCTATTGCGGTTTGGTTCTCCCTTTCGTCAACTGTTTCTGGGCTTACTTGTTTGCTTCCTTGAATTCGCATAGGGAGAAAAGGACCCTTTAAAAAGCCGTGAAGTTTTACAGAGAACGTGTCGCTTCTTATTGCGTTTTCATCAGCATCCATAATTTCAAAATCGGAAAGTTCAGCTTGACCTTCAGCAAAAGCTAAAACGACATCTACAGCGTCAGCGGGGCTGACTGCAAAAATCCCGCTGTACATTTTAACGCCTGAAGGGACTCCTAAAACTGGAATTTTGCTGCCACACTTTTTCAACGCGTCAAAAATGTCTCTGGCTGTGCCGTCTCCCCCGACAAAAACAATCAAATCCACTTTTGCATCAGCAAACATTTTAACAGCTTTTTTCGTATCTTCAGCACTTGTCTCTTTCTCAATAGTCATTGGCAAAAGTTGAATACGAAAGCTAGCGGCTTTCGCCTCTTCTTCACCCATTATTCCAGGGCACGTTAAAACCTCAAATTTTAGGTGTCCGCCGCTTTCTTTCAGTTTTTTCAGAAACTCTGTTGCCCTTTGAGGTGCCACTGGTTTTGCTCCTCTCGCAATAGCCTCTTTTAAAACGCCATTTGTCCCTTTTAGTCCCACTCTGCCTCCCATTCCAGCAATCGGGTTAACGACGAAACCCATTTTCATAATCCTCTTCAACCACCAAGTTTGCCTAGCGCATGTAAACTATTTCAGTAACTTTGTGTTTAAGGCAATCGGAGAGCTGGAAATAAGAATTGCGGACGGCAAGGCTAAACTACCAACATGGAACATTTTCAATCCTTGCAGCATCACATGATGGAAAACTTATGGGAGTCGCTGTAGCTTCTGGCTCCACATCAGTCGGCGACAGAGTTCCACACGCGAAACCAGGAGTAGGCGTTATCGCAACCCAAGCATGCACAAATGTTACGTATGGAATAAGAGGATTAGAGCTATTGGCACGCAACTTATCTCCGAAAGAAGCATTGGATTCTCTCTTGGCAGAGGATAACGAGCGGGATTTAAGACAGGTGGCAATTATGGATTTTAATAGGCGAAAAGCGGTGTTCACAGGGGCAAGTGTTTCTGATTGTTGGGCAGAGGTTGTGAGAGACGAATGTGTCGCCATTGGAAATATGCTTTCTAGAAGCGAAGTTGTAAGCGTAATGGCTGAAACTTTTGAAAATTGTCCAGCTGACTTCGCTATGAGGCTAGTTGAGGCTTTAAGGGCTGGAAGTGAAAGCGGCGGAGACAGACGCGGAGAACATTCCGCAGCAATAATCGTTGTAGACAAGCAGAAGGTGCTACTAAAATTAAAGGTAGATTTTCATGAAAAGCCAATTGACAAGCTAATTCGCCAATTGAAGCAGCAACCGCAATCTTAAGTGCAGAAAAGAACTTTTGTTTGAAAATTCTTATATGCCTTGAAATTTTAAACATGTTCTCCCCTATTCAAGTGAGGGTAACAAATGTCACCAAAGAACACTGGAAAAATCCTTGTTACTGGCGCCACAGGACAAATTGGATCTGAACTTACAGTGGCGCTCCGCGAAAAATACGGAGCTGAAAACGTTGTGGCTGTTGGACATAAGAGAAAACCAAGCGAGAAGCTTTTAGGCTCTGGGCCATTCGACTACGCTGACATCACGGATAAGGTCAGCGTAAAAAAAGTTGTAAAAGAACACGGCGTTGACACTGTTTATCATTTGGCAGCAGTGCTTTCAGCAACGGGCGAAGAAAATCCACAGCTTGCCTGGGACGTCAACATAAACGGGCTTTATAACATCCTTGAAATTTCGAGAGAGTTTAAGCTAAAAGTTTTTTGGCCAAGTTCCATCGCTGTTTTCAGTCCAGAATCGCCGCGCATAAAGACTCCACAAAACACGGTTTTGATTCCTAGAACAATGTACGGCGTGACGAAAGTTGCAGGCGAACTCTTATGCAACTATTATTTTCAGCGCTTCGGTTTAGATGTACGCAGTGTTCGTTATCCAGGCATCATAAGTAGCGAGACGCTTCCAGGCGGCGGTACAACAGATTATGCTGTTGAAATTTTTTACGAAGCAATTAAGAGGAGGCATTACACCTGTTTTGTGCGTAAAGACACAATTTTGCCTATGATGTATATGCCAGACTGCATAGACGCTGCCATAAAGCTGATGGAGGCTGAACCTGAAAAAATCAGCTGTCGCACAAGCTATAATATAGCTGCTATGAGTTTCTCCGCTGGAGAACTTGCCGCAGAGATTAAAAAGCATATTCCAGACTTTGAATGTGAATATAAGCCTGATTTTAGGCAGAAAATTGCCGATTCATGGCCTATGTCCATAGATGACAGCTTAGCTCGCAGGGATTGGGGTTGGAACCCCAAATATGATTTGGCTTCTATGACGAAGGATATGATTGAAAAATTGTCAAAGAAATTGGCCTCAAAATAATATCATGAGAACTCTCTTTACCGTATAGGAAACGTTAAAAGAGCTTGAATGTAAAGTTTTTAGAAGGTGATGGGACTTGATTAAGCGTCATCCAACGAAATATTTAGGTGAAGAGTATCAGCGTTTGGTCCGCGAAAACCTAAACTGGGAGCTTAAGGTTTTAGAGAGTGCAAGTGAACCCATTTGCATCGTTAATGGTAAAGAGGTTTTGATGCTCTGTGCAAACAACTATCTGAATTTGGCTACCCATCCGAAAGTTGTTGAAGCGATGATAGAAGCGACAAGAAAATATGGCGCTGGGGCTGGCAGTGACCGCTCGATTTCGGGAAACATGGTGCTTCATGAGGAGCTTGACCGCAGACTGGCAAAATTCAAAAACGCGCCAGCGTCATTAACATTTCAAACTGGTTTTATGGCTAATGAAGGAGTTGTGCCGCAACTTGCCGATAAAGGAGACCTTTTCGTTTCAGACGAACTAAACCACGGTTCAATAATTGACGGTGTGCGCTTAAGCCGAGCTGACAGGGCAATTTACAAGCATAAGGATGTTGAAGATTTGGCGCGTGTTATGGATGAAGCTGAGAAACACGACCCGCCATACAACCACATTTGGATATTAACCGACGGTGTCTTCAGCATGGATGGCGACACTGCACCTCTGCCAGAAATAGCTAAAATTGCGAAAGAGCATGGTGCTGGTGTTTATGTTGATGATGCCCATGGAGAAGGCGTATTAGGCGAAGGTGGAAGAGGAATCGTCAACCATTACAAGCTTACAAGGGATGAAGTGCATGTTGAGATGGGAACATTCTCGAAAGCTTTCGGCGTGATAGGTGGGCACATCACTGGCAGCGAAGACCTAAGAAATTTTGCTTACAACAAGGCTAGAAGCTGGCTTTTAAGCGGCGCTGTTCCACCTGGAGTTGCCGCAGCATGTATTGCAGCCATAGACGTTTTAGAAACGGAGCCGCAGCACGTTAGGAGAGTTTGGGAAAACCGCAATCATCTGCTTGATGGTTTGCAGGATGCTGGTTTTGACACTGGGAACACGGAAACGCCGATAATTCCAGTTATGTGTGGAAAAAGCAAGGCTGCAAAGGATTTAGCTGATTATCTTTGGTCAAAGGGAATATTCGTTTTACCAATATTCTATCCTATGGTTGCGAGGGACAAAGCAAGAATAAGGGTTCAAGTTTGCACAAAACACACAAGAGAACAACTCGACAGAGCCATAGATGTCTTCAAGGAAGGAGGAAAAAAGCTAGGAATAATCTAAAACGTTAAAGCTTCCCTCTTATTTTACATCGTAGATAACAATGGACATAGCTCTGAAAAAACAGCAGTTACGCGAGAAAATATGGAGCGAAATGGAACGGTTGGGAATAGCGGCATTTCCAAAGCCTTGCCGAGGTAGAATTCCAAATTTTGTCGGGGCATCCGATGCGGCGGAAAGACTGCGTCAACTAGAGGAATGGAAAAAAGCAAAAGTTGTATTCGCTAATCCAGACTCGCCACAGCAGAATGTAAGGGAAAACGCATTGATAGACGGGAAAATCGTCATAATGGCTTCCCCGCGGCTTAAAAAGGGCTTCATTCTAATTGACCCAGCAAATGTAAGGGGCAAGGAGCGTTTAGCCTCAACCATTAAGGGCGCATTTAAATTTGGGGTGGAGACACAATCTTTCCCCAAGCCAGACTTGATAGTTGAGGGTTCCGTGGCTGTTGATATGTTGGGGCATAGGCTTGGTAAGGGGCATGGTTATGGCGATGTGGAAATAGGCATTTTAAGAAAGATGTTCGGCGAAATTCCAATAGTGACAACAGTGCATGATGTGCAAGTTGTTGAAGAGGTTCCATTTGAGCAAAAAGACGAAAAAGTTTCAATAATCGTTACGCCTACAAGAGTTATTCGCGTGAGACTTTAGGGTTTTTATCAGCGCAGTTTCTCCAAAGCTTTGTCAACATCATTTAGCCCGAGTTTTTTGAGAACTTCCGTTTTCGGGATTCCGTTCTCATCCCAGCCAACAGCTTCATAATATCTTGCAATTTCGTTTTCAACCTCTGTTTTGCTGATTGTTTTTCCTTTGTATGGTCCAGATGGTAGCGGTTCATAGAACCTTGGCGGATTTGAATCGTGGATTTTTGGTTTCCATTTTAAGTCTGGTCCGCCAAGTAGTAACAGTGCCCTTTGCAGTTGAAGTATTCGTAAGGCTTTTGTGTTAACCCATTCTTCCGGTGTTAGCTCTATGCCAGTGACTGCTTTATAAAATTCAAATTTTAAGTTACGTGGGACTCCGAAAATGTTAAAGTAGCAGTATACTGCCGAATCGTTAAACGTCATTACGAGTTCGCTTCTGAAATCGTCTAGTGGGAGACAAGCGGTTGATGTGTGGTCTCCACCTTGAACTGAACATGCGTAAGAGTAGCTTTCGGGATAATCTTTCCCGCTTCGGATTCCATGAGCGCCTATCCCGATGCCCTTGCTCTGCACAGCATACTGCAAAACGTCTACACCCTTCATCTTGCTAATCTTCAAGGCTGCACGATAGGTTCCTTCCGCCAGCAAATCACCTATGCCATCTCTGAAGGCAATTTTTTTGGCTAAAGTTGCAAAGGCTTCGGCATTACCCCATTTAAGCTCTAAGCCGTCCAAATCGTCCTTCGTTAGAATGCTCCTCTGGAAAAGTTCAGCGGCGAATCCCATAACGTTTCCAGTTTGAATTCCGCATAGCCCCAAGTCATCAATAAGCGAAGCTAAAAAGACGTTTTCTTCAGGCGTGAAAATGCCCAGATTTGTACCCAGATAAGCTTGCAGCTCGTAATCTGGATTATCAGTAATTGCACCCGTAAACTTTCCAGTTTTAACAACAGCGACTTTCAAACATGTTGTGGGACAGCCAAAATCACCCCAGTATGGCTTAACCCAAACTCTGCTTTCAAACTGGTCAACGCCGAAGCCTTTTTCGTCATGCCACTCCTCCTGCCAATTGCGGATAGGCTCAGAACTTGTTTTCGCGCCAACCTCGTATCCCGCTGAACCAGTTCCCCAGCGCCTCCAAAGCTCACTCCCATAAACATCACTGCATACTACGCTGGTTAGCTCCTTCACCTTCTCCATGTCTGCAACTTCTGGTAATGGTCCGCTGCCTTTCGCAACTATGGCCTTAAGCTTTTTTGAACCCATAACTGCGCCATAACCGCCATATCCAGCTGCATGTGTCCACTTGGCTGCAACGACCGCTGTGCGAACCTTGTTCTCTCCGGCCGGTCCAATATAGAGTATTGCAGGTTCTTTCCATTCGCCTTTTTTTGGAAAACGCTTATTCAAGAGTTCTCGGCATTCCTTCGTTAATATAGTAACCGTTTGTTTTGCGTCCTTACCCCAAACATAGGATGCATCTCTAAGCTCAACATCTCCATCCTTAACAAACAAATATGTGGGCTTTTCCGCTTCTCCAGTTATAATTATGCCATCATAACCCGCGCATTTCAACTCTACACCGAATTCGCCAGCAACAGTCGAGCCTACAACACCGTTGCTTTGAGGAGACTTGCCAGAAACGCATATTCTTCCACCAGGGAAGAACCCTGTAAGAGGCCCCGTTAGGAACAGCAGAATGTTTTCTGGTCCTAATGGGTTCACAGTCTCCCATTTGTTGCCTAACATGTCCCATAATATTTTTGCTGCCAAACCTCTGCCGCCAATGTAATCCTTTAAAACTTCGTCTCCGAACCTTTTTTCTTTAAATTCTTCAGTTGAAAGGTTCACTTCCAAAAATTTTCCAGCATAACCAAAAATCATAGGAGTTTCGCCCCCTCTTCCCCGTAGATTTTAAGGGCTAAATTTCGCGCTATTTCCTCTGGCTTGCGGGCATAAAGCCTATACGCATAGTTTCCTCTTTCAACAATTCGCAAGACGTTCCATGAGCCTTCTTGGCAAACTTTGACGCATTGGGGGTCCCCATCACATAAATCACAGATTAAAATGTAATCCTCCGCTGGGTGCATGTGCGGAACCCTTCCAGGACAAGCTTCAATACACTGTCCACAAGCAATACAAGCCTCTTTATCAACCAAAACAGCGCCAGTTTCTTCGCTTACAGACAACGCCTTTACTGGACAAGCTTGAACACACGGATAATCTTCACATTGTGCGCAGAAGTGTGGAAAATCAGTACCAGGCACAAGCATAAAGACCCTTATTCTGGAGGCTTCTGGCCATATTCGATTTTCATGAAAAAGTGAACATGCTATTTCGCATTTTCTACATCCACTGCATTTTGAAAGGTCTCTTGCTATCCAGATCAGCTCTTTTTTGGTTGACAAGCCAATTCTCCCTCAAATAGTAGATGTTCCATTTTAAGCGTTTTGGAAATATGGTAACATCTTTAAATGCTGATTTTTATAACTTTTGTTAACGATGAGGTCGTGCAATTGGCTACCTTGTATGAACTTCTGGGAATTTTAGTCGCATCATTCATTTTGAATATTATACCATTCACAGGACCGTCCAACATGTTGATTGCCGCGCACGCCGCCTTACTTGTGAACGCTGACCCGTTCACGATAGGCCTTCTCGTTGCTTTAGGTTCAGCCTCAGCAAAGTCCATTCATTACGTTGTAACATTTTTCATTAGCGGCTTTATAGGTGGAGAACGGAGAAAACGCCTTGACGCAGCAGGGTTAAAACTTAAAAACTGGGCCTTTTTAGCACTTTTTATCGTGGCATCCTCGCCGCTTCCAGATGAGCCTGTAATCGTACCATTGGGACTTTTGAAGTATAACCCGATCAAGTTTTTTGTGCCATACTTCATCGGAAAACTGCTAATAGCCGTAGTTGGAGCTTACCTTGGGAAAGCAGGGCAAAAGTTTCTCGAGCCTTTTATAAGCCAAGAAATTCTAATGGTCGCCTCAGCGCTTCTTACAATAATAGTAACAATATTGCTGCTGAAAGTTGATATAGGCAAAATTGCGAGTAAAATCATGAAAAGGAAACTTCTAAATAGCCTCACCACTTATTTTAACGAGCATCCTGTTCAAAAAAGCTTTTTATGGCTGTGCTTTAAATCCAAAAATTCCATGTCCGAAGAACCTGCAGAATGCGCGCGCAGAGCCGCGTGTAATAGGCAAGTACGGAGACAAAATTGTTAACGGATTATAATCCGATTTAAACGTTCTTTTGGTTAGTCATTCATCTGCCTAAACATAGTTTCGCAGTATGGTAGGAGCAGGGCTTACGGCGACTAGCAGAGCCACATCTCGTTTCCTTACGTTATCCTCTATTGCTGGCGCAGTCCTAAGCCTCACGCTTCTAGCACTGAGATCCCATTTTTACATTTATTACATCCACACATTCAGAAATGTATGGTAACAGGACTGAAACTGTTTTTAAAGGACAACTAGCACAATAAATCATAAAGCAGCTTTAATGACTTTACATAAAGCGTAAGTGAATTAAGACATCAAGCGGTATGGAATGTCGAAAAATGAGAATTATAGCTGATCTCCACATTCATAGCCGATATAGCCGTGCCACAAGCCAGAACATGCGCATTGAGGAAATTGCCAAATTCGCAAAAATCAAGGGTCTAAATATTGTCGGCACGGGAGATTTTACACATTCAAAATGGCTAAAAGAACTTCAAGAAACGCTGACTAAAGAATATGATTCTGGCCTGTATAAAGTTACCAAGAATCCAGAGCTGCCAGTATATTTTATGATAACAGCCGAAGTAAGTACGATATTCACGTATGAAGGTGAAATCAAAAAGGTTCATCACGTGATTTTAACGCCAAGCATCGAAACAGCCATTCAAATAAATGACAGACTTGCGAAATATGGCAACTTGAATGCTGACGGGCGACCCACGCTAAACATGGATGCGGCGCACCTTGTTGAAGAAGTTATGGAAACATCAGATGACAACATGGTTTTTCCTGCGCACGCTTGGACTCCATGGTTTAGCATATTCGGTGCATTCAACGGTTTTAACAGCGTGGAGGAATGCTACCAGGACATGACAAAGCACATATATGCTTTGGAAACTGGGCTCTCTTCGGATCCACCGATGAACTGGATGCTAAGCAAACTTGACAGATTTGCACTAGTTTCAAATAGCGATAGTCACAGCTTTTGGCCATGGAGAATAGGCAGAGAAGCCAACGTTTTCGAACTTGAAAAGCCAAGTTATTACGACATTTTGGATGCTATACGCGCCAAGGATACCAAGCGTTTCAAGTTTACAATTGAAACAGACCCTGCTTATGGGAAATACCATTGGACTGGACATAGAAACTGCCACGTGTCTTTAGCTCCGCAAGAAGCCATAAAGCTTGGTAACATTTGCCCAGTATGCCGCAAGAAGCTCACAAAGGGCGTTGAACAACGTGTTGAGGAGCTTGCTGATCGTCCATATGGATTCAGACCTAATGGAGCTGTTGACTTCATGCGTTTACTTCCGCTTTCAGAAATCATAGCAACAGTCTTAGGGGTTGACTCTCCATCTGTACAGCAGGTTTGGGGTATTTACAACAAGCTAATTGGGAAGTTTGGCGATGAGTACAGCGTGCTAATTGATGCGCCAAAGGGCGCACTGAGCGAGGTTGTTGACGCTAAAATTGCGGAGGCAATTGTTAACGTTAGGGAGGGACATGTGAAAGTTATACCTGGGTATGATGGGGTTTACGGGCGGCTTATAATTTTCAACGAGGCAACGAAAGAGAAGACTGTTCCTCAAAGGGTTCAACAGTTGAATCTTACCGACTTCATGTAGTGCTTTCTTTGGTCATGTTTTTGATGTATGTGTGTTAAACAGTTATACGACAAGATTTATAAAGTCGTAATATACACGATAATGTGTGGCTGCAAAATGGAAAACAAAAAAATGAACAAAATCTCAAAAATCGTAGATCATGTGCTCAGACAAATCTTCGGCGAAGAGGCTACACTCCTAATATATAAATACTTAGAAACAAACTACAACGTTAAGCAGAATGAAATAGCCGAAAAAATCGAAGTTTTCGCAAAGGGTCTTGAAAACTTCCTTAGTTCAGGGGCATATGCTATTGAACGAAAAATTCTAGAGGATATATACTCAAGCTATGGTCTGCTGCGCAGACTGGAACTTGAAGAAGTGCATGAGGAATATGACTTCGCAAGCCATGTTAAACTTCTTCTGCAAAATGCATGACTCTGCTTTTTAAACCTAATTTTTGGTTAAGCCAATAAAAGCCGAGTTAATGCAATAACTTTATAACTTGTCTTATGGATAATCCTTCCCTAAACCATATTGGAAGGAAGACGTTGCTTGAAGGATAATTTACTAAAGGTTGTAAATAAAGCTCGAGAACTTGGTGCGGAGTACGCTGAAATTCGCGCCCAGGAGCTTTTTAGGACTATGCTTACAGTTAAAGAGGAGCGTGTTGAAGCTGCACGGCAGGGAATCGAGAACGGTGCAGCAATAAGGGTTCTTGTTAATGGCGCTTGGGGTTTTGCTTCTGTTGGAAGCTTCGACATTAAAAGCTTATACGATGCAGTTTCTTCTGCATGTAAGATGGCTAAAGCCGCAAGCTCTAAATTAAGAAGCCCTATAAAGCTCGCGAAAACAAAGGCTGTGGAAGACAGAGTTTTGATAGAACCGCGAAAAGACCCATCAAAAATCTCAGTTGAGGACAAAATAAACTTAACATTGGCTATAAACAAGGTGATTTTAGGTTACCACAAGAGCATTAAAAGCTGTACAATCGATTATCTTGACATGACTGGAAAGAACTACTTCACAAACAATGAAGGCACATCAATCGAACAAGACAAACTTTATGTTTGGTCAAGAATAACCGCCACAGCAAAAAGTGGCAAAGTTTTTTCCTTCAGCCGAGAAGAAATAGGTTCCACGTCTGGCTACGAAATATTTGATGTAGAAACTCCAGAAATAGTCGGCGAAAGGGTTGCAAAGCGTGCAGTAGACCAGCTTGAGGCAAAGCCTCCGAAGGGTGGCACTTTTCCAGCAGTTTTAGGACCAAATGTTGTCGGCGTATTCGTCCACGAAGCTTTTGGGCATCTAGCCGAAGCAGACCTTACTTTGTCAGGCTCAATTTTATTAGGCAAAATTGGGAAAAAAGTAGCGTCAGACGTTGTCACATTATATGATGATGGAACAATAAAAGGTGCTTTCGGCTCGTTCAAATATGACGATGAAGGAGTTCCAACGCAAAAAACTCTGCTCATAAATAAGGGCGTTGTGGTTGGTCTCATGCAGAGCCGAGAAACAGCACATAAGTTTAACATGCAGCCCACTGGCAACATGAGAGCTGAAGACTTTCGATTTGAGCCCATAATTCGCATGCGCAACACGTTCATGGAGCCTAAAGACCATTCATTTGAAGAGCTTATTGAAGACATAAAGTTCGGCTATTACCTCAAAAGTTTCAGAGGTGGACAAGCGAATTTGGATGGCACTTTTCAGGTTGGCATTCAAGAGGCATACGAAATCGTTAATGGCGAACTAGGCAAAGCTGCTCGCAACGCTTCAATAAGTGGCAATACGCTTGAAACTCTTCTAAAAGTTGATGCTGTTGGAAAAGACTTTGAACTTTGGCCTGGCAGATGCGGCAAAGGCCAGACAGCCTTTGTTTGTGACGGCGGCCCTCACATAAGAGTGAAGGAGGTTCTCGTCGGTGGTAGCGCTTAAAAAGGATGAACTTCTAAACCTGGTCGAAGACGCGGTTAAGTTTGCCTTAAAGACTGGTGCAAATGAAGCTGAAGCTTTTGCATATCAAGGGTTTACAACTAACGTTGTTATAGAACGAGGGCAAATTTCGCGTAGTTCCCGTATTGTCGATGGGGGGATAGGCGTAAGAGCCATACTTAACAGGGCTGTGGGTTTTGCTTACACCAATGTTTTAGAGAGCAGAGAGGCTATTGAAAAGACTGTTCAAAATGCCTTAAAGGCAGCTAAAGCAAGCAAGCCCGATAAGGATTGGCACGGTCTCACGGCAAAGAAGCCTCATGTTTCCGTCGAAGGCACTTATGACCAAAAGGTTGCGGGGTTGCAATCTGAGGATTTAGTAAAATTGGCTTCGGTTATGCTAAATGCTGCTGAACAGACGGATAGACGGGTTTTCCCAATAGAGGGTGGGGTTGGCGCCTCTGAACTGGTAACGGCTATAGCTAACTCAAACGGAGTTGCGTGTTTTGACCAAGGGACAGTGATTGAGTGCAGCTTGGCCGCAGTTGGACAAGAGGGCGGCGAGGTAACGCCAGTGTGTTTCGAGTTTAGCACCGAGAGAAGCTATAAAATCAACCCAGAACTGGTTGGGCGAGAAGCTGCAAGGCTGGCTGCAGCAGCTTTAAAGGCTAAGGGAATTGAAACGAAAAGCATGAAGGTTGTGTTTACGCAGGCTGCGTTTCATGAGCTTTTATATTATACGTTGATGAACGCTGTTAAGGCAGATTATGTGCAGAGAGATCAGTCTGCGTTAAAGGGCAAAATCGATGAAAATGTAGCTTCTGAAGTTGTGACAGTATATGATGATGGCTTACTTGGTGGTGGGCTCCGCACATGGAGGTTTGATGGTGAGGGGGTTCCACAGCAGAAAACTTTAGTCATAGAAAGGGGTGTTTTGCGCAGTTTTATCTATGATAATTATACAGCTAAAAAAGAGGGACGGGAAAGCACTGGAAACGCCTTTAGGGCTGGATACCTTTCAACGCCATACGTGGATGCAACAAACTTTCACTTTATGCCAGGTAAAAAATCTCCAGAAGAGCTAATAAGCGAGGTAGATGATGGTTTGCTCGTTTACTCTTTACAGGGAGCGCATAGTAGCAATCCGGCAAGCGGCGAATTTTCTGTGGTGGCAACTCCAGCGTGGAAAATTGAGAATGGTGCAATTACACATGCTGTTAAAGGCGTCATGTTGGCTGGCAATGTCTTTGAGGCGCTAAAGAGCATATCAAATTTGGCTAATAACGAGAGAAAAATTGGTCAACTTGTTGCGCCGTGGGTGCTCATTGAAAACGTTAAAGCTATAGGAAAATAAATAACCGAGTCTTTTGTTATGCGCATAAAAAGGGGCGAGACTATTGGGCGGGAAAGTTAAGAAAACTCTGTTAAAGTTCAACACGCTGCGTAGAATAGTACAGTTTATCTCGTTCATCTTATTCAGCATAGCAATTTTCAACATAAGCACTTCACTTCTGCTTCCTATCCTTTGGACTTGGGGTTTACAGCAAAACATTGTTGGCGACGCCTTCACTGCTATACAGTTGATGCTTTACGACGTCGTTTTTCCATGGTTAGCCTTTGCCTCGTTTCTAGTTGTGGGCGTACTGCTCGGTAAGTCTCTATGCGGCTGGGTTTGCCCCTTTGGCTTTGTCCAAGACTTGTTGGGCTTCATAAAGCGTAAGAAAGTGGAAGTCTCACCGAGGACGCATGAAAGTATGCTTTACATAAAATACTTCGTTTTAGGCATAGCCCTATTCATTAGCTTGACGTTCTCCGCCGCGAAACTTGTTGGTGTCCAACGAGGTTACGAAAATGCTTTGGGCGTTTTTGTACGCGCACCATTTACAACGATAAGTCCAGCTGAAACTCTTTTCGGAACAATGCCTAGAACAATCCATGATTTTCGTACAAGCACCTCAGATGTACTCTCTTTAATCGCAGGTTTGCCAACGCTTTTCTGGGTTCAAATCTTCATTATGGTAGGCGTCATAATTTTAGCGGTTTATGTCCCAAGAAGCTGGTGTAAATACTTCTGTCCTCACGGGGCAATTATGGCTATAATGAACAGGTTTAGCTTTTTAGGCTTGCGTAGGGATTTGGCTAAATGTGTTAAGGGTGAATGTCGCCTCTGCGTTGAGGCTTGCCCGATGCGTGTTAAAATTTTGGATTTGCCCTGGGAGAAGTTTAGTGACCCAGAATGCATTTACTGCCTTAAATGTGTTGACGTATGCCCCTACAACGCGATAAAATTAAAGTACCCGTAGAATTAAGCCCAAGCGCTTCTTGAGTATTCTTCCAAAACAGTTTCGTAAACACTCTTAGTTTGTTTGGCTATCTCATCCCAATTGTATTTCTCCTTAACTTTCTTGAAAGCATTGGCTCTTATCCAATTTGCATATTTCTCGTCAGTTAACACTCTCGTTATTCCCCAAGCAAGTGATTCTGGGTTGTTTACGTAGACTTTGACCCCGTCAACGTCGTGCGTGACTATTTCGGATAAACCTCCAGTGTCTGAAACTACAACTGGGCTTTTCGCTGCCATGGCCTCAAGGGCAACTATTCCGAATGGTTCAAAGAGTGATGGCACAACAGAAACATCTGCGCATTTCTGCAGTTTTCGCAGTGTTTCGTCATCTAAAAATCCTGTGAAAAGCACTTTGTGGGACAACCCCATAGTTCGAATTAAATCTGAAAGTTGCTCCTTCATGTAGCCATTCCCTACAATTATGAATTTAGCGTTAACTTTTTCCAAAACTTTCGGAACAGCGTTTACAAGCACGTGAACACCTTTCTCGTAGACGAGTCTCCCGACAAAAAGAACGAGTTTCTCCTCTGGCAAAGCAAACTTAGCTCTAAACTGCCCCAAGTTTTCTGTTTCATTTTTTAAGTATGCATTAATGTTTACGCCGTTTGGAACCATAACAAGTTTGTCCTCTGGGAGTCCAAAAGCCCATTTGACGTGTGAAATCATATAGTTGCTGCAGCATATAACTTTCCACGCCTCATATGTAAGCCACGCTTCTGTTTCGTGAATCATACGTTCATAGTCGGAATGTATGCCGTTTCTTCGTCCAATTTCGGTTGAGTGCATCGTAGCCAAAAGAGGCTTTCTAAAAACGTGTTTTAAGCCTATTCCAGCGGTAGCCGCAAGCCAGTCGTGAGCATGGAAAATGTCAACTTTACCGCCTATACTTTTGACCAGGGCCGCTGCCTCTTTTTGCATGTTAACGTTCATAAGGTAAACCCATGTTGCGAAGTCTGGAGACGGGTTCTTGTAGGAATCAACCCTAAAAACTTCAAATCCGTCCAAAACTTCATGCGGAGGTGCCCCTGGAAAATCACATGTAACCACGTAAACTTTGACATCTCTTTTCGCCAAGCTTCTGGACAAGTTGTAAACGTGAGGTGAAATTCCACCGATGATTCTTGGCGGGAACTCCCAAGTAAGCATCAGAACAGTCAAATCTCTCATCGGACATCTTCACCTCTCGCTACTTCCTGGTATACTTCCAAAATGTTCTTAAGCCAACCTTGAGATTTCGGTTGCACAACATCTATCTTCTCTGATGGAACTTTATAGATCCTAAAAACTTCATCTTGCATCCACCCGGATTTAACAATGAGCCTCTTCGCCTCATACGTTCCAAGCCACTCAATACTTTTAATAGCCATGTTAAAAGGAGAATTTGCACCATGTGACCGATGCTCTTCAAGGCTTTCAACAGAGTAGACAAAGGGTATGCCTAGCGCCTTTTTCAATGTAACCGCGGCTGGTATGAAATGCCAATCATGCGCGTCTATCAAATCAACTTTTCCATTTGCACCGTAATAAATGTCTGAAGCTGCCCTCTCAACTTCCTGGTTTAAAGTTAAAACCCACGTGAGAACGCCTATGTGTGTGCGAACAGGATTTGTAACTCTAAAAATTCTAGTACCATCCGGCTCAGCTGACTCACCTGTCAAATAGTCATGGTACGTGACAACGTGTGTCTCTGTTCTGCTTTTTGCTAGTTGGGTGGCAAGTTCTTTAACGTAATATGCAAGTTCTCCAACTACTCTCGGAGGATATTCCCATGAAAAAATTATTACATGCATCGCTTTTCACTACGTGAAAAGTGCACAGACTTTGATTATTCCGCGTCCAGTCAAATAATACCTTTTTTTCCCCTCGTTGTCCGTGAAGCTTTCCACAAACCCTTCCATTTTATAGTTATCCAGAGTTCTTTCAACATCTCCAACGCTAATTTGTAAAACATACGCTAATTCTTCACTTCTTCGCGCTAAATCTGCGGCGGTAGCGCATAAATTATGTAGAGTCTGCAGAATTTTTTCTGATATTGGAAGTTCTTCCCTCAAATCATCACCTTAAACGCCCTAAATAGTTTATTTGTCTCCTTATAAATGCGTGTACCCAACAGTTTAGAAGCATTTTGTCGCCGCCTGTGCTTGAGTTTTACGTGCTTCAAATCTTTCGCCTACAGCCTTGATTAGCGATTTTCTTAAAGCTTCTCCCCTAAATTTTTCAGTTCTAATCTTTTTCAGCTTATCTGCCAACGGTTTATCACGAAGCGATTTTTCGGCCCACTCTTCAAAGTCTCCGCGGCCGTTGTGAAATTCAATTGATTTGACGTCAACCTTTCTTAGAGCCTTTATAAAACCCTTTAAACTCCAAGCCATGATTCCGGTAAATTTGTCTTTTCCAATACCTGTGTAGAACAAGAACGGCTCATTTGCAGCTAAAACAGCAAGCTTCACTCTACTTTCAAAATCCAATGCCACAGCTTGTGCGTTTACAAAGGCGTCCGTCGGCGAGTTAAAGGGACTGAAGTAGGAGTGAACTTCACCGGGTCCTCCACCAGCCGTAAACATGTAGTACAGATGGTCGCTCGTTTGCAGATACCTCCATATTCTCAAGAAATCCTTATCTTCAGCTTCTCTTATTAGCGGTTCAATTCTTCTTATGCTCGTGTAATACGCCCACTGCATGGTGTTTCCAAGCCAACAACTTGCATCTCTCTCCAAATCAGCCCATGAAACTGTTCCGCCAAGTTCTGGAACGTCTATTTCCCCGGAAGACTCATATTTTTCTATAACTTCGGATGGTGTAGCCATGTGGAGGTGCCACCACTTCAAAACTTCTGCTGGCAGATGTTTCAGAAACTCGTGTATTCCCGTTTCTGGCCAATGATGTTCGCCGAAAGTTTCATAGTCTGGGAAAATGTTTATGCATTGTCCGGGAGTTGCTGCTAGCCAACTTGCGTATTTGTCTGCTGTTAGCGGCCATTCGCTCCACCATCTTGCTGAGAACCTGAAACCTATGTCGTCTGTCAACTTGTAATTTCTTAATAGAACCTTGATTTCTTTGCAGTTTTTTGGCTTGTAAAGGTAGTTGGGCGACTTTTCATGAAGTATTTTTTCAACGCCTTCTGTGAATATCCCCTTATAACCCATCTCTTCAATCGTTTTTGCTATGGCGTTATTATACAAGAGTTCTGTGTTCTCAAAAACTGTCGGTGTATAACCAAGCAGTTCCTTTACTGTTCGCTGATGCATTTTCACTTGCTCAATGAATTCTTCTTTTTCTGGGTACAGGCTTGCAAGCGAATGGTAGTAGGTCTGGCTTAAAAATTCTACACAACCTGTTTCTGCGAGTTGTTTGAATGATTCCAAAAGGTCTTTGTTGAACATTTCACATTGTTCTAGAAAAACGCCTGAGATGCTGAATGAAACCTTCACCTGCTTCTTGTTTCTTTTATGTTTATCTATAAGTTCCAGTAATATTTGGTTTGATGGGAAATAGCATTTTCTACACGCCCTGTTAAAGACTTCCTTGTTAATTACGTTGTCAAAGTAGTGGTCAAAGAGCTCACTCTTCTTTACGCACTTAAACATATTGTCTTCCCAGAAAAAATTCTTCTTTAGCCTATGTGGCTGATGAACCTCAAACACGAACACGATGTCTGTCAAAGCGTAGCCTCTCTCCATTTTATCCTCTATGTTGTTTATTAGTTTGCTGCGTTATGCTAATTTTAGCAAATTTAGGCTTGCTCGCATTTTGGTGTTCTTAACTTATTCATTGAATCTTTCCACGAAAAGGTTAATTTCTTGTCAGCTGAAGTTGGCAAGAACTTAAAAAGGGGAGATTTGGAGAAATATCAAGTTTTTCTCGCGGCGGCTTTCTCCAGCGCCGCCACGCCTGGCAACTTCTTACCCATTAGAAACTCTATTAATGCCCCGCCAGCCGTGCTCACATATGATATTTTGTCTGCCAATCCGAGTTCTTGTAATGCTGCTATTGTGTGTCCTCCGCCAGCTAGTGAGAAAGCCTTCGAATTTGCAATTTCCTCGAACACCTTCTTTGTTCCAAACATAAACTCGCTCCTTTCGAAGACTCCCATTGGTCCACTTACAACTATAGATTTCGCACTTCTAATGATCTTAGCGTATTCATTAACTGTTTTTGCTCCAATGTCAAACATGGGATAGTTTGTTGGCAATTCGTTTATGGAAATCTCCTTTCTTTTTCCATCAGCATCAACAGCAACATCCACCGGCGTTTTTATCTTGTTAGGATATTTTTGCATAAGCTCTTTTATTCCAGGCAGCAGGTCCACCAGCTCTTTCTTCTCTAGGAATTCCATGTTCGGCTTGCCGAGGTTAACGTCATTTGCCGCCAAGAAAAGTTGACCGATAACTCCACCTGTGAGTATGAAATCCGCTATGTTATTGCCTAAAACGTATTTCGATATTTCTAGTGAATCGTCTCCTTTTGCGCCTCCGAAGACGAAAACGCATGGTTTTTCAGGCTTTTCAAGGACTCTGCTGAGAGATTTTAACTCTTTTTCCATTATGCGTCCTGCAACGCTTGGTAAAACCGACGTGAAACCTATAATTGACACGTGAGCTCTGTGGGCTGCTGCAAAAGCGTCGTTTACAAAGATGTCGGCTAATGGAGCGAGGTTTTTAACAAGCTCTGTTTTCGCGTGTTCTTCTGGTGTTCCCTCTTTTGTTTCTCCAGCAAAGTTTCTAACATTGTCTAAAACTAGGATTTCGCCTCTTTTTAAGCTTTTAATGGCTTCTTTGGCTTTTTCTCCAAAAACATCATCCACAAATTTTACTGGTTTGCCCAGAACCTTGCTGAGAATTTCAGCGTGCTGCTTTAATGGTATGAAGTCTGGATCACCCTTTCGTCCCTGATGTGCTAAAACAACGACTTTTGCTCCTTTTTCCACCAGCTCCTTTATTGTTGATTCGCCGTGCGCCCTAATCCTGGAGTCATCCAAAACTTTTTTGCTTTCTGGGTCTACTGGCGAGTTGAAGTCGACTCTAACGAGTACAACTTTGTCTTTAACTTGCACGTCATCTAATGTTAAGTATTTCGCCATTTCAAATCCCTCTAAAAATAAAAATGGGAGGAGCTCGTTTAAATTTAAGCGTTAGAGCGCTAGAAGCCAGCTTTCCTACCTATAAGCTCTATAAGCTCAACCATTCGGCAGGAGAAGCCCCACTCGTTGTCGTACCACGCGAACACCTTAACCAGGTTTCCGGCGACAACCATTGTTGAAAGTCCGTCAACGATGGCGGAATATGACGTATGATTTACATCGCTTGAAACTATTGGTTCTTCTGTGTACGCCATTATGCCCTTCAGCGGTCCTTCTGAAGCTTTCCTAAACGCCTCGTTAACTTCTTCCCTTGTCACATTCTTCTCTAATACTGCTGTTAAGTCAACTATTGAAACGTTTGGAACTGGAACACGAAGCGCTATTCCGTCGATTCTCCCTTTCAGTTCTGGGAAGACTAGGGCTGATGCCCTTGCAGCTCCGGTTGTTGTTGGTATTATGTTTATTGCTCCCGCTCTTGCTCGGCGGAGGTCTCTGTGAACAAGGTCCTGTATTCTCTGGTCGTTTGTGTATGCGTGTGCGGTCGTCATCAGCGCTGATTTTATCCCGAAGTTTTCATGTAAAACTTTGACGCATGGTATCACGCAGTTTGTTGTGCACGAGGCATTTGAGAGTATGTTATGATTTTTGTGGTCATACTTGTCATGATTTACGCCCAAGACTATTGTTATGTCTGGATTTTCAGCTGGAGCTGAAATTAAAACTTTTTTTGCTCCTGCTTGTAAGTGCTTTGAAGCGTCTTCACGTTTTGTGAAAAGTCCAGTGGATTCAACGGCTAAGTAAACGCCTAAATCTTTCCACGGTAGTTGTGCGGGGTCTTTCTGCATCAGGACTTTTAGTTCTTTACCGTTTACTATGATACTGTTGTCTTTTGCTTGGATATCTGCGTCAAACCTTCCGTGTACAGAGTCGTACTTTAGAAGGTGTGCAAGTGTTTTTGCGTCTGTAATGTCGTTTGTTGCAACAAAATCTATTTTTGCATTTCTCTCAATTGCTGCTCTGTATAATAGCCTTCCAATTCTTCCAAACCCGTTTATTGCTACTTTTATCGCCATTTAAATCACCTTTAGTTCTAAACATCAAATTTGCTAATTAATTTTTGCGTCACCTAAGCTTCATTAGAACCATTTCAGCAGCCAAAACGAACGGCTCCCAAGTTTCGCATAGGGGTGGTGCGTAGGCTGTGTCTGCTTTTGCCAACTCTCTAACAGTCATGTTCTTTTGTATAGCCAAAGATATTGCGTTTATCCGCTGCGTCACCTCTTCACCGCCGATTATCTGGGCGCCTACAACCTTCTCAGACTCCCTTTCAACGACAAGCTTCACTTTTATCGGTAACGCACCTGGATAGTAATCCGCCTTTGTCTTTGAGGAGATTGTTCCAACAACAGTTTCAATTCTTGCTCTTTGCGCTGCATTTTCAGTTAAACCAGTAGCTCCAACGTCCACGTCAAAAAGTCTAGTAACGGCGGAACCTAAAACTCCAGTGAACAACGCGTAGCCTCCAGCAGCGTTAATTCCAGCAACTTTACCGTGTCTAACAGCCACCGTGCCCAACTGCTGCAAGGTTGGTTTTTGTGTAACTATATGCGTTGACTCTGCGCAGTCGCCAACTGCATAAACATCTTTTACATTTGTTTCCATTCTGGCGTTCGTCTTTATGGCTCTTGTCTCCCCTAAGTCTATTTTTGCGTTGATAGCAAGCTGCGTGTTTGCTCTGACGCCAAAAGCGCTTATGAACAGGTCTGCATTGATTCGCTCGCCACCAGCAATAATGCCAGTTACATTGTCTGTTCCAAGAAATTCTTCAACACCCTTTCCAGTCAAGATGTTAATACCATGTTGCTGGAGCATTTCTTGAACAAACTTAGCCATATCCGCATCCAACATTTGCGGTAAAATCTGAGGCAACATTTCAACAACTGTTACGTCTAAGCCTCTTTCTTTTAGAGCTACGGCTGTTTCCAAGCCAATTAATCCGGCACCCATAATTACCGCTTTCCGTGCGCCTTCTCTGACGCTTCGCGCAATTTTCTCTCCGTCCTCTAGTGTCCTAAGAGAATGAATTCCGGCTTTCTCTTTGCCCTTTATCGGTGGAATAAAAGAGCTTGCGCCTGTCGCTATGATTAGGCTGTCGTATGTGAAGGTTTCACTTTTGCCATTTTTATCTATGGTTTCGACGGTTTTTTTGCTTGTATCTATTGCTGTGACCCTTGTTTCGGTTTTAAGGTTTAGTTTCATCATCTGAAAATACGAGGATGGGAAAACAATGAGGTTTTGGAAGCTTGGTATTTGTCCTCCTATTACGAATGGTAGCCCACAGCGCGAATAACCAGCGTATTTTTCCTCTGTAATCAGCGTTATCTCTGCTGTCCTATCTATTTTCCTTGCTGCTGAAGCTGCGTCAACTCCCGCAGCATGTGCACCAATTATAACTATGCGTCTAGGCATCACTTAATCCTTCTATTTAAGCAGACTCTTATGCCACTCAACTGCCTTGTTAAAGTTCATTATGTTTGCTAGTTCAGCTTGAAGGTTTGATGGCTTTACCAGTAATAGCCAACCTTTCCCATAAGGGTCTTCGTTTAGTATTTCTGGTTTTGACTGTACTTCCGCGTTAACTTCTAGAACGGTTCCGCTTATCGGCGCAACCAAGTCTGAAACTGCCTTTACAGATTCAACTGTCCCATAAGGCTCATTCTGTTTTATTGTTGCTCCCGTGCTTGGTAGTTCCGCATAGACGATCTCGCGAAGCTGCTTCTGTGCGTAGTCCGTTATGCCGATGCGCACTTTGTCTCCTTCGATTTTTGCCCACTCAAAATCCTTCGTGTAGTAAAGTCCTTCTGGCACCTCGTATCCATCAACTTTCACCATTTTGTTCACCTCTTAAATAGTTGTTATTCTTTCACGTTTCAGCCTTTAAAATTAACTGTTATTTTTGCCTTGTGGATTGTTGAAAAGCGAGTTATCTTTCCCTTTTTCCCTTTATGTAATCTTCAACCCATTCCTTTGCTGTTGGGTCTGGCACTTGGATTGGTGGATGCTTGAAAGCATATGATGATATGCTTATAAGTGGTCCTGAAATCCTTCGGTCTAAAGCCAGTTTTACAGCCCTTATAACGTCGATTACGACTCCAGCGCTGTTAGGTGAATCTTCAACCTCAAGCTTAACGGTTATGTTTAATGGTCTGTCACCAAACTTTCTACCTTTAAGCCATATATAACATATCTTTTTGTTTCCAAGAAAGTGAACATAGTCTGATGGTCCTATGCGCGTTGGCAAATCGTATGGCACAAGACTTTTAACGGCTTCCGTCTTGCTTATCCGTTTAGTCTTTAAACGTTCCTCAACAGTCATGTTTAAAAAGTCCGTGTCGCCTCCAAGGTTCAACTGATAAGTTTCATCAACTATGACGCCTCTGTCCACACATAGCCTCACCAAGTTTCTATGTAGAATAGTTGCACCTAACTGGCTTTTCACGTCGTCTCCAGCCACTGGCAGTCCCTTTTCCTCAAATTTTTTGCTCCAAGCTGAATCTGAAGCTATGAACTCTGGCATGCAATTTATTAAGGCGCACCCAGCATCTAATGCCGCTTGAGCATAAAAACGTGTGGCATTCCAACTTCCAACTGGCAAGTAATTGATGAGAATCTCTGCTTTTGCATCCTTCAAAATCTTGACGACATCTGCTTTTTGTGTCTCGCTTTCATCGTAAACGTTAAAAGTCTTTCTCATGTGTTTTGCTACGCCGTCCAGAATTGGTCCAGGAGAAACTCTCACACCTAACCGTGGGACACTTGCAAATTTTGCAGTGCAATTAGGTTCAGTGAATATTGCTTCAGACAAGTCTTTTCCAATTTTATTTTTGTTAACATCGAACGCTGCAACAAACTTCACGTCTCTTATGTAGTATCCGCCAAAATTAACGTGCATAAGCCCTGGAACAATTGAGTTTTCACTTGCATTTTTGTAGTATTCCACTCCTTGGATTAGGGCTGACGCGCTGTTACCAACACCTACTATTGCAACGCGGATTTCTGGCAATGCATAACCCACTCTTTTACGGACTGGTTTGTCAATGCTTTAGGGTTTGGTGCTCTTTAACCTTTTCTGAAGTATAGCAAAGTTAAAAGGGAACTTTAAACGAAAAATCAACGAAGAGTGCAGGTGAACTGCATGAGCGAAGGTAATGTAGCGATAAAATTTGAACCGTTCAAAGAAATCGTGATTATGGAGCGCAACTTCTTTTCAACTCCAGATGACATTGCAAGGTTTGTCTCTGTTATTGCTGGAGGCAAACCGACTGGACTTTACTGGGCTGAAGGCGTGGTTTTTCTATATTTCCCTCTTCCAGCGTCAACCGAGGCTGCTGCAAAAGCGCTAATCGAGGAAAACAGGGTTTACTGGACTTTTGTAGGCTATGCTTTTATGCCGAAATATCAGCAGACAATAGAGACAAGAGAGAAAATAATTGTTCCAGTTATTGACATGTCCTCTAATCCTATGTTTAGAAAGGTTGCAAATTGGCTAAAAGAACAAAAATGAATGTGACACAACTTGAAGGCAAAGTTTTCTCTGGAAGTGGGAAAGGCGCGGATTTTGTTAGACTTCCATGGGTTAAGACGCAGATGGCTGAAAAGCTAGGTTTCACTCCATATGATGGTACATTAAACATAAAACTAAATGAAAGAAGCCTAACCCTTAAAAGGCTTTTTTTAAACAAAGCGAAATCAATACAAATATTGCCAGCTGAGGGCTATTGCCGCGGAAAATGTGTGAAAGGAGTTTTTATGGAAAAACTGGAATGTGCAATCATTGTTCCAGAAGTTAAAGATTATCCAGATGATGTTATTGAAATAGTGGCTCCTGTGAATCTGCGGGAAAAATTTAAACTAAAAGACGGCGACATTGCTGAAGTTAAAATTTCGCTCTAGCTAAACCCCGCCTTTTCGAGTATCCTTCAGAAAGTTCTGTATGTACTCTTCTAGGCGCTTGTTCTTTTTCAAGTATAAACCATATTTTACAAGGGCGTTCATGGCTCTTGCTGCGTCTTCTGGAGATGAATAGGCGGGTATTCCAAGCTTATCAAACCTGAAGCGTGTGTGCAACGCCATTTCAGTTTCGCCAATATCGCATGCGACAATTGGTTTTTCATATCTTCTTGTAACATTTGCCACCCTGTCAATGTAGTCTTCTTGCAACGTTGGCATATGATGTAAACCAAGCAGTATTATGCCGTGAACCTGTGGATCTTCAAATAGTATCTCGGCTGCTAACTCAAACATCTCTGATGTTCCAGAACCAGTTATGTCTACTGGGTTAAGGTTTGTTGCAAATTTCGGCAGTTTTCCTTCAACCTTTAAGCGTTCAAACTTTTGAATAGTTTCCTCAGAAAAGCGCTTAACAGATAATCCCAGCAGTTCACATTCATCAACAGCCATTATTCCAGGACCACCAGCATCCGTTATAACTCCAATGTTGTTTCCAGCAGCTGGTGGCTGCATTGCCAAGGCTTTTCCAGTATCAAAAAACTCCTCCATGTCCTTTGCTCTTAAAATTCCAGTTTGAGCAAACGCAGCATCATAAATATTATCTGAACCAGCTATTGCTCCTGTGTGCGATGCCGCAGCTCTTGCTCCCGCTTCTGTTCTTCCAGATTTAAGGGCTACTATTGGCTTAATTTTCGTAACTTCCTTTGCCACTTCGATGAATTTTCTTCCAGATTTTACGTCTTCAACATACAGTAGAATAACTTTTGTCTCACCATCATAGAGTAGGTAATTGAGCATTTCAGCTTCGTCAACGTCGCATTTATTTCCAAAACTCGCGAATTTGCTTATGCCTATCTGTCTTCCAGTCAAATAATCTAATGCTGAAACTCCGAAAGCTCCACTTTGGGTGACTATTGCAATATTTCCAGGCATTGGGCGCGGAGTTGCAATAACTTCTTCTCCAGTTGTTAAAACCTTTGTTTCTGGAAGGAAAAGCATGTCCACGCCTGTTTTTGAGTCATAGACTCCCAAACAGTTTGGACCCAAAACTCGTATTCCAGCTTTTTGAGCTATACTCGCAACTTTGTTTTCAAGTTCTCGATTGCCAATTTCAGCGAAACCCGAACTTATTATTACGGTAGCCCTAACTTTTTTCGAAGCTGCCTCTTCCATTATCTGTGGAACAATCTGCGCGGGAACGACAACGACTACAAGCTCCAGTTCTCCTGGAACATCCTTCACTGATGGGTAACATTGAAGTCCGAGGATTGAATCTTCATGCGGGTTAACTGGGAAAACCTCTCCCTTGAAAACGCCCCTTCTCTTGTTTTCGACAAAGTTTTTGAAGATTACATGCCCAGCCTTGTTTATCTTTTTTGTAGCTCCAACAACAGCGACGGAGCGTGGACTAAAAAAGGCGTCTAACCGTTTTATCACCGCTTTCATGTTCTCCACCTCTTGCCTTTAACAACCACTATAGGTTTATGTTTTACTGTCTCAAGCATTTCCCAACTAACTTCAGTTAAGCCTACTTTAAACTTTTCAGCCATACCCCAAACAGTTGACCCAGCGCCAAATCCCCTTGCCCTGTTCGCTACCTCAGCAATTTCTAAGGCTTCATCAATAGACGCCACAGGTCCAGCTATGGCTATTGGTGTGGCTCTCCTCCTCAATTTAAAGAATCGTCCAACAACGTAAGCGGTGAAGGCGAATGAATGAATGCCCTTAATGGTTTTCTTGCGGTGTGTAAAATGAAAGTTTCCTATGGAAAAAGTCTTGTCGGTGTCTGAAATCATCACGCTTACTTCTTTCTTCAATCTTTGGCGTATTTGCTCTCTAATTCTATGGGCTATTTTGTCCGCGTCTTTTAATGGTAAACCCACATAAGAGTATGGTAGGTTACTTCCGTCAATACCTCCCTCAGAGCCGAACATTAGAGACTGTAAGAACCCAACATGCTGCAGCGCAACTTGTTTGTGGCGACTTCCCTCCTTCAACGGGTATTTACGGATGTTCTCAAGTAAATGTGTCCTGAACATGCAAAGTGAACCTAAAAAATATCCCCATACTATACGCATCCAAAACCTTGAAAGAATTTTTGCCGTCAAGCTTGGCTTAACTTCGCTTTCGTCAACAATGTTGTTTGAGGCTGTTGAAATTGCCTTTTCCGATATTACAACAAAATCGCCATCATCCAATTTTTTATTGAGCGCCTTGATGATTTCTTCAACGTAATCTGTTTTAGGTCTCCAATAACGCGTTTTGATTGCTAACGCCCTGTATTTTTGCATTTAAACCGCGCTGGCTACCATCGGTTTAAAGGCTTTTGAAATGTTTCTTTATCTCTTCAATGTTGCATTCTGGCGGTTTCATTTTGCCCTCTGGACAATAACCCAATTCAACACATGTAGGTCCAGCATTTTCAAAAAGTGCTGGTGCAGCCTTTTTTGCTTGTTTCAGCATTTCAATTGCAACCTCTCTTATCTCCCATTGCGCTCGGTTGCAGCAGCGTAGGTTGAAGAAGTGTCGCAGTTCACGGGCGTTCATTGTTACAATTATATTTGTTTTGGCAGCGTTCGGAAGGATAAACCTTGCATCCTCTTTCGGGACTCCCAATTCCAAAAGTTTCTTGTAAGCCTCAGAAATTTCCTCTAATGTGGCATCAAAAATTTTCTTTGCCTCCGCGTTATCTGCTATGCATGGTGGTGTGACAAATCTCTCAATAGTATCATACGCCACGTAACGCTGGCTTTGTTGCGTATAAGATGCTATGCGATGCCTGACAAGTTGATGTGTCATCGACCTTGACACACCCTCAATGCTGAACGTGAAGGATGCATGTTCTATAACTGACATATGACCGTAACCAGTAACCCTACTGATTACGCGTTTAGCTGTCTCTAAATCCATTTTCTCAAAGATTTCTGACGGGCTTCCACTTTTTGTTGATGTTAACGCTGCGGTTCCGCATAGAAGTTCCGCATCCATAGTGTAGCGGAGAAGCTTAACCTTCAAATTTACGCGCCTCACGTCTTCTTTAAAGGGAAGGTAATAAATTTGCTTTGTGTAAAAAGAGTTTTGGCGAAAAGATTTGCCTAGAATTAAACGTGCTGCCGACTACATAAATGCCTTATGCATAAGCGAAAACAAAGCGAAAAGCGTGCTTGGCAATGAACTGAAGCAACGCTATAAAAGATGGCTGGAAACTTTAAATTTGCAAGATTTTCTACTGTTCATCGAAACAATAAAAGAGAACAGAGAGAAAATTGGTGTTCCACAGTTTTTCGGCAAATTTCGGGCATACGCATTCGAGGAGTACGTTTACAGGTTAATAGCCACAAGAGTTGCCATTCCAAAGTCGCTTCAACTATTTTGGGGCGAGAAATGCACTGTTTTGCGAGAAAATGGAAACGTGTACGCCATGGAGTTCGATGTTTCCATAGGCAAAAAAGCGGAAAATTTTGTTGACCCACTCATGGTTTTTGAAACAAAAGTTGAATTGGACTCGGCACGTTTAAAGACGGCGTTAGCCTCATTTATACTCTTAAAACAATGGAATCCGAAGGCAAAGTGCATCCTAGTGTATTTGATTAGGGATGTTGACACTGCTTTGCTTAGGCTTGCTAAACAATGGGCTGATGGCATGTTCCATTTTAGCTCCAAAAAAGGCGAATTAGACTGTTTTGTTGAATTTGTTAATAAAAGTTTAAGTGAATGCTAAATGTGAGCGTAGATGCGATCGCTTGTGTATCTTCCACTCTGCATTTCCATCTCAATTTCTCGCAGCAGCAATATTCGCTTAAATGTTGGCGGATGCGTTGCAAACAAGGTGTTTATTTTCACCCATGCAGACTTCGCTTCTTTTTCCATGGCAAGTTCCAACTCTCTCTCATCAAGCACACCATCCTTATCCAAATCATACTCTTGCTTCTTCTCCATTATCATCTGCACTTCCTGCTTTGCCATCGCTGGGTCTCCGATGTAAAAAGCTCTTGCCCCTGACGGTGGTTTAGGCGAAAGCGACAAACCATAAGTTATTTTTGCTAACGCGCTCTGGAGGCTTCTAGGCGAACCAGTCACGTATGCAGAATAAGCATCTGCATAATGTTCTCTAAGTCTGCTCAGCCGCATCACACAGAATAGCGAAATTATGTAAACTACGTATGAGATTATTGCAACTGCGAAAAAGGCTGCCCTTATGCTTCCTTCCTCCTTCTCCCTGGAAGAACCAGCGTATCTCGCGGCTTCCCACGTTCCCCGTGCAATCAAATATGCAAGTAGCGGCAATGCTGAAAGAATGGTCATAACCACATAATCCTTATGTTTAATGTGCCCCAACTCGTGTCCAATAACACCTTTAACTTCATCCTCATTAAGCTTCGCCAGAAGACCTTCATGAACTGCCAGTGTGGTGCTTTTGGCCGTTCTACCAAAAACGAAGGCGTTAGGCGTGCTGTCTGGAACTATGGCCAACCGCGGCGTCGGAATCCCACTCTTATCCGCAAGCTCTTTAACAGTAGATTCAAGCCAAGGATTTTCTCCAGACTTTAAATAGCGAAGCCTAGTTGAACTCTCAACAACGACTGGCCCTAAAAGATACTGAAACAGTATAAACACAACCGTGCCCACAATTGCCCACTCCAACGGAAAACTAAAGATAAGCATTATCGCTGAAAGAAAAACAGCAAATATAAAAGCCACTAAAAAAATTGATGTTCCCATAGCCAATTTAAGCTCAGCAAGTCTAGCCACAAACTTCCCCTAACACACAACATGACAAAACAAAAATAAATTAAAGCTTTCGTTACGCAAACAATGCTCCAGCTGCGATCTGAACCTGTAGCAACGACGAGTGAAGATATCCTTCACAATGCGCGAGCATAGGAAAGGCTATATAAAAACCGCCCTTATATACAAGAGAAAAGCTTCTTCTAGTGATGATTAAAAGAAGTAGTTATAGTAGTTCATCCTGTAGTTATAGTTATTTAAATATTTTTAAGGAAGATTTACCTTGCTGCTTGGGTTTTCTCAACCCCGTGAAGTTGATGATAAGTAGCGTTTTGACAATCGTCACTTCCTTTTTTATGTATGTTAATCCGCAGAAGCAAAGGTTCCGCTGGGCCCAATTTGAATTTGTTGTATATGATTGTAAAAACGAGGTTGCCAAGAAATGTTTATATTCCATTTGTCGCCTTTCAGTATTTTCAAGGCGATGAAGCTCGCCTTTAACCGCCCTCGCTTCTATTTGCGCGAGGGCTGATAGCTTCTACCCAGTGTTTAAAATGCAGTTAGGTGGTATTGGGTTGTGCGAAGCGGGGCGGTTAGCTCTTTTGAGAGGTGGGCAGTTTACAGACTTGTGGGTTAGGCGTGTTGTTGATTATGTTGTTTGTAGGCAGAATGAGGATGGTGGATACACTTTCTGTCAAGGCATAGAATCAAACGCTCAAGACACATATTATGGACTGGCGATCTTGGATTTGCTAGGCGCTTCTTTTCCAAACAGTGGAAAAACTGTTGAGTGGCTGCGTAGCTTCGTTCCAGACAATCTTTACTCGCATTATTACATTGCTAAAGCCTTGAAACTCTGTGGCGAAGAGCCTAGTGAAAAAGCGTTGAAAAAGTTTGTTCTCTCTCTGCCAATTGTTAGGGGCGAGTTTGGAACAGTTGACGTTTATGCTGAGGTCGCCTCAGAGTTTCTCCCCATTTTCATGGTGACCGAACTTGCCAACATGAGCTGTATAAAAATTAACAGCGAGAAAGTCACGGATTGGCTGCTGAGCTTCAAAAACAATGATGGGGGATTCGGGGCACATGGGCGTTCAAATTTGAATTCAACCTATCATGCTGTGGCTTCGCTTTCCAATTTAAGGTATCAAGTTAAGCTGCTTAGGGATACGCTTGGATATGTTAGGGCTTGCGAAAAGCCTTATGGAGGCTTCACCGTTGTACCTAGCAGTTCTACTTCTTTCATGGAGCATGTATACTATGGAGTGTCGACGCTTAGTTTTCTCGGCGAAAGGTTGCGGTATCCAAAGCAGACAGCTGATTTTGTGCTAAGATGCCAAAATGCAAACGGTGGATTTGCAAGGTCAGATCTTGGAATATCAACTTTCGAGGACACCTTTTACGCTGTAAGCATATTAAAGGCAATTAATATGCAATGGTGATTACTTGAGCGCTGATGTAACATACTTCCGCATTGAGAGGATGATTAAAAGCGGCGTAGAGTGCTTTTTATGTGCGTTAGAGGACGAGATCGAAAGAAAATACATTGACGCATACCTCTCAGAGCTTGTAATGGATGCCAAATCAAGAGAAAAACTCATCGAAAGCGGCGGATTCTGCAATCACCACTTCCATAGAATGCTGGCAATTGCAATAAGACCGGAAAGTTCCGACGGCCACGGTATAGCCCTAATTGCCCAAAGCATAATAGAAAAAACAGTTCAGGATTTGCAAAAACAAAAGAAACATAGCAAAGAGGCTTTTCACCAGAAAACGGAATGCCCAGCATGCACTCACTTGGTCAATATGATGAAAATTTACACTAAGAAAATCGTGGAACTACTCGCTTCACGCGACGAAGAGTTTCTCAGCCTTTTCAAGGATTCCAAAGGTCTATGCATTCCACACTTTAAAACATTGCTCAAAACTTTAGAAGACGCTACGCCCAACAAAAACCAAGACGTAATCAACACCATTATTGAGGTTGAAGAGAAAGACTTCAGTCGACTGAAATCAGAACTCTCTGAATACGTGAGAAGGCAGAGTTATGAGTTCTCAGACGAAGATCGCAGAGCAGTAGAGGACGCGCTATGGAGAAGCATACAAAAAATAGTTGGAAGACGAGGAGTGAAATAGCGTTGATTAAGAAGAATATTTTAACCGTGGCGATTCTGTCGGTGCAAAAGGACTTTTCACGAGGGAAATAAATGTTTAGCCGATTGATTTTTGGTAAAAAGGGCGAGTCTGCCATTTTAGAGGCATTTCTGGACAATT
>JBMFKI010000011.1:0-50045 GCA_049972525.1 Bathyarchaeia archaeon
AACCTAAAATAGGCAACATCACTAACATACGCAGGCAAAAGCCTAAGCGGGTCAACAACATGCACAACATTCAATTCCGCAAGAACAGCGCCTAACTTCTCACGCGCCTCCGCAGTTTCCCAGCTAGGACCACGGGTCTCCCAAACAAAAACCAAATCTTCAAGTTCGCCTTCATGTTTAACGCGCCTAAAGAGCTTAGCAGCATCCTCAAGCCCATCAGCCCTGAAAGAGCCAGGCGTTTGAAAAAGCAAAACCTTTGCATCTAAAATCGCGCATATTTCCTTCATACGCCTAAAGCCATCCAAACTCGCATCGCAAACCTTCATTTTCGCTCCATGCGTAATATCCTGATGCACCTTAACAGTAAACTCAAAGCCTTCTGGTGCCCTTTCACGCCAGCCTCGGACAGTTTCTAAGCGTGGATACTCGTAAAAAGTGCTGTTCAACTCAACGAGCTTAAAAGTTTCAAAATACCTTTTCATACTAGTTGGAAAACCGCAACAGCCAACCTTGATCATAGATATTTCGCACGCTAAACGCTGATCTTGGGCGGAGGACGCACTCCTCTACCTAACTTTCTGCGTAAGGCAATACGATAAAGCTTACGAAGAGACTTAACCAACTGCTCAACAGTAGGCAAACCAGAATAAATAAGCGGAACACGGTCATACTCCGCAAGTCTAACAGAATAATCATCAGGCTTAACACCGTGAAAAACAACCACGCGCGGCTTCAAACTGCTCAAACGCACAATCATCATAGGCGAACACTCATCGCCAACATTAGTAAAAACCAAAGCCCTCTCGGTTGTAACGCCTAAAAGCTGAGAATACTCAAAACCAGAAAGAGTCTCAACAGCCTTTTTACCGTCAACAACAGTGTAGCCGTTAACCTCCTTAACAAAAAGGTTTGAGCAAGCAACAACTTCGCCCTTAATGGCTTTACACAAATACTCGACACGAACGGGAATGGGGAACTCACGCAAGTCAATAACCGCCACGCTAGGCGAACTCGTCAACTTGGCAAACTCGCGAATAAAACGGCCGCCACGCTCCTCATCAATCTTCAACAAAGCCCAAACAAAGCGTCTAATAAACCGCGTCCCAGGACTCTGACGCCTCCCGCTCTCATAATCGCTAATAACAGAAGAGGAAATAACCATCTTATCTGATAGTGTTGTCTGCGAAACAGCAAAAAGCTCACGCCACTTCCGCATGGTTGCACCAGGCTTGCTTGAAAGAATTACCTCACCAGCAATTCGCCTCGCAAGAACCTCTCGAACACTCGGAGATATTGACATGTAGTCCGCCAAGACTCTCCCTAAAACATGCAAGTATAAAACTGTACCGCTCTCTATAAGGCACATGCACAATGTTTATATTTTGGTATATGAAAGAAAAATGAAGATCTGAAATGCGCCCACAAGCAACAAGACTGGAAAACTTCAGGCATTTTGCTATCGGGCGCTATGTTAAAAGGCAAATCATGTATTAAACGCCCGTCAAAAACCGCGTTTGTTTCGGTTTCTGGGCGAGGAGTGATGTAAAATGGTTGTAGAAAACAATTTGTGTATCGTTCACCTGTCTGATATTCACATAGGAGCAAAACTGGAAAGAGGCATGCTTGAAAAAGCCGTGGATGAGATAAACAGGTTAAACCCCGACTTAGTTGTTGTTACCGGCGATTTAACTGAGGAAGGCTTGCTTGAAGAGTTTCAGGAAGCGCAAAATTGCCTTCAAAGGATAAAGTGTAAGAACATGGTTGTCGGAAGTGGAAATCATGATGCAAGAAACACTGGTTATAGACTCTTTCCAAGATTCTTTGGTAAACCATGGTCGATAACTGAGGTAGGCGACACCGTCCTGATAATGTTAGATTCTTCTAGACCAGACCAGGATGGCGGTGAGGTGGGTTATCGTCAGAGGCTTTGGCTGAGGGAATGCCTAGAAAATTATCATGATAAGTTCAAGATTGTGGCTATGCACCACCACCTTTTGCCAGCGCCGGATACTGGAATGGAAAAGAACATGATAGTTGATGCAGGCGACGTGCTTTGGACGCTGATTTCTCACGGCGTAAACCTAGTCTTATGCGGGCATCGCCATCGTCCTTGGATTTGGAACCTTGGAGGATTATCAATTGTTTATGCCGGGGCGGTTTCTACAAGCAGGCTTAGAGGTTTCTATCAGAACTCCTACAATATCATTAACATTGAAAATGGCAAAGTTAACGTGGACTTGAAAATAGTTAGCGGCGGCGAATACGTCTTTGAGCCCAATGTTCTCAAAACTTTGCAGACAATCTAGGCTAGACTTATTGCTAAAATAAGATAGAAAAAGGGGAAATGGATTATAGCACCGACTCTTTGTTTAGCGGAAACGCTGTTGTTGCCTTTATGTCGCTTGTTCCTAGGATGAACTGTGTCACTCTGTTTAGTCCTATGCCGCATCCAGAGTGCAGCGGTCTCTGCTCTTTGTAAAAGTCAAGATACCATCTAAAGTCTTCTATGCTTCCACCTTTCTCAAGGAGTTGCTTGAACATCGTGGAGTTCACGAGTCTTTCATGAAGCTTATCGTATCTGTATTCGCGTTCCGCTGCACCCACTGCTTCCCCGCTTACTGGTAGCAACAAGTCCGCGCTGTTGACTATCGCTGGGTTTTCGTCGTTTTCTCGCATATTGAAGAACTTTATAGCTTTTGGAAAGTGTGTAACGAAAAGTGGCTGGTTTCCGTGCATTTGAACAAGCGTCCTTTCGTGGTAACTTTTTAGGTCATCGCCCCATTGGACGCTGTACTCTGCCAGCAACCCAACAGCCTCTGTGTATGTTATCCTCTGAAATGGCCTCTTAATCTTTTTAAGCTTCTCAATGTCAACGTTTAGCCACTGCAGCTCGTGTTCTCTTTCGCTTAATGCGCAGTTTACCATTGAGCAGATTGCCCCCTCTACGTGTTTCAGCAGTTCTTCGAAGTTGCCTGCAAACTCCAACTCGATTAGAGTGAACTCTGCTAGGTGACGTTCATCTGCAAGAGGCTCAGCTCTGAAGCTTGGTCCAATGCACCAGACCTTTTCGAGGAACGGCGTCAAAACTTCTAGGTAAAGTTGCCCTGTTTGGCTTAGGTACACTTTTTGTCCGAAGTAGTCTAGTTCAAACATTGTTGCGATGTTTTCGCATGCGCCCGTCGCTTTTGTTAGGTGTGGAACTACAACTTCTGTGAAATCGTTTTCTTCAAAATATTTTCTTGCTCCTTTTAGTAGGCTTCCCTCGATCTTTACGACCGCATGCATTTCTGGCGTTGAAAGCAACTTCTGTCTTTCTTTTGTATTTCTTAGAACGGAGATGTTTGATACTTCTCGTTTTCCTAGAATTTTTTCAATCTCACTTGGATGGGTCTCCAAGACCCACACCATGCATCCTACTATTTTACATATAAGGTTTTTGGTTGGAAGCAAACGAAGGGTTAAACTTGCCTTTTCACGCTATGAATATTAGAAAAATTCCAAAGACTATGGCTATTGAACCAGCAGCATCTTTCGCTTTTACTTTTTCGTGTAGGAACATCAATGCTGACAGTGTTGAAAATAGTGGTGTTGTTGAGGAGATTGGCACGGCTTGTGCCTCTGTTGTTTGTGTGAAGCTATAGGTTAGGAAGAACCATCCTAACCCTAGAGCTACGGTTCCTCCGAGGACGAGCATGGCGAACGTTTTCCTCTGCATTTTTAGAAAACCGTGGTCTCTGTCAATTATTGGGGCTAAAGCCAAAAGCGAAGCTGCAACTGTCGTTGTTCTGATGATGTTAATCGCTAGGGCATGCTCCAAATCTGGAGTTTCCTGTACGGCAATGTTAATCATTGTTATGCTTATCGACCAGATAATTGCTGTTAAAAGTGCAAAAACAACTCCTAAAACCAACGTTTTTCTTTCTAAAGTATTCATGTTTGCCTTTTCTTTCTGGCTAAGGAGCCATATCCCAAAAACTATAGCGAATGCTCCTATAATTATTGGTGCATTAATTGTTTCATTTTCCAGAAATGTTGCCCAAATAAGGTTGAAGAGTGGATAAATACACGTTATCGGGACAGCGCGTGCAACCCCCACAAGCCTTAGGCTTTCCATGTACAGCGTATCTCCGAATCCAAGACCAATGATACCGCTTATAGCGGCTATAGCAACCGCTTGTAGGGGCAAGTCTGTCAAAACCCAAAACTTGCCTATGGCAAATGTAAAAGCGATTAGTATTGCACTTGTTGACGCCAAACGTATGATATTTGCCGATATGGGTTTCGTCTTTTCTAATGCCTTTTTATACAGAACTGCGGACACAATCCAGCTCAATGCTGCCCCTAAAGCCGCAAGTTCACCTAGCATTTTCTACACCATCGTTAAACCCTGCTGTATATCGCATTCGCCATCAGTAGTTAAATATCTACCGCTGACATTAAATTAGGAAGGAGCGCACTATCAAATGCATGTTGCTGTTAACTGGAGTCCACAAGTTGCAGCCAGGTTTCCAGAACTTGCCATATGCATTGGAACAATAAACGGTGTGCATCCAGAAAAGGACAACGCGTATATTCAAAGGCTTAAGAAGATCATTTATGAGGAAGTCAGAAGCAAATACAATGTGGAAACATTGAAGGATAACCCCGTTGTGCGTGCTTACAGAGACTTTTACTGGAAACTTGGCGTAGACCCGACAAAAACGAGGCCTTCTGGCGAAGCTTTACTGCGTAGAGTTTTACACGGAGAAGAGCTTCCGCGTATATCAACTGTTGTTGATGCCTATAATCTGGCCTCTATGCAGACCGTAATTCCCATAAGCGGGTTCGACGCTGACCATCTAACGATGCCATTACAGGTTCGCTTCGCAAAAAATGGTGAAACTTTTACTGGTATAGGTATGAGCAAACCAGTCAACTTAAGTGATAAAATGCTTGTTTTGGCGGATGAAAGGCAAATTTTATGCATTTATCCATACCGCGACTGTGACGGTACAAAGATAACTGAACAAACGCGAAATGTGCTAATAGTTGGTTATGGCGCCCCAGGAATAAGTATAGAAAATTTGCGAAACGCTGTGGAGACAACGCTTTCTTACATTAAAGATGTTTCTGGCGGGGAAATTTGCATGGTAAAAGTTTTCAGTTCAACATTCAAATAAAAAAGAAGGTATTGTGACATGAGCTTCCGAGCTAGAATGGAGAAAACAGCACATGCTAGAAATTCAAACATTGTTTTGGCTTTGGATTTTCCATTTGAAAAGCCAGAGAACCGCGAAAGCCTTTTCCGCAGGGCGGAAAGCGTGTTAAATGTCACTCATCCGTATATTTGTGCTGTAAAGATTAATCACCATCTTGTTCTTCCATTAGGCTTATTCGATGGTGTTCAAAAACTTGTAGATAAAGCCCACGGTCTTGGGCTTATGGCAATAATGGATTGCAAAGCAAACGACATAGGTTCAACAAACCAGGTCATCGCCGAATACTATTATACTGCTGGTTTTGACGCTTTAATTGCTAATCCCTTCGTCGGGTGGGAAGAGGGCATAAAGCCAATTTTTGATGTAGCTCAAAGATTAAAACGCGGCATAATCTTATTGGCTTATATGAGTCATAAGGGTGCAAGCGAAGGCTACGGGCAAACGGTGATCGACCAGAAAACTGGCGAAAAAATTCCACAATACGTTTCCTTTGCAAGAAAAGCTCTGGCATGGGGTGCTGATGGAGTGGTTGTTGGCGCAACATACCCTGAAAAAATGAGGGAAATAAACGCAATACTCAACGCTAATACTCCGATTTATTCTCCTGGAATTGGGGCTCAAGGTGGAGAAATAAAAACAGCGTTAAATGCTGGTGCGCGTTATCTCATTGTTGGGCGAGCAATAGTTCAAGCATCAAACCCTGCTGAAGCTGCAAAAGAGATTATGAAGCTTGCAACTACCTAATGGAGGCTATTTTTCATGCCTTTCCCAAAGTTCCTTCTTCAGTAAGTCTCTGACAGCAGACCTTATAGCTGAACTTCTACTTGGATACATGTTAGCCCTAACAAGCTCGTCTAAACCTTCCAAATAGGCTTCTGGCAACAGCACGGTTACAATTTTCATCTCTCTCCCCTATATTATGCTTATAATATGCAGTAAATATAAGTTTTTTAAAATTTCCCCTAACTCTAGAGGTTGTGCTTAACTTCTAACAAGTCTTTAAATGTTTTGTGAAATGTCTTGTAAACGTCTTCAACGTACAAAGTGCCATGGCGGATGCCCATCTGAACAGTTCCTGCAGCGACTAGCGCTGTTCCAACAATGTCGCTTATAGTTGGGTCTGGAAAGGCTATCAGCGCTAAACCAACCTTTATCAAAATTGAATTGTTTCCCTTGCGCCATAACTTCTTCGTTTCTCTTGCTTCCTTCGCTGTGCCCTTTACCGCGCTTATTAAATCTTCGTAGCTTTCGTTCAACTCTTTCACAGAGTCCGATAAAGCTTTCAAGTCTTCAGTTTTCACTTGAACCACTTTAAGCCCCATAAATTAGCATGAAATTTCGAGATAAAAACTTTAACCGCTATAATTTGCTCAAAAACGAGTTTTCTTCAGCCTTGCCTCTGTTACTTTTTCAAAGAATAATTAATGAACCAGAATTTTGTTTTAACCATTTTTATCCTTTAATTGAAATGTTGTTACCGAGTGAAAGCTTAAAACTTGGTTGGTGTTATAAGATTAAGCCATAAGCCTGTCCTAATTAGAAAATCAATGGTGGTATGCGGTGATATAGAATGGAAACATTCGACTCGAAAAAGTTTGTTGACGCTGAAATTGAAGAAGTAAGAAAGAATATTGGAAAGGAGAAAGCACTTGTCGCTGTTTCTGGAGGGGTTGACAGCACAACATGTGCTGTTTTAACGCATAGGGCAATAGGCGATAATCTTGTCTGCGTAATACTTGACGACGCTTTTATGCGGGAAGGCGAACCAGAACGAGTCGCTGAAATATTATCCAAGCCCCCTCTAGGCGTTCCAGCAAAAATTGTTGATGTCCGTGAACGTTTTTTGAAAACCATGAAAGGATTAAGGGACGCTGAAGAAAAGCGCAAAATGTTTCGTGATACGTTCTACCAAGTTTTAGGTGAAACAGCAAAGAATGAGGGATGCAAAGTTCTCGTGCAAGGCACAATTAGAGCAGACATTATTGAAACAGTAGGAGGCGTGAAAACGCAGCACAACGTTCTGGAGCAAATGGGAATAAACCCCATGGAAAAGTATGGCTTCAAAGTGGTCGAGCCACTTCTGGCATTGTATAAGTGGCAAGTTAGAATGGTAGCTAGACACTTGGGGCTGCCGCCAGAAATTTCAGAGCGACAACCCTTCCCCGGTCCAGGTTTATCCGTGCGCGTGGTCGGCGAAATCCGTCAAGACAAGCTTGAAACATTGAAAAAAGCCACGACTATTGTTGAGCGTGAACTTGCGAAGCATAATCCAAGCCAATACTTTGCCGTAATAATCGACAACGAAGAGTCTGAAACTTCTTCCGGGGTTCTTCACATACAAGAGACAGCGGCGCGTTTCCTCAACGTTCCATCAAGAAACGTAAATGTGAAAATTTTCAGAGATAAAGCAACTGGAGTGGAGAGCGGAAAGCGGCGTTACGGCGAAGTTGTGAGCATAACTGTTCAGACAATGAATGGGCGGGTTCACCAGACAGCAATCCAGAACATGGTTTCGCTTCAAAAGAAGATAATAACTGAAAACCCAAGGATCACGCGGGTCTTCTACGCAATAAAGGATTCTTCAGCGAAAAAGCCTTATGTTATTGGTATAAGAGCTGTTCAAACACAAGATTTCCTAACAGCTCAGGTTTCGGAATTACCGTGGGCAACTCTAAACAATGCTGCGGAAGAGGTTTTAAAGGTATGCTCCAATGTTTCCGCTGTCTATTATGATGTCACACCGAAGCCGCCTGCAACAATAGAAATGGAGTAGTGACTATGTTTCGCGTAAGGGTTCACAAAATTGAGTCCATTCGGGATTTGGATGGAAACCTTGGAAAACGCATTGAACTAATTGAAGAGCGTAAACTTCCACACTTTGTTGTTAGACCACAAACTGAAGAAGCCAAAGTTGTGCAGGACGTGCTACAATCTTTGCAGCAACAGTTGCCAATTTTTCCAGCAAGAACAGAATTTGCAGTTCCCAAAATAATACTGTTTTTGACGGAGCAAGAATACGAAAGTTTAGGCATAGACTTCGACGTGAACCAAACATATGACGTTGCACTTGAAAATCAAACAATAAAATTCAAGAAAGTCTCATAATCTCGCTTCGCATGCGTCTTAAAGCTGAGTAGCGCGGGTGGAACGACAAGACAAACATCATGCTCTTCAATGCTGAACAAACATCATGAGGCTTAAATTTCCCATTTTTATTGCAGTAAAGCGGAACAGGTTCATCTCCACCATTCTCGTAGTAAACGTATATCGGCTTGAACCTGCCCTTAAAGGCAACGAGCTCAAAATCCAAATTTAAAAGCTTGGCAATCCTTGCAACGGTCATACTCACCGACTTGAGTCTTCTTTCGCGGAAAGCAAAACTTGAAGCGTAAACCAGCAATTTTCCATTAGGGCATTCAACCATACATGAGCCACCAAGCCCAACGTTCAAGTGGAAAACCTTTTTAAAACGCGCGACCATGCGACAAAACAACATTGTGGAGAGAGTTAAGTTAAAGTGAAAATTGTTTACATTTAAATAAGTTTAGAGGAAGCGCCTCTATGATGATTAGAGTGCACGTTTTCGTTTCAGGAAGGGTTCAAGGCGTATTTTTCAGGTCTGAAACGAGATATGAAGCTCGAAAGCGTGGCGTGAAGGGTTGGGTTCGCAACCTTCCAGATGGAAGAGTTGAAGCTGTATTCGAAGGTGAAGAAAAAAGCGTAAAAGAACTCATAGAATTCTGCGAGCGTGGACCGCCGGGAGCGCGTGTCACGAACGTTGATGTTTTCTGGGAGAAGTTTACTGGTGAATTTAGAGACTTTGAAATTAGATACTGAAGTTTTCTAAAGAATTGCGGTGAGTTATGAAACGCGCTGCTTTTATGTTTTCTTTTTTGGGACTCTGAAATGTGATGCTTTTCCTGCGCTTACGTAGTCTCCGCCTATTCCGCGCACTACGCTTGCTATTTTAGCAAAGTTTTCTGAACCTAGGAACTGTCTTGGCTTTATAATTATGTATTCGTCTTTCTCCTCGAAGTTTAAGAGGCTTTCTAAGTCTTCTGGAAACATCATTTTTATGTCGTCTATTGACTGCGTTTTTTCTATGGTTTTTGGTATCGTTGGCGCGGCTGGTTGCGGCGCAGTTGGCTGTGTGATTTGCGAAACTGCAATTGATTTTAGAGTGATTGAAATTTCCCGCAAGTCTTCAACTAGACGGTTTAAAACTACAAGTAGCTCATCGATTCTTTCCACAAGTTTTTCAGGAATTTTTCTCTCTTCACTCATGGTACTTCTCCTTTTCCAAATCCTTAATACTTAACGCATTTATTAATTGTTTTTGACTCTTCAATGTGAAAACCCGTAGTAAGGAGCTTAGTGACATTTGATTGAAATCGATGGTAGCCAAAAAAGTGGAAGTGGCACAATACTGAGGCTTTCCGTAGCGTTAGCCGCAATCACTGGTCAACCGCTGCACATTTACAACATCCGGCAGAATAGACCACAACCAGGTTTAAGACCGCAGCATTTGGAGGCAGTGTTAACAGCCGCTAGGATTTGCGATGCCGAGTTGAAAGGCGCGGAATTAAACTCGCGGGAACTCTGGTTTACTCCAGGAAAAGTTCGCGGTGGAAGGGTTGAAGCTGAAATTGGCACCGCTGGAAGTATTCCTATGCTGCTTATGACGGTTTTGCCAATATGCGCATTTGCAGAAAATCCTGTTCAGCTACACGTTCACAGGGGTGGGACAGACGTTCAGAGCTCGCCAACAACTAATTATTTACGTTTTGTGCTTTTGCCAATGCTCGAACGCATGGGAATAACAGCAAATCTAACAGTTCACAAGTATGGCTATTACCCTAAAGGCATGGGCGAAGTAACGCTGGACGTTAAACCAAACAGAAATTTAAAGCCTATCATGTTGGAGAACTTTGGCAGAATAAGAGCGTTAAAAGGAGTGTCAGTGTGCACTTTTCTCGCGGACAGAAGGGTGGCTGAACGCCAAGCGGAAGCGGCAAACAACTACCTACTGGAGAAGGGTTACACGGCTGAAATCCGAATAGTAAATGATAGGTCGAATCCTCTTCAAAAGGGTAGTTCTCTTGTCTTATGGGCTGAAACAGACATGGGCGCGGTTTTGGGTGCTGACGCTATAGGGGAAATTAGAAAGACAAGCGAGGCTGTTGGCCGGGAAGCTGCTGAGAAGCTTTATGCTGAAATTTCATGCAAACCAACGGTTGACGTGCATTTGGCGGACATGCTTATTCCATATTTGGCTTTGGCAAGCGGCAAGTCAAGTTATTTGACACGGCTTTTTTCAGAGCATTTGGAAACAAACATTTGGCTTGCGCAAGAAATATTAGGCGTAAAATTTGCTGTTGAAAAGGTGAATGGACTTTATAGAGTTGAGAGGGTGAGCTGAAGAGATTAACAAGTGATGCCTTTATGAAGGCAAAAGTTAGGGGAATTTACACGACGGCACTTACAAAACTGCTTTTGGATAACGGCTTTGAGATAATTGAACCATCTCATGCGATAAAAAGCCGCTTCGGGCTTACAGAGAACTTTTCGCAAGCAGACATGAAAGTGAAAGACCGTTATGATTTGCAAGGCGTAAGAGTATTAGGCACACAAAAAGCCTTGGAGGAATTTAGAAAAATTTTGCACGAAACCTTGCCAGACGTGCTTACTAGAAAATGGAATGTTAGTGTTGATGGAGTATACAAGGGAAAAATCGCTGAAGTCAGCGAGGAAACAGTTTATGTTGATGTTGGCAACGGCGTTGTTGGTCAACTCCCAAAATCCAAAATGGAAGCTTCTGAGGGCAAATCCATAATTGTTCAGGTTGAACGTAAGCGAATTGGAGCAAAACAGCCAATTTTAACAACAAACTTGAAGATTGTTGGAAACTACGCCATCTTAATTCAAAATAGGCGAATAGGTGTAAGCCTAAAAATTCGCAATTTAAACAAGAGAGCTGAACTTTATGCGTTAGGCAAAAAGCTTGCGCCAGAAGGTTGGGGCATAATCTGGCGTGAGGCATCCTTAAACCAACCGACGGAATCCCTTGAAAACGAAGTGAAAATACTTGCGGAAAGAGCGAAAACACTAGTTGAAAGGGCATCCTCCACCGAAGCGCCCTCGCTTCTGCTTGAAGGTTCAAGTTTTATGGATGTTGAGTTTCCCTTATTCTCGAAAAGGGAGATGGATAAGATCAGAGCTCGTGTTGCTCCAACTTTGGATGGGCATCATTTTTACAAAAGTTGCGGTGGAACAGTTTCCGCTGCCCTTGAGATGGCTGAAAGGCTTTTAAAAAATGGTCAAAACAGAAGTGCAGTTAATGAATCTTTCAAGAATCAAATTCTCTACGAGTTTCCAGAGAATGGTTCTGTTGTTAATGTTGAGCATGTCAAGTTAAGCGGCACTGTTTTTCATCTTGGGCAAGCACAGATAGAAAGCATTGATGATAAAAAGCTTCGGTACGGTAGGGTCATGCGAAGCGACGGCTTTTACGACGGTTTAGGCGTGAAGAAAGAGGCTGGAGATAAGGCAATAAGCGAAACGCATATTGGTGAAATCTTCATAGTGACAAGCTACTTTTCTGCCGATGGTAAACTGAAAGGAAAATATATCAACCTAAACACGCCAGTCGAGGTTTATCCACAAACCATCCGTTATGTGGATTTGGAAGTTGACGTTTGCATATTGCCAGACGGCACAACAAAAGTTTTAGACATAGAAAAACTCGAAAAAGCGCTGGATAAGGGCTTCATAAGCAAGACGCTATTCCAAAAAGTTGTTGAAAAAGTTGAGGAAATAAAGAAGGTTTACGGATTAAATGTCTAAAGAAGCCTTATGCCTAAAAATTCCAAAGAAAGAAGGCGAAAAAGCCATAATACTAGCCAACAAGCTTGGAATCACTGATAAAGAGCTGAAAATACAAAGAAACCACGAATTTATCTACATCCCACTTATTCGCTACCTATCAAAAGACGAGTTTAAGATGCTTCAGAGCCAAATTCCAAAATGCGAAATCATAGTATATTCTTTCCAAAAAGCGGAAAAGCGAACAAAAACGTTAATCGAATATCTTGAGGATAAGATTCCACCGCACTTGTTGGCAAGCCTGCCAAAGGCACTAGACTTTGTTGGCAACATAGCCATAATAGAAATTCCACCAGAACTAAACAATTACAAATACATAGTTGGCCAAGCCGTGCTAAAGACTCACAAAAACGTTAGAACAGTTCTCGCGAAGGCTGGGGTCATAAGTGGGACCTACCGTCTAAGAGAGTTCACAGTAGTCGCTGGAGAACCAAAAACTTGGACTATACATAAGGAATATGGCTGTCAATATCACGTTGATCTTGCAAGCGTCTACTTTTCCCCGCGATTATCCTATGAACATGGCAGAGTGGCGTCACTCACAAGGGAAGGCGAAAGAATAATAGACATGTTCGCAGGTGTGGGTCCATTCTCGATTTTAATTGCAAAGACGCGTGAAAATGTGGAGGTTTATGCTATAGACTTAAATCCACATGCAATTGAACTTCTAAAGAAGAACGTGCTCCTCAACAGAGTTGAGGGTAAAGTTCATCCAATCCTTGGAGATGCAAAAGAAGTAATTGAGAAGATGCTTGTTGGGGTTGCTGACCGCGTTATCATGAATTTGCCGGAAAAAGCCATAGATTTTGTTGAAGCTGCTTGTAAGGCGCTTAAACCAGGCGGGGGCATTATCCACTTTTACAGCTTCATTAACACTTCACTTTCACTTGAAGACATTAAAATTCGCTTTACAAAGGCAATTGAAAATTGTGGGAGAAAATTGGTGAAAATCCCGTTTTCAAGGCTTGTTCGTGAAACAGCCCCCTACGAGTGGCAAGCAGTGATAGACGCAGAAATCCACTAAATTTCCATTGTAAGCGTGATTTTCACTTTCTGCCGGGGGTTCTTCAGTTTATCCACAAGCCTCCTTGACAAGTCGCATGCAGCCTTGTCGGCTTTTATTGCCAATGTCCGAGCGCATATGTAATCGCTCTTTCTAATCACAATATCTGTTGGATGCGTTAAGATTAATTTTGAGCTGCCATAGGCTTTTACAGTTTCAATAATTCCTTCAGCTTCGATTAGCACCGTTATTTTTGCGTTTTCTCTTAAAAGGTGTCTCTTAAATTCTAAGCTTAGGTTTTTTAGAGACTTGTTTGCCGACACGGCAATAATGCAGTTGCCCCTTCTTGAAAGCTCCATTTCCTTTGTAATTTCAAACGTTGATTTATGCGTTGCCAGTATGTTCTCATGCCCATAAGCAATGATGTCTTCTGTTATTTTCATAACGTTCTCCACAAGTTATTACCTGGTGTGCACCCTATTCTAGAACTTCTACGCTGTCCACTTTTCCGTCTCCATCCAAATCAAAGCCTTGTATAACCGTTGCGAAAGAGCCTTCTCCAGCGTATTTCCTCAAGGTTTTTTTCCAGAAATTCGTTAAGGCTAAAACGCATGCCTTTGTGCCGACAGCCTTGTTTCCAGCCAAAACTATTATGCGTTTGGTGCTATCCCAAGGATTCACTATTTTCGCTATCAAACCAACAGAATCTGTTGTGTAAACATTAGATGTTTTCCTTGAAACTAAACCGCCGAACAAAAAGCCCTGCTCTGAAGGCTGCATGTTAAATCTTATGGGCAGATACTCATTCAGCTCCTGCGTTAACAAGTTTGTTCCAGGACCGCCGACAAGGATAAGGTTGTTTTTCTCTTCTTTTTCGGCTTTCACGTCGACGTCGAGTTTCACAGCGAACTCTTCTGGAAGCCTTGAGAATTGACCTAGAAAGAAGGCTAAATGCGAAGCGTAGTGTCCATCTCTAGCGCTTGTTTTGAATGGACCATGTGGTGTTGGGCTACCAACAACTATTTTTCCCTCAAATGTGCCGTCATCTCTTGTGAACTCTTTGAAAAACTTTTGAATGTGCTCATCAATTTTTGCCAGTGGAACCTTCTTAATAATTCTATACTCTTGCGGAAGTTCTATGCCGAACGCCGGGGCGACAATCTTGTAGTATTTCGCTATTGCGCCTTTTTTCTCTTCCTCTTTTGCGACTGTTATGGCTCCGGCCTTCGCGAGTTTTCTGATGTGATAGTAAACTTTTTGCTCATGAACGCCTAACTCTTTTGCAATTTCAAGCGGGTACATCTCTCTTTCAGAAAGCATGACTAAAATTTTCCAGCTTAACCTGCTCATCATCATCTTAAGCTTCTGCGGGTCTTCAACAATCATTATTTCTTTCGCTTTCTGAACATCGTCTTCCTCATAAATCAGCAATTTTCTGTTCATGCCTCTCCAGATGCATAGAGCATATTCCATTATAAAAATTTTTATTATGGTAAACCTACAGATGACTTTAAAAGCGCGTCAAAACAAAAACAGTGAAGCGCATGATTGGCTGTTATGCAACTGGCATATTTCCAAGACCAAACAAGCTTATCGAAGCAACAAGAGCATACGAAAGAGGAACAATCACAAAAGGAATGCTTGAAAAAGCGTTTAAAGAAGCCACAGCAGAAATTATATGGCTTCAGGAGTCTGTAGGGTTCAGCTATGTAACAGATGGCATGCTAAAATGGCAAGACCTACTCAGACCCTTCACTGAAAACCTGAACGGCGTAAAAACTGGAAGTTTAGCAAGATGGTTTAACACCAACATGTTTTACAGAACCCCTATTATTATTGGCGATATGCGTAAAACTAAAAGCGTAACCAAAAAATTTGCATACATCCAACTATTGCCAGCGAAAATCCCGTGGAAGGCAATTTTGCCGGCGCCATACACCTTCGTAAGGCTCTCAAAAATTAACACTTCAAGAAGTGAAAGAGAACTGATGTTTGAATACGCTGAAATATTAAGAGACGAAATTTCTGAGCTTGCAGCGCTAGGCTTTAAATATATTCAATTAAGCGACCCAGCGCTTGTCTATAATCCAACACATAAGATCCTTTCAAAGGATTTGCTAATCGACGTAAAAGAGGCATTAAAGATTACCGTGAAAGGAAGCAAGGTAAAGACATGTCTTCAAACGTTCTTTGGCGACTTTTGTCAACTCTTGCCAGAAGCCCTAGATTTTCCAGTTGACCACCTTGGAATAGACCTATTTGAAACGAGTATTGAAAGGTTGAGGGATTACAGTTTTGAGCATGGCGTAGCCTTGGGGCTTGTAGACTCTCGCAACTCGCTTGTTGAAAACCCGAATAGTCTTTTTGAAAAGGCCAAAAAGGTAATCGATTTGATGCAATGCACCGTGGAGAGACGCGAAATTTTTGTTTGTCCAAACTGTGATCTGGAATTTCTTCCATTGAGAAGAGCGAAGAAAAAAATGCAAACTATAGGGCTAGTAGCCAAACGCCTAAGGGAGGAGCTTAATGGATAAAATTTTCCCAACACAGGAAATAGGAAGTTTAGCAAAACCAAAATGGCGAATTAAGGGATATAAGGGCGAACCAATAACAAAAGAGGATATCGCCGAAGCGATAAAGTGGGGCAAAACGCTGGAAATAGAAAATTTGGGCGAATTCGTTGAAATCTTAAAAGCAAAGGATTCTCCGCAGAAGAGGAAAGCCATACTTGAATGGTCTGCAAGATATGCTATTCGCTTCTTTGAACAAGCAGGTTTGGATGTGATTTTTGATGGTGAACAGTGGCGTTCAGAAATGTATGAGCATTTTGTGAGGAACGTGGGCGGCTTCACTTTTCTGGGTTATGTGAAGTCCTTTGACTACCGCTACTTCAACAAAGCCGCGTGCATAAGTAAGCCGAAATATTTGAAACCATTTTATGTTGAGGAGTTCGTCTTCACAAAAAAGAGCACTGAAAGAAAAGTGAAAGTTCCAGTTATAGGCGCTTACACTGTTGCAAACTGGACATTTAATGAATACTACGAGCGAAAGTTGAGTTCTGAAAGCGGAAAACTGGCGGCTAAAAGCGAATTTCTATTTGATCTTGTAAAGATTTTGCGAAAAGAGATTAGTAGCTTAATCGATTCTGGAGCATGTTGGGTTCAGATAGACGAGCCGGCAGCTACAACAAACCAATCGGATGAGGAAATGAAATTGTTTGTTGAGGTTTTCAATGAAACCGTGAAGGGTTTTAACTGTACTTTCAGCCTCCACAACTGCTACAGTGACTACGAAGTTTTGGCGAAGTATATTTGTGAACTACGGAACTGCAGCCAAATTGCCTTAGAATTCGCAAATAGAGACACCACACGAATTGGAACGGAAAAAAGTCGAACCGGATACAACGAACTTAAATTGTTTGAGAATTATAGTTTTGGAGGGTGCTATGGTTTAGGTGTAATTGACGTTCATTCAAACTTTATAGAGCCGCCAGAGCTTGTTAAGGAAAGAATTTTGTATGCAGCTAAAATTGTAAAAGACCATTCTAGAATTTACATTAATCCAGATTGTGGTTTACGAACGAGAACATGGGAGACAAGTTTCCAGAAACTTAGGAACATGGTTGCTGGCGCTGAGATGGCTAGAAAATGTCTACGGTGAAGCGCAATTTGCTATAAAATTTTTTGTAACATTCAAGTTTGTGGCGGAAGGGAGTTTAAAGCTAGGCAATGCTACAAATCGCTTTTATATTCTAAAAAATTTTTTAGAGCTTGAATTTTTCTCTTAAAAAACCTTATCTGCAAAAAAGAGCTTGAATGAGCTTGCAAAATCCAAAAAGGCTTTGAGGCTTTGATATGTGCGGAATATTTGGCTGCATTGTGAAAGATGGAAGCGCTGCACCGACAATTCATGCTGCCTTAAAGAGGCTTGAGTATCGCGGCTACGATTCAGTTGGAGAAGCAACGATTCATAATGGCATCTTGTACGTAAAAAAGGACTGCGGAAAAATAGAGGAAGTTCACAAAATCCACGATCTGGATGATTTGCCAGGCAAAATCGGCGTTGGACATACACGGTGGGCAACGCATGGAGCGCCATTACAGATTAACGCGCATCCACATGTTGATTGTAGCGGGCAAATCGCAGTTGTCCACAACGGCATAGTAGAAAACTTTGCGGAGCTAAAGCTAGAGTTGGAAAACCATGGGCACATTTTTAAGTCGAAAACCGACACTGAAGTTATAGCTCATCTTATTGAGGGAAATTTGAAGGTTAACCCGCACCTAAGCCTCGCCGAAGCTGTTCTTGAAGCCGTAAAGAGAATTGACGGTTCATACGCTATAGCAGCAATCTCAACAAGAGAGCCGGACAAAATAATCTGCGCTAGAAACGAAAGTCCGCTGGTTCTGGGCGTTGGTGAAAATGCGATTTACTGTGCTTCTGACATTCCAGCATTTTTGCCGCTAACAAATAGGGCAGTCGTAATTGAAGACGGCGAATTAGTCACGCTTTCGCTTGAAGGCTACGAGATTAAGAAAATAACGGACTCCAGTCCTGTCCTACGTGAACCGAAAGTTATTGATTGGACTCCTGAGATGGCTGTTAAGCAAGGTTATCCGCACTTCATGCTAAAGGAGATTCATGAGCAGCCAGCAGTTTTAAGGAACACGTTGCGGCTTCAGGAGCACTACTTAGACCTTATGGCAACGTTCCTAGATCGTGCGCGCGAAGTATTCCTAGTTGCCTGTGGAACATCCTATCACGCTTGCCTAGCAGCCTCTTACATGTTCTCCAAACTTGCCTTCTTGGGCACATATCCTGTTATAGCGTCAGAGTTTGTTGAGCAGCATGGAAAGTCTGTAAACATTGACAGCACAATTTTGGCTGTCAGCCAATCCGGCGAGACCGCAGACACATTGGCTGCTGTGAACTGTGCTAGACAGAGGGCGGCGACAATCCTTGGATTAACAAACGTTATCGGTTCAACCCTAACGCGTGTTTCTAGAGTTTATGTTGGTCAACAGTCAGGACCAGAAATAGGTGTGGCGGCAACAAAAACATTTACAGCGCAACTTTCAGTTTTAGCCCAACTCGCTTTGAGGCTAGCTAAAAAACGGGGCAAAATCTCGCAGGACGAAATGGATTTTATTGCTGAAAGATTGGAAAAGCTGCCAGAAATAGTCGGAACAATAATTCGCACCCAAGAGGAAAAAGTGAAGCAAGTTGCCAAAAAATACAGAGATGCGAAAATATTCTTCTTTCTTGGACGTGGAATAAGCACGGCAACAGCCTATGAAGGTAGACTAAAGCTTATGGAAATCGCATATGTGCCGTCAATCGCTTTCCCAGCCGGAGAAAGTAAACATGGACCAATAAGCCTTATAGAGCCTGGCTTCCCCGTTGTCTTTATATGCCCTAAAGATGATACGCGCAAAACTCTAATCGGAAACATCATGGAAATGAAAGCCAGGGGCGCTTCGATAATCGCGATTATTGAGGAGGGAGATGAGGAAATAAAGAGTCTTGCTGATGATTGGGTTGAAGTTCCACGGGGGATTCCAGATGTGCTTTCGCCTATACCATTTGTAATTCCGCTGCAACTTTTAGCCTATTACATGGCCATTGAGAGGGGGCATAACCCAGATACTCCGCGAAATTTAGCAAAGTCAGTCACAGTCAAGTAAGTTCCACTTCGGATTTTACTTTCTGCAAATACGTTAAAAGCATGCTCCGCACCTATTAGAACTTGGTGCCCTAATTTGGTTGACGAAGAATGGAAAAGACTTATTGAAAGCTTAAAGAGAGAAGGGATTCTCCATTCACAGAAAGTGATAAGAGCCATGCAAATGCTTCCGAGAACAAAGTTTCTCCCAGAAAACATGCAGCAATACAGCGCAGTTGACACCCCTCTTCCAATTGGTTTTGGGCAGACAATATCCGCGCCACATAGCCCCGCCTTGTTTGCTGGGCTAGGCGAAACATGGTTTCAATAATGAATGAAGCCCTACAATTGGAAGCAGGTCAAAAAGTGCTTGAAATAGGCGCTGGTAGCGGATGGCATGCAGCAACAATAGCCGAAATAGTTGCTCCAAGCAACGCGCCTAGAAGCGAGTGGGGACATGTTTACACCGTGGAAATCATTCAAGAATTAGCTGAATTTGCAAGAAAAAACATAATGAACACTGGATACAGCGACCGTGTGACAATAATTTGCGCTGACGGCTCGATGGGGTATCCAGAAAAGGCACCGTATGACAGAATCCTAGTGACGGCAGCTGCCCCAGAAATCCCAAAACCACTAGTTGAACAACTAAAACCTAACGGAATAATGCTAATCCCCGTTGGCAGCGTACACCTATTCCAAACCCTCATAAAAGTTACTAAAGGCGCTAATGGAAAGCTGAAGGAAGAAAACCTAGGTGGAGTAGCCTTCGTACCGCTCACTGGACGTTATGGACACAATTTTTAGCGCCTAAATTATCGGCTCAAATTTTGCAGTGAAATGTCCAAGAAGTTTAGGGGCATAAACACGTCTTAAGCCCTTTATCTGCCCCCTCTTCTTGTAAAGTCTTATCAAACTTTCAGCTACGTAACGCAAGTGATTATCAGTGTACGTTCTCCTTGGAATGGAAAGCCGCACTAACTCCATACGGGCTGGCAAAAACTTTCCAGTTTTCTCGTCAACTTTCCCGAAACATGAGCTGCCAATCTCAACGGCCCTAACCCCTGATTCTATGTAAAGCTGCACAACCAAAGCTTGACCAGGAAACTCCTCTGGCGGAATATGCGGCAGAAACCTCTTCGCATCCACATAGACTGCATGCCCGCCTGGAGGTTCGACTATCGGAACTCCTCCATCTCTTAATAATTTTGCGAAGTATTCTATTTGGCGGTATCTATACTCTTGATACTCCTCGTCGATTGCTTCGTAAAGTCCTACAGCCATCGCCTCAAGTTCTCTACATGCAAGTCCTCCATAAGTTATAAAGCCTTCTATGGTTATTGCTAGAGTTCTGAACTTTTCATAAAGTTCTTCATTGTTTGTGCACAGCATTCCACCAATATTTGTCAGCGCCTCTTTTTTACCGCTAAATGTGCAACCGTCAGCGTAAGAGAAAATTTCTCTTGCAATTTCCTTTATACTTTTATTCTGGTAGCCTTCCTCTCTCTTCTTAATAAAGAAACAGTTTTCAGCAAAACGGCAAGCATCTATAAAGAAGGGTATCCCGTATTTTTTGGCAATTCCGCTGACTTCCCTTATGTTCTGCATGGAAACTGGTTGACCACCAGCACTGTTGTTGGTAATTGTAATCATTATCAGTGGAATCTTCTCAGGAGTTTTCTCTTTTATAAAAGCTTCAAGCTTTTCAGTATCCATGTTGCCTTTAAACGGCAAAATTTTCTGTGTATCGTAAGCATCTTCAATAACAAGGTTAACTGGGACGCCCTTATTTCTCAAAACATTAGCTTCGGTGGTATCAAAGTGCATGTTGTTTGGGACATAACATCCAGGGAAAAGCATGGTGGAAAAAAGTATGTTTTCCGCTGCTCTTCCTTGATGTACCGGAATAAAATATTTGAAGCCAAAAATGTCTTTCATCGCCTTCTCAAGTGAATAGTAGCTTTCACTTCCAGCATAGGCTTGTGTTGTTGTTATCATACCAGCCCATTGTTCGTCGCTCATAGCTGAGGTTCCGCTGTCCGTTAGGAGGTCTATGAAGACATCTTCCACCTTAAGCATGAAGACATTGTAGCCAGCCTCCCTGATGAGGGCTTCACGTTTCTCTCTGGGATGAAGTTTTATCCTTTCTACCATTTTTATTCTGAACGGTTCAGGTAAATCCGACATTTTCTTCAATCGTCCTCTTGCTTTAATTTTCAATTAAGGTTTTAGCTTATGTGAAGTTTAATAAAAGTTAAGTTACCCAAACCATCTTTCTAATGTTGTCTTTCCCCTGAGCTTGGTTATTCCACTCTGCATTTTCTCTAGAGCCTTTCTAACGCGGTCTTCGGAGAAGTCTCTCTCACCGCATATAAAGCGAATTACGCCTTCAGCGTCCGGTTCTCTCCACTCTATCTTGTAATCATCTGTAACCTTCGGATTTAGAAATATCTCTCTAATCCTCTTTGGGTCAACTGGAAACTCGGCGTTCTTTATGTGTGGCAAAGCGTTTTCGAGGCTTCTATACTCCTTAATTAGTTTAAGCGCCGTTTTAGGTCCAAGTCCCTTCACTCCTTCTGGATTGAAGTCTGTTCCTATCAAGATTCCAACATCAACAAGCTGCTCGTATGTTATTCCGCATTCTCTAAGAACGTTTTCTAGCTCAACAATTTCTGGAACTACTTCGATGAAGACATTTTTGCCTGGCAGCTTTCGCCTTCCAGAAATTGTAACGTTTCTAACTAGCCTCGGAGCACCGAAAAGTAAGCTGTCGTAGTCTTGGCTTGCGCAGTAATCTGCATCCCCGCGTTTTACTATGTGAGCTGCTTGGGCTTCGCCTTCGCTTGGAGCTTGAATCCACGGGATTCCCATCAAATCCAGAAGCTTTTTACTGTCTTCAGCCATGTAATCCTTTAGGCGCGATGTTGCTTGGGCGTACATGCGTGCTTCTTCGATTTTGCCTTCCTTCAACGCTTGCTCATATTTTATTAGGGCTTCCTCCTTCGCTTTGACGCGTCTCTTTATTTCTGCTTCTTTGAGCGCTGGCGGTGTGCCATCAAAAACGTAGATTGGCTTTATTCCCATTTCCACAAGGTTGCTGGTCCTATAAAGGAGTCCACTTAGGTGGCTTGTGATTCTCCCACTGTTATCCTTTAACGGTGTCCCATCTGGCTGGCGAATTATCGCCAAAAACTGGTATAAGGCGTTATATGCGTCTATGGCTATGGATTTTCCACTTAAATCTTCAAGTCTAACAACAGTTTTTGGAACTATCTCGCGGAGGTTTACTCCCAAAAACCCTAACCCCAGCCACATATATGGTTAAAACTGCGATAATAAACTTGCGAAAACATCATTTTCTCGCGGTTTAGGAAGCATATAAGATATAAAGGAGCTTGACAATTAAAGAAACCACCATTTGGGGAATAAGCGATGGCTGAAAAAGCAGCAACAATAACATTGGTTACATGCACAAGCTGCGGTAAAACAATTCCGCCTGGAGCTGAAGCTACAAAGTTTCTTTGTCCAAACTGTGGTGAAATCGTGATTAGGCGTTGTGGGAAATGTAGAAAGTTTGGTCGCCCTTATAAATGTCCCAAATGCGGCTTTACTGGACCCTAAATAGTGGAGTGAAGTGTAAATGGGCAGCGTAATAGTTTCATACAAAATTTTCCCAACAGATATAACCATAAACTTTGAGGATTTGAAAAAGAAAATTGAAGCGTGCCTTCCAGAATTTGCCTCTGTTTATGGATATGGTGAAGAACCCGTAGCCTTCGGGTTAAACGCACTAATAGCGCACATAAAGTTTCCAGAGGACAAGACTGGCGTGCTTGATGAGCTTGAGAAGAAGTTTGAGGGCATAAGCGAAATCAGCCAGGTTCAAACGATTATGGTTCGTAGAATAAGCAGATAAACTTAAACAGCATCTAAAACATTTATATAGGATTGATACTCTGTTTCGAAGCGTGTCATAATCACATTTACGGGAGTGTTCTGATTGAGCGAAGTTCAATTACGTGTTGGAGATGCGAAGCAAAGAGATGTAGGCAGAGGAATCGCCAGAATAGATCAGAAGGCGATGCAGAAGCTCGGTATATCGGCGGGCGATGTGATAGAAATTGTCGGGAAAAGAACAACTTCGGCGATCGCTTGGCCAGCTTACAGCGAAGACCAAAACCGTGACATTATACGCATAGACGGTTTCACACGGAAAAATGCTGGAGTAGCAATAAATGAATACGTCGTTGTCAGACCAGCCAAGGTTAAGGAGGCACTAAGCGTAACTCTTGCTCCAGTTGACATGCGTTTAAATGTGGATGAGGACTTTACAAATTTTGTTAAGAACCGCCTTATGGAGAGAACCCTAGTTGAGGGCGACACGACGCTTGTTATGATGCTTGGGCATGCCATACCCTTCACTGTTACAAAAACCAGACCGCATGGCATAGTGAAAGTAACGGCTGACACGAGACTGACGATTTTGAACGAACCGGCACCAGAGGGAAAAGGCTTGCCACGCACAACATATGAGGACATAGGCGGACTGCACGAGGAAATTCAAAGAGTTAGAGAAATGGTTGAGCTTCCACTTAGACATCCGGAGTTATTCCAGAGGCTTGGAATAGAACCACCGAAAGGCGTGCTGCTTCACGGTCCGCCTGGTTGCGGTAAAACGCTTTTGGCTAGAGCTGTGGCAAACGAGTCTGAGGCAAATTTCTTCTCAATAAATGGTCCAGAAATTATGAGCAAGTTTTACGGCGAGTCAGAAGCTAGGCTTAGGGAGATTTTCCAGCAAGCCCAACAGAACGCGCCAAGTATAATATTCATAGATGAGTTAGACGCCATCGCGCCGAAACGCGAGGAGGTTACTGGCGAAGTTGAGAGGCGTGTTGTTGCGCAACTTCTGGCCTTGATGGACGGCTTATCTGGCAGGGGAAACGTCATAGTTATCGGCGCGACAAATCGCCCAGGTGCACTTGACCCTGCGCTTCGTAGACCAGGTAGATTTGACCGTGAAATTGAGATTGGTGTTCCGGACAAGCAGGGAAGGTATGAAATTCTCCAGATTCACACGCGGGGGATGCCTTTGGCAGAGGATGTTGACCTTAAGAAGTTAGCTGATATGACTCATGGATATACTGGCGCAGACCTTGCGGCTTTATGCCGAGAAACAGCAATGAAGGCCCTGCGCAGATATTTGCCACAAATAAACTTGGAAGAGGAACGCATACCACCAAGCGTCTTGGAGAAGATGGAAGTAAAGATGGAAGATTTCATAAGCGCTTACAAGGAAGTTACGCCCACGGCCATGCGTGAGGTCTACATTGAAGTGCCAACAGTCCACTGGGAAGACATAGGCGGACTGGAGGATGTTAAACAGGAACTTAAAGAGGCCGTGGAATGGCCGCTTAAAAACCCGGAAATATTCAAGAGGCTTGGGATAAAGCCGCCTAAGGGAATTCTGCTTTATGGTCCTCCTGGTTGCGGTAAGACGTTGTTAGCTAGGGCTGTAGCTACGGAAAGCGAGGCAAACTTCATAACTATTAAGGGTCCAGAAGTTTTCTCTAAGTGGGTTGGTGAATCTGAAAAGGCTATACGTGAAGTTTTTAGAAAAGCTAGAATGGCGGCTCCAGCTGTTATATTCTTTGATGAGATTGATTCGCTTGTTCCACGCAGAGGCTTGGGCTTCGCAGATAGTGGTGTGACAGAACGCGTCATAAGTCAACTCTTAACAGAAATGGATGGAATTGTCACTTTAGAAGACATAGTTGTCATAGCAGCCACAAATAGACCTGACATTGTGGATCCTGCTGTTCTTCGTCCTGGAAGGTTTGATAGGCTGATATATGTGCCTGAGCCCGATGAGAAAAGTCGTCTTCAGATATTCAAAATTTATACGAAGAACATGCCGTTATCCAAAGATGTTGATTTGAATCAGCTTGTTTCGATGACTAAAAATTATTCTGGGGCTGACATTGAGGCTTTATGTCGAGAGGCGGCGATGCACGCTTTAAGAAGAGATGTTAACGCGAAAGAAGTTGCAACGGTAGATTTCCAAGAAGCCATGAAGCGAATTGGTCCGTCAATCACGCCAGATATGGAGAAATGGTATAAGGGCTTCATGCAGCAAGTTAGAGTTGTACAGAAACCAACAACACCAGTCGCTTAGGAGAAAATTAGCATTGCCAGTTAAAACTTGGAAGGCGCAGCCCGTCAATTACGTATTATTGGAAATTCTGAAAAAGAAGGGTGCAATGACTGATGACGAGCTTTTCGAGGAATTAAGCGAGGAATTCAAGGATTTAGGCTTCAAAGACTTTAATCGGCTTCTGATGTGTCTCGAAATCGGTGGAAAAGTGCGCGTGACATCGATGGTGCGTGGAAAAAGGCGAGTTGAAATACTAGCATAAGCGTGCGAACTGCTTTTTAAGTGCTTTAAATGAAGACATCTGCGGACGTAATAATCATTGGCGGTGGACCATGCGGTTCCTTTACAGCGCTTAACCTAGCAAGACTTGGCATAAGCGTAAAAGTCTTTGAAGAACATAACGAAATAGGCTTTCCCCCCCACTGTCCTGGACACCTAAGCATTAAAGGCTTAAAAGATCTAGGATTACTTCCACTACCCGCGGGAGTTGTTGAAAATACTTTTTATGGAGCAAATTTTTACTCACCAAAAGGTGCAGAATTCACAGTTCGCTCCCAACAACCTTTAACATGCACTGTTAACCGCTCCCTCTTCGATAAATATATCGCAGATTTAGCCAAGTCTCGTGGTGCAGAGTATCGTGTAGGCAAGCGTGTTAACACGTTAATCATTGAGAACAACTTTGTTAAAGGTGTAAAATTCAGCGAAAATGAGCAATGCGGAGAAGAGCTTGCAAACATCGTAATTGATGCTGAAGGAATTTCCTCAAGAATTTTAAGGCAAGCTGAGTTAACGCCAGTTAATCCATCAATGGTGGTTAAAGGTGTGCACGCTGAAGTTGAAAATGTTAAGGACATCGAGCCAGACATCGTTCAAGTGTTTCTTGGAAATGCGTACGCCGATGGCCTTTACGCGTGGGTTATTCCAAAAAAGGATGAAATGGCAAAGATTGGATTAGCCTCTAAAACTGACAATCCGAAAGAGCTTTTACAGAAGTTCATTTCAAAGCATCCAGTCGCTTCAAAGATGCTACATTCAGCTAGAATTGCATATGACGCTTTTCACCCAATATCGCTTGGGGGCTTCATTCCAAAGGCATTTGCTAACGGATTTTTAGCCGTAGGCGATGTAGCCTCGCAAGTTAAACCTACAACGGGCGGAGGCGTAATTCTCGGCATGAAATGTGCAGAAATTGCGGCTGAAACAACAAGCAAATCGCTGTTCGCAGGCGATTTTTCAGCAAGCTTCTTAAGCGTTTATCAAAAGCGCCTTCTGAGAGACTTCAGTTTTGACATGAATTTCATGTTAAGAGTTAGGAAAATGCTCAACACGATGTCTGATGATGCATTTGATTTTTTGATTAAAACTTGTGTTAGGCTTAATTTGGATGAGACGCTGCGTGATTTCAGCGACTTGGATTTTCAAGGAAAAGCGTTACTTAAGCTTTTATCTAAACCGAAAATTTTGCAGGCACTTTTCGTCTTCTTTCTCCTCTACCTTTCTGCGAAGCTTTAAAATCTTTGAATACCTTAAACTGACAGAAACGGTTAAGTGAAATGTCTGAATTCGGCTACAAGCAAGTCCTAGTTTTCCGCTCCGACTTGAAGTTAAGTAAAGGCAAAATTGCTGCCCAAGCTGGACACGCCGCAGTGACAGCCGCTGAAGAGGCACGCAAAAAGCATCAGGCATGGTGGAAGGCGTGGATGGATGAAGGACAGTGCAAAATAGCCGTTAAGGTAAAAAGTGAAAAAGAACTTTTAGAGCTGGAAAGGAAAGCCAAGGAGCTTGAGCTACCATGCGCGTTAATAGTCGACAGAGGCCTAACGCAGGTACCTCCTGGAACAACAACTTGCCTAGGAATTGGACCTGCCCCATCTGAAAAGGTGGATAAAATAACACGTATGCTTCCGCTTCTTTAGAGGCTTAAATTTGATTGTTCCAAAAATCGAGAAAGCTATAGGAATGGAAGTCTATGCTACATGTTCAAAAGGCATAGGCGGTGTTCTACGGCAGTCAATTGAAGATTTTATTGTTGAAGAAGTGCTTATTGATGGTTCAAAAGCAGAAATAAACCCTTCTGGAAATGGTGAAGCAAAAGTTTTTAATCTTTCAGATGCTGGCAAACATTATTTGTTATGCATATTAGTCAAGCGGAACTGGGATACCTTTTTAGCTGTCAGAGCTGTTGCTGAACAATTAGGCATAAGCCCAAACCAGATACAAATTGCTGGAATAAAGGACACGAGAGCTGTTACGGCTCAGCATATCACGGTTGAAGGCTTAACAAGCGAAAGCCTCTCAAAAGTGAAAGTTAGAGATGTAGAAATACGTCCAGTGGGATATTTCCGAGGCAAAATCTCACCCTACTTTCTTCTCGGAAATAATTTCCGCATAACAGTTAGGGCGATAAGCCACTCGAGAAATTCTATTAAAAAGCAGATGGAGGAAACTATCAGGGAGATTGAGGCTTTAGGTGGAGTTCCAAACTTTTTTGGTCATCAACGTTTTGGCACAACTCGTCCTATAACGCATTTCGTGGGGAAAGCACTTATTCAAGGAAACTTCAAAAGAGCAGCAATGATTTTCCTAGCCAAACCAAGCCAGAATGAACATCCAGAATCTAGGCGGGCGAGGGAAAACCTATGGGCTACGCAAGATTTCGAAAAAGCGCTAAAGATTTTCCCAAAAAATCTCCGCTACGAACATTTGATGCTTAAACATTTAGCCAAAAAGCCAGATGATTTTATTGGAGCCTTCAGAAGGCTTCCTAAAAAACTTCTGAAGCTTTTCCCGCAGGCTTACCAGGCTTATCTTTTCAACAAATTTTTGAGCGAAAGAATTAAAAGAGGGCTTTTGCTGAACGAGGCAAGTGTTGGCGATTACGTTGTCAATGTCGAGCGTAATGGACTGCCGATGTTAAATATACCTAGAGTCGTCGATGCAAAGATCATCAACGAAGTAAATGAAGCCTTAAAAGCGGGAAGAATGCGCCTAGCACTGCCATTGGTCGGCTTTAGGCGGCACTTATCCAAAGGCTTTCAGGGAGAAATTGAAGAACAAATTTTGGAAGAGGAAGAAATTTCTCCAGAAAATTTTAAGGTAAAGATGATGCGTGAAATCAGTTCAAAAGGGGAGTTCCGAACAGCAACGACACCGCTAAAAAACTTCACTTTGTATGAAATAGCAAGGGATAATGCCAACCCATCAAAAAACATGATTAAATTGCATTTTACGCTACTTCGCGGTTCTTATGCCACAGTCCTTCTAAGGGAGATAATGAAAACGAGAAATCCGGTAAAAGCTGGGTTCTAGCAAGCAATAAATGATTTAGATATTTAGATTTACGACTTATAGACCTGTTATGCTATGTGATAAGGCAATAAGTGGCTAAATTACTGGAAACCAGAAATGAGAAACGGCGAAGTTTATCGAGTATTTTCTGGCTACGTTGACGAGATATTTACATCAGCAAGTGAATACATAGAATGGGTGTATAGCAGACCAGGTCAACCCCTACAACTTAGCTTAATATGACAGTTATTAAACTAATTCTTTTTCTGCGTTTTCCAATAACATTTGTTTCTTTTCGATGGGTACTATGACGTTTGCGGCGTATTGGTGTCCATCAGCCATTCCAAAACTTTTAGAAGCCCTTTCAAGCAAGTTTACTGCCCCTGGAAGCTTACCTTTATCAATTAGTGGCTGCATAGTTTTTGGTGTACGCACAGAGGCTTTAACAAATGTTTCTTTTAGTTCTCCCCACTTTGGAATTTCTCTTGGTACATTTACAAATCCCAAAATATACTTGTCTGGCTTTATGAGGCTTTTTTGGTAAGCGAGAAACGAGCAGAACTGTCCAATAACTTTTGTCCCCATACCGCGGTACATGTCTTCAGCGTCAAACCATTGGATATGTGCCGTTTCCCGAAGCCTTTCACGGTATAGCCTAGCTAAAATTTGACGGTTAACTTCCTTACGCCTAGCCTCTAGGACAGTAATTTTGTTTTCCACTTCGCTGCTTAAGCCTTCAAGGCAAGCTTTTATTCCAACTTCAGGTCCCCCTTCATAGTAGCCTACTGCACCCAAAATTTGAAGTTTCGAGAATAAGTCATCCACACGTATCTTCAGTTTTGGCGCTTCAAAGTTTTTACCTCTTTGCTGCACGATTCCATTTTTTAACGCTTCTTCCAAAACAGCCTTATTCATCTCCAAAAAGCCTTCTGGAATTTCGCAACTTCCAACTAAAGCCAAGTAGCTCAGGTCAATGTTTTTTGCGTTTAGTGCTTTTGCAAATAGGTAGCAGCATGTGGCTCCGGAAAAGTCTGTTTCACCCTTAAATCCGTAGTTTTCAAGGTTTAAGTCCAAAACTTTCTTGTCCTTTGAAGGTTTTGGATCATGGTGGTCTAGTATTATTGTCAAATTTTTGCCCTTGTTAAATTCTGAAATTAAATCTGCATGTGAAGAGCCAATATCGACATAAAAAATTGTTTGTCCGCTTTTTGAGTGTAAATCCTCTATGACTTCTATGTAAACTTTCTCCAAACAAAACGTTTTAGCGCTTATTCCCTCCCTCTCTAAAGCCCTTAAAGTTATTGCCGCTGAGCATAACCCGTCAGCGTCGTCGTGATGAATTATTAAGGCTTCTTTTGGCTCGGCTTTTCTAAGCTCTTCTATAGCTTTTTGGACGTTTAATTTGAAATCATCTAACTTCAAGCTTGAACACTCCTCATTTAACCTATTGTTTTCAGTAAGTCTGAGCGGGTTATTATTCCAACGATTTCTCTGTCGCGTGTAACTAGAACTCCTAGGTGTCTCTCAAGCAGTGGGCGTATTGAGTCTATCGGTGTTTCTTCTGAAACCATTGGCAATGGTGGACCCATTATCTCTTTAACCTTCTTCTTTGCTATATCTGCGTTCAAGTTTCTTATGATGTCTTCTTCCGTTATTGTTCCAATGACTCTACCTCTCTCTAGAACTGGCATTTGGGATATGGCTTTTCGCACCATAGCTTCGCTTACCTTGAAGACGCTGCTGTTTGATTTTGCGAAAATTACACCTTTCGTCATTAAGTCTCTACATTTTACCTTTTTCCCTCTGGTTAGAACATCTAAAATCTTGTTTATTGTCGAAAGCCGCGGGTCAACTTTTTCTCTCTCTATTTTAGCTATGTGCGCTTGGGAAACTCCCACAAGCTCAGCTAATCTTTTCTGTGTCAGTCCAGCTTCGATTCTTAACCTTTTTAGGGAGTTTCCGGTTATCGCCAAAAATAACCACCAGTTATTTATTATTTATAAGTTGATACAGTAAAATATATATTTATTGCTGTGCATACAACTTAAACTTCGCAAATGGAAGGTCAAAAATGCGAAACATAATCGTCGAGGATTTGAAACAAACCCCACTGGAAAAGCAACGTATAGAAATAGTTGAGAGGAAAGGTTTGGGGCATCCAGACTACATATGCGATGCAGTTATGGATCAAATCTCAATACACCTAAGCAAAGAATATCTCGAAAAGGCTGGTGTGATTCTACACCATAACGTTGACAAGTCTTTGCTTGTGGCTGGAGAGGCTGAACTGAAATTTGGAGGCGGGACAGTTAAACAACCCATGCTTTTTGTTCTCGGAGACCGCGCAACATCCGAATTCAACGGCACTCAGATAGATGTTGCCAGCATAGCCATAAACGTTGCAAAAGAATGGTTTAGACAGAACATGCGCTTCGTAGATCCAGAAAAGCATGTGAAATATCAGGTTGAATTGAAACCTGGATCTGCTGGGCTTGTCGACATCTTTAAACGGAAAGGAAAAGTTTTGGGTGCTAATGATACTTCTGCGGCTGTGGGCTACGCTCCCATGACTAGAACCGAAAAGATAGTTCTGAAAACCGAGAGGCACCTAAACTCAAAAGATTTTAAACAGCGTTTTCCAGAGTCTGGTGAAGACATAAAGGTTATGGGTTTCCGAACAAACAACAGTCTAAACTTGACGGTTTCAATGGCTTTTGTTGATCGCTTCATTAGCAGTGAAGAGGACTACTTTGAAAAAAAGGAGAAAATCCTTGAGGAAATAAAGCGGTTTGTTGAGGCAAACACGGACTTTGAGAAAGTTAACGTTCAACTAAACACTTTGGACGTGCGTGGACGAGGATTAAGCGGCATATACCTAACAGTTTTAGGAACAAGCGCTGATAGCGGAGACTCAGGGCAAGTTGGAAGAGGAAACCGCGTAAACGGCTTAATATCGCTAAACAGACCATTCTGCTCAGAAGCAGCGGCTGGCAAAAACCCTGTTAGTCACGTTGGAAAAATATACAACGTCTTAACCTACAAAATAGCCCAACACGTTTACGAGGAAGTTCCAGAGGTTGAAGAAGTTTACATCTGGTTACTAAGCAAGATAGGCAGCCCGATAGATCAACCTGCTGTGGCAGCTGCACAAGTCATAATGAAAGGTGACAACTCGCTTGACAAAGTTAGGCGTGAAATAGGCGAAGTTTTAGATTATGAACTCGAGAACATAGATAGATTCTGCATGGAGCTTGCTCAAGGGAAAATGCAAACCTACTAAAACGCGTAACGCATAACTATAAGACTGCAAGGCACGTACTCTTATCGGCAGATTCTGTTTAGCTCAAAATGGGGCTGAAGGAAGCCTAATATGCAAAAGAGCACATTTAAGACCTTAGCAATTGCTGTGAGCGTATTCTTTTTCGCAAGCAACTTAACTGGAATGTTCCTTCCAGTATACTATATAGAGTCTGGCTTAAAAATAAGTGATATAGCCATACTTTTGTTGATCGCATTTCTAATAATAGGGTTTTTGCCAACAATTCTCCTCAAGGTAACTAAAAACTTTGAGCAGATAATACGCGTTGGGATACTCCTCACAATGCTTTTTTATGTGGTTTTAATTTTCGTTAAAAACTCAATAGTAATCGGGCTGGTTTATGGCTTAAGCATGGCCACGTTCTGGCCAAGTTTTAACCTTCTGCAGTTTAGGTTAAGTGAGTCAAACGTTAGGGCTAGAACTGTAAGCTTATTTTCATCAATAATTCCATCGATCGCCAGCATAGTCGGCCCAGCGGTTGGAGGATTAGTAATAGAAAACTTTGGTTTTCAACTTCTTTTTGCGCTGTCCATAATTCTATACCTTATTGCGCTGATCTTTTCCATGCGTATACAATTTAAAGCTGAAACCTACCGATTATCAGTACCGCTGAATAGAAAATTCACGCTCTTTTTCGTAACTTTCATCATTTTCGGTATGTCTGAAGCCTATTGGCTTGCTTATCCCCTTTTTGTTGACAAGATTTCGGTAACAACTTCTATGATGGGAGTTGTTCTTGCCTTGACTGGCATAGTCATGTCTGTCATAACTTTCCTTGTAAACTGGCTTTCAGACATCAAGATGAGACGTGTTGAATTTGCCATGATAGGTGCGCTATTAAATGCCATATGGTTTTTCTTAATAGGCTTCGCTTCAACAATTCATGAAATAGTCATGTTGTCAACATTATCTGGTTTGGCAAGCGCCTTCACAATTTCATGGTTTGCCCATTATGGAGACTCATTTGGCAGAGAGTATTATGCAAGCATCCTCGTTTTGATGGAGGCTGGCCTAATGGTTGGTAGGATAATAAACCTCTTGCCAACGTGCCTTTTAATTTCGCAGGGAAACTTTTTGGGGTATTTCGTGCTTTTGGGCGTTTTCTCGCTATCTGTAATTCCGTTTCTAGTCATAAGCAAAAGCAAGTTGGTTGAATGTTAAAGGTTTAAATTGTTATAAAACATGACTTATAAGAGCGTGGTTAGCATGGCAGAATCCCCTGATAAATTACCTATATCAGAATTCTACAAGGTTATTGATCATGTTACAATTTTTAAGAGTGAAAAGTGGTGGGAAGCTATTGTAGTTTTTGAGTCTTATGGACGACGCTCTATAGGCCTATATCTTTGGCAAAAAAGAGATGGTGCATGGAAAAGAAAACATAAGTTTAACATACGGAACATTGAAGAATGGAATAAACTTAAAAATGCGATAGAACAACTTGCGCCCAAACTCGTTTCAAAATGATCTTTTCCATTAAGCTGCGAATATACCAAAAATTTTGGAAATACTATATAATAGACTACGGTCTAAATCATAAATTGTGAGACTACATGTCTGCTGAGCTGAAGGAAACCCTAGAAAAAATCGTAAGCGAAAAAGCTCCAGGGCCTTCACCGACATTTTCCATTCTCCATATGCTCCACGCAATAGAACTAATTGCGGAAAAAAAACTTGGAAGAGGAAAACTGGCTGAAAGTCTAAGTGTTGGTGAGGGGGCTGCGCGCACGATAGTGGATAGGCTGAAGAGCGCTGGGTTAATTGAAACGTCGAGGGGTGGATGCGTGCTTACTGCTAAAGGTGTTAAGCTCTGGAGAGAGTACAAGTCAATTTTTGAAAAGAAGGTTGAAATTGAAGAAAACGAGTTAACTCTTTCAGGCTACAATTTTGCGATTCATGTGAAGAATCGTGGAAACAAGATAAAATCTGGGGTTGAACAGCGCGACGCGGCGGTGAGAGCAGGCGCAAAAGGAGCAACAACGATAGTTTTCGCCGATGGCAAACTTAAAATTCCATCAGTAAGCCACAATGCGCAAGGCGACTTTCCAAAAGTAACAGCCCAGATATTCATGCTTTTCAAGTTGGACGAAAACGACGTGGTAATCATTGTAAGCGCCGAAGATTTAAGAAAAGCCAATTACGGCGCACTTGCAGCAGCATGGACGCTCATTGGAGACTGCTAACAAATAAGCTGCTCATTTTCGTGGCTAAAACTTATCAAGACTTCGGAAGTAATTAACGATGCTGGAGAGCGCGCCATAATGGGGGAATTCGAGAAGCTTGAAGACTTCATTTTTGAGAAAATGTCTGCAACACATTTGCCAGGCTTAAGCATAGCTGCAGTTAAAGATGGTGAGGTAATTTACAGTAGAGGATTCTGTTTTAGAGATTTGGAGTATGGTCTTAGAGCTACTCCAGAAACATTGTATGGTGTAGGTTCCGTGACAAAATCTTTCACGGCATTATCCATAATGCAACTTGTGGAAAAAGGAAAACTGAGCCTAGACGACGACGTTAGCAAGCATATCCAGTTAAAACTCGAACCAATGGGCATTCCGGCAAAAATATGGCATTTACTCTGTCACGCGTCTGGAGTGCCTGCACTTGCCTACGCCGAGGCTGTTATCCGTTATCTAACAGGGTCGGGTGATAAGTGGATTCCAATAGCGAGCCATGAGGACATGATCACATTTATGAGGGAAGCTAACGATTGGGCTTTAGCTAGGCCGGGAGAAAGATGGTTCTACCTAAATGAGGGCTATGTGCTTTTGGGCTATATGATCGAGAAGCTTTCTGGGATGAGCTACGATGGCTATGTTAAAGAAAAAATATTGAAGCCGCTGGGAATGAGTAGAAGTTTCTTCAGAAGGGAGGATGTGGAAGCAGATCCAAATGTGGCTGTACCATATATAATTACTAGAGACGGCGAAGTAAAGAAGTCTGTACATCCATACGGCGTTTACGCTGATGGTGGGCTAATCAGCAACGTCTTAGACTTAGCCAGATACTTGATAATGTATCTTAACCGTGGAAGCTATGAAGGTGCAACCTTGCTTTCACCAGAAAGCATAGAAGAGATGGAAAAGCCGCGTGTGCCACTACCACTTCAAGTTTTTGGTGGAGAATCATATGGCTATGGCTTGATGATTAACCCAAACTTTTTCGGCGAAAAACTAGTAGGTCACGGAGGTTCCGTTTTGGTATACACCGCCTACATTGGATATATGCCTAAAAAGAAAGTCGGAATAGCAATCCTTGCAAACGGAAGCGGATACCCACTATCGCAAATGGGCCTTTACGGGCTAGCGTTAATGATCGGCGAAAACCCAGAAAATCTTCCATTCGTGAAAAATGAGAAAACTTGCGATTTACTAACTGGGCTTTATGAAACCTATAAAGGAGCAATGAAAGCGCAAGTAGTCAGCAAAGGAGGCATACTGCAATTAGAGGTCAAAGATAGGTATACGGATATGACGGTTGCGTTAATACCTGAAAACGTAGAAGGCAACGTTAAAAGGTTCTACGCCATTCAGTCAGGCGGCAAACTCCCAATAGAATTCATTGTTGACGGAAACAAAGTGGATCTAATCTACGAGAGGTACAGGCTTAAAAAAGTGGGCAGCATAAGCTGAGTGCACTTCACAGGGAAGCTGTCTTCTCTTGTGCTACCTTTAGTCCAAGTTCCAGTCAAATTGTGCGCGCAATAATGATGGCGAAATCAGCGTATCTGCATAAACCTTTTTTGTATTTCTATTATGGCTTTACTGTTCGTTGCTTTCATATAGCTTTCAAGGCGTTCTTTGTTTATCTCTATAAATGTGTGTCCCCACTTGAAAATTGACAGGAGTCTATAGGCTTCTTCTTTGAATCCAGCTATGTAAAGCGCTGCGGCTAACGCTTCAACTGTGCTAAGTTTTGTTGGGCTTCCAAAGTTAACAGGGTTTCCAGCAATTAGATATGGTAAACATCGTGATGTTCCCCTTACAGTTTTTGTTAATGGCTTTTCAGCGTGTTCCCAGCTAAAATCTAGCGCTGCGAGCCCAAACTTTTCCATTCTTGTCTTGTCGGCTGGTGAAAAGGCGATTTCTGCGAAAGGGTTTAGGATAACAGCTCTCTTTGGCAAGAATCTGATTTTGTGCACAACCTCTACTAGACCATGACGTTTAAGCTTCAACGCAGTACACTTCTTTGGGTCACACTGTCCAGCATGATAAACGACAATCTTAACCTGTTTTTGTAACAGTTCTGCGCACCTTCAAGTGGCACATTGGGTCGTTCAAAACAAGCGGAATCTTTTCAATAAGATCTGTTGCGACCATGTGGAAACCTTTCTCCTCAAAAACAAGGTCTCCAGCCGCGCCATTCACAAATGCTCCAGCAACAGCAGCTTCGAAAGGTTCTACTCCCTGAGCTAGAAAAGCTCCAGCTATGCCTGAAAGTACGTCTCCAGTTCCGCCGACAGTCATGCCTGGGTTTCCGGTAAAGTTAAGCTTGAAACGTTTTTCACTGGCTATTATGTCAACTGGACCTTTTAGGAGGATTACCGAGCCAAGCTCCGCAGCTGTTTTTTGTACTTCAGAAATTTTTTCGACTTGTATTTCTGGCAGTTTTTTGCCGGTCAGTACGGCGTATTCCCCAGCATGTGGAGTTAAAACAAATGGTGCGTTAATTTTGTGTTTAAATTCTGCGAAAGCCTTTAAGCCGTCAGCGTCCAGAAGCAGCGGCTTCTTTAAAGCTTCAGTGGTTTCCATCAAAAGTTTTACGGTTTCTCTTGTTTCAGGATGCAAACCTAGACCTGGACCGAGAACAATGGCGTTTGCTTTTTCTATGTATGTTTTTAGGGCTGGTATGTTGCCCATGTTTAAGTGTCTTCCTTCAAGCTTTATGGTTATCAGGTCTGGCGATATAGCTGAAATTGCGTAGGCTGTTTTCTCCGGCGCTGCCACGTAGGCTAAATCAACGCCCGTGCGCAATGCAGCAAACGCAACAAGTGCTGGAGCACCTGAAAATGTTTCACTTCCGCCGATTACTAGCAAGCGTCCAAAATCCCCTTTATGTGATTCCGATGGTCTTGGTTTGACAGTGAGTAAAACATCGCCTGGACCAGCGAAATTTTCCAACTCTTTCGGGATTCCTATGTCTTTTACGATAAGTTCGCCAACATAGTCCTTTGCGTTTTCTAGCCCCATTTTTGTTTTGTGGAACGTTATTGTTAAATTCGCCTTCACGGCTTCGCCTAAAACTTCCCCAGTGTCAGCGTCTATCCCAGTTGGGATGTCCACTGCAACCCTAAAAGCGTTAGTTGCGTTAATTTTCTGGACAAGCTGCAGGATTGGCGGTCGAAGTTTTCCTTTTGTTCCCGTTCCAAGCAGCGCATCTATCACTATTTCTGCGTTTACTTCTGGAATTAGAGTGCTGTCACGAGTTTCATGAACCGTTATGCTTCCTTTTAGGGGTTGTATCGCCGCCCAATTTTTTAGGGCAGCATCATCAGAAATTTCCTCAGCCTTTCCAGCGAGAATAACAATCACTTTAAAACCCATCGCAGATAGGTGCCGCGCCGCTACAAAACCGTCCCCTCCATTTCCGCCTAAACCGCAGAAAACTGCAACTTTCTTTTCCGCTGTAAACCTTGATGTAACTTCGTAAGCTATGCTTCTTCCAGCGTTTTCCATCAGTTGAAGCCTCGATATGCCAAAATACTCCGCGTTAGCCTCAAGAGCTCGCATCTCGCGGCTTGTTATGAAATTTTTCTCCATACCCTTGACCTAATAGCTTAATACTTAAAACAAGAGATAAGCCTATCCTTTGCTTTAGCGGCGGCACATGCTCAAATTTCAGTAAAATATTTTAATGTATAATGCTAAGATTAAATGAGGAGATTTAAGATGCCTACAGCCTTTGTGTTGATAAACACCGAGATTGGTTCAGAAGCGGATGTACTGAGGGACTTGAAGAAAGTTGAGGGTGTTGAGGAAGCCTTCGCGGTCTACGGCGTTTACGACATAATTGCAAGAGTTAAGGCGGACACTATGGATAAGCTTAAGGAAATAGTCACGTGGCGTGTTAGAAGGCTTGACAAGGTTAGGTCAACATTAACAATGATTGTTGTAGAGGAGCCTAAATAGCACAATTCTTTCTCCTTTTTATCCAAAAACCCTTTTTATTAGATAATTTTCCAGTTTGCTAGCGAATGGGCTGCGCATGTCTTCAACTTTGATGCATGTGGGACTGGACGATACGGACTCAACAAGACGAGGCTGCACAACATATGTTACCGCTGTTCTAGTGGAGAAACTGCAAAAATTCGGCGTTGAATTCGTTGATTACCCAAACCTTGTTAGGTTAAACCCTAACGTTCCATGGAAAACCCGTGGAAACGGCGCGCTATGTTTAAGGGTAAAATACAATGAAAATGTTGAGGAAAGAGTAAAAGAAACGGTCATAAGCACCGTTGAGGAGTTCGCAGACCTCCAATTTAAGGGCACAGATCCTGGCATAGTGTTTTTTAAGGGCGCTAAAATTCCGAGGGCTGTTAAAGTTTTTGCCAAAAACACTATAACTGGAATCGTAACCATGAAAGAAGCTTTAAAGTTAATAAAAAAGTTTGCCGCCGAGGCTCTGGGATACAATAGTGGCAGAGGTATCATTGGCGGTTTAGCTGCTGTCGGCGAAACGCTCGATGGTGATCATACATATGAAATTTTGGCTTACAGAATGCCCGAAAATTATGGTTCCAAGAGAATGGTGGACGAGGAATCCATTTTTAAAATGGATAGGGCAACTGCGCCATATACGTTTAACAACGTTGATTTAGAAAAGCATAGAATAATAATTACTCCACATGGTCCAGATCCGATTCTTTTCGGTATACGTGGCGAAACTCCTGAAATTGTTAAGAAAGCTTTTGCCATGGTTAAGCCGCTTGAACCTATCGAGCGTTGGGTTATTTTCAGAACAAATCAGGGAACGGACGCGCACTTAAAGAGAGTTAAGATGCTATGCGAGATTAAGCCTCATCGTCCAGTCATCGCTAGAGGTGTGGTTTCTGCAAATCCAAAGATTGTTCCGAGGAGGCATGTGATTTTTCAAGTTAAGGATGAAAGTGCGGTTGTGGATTGTGCGGCTTATGAGCCAACTGGAACTTTACGTAAAATTGCAAGAAAATTGATTGCAGGAGACCTTGTTGAGGTCTATGGTGGTATTCGCCGTTCAGAAGGCAACCGCCCACTAACCATAAACCTTGAGAAAATTCGTGTACTAAAGCTGGCACCAAAAACTCTTTACCAAAATCCAGCATGCCCAAATTGTGGCAAGAGGCTTAAATCCATGGGGAAAAACAAGGGCTTCAGATGTGATGATTGCTGCTCACGTTTTGTTAACCTTAAGAAAGTTGAAATTAAAGCCAAGCGTGAAATAAGAAGAGGTTTGTATATAACCTCAACGCGGTCGCAGAGGCATCTAACAAAGCCAGCAGAGCGTTATGGAATGGAGAAGCCTAGAGGAGCAGCTGTTAGGCTGATTGGCGATTGGCATTTTCCCTAATGGCCTAGTTTTCTTGAACTTTGAAGATTTCACACAGCAATCTGTAGAGCTCGTCGCCGCCTTCAACCCTTGAAAACATATCTTTTTCTGCTTTTAATACTCGTCCAACAGCTTGGTATGTTTGCTTCCATTCAAGCTCTCTCCACATCATGCGGTAGTTTTTAAGTTCAATCCAAGCTCGGAAAATTAGGACGGCGAACATACCTAGAGTTAGCATCAAGTTTAACAAGTATAGCATCTCCAACCATTCCGTGGCTTTTCACCTCCAATATGGCTAGACGCCCTTTTTCCCTATCTTTTGCGAAATCATTAAATCAAACTTGCGATATTTGCTATGTGAATGCGGATGAGCGAGCTAATTTCGCCTCTGGTTTACCAGCTTGGTATAGGTGGAATAGGTGGCTTTATAGTTGGGTTCGCCTTAAAGAAACTAAGTAAACTCATAATGGTGCTGATCGGACTGTTTGTAATCGCCCTAATCTACCTTAGCACCCAAGGGATAATCAACATAAATTATAGCGCACTTTTTACAGCTGTTAGTAGCCTTTTTGGATTGGCTGGCGAAGCCTTCTCTTGGCTTGTGCGTGTTATATCGCTTATGCCGTTCGTTGGAAGTTTTATCGTTGGTTTTCTGTTAGGTTTTAAGCTCGGCTAGCCTTTTAGCGAAATAGTTTAAATGCTTGTGCATCCTTTAGAGGCTATTTCGGAGTGTTCGGAGTTGAAGTTTACCGAGGAAGAGTATAATGTTCCTTTCTTCAAGGAGTTTGGCTACGTTAGGAAGTTATGTCCCAAATGTGGCAAATATTTTTGGACGCAGAATCTAAGCCAAGAAACTTGTGGCGAGGCAAGTTCTGAAGAGTGTGCCTTCTACACTTTTATAAACAACCCACCGACAAAGAAGAGTTATAGCCTACGCGAGATGCGTGAAGCCTTTCTTTCATTCTTTGAGAAGCGTGGACACACGCGGATAAAGCCATATCCAGTTGTAGCACGGTGGAGAGACGACATCTATCTAACGCACGCGAGCATAATAGACTTTCAACCATACGTAACCAACGGGATTGCACCGCCACCAGCCAACCCTCTTGTGATTTCGCAGCCTTGTATAAGGCTTGTTGACATAACCAACACTGGACCAACATTTGGCAGACACTTAACAATCTTCGAGATGGGAGGCGCACATGCATTCAACTATCCCGACAGGGAGATTTACTGGAAAGACCAGACTGTGCGCTATCATCATGAGTGGGCTACAGAGGAATTAGGTGTGAAACCCGAAGAAATCGTTTACAAAGAGGAAGTTTGGTCTGGAGGCGGAAACGCTGGACCATGCTTAGAAGTCATAATAAGAGGGTTAGAAGTTGCTACGCTGGTTTTTATGCAATACAAGGTTGTGGACGGTGAATTTGTCAAACTACCAATAAGAACTGTTGATCCAGGGTATGGCATAGACCGTTACACTTGGCTTTCTCAAGGTGTGTTAAGCGGCTTTCACGCGGTTTATGGTGACTTGCTTGATAAAATATTCCTGATTGCTGGAATAACCCATATTGATAGGAACTTACTCCGTAAAGTTGCCGAGGTTTCTGGACTGGTAAGTCTAGATAAAACTGCAAGCAGACTGGAATTCAGGAAGCGTGAAGCAAGCTTAATTGGAGCAGATATTAACGAGTTAGACAAGTTTCTTGCCCCAATCGAAAACGCGTTTGCAGTTGCAGACCACACAAAATGCTTATGCTTTATGCTTTCAGAAGGTGTTGTTCCATCAAACATCCAAGAAGGCTATTTGGCGCGACTAGTGTTCCGCAGAATCTATAGACTATTACGAATGCTGGGCATACCAGACAAATTATATGATATTGTCGATATGCAAATCAACCACTGGTCACACGACTTTCCGCATTTGGGGGAAATGCGCAACGAAATCATGGAAATCATCGCTGTGGAAGAAGAAAAATACGAGGAAACGATAAAACGTGGTGAAGGAATGGTTAAGCGCATATCCGGCGAGTTGAAGGCAAAAAACCAGAGCGAAATTCCAGCTGAAACCCTAATAGAACTTTATGATTCCCACGGGCTTCCGCCGGAAATTGTCCAGTTAACAGCTGAAAAGGAAGGTTTAAAAGTAAATGTTCCAGAAAACTTCTATACCTTAATCGCGCAAAAGCATTTGCAAGCATCCAAAAAGGTAGAAGAAGAAAAACCGCGAGAGCGATTGGAAATCGAAGTGACGCATCTCCCAGAAACAGAACCCCTATACTACAAAGACCAGTACATGCGAGAATTTGAAGCGAAGGTTATCAAAGTGATAAACAGCGAGTATGTCGTCCTCGACAAGACATGCTTCTACCCGGAGGGAGGGGGTCAACCAGCAGATAGTGGCTATCTGGAGGTCAACGGAGAAAAAATTGAAGTTGTCGACGTTCAAAAGGTTGGCAAAGTAATAGTTCACAGAATAAGTGGCGCAGCAGTCCCAAAGGAAGGCACCAACGTCAGGGGCGTTATTGACTGGGAAAAGCGGTACGCTCTGATGAAGGCGCACACTGCAACCCACTTAATTAATGGCGCTGCAAGGCGTGTTCTCGGGCAGCACGTTTGGCAATTTGGAACACAAAAGGGGACTGAAAGCTCTAGGCTGGACATTTCACACCATCGCAGATTAACACACGAAGAAGTGCACAAAATAGAGATTCTTGCAAACCAGGCGGTTCTACAAAACATGCCCGTGGAAACAAGGTGGATGCCGAGAAGTGAAGCTGAAAGCCTTTACGGTTTTAGACTATATCAAGGCGGAGCTGTTCCAAGCAAAGAAATCCGTGTTGTAGCAACAGGCGACTGGGATGTTGAAGCATGCGCTGGAACCCACATAAAAAGCACAGGTGAAATAGGCTTCATAAAAATAGTTCATTCTGAGCGAGTTCAAGACGGCGTTGAAAGGCTCATTTACTCCATTGGGGTTCAAGCCCTAAAAAAAGTTCAGGAAGAGGAAAAACTACTATGGAAGCTTTCAGAAATTCTTAACGCGCCCCTAGAAAAGTTGGATAAGACTGCTGAAAGACTTGTAAGAGAATTAAAGGAGGCAAACGCTGAAAGGAGACGTCTCATCAAGGAGTTGGCTGCAAAGGAAAGCACTGTCATAGGCGAAGAACATGCTGAAGAAGCTGAAACCATAGGCGACGTGAAAATAGTTTTGCGTGATTTCGGTGAATCCACAGATGTTGACCGCATGGTTCAAACAGCAAGCGAAATAATCAAAAAAGACGGAAATACAACTGCGATTTTCTACGGGGCTGATGAGAAAAGCGCTAGAATCATGGTTATGGCTGGAAAAGGCGCACTTGAGAAAGGTGTGAACGCTCATGAAATAGTGCGAGAGGCATCGGCAATACTTGGCGGAGGAGGCGGTGGAAAACCAAACTTCGCCCAAGGCGGAGGAACGCAAATCGAGAAACTTCAAGAGGCAGTAAAAAAGGCTAAAGAAATTTTAGAGAAGCAACTGAAACATCCCATGTCAAGCTGATGCTCTTTTTAATTTAGTCCTGATAATTCGGCGAAATTTTTATAACTTTAACATGAAAAATAATCAGAAAACTGATACTTCGAGGCTTCGGTTAGTATGGTTAACTTAAACAAGACTGATACACTCATAATTGAGGCGTTGAAGAACTCCGCTAAAGACTTGACGCTTGCTGAAATTGCTGAAAAAACAGGGTTGCCTGAAAAGAGGGTTTTCACATCTCTGCGTAAACTGTTTGAAAATGAGCTAGTTGACTGCGAAAATAGGCGTTATAGGCTTACTAAAAAGTAAAATATTAAAGCAAGTTAGCCATGTATATTCTTTGGTGTTTAAAGTGAGGGACAGCGTTCTCCACGGATAAAGGCAAAACATTTAATACCCCTCAACCCAATTCAAAAAGTTTTATGGAATTTTTAAAGAAAATCGAGGAAAAATGGCAAAAACGCTGGGAAGAAGCTAAAATTTTCGAAGCAGATCCAGATCTAAAGAAGCCAAAATACTTTATAACAGTGGCTTATCCATATCCGAACTCGCCGCAACACATCGGGCATGCAAGAACCTACACTTTGGCTGACGTACATGCAAGATACATGCGAATGCGCGGCTACAACGTGCTACTGCCAATGGCCTTCCACTATACTGGAACACCAGTCTTGGCCATGGCAAAACGCTTAGCAGAAAACGATGAAGAACTAATCAAAGACTTCGTTAAAGTGTACAAAATTCCCAAGGAAAAACTGGAGGAACTTACAAATCCATTAAACATGGCGCGCTACTTCCACGAAGAAATCAGAGAAGGAATGAAAAGAATAGGATTTTCCATCGACTGGAGACGCGAATTCACAACAATTGACCCACAATACAATAGATTCATAGAGTGGCAATTCCTAAAACTTAGAGAAAAAGGGTACATAAAAAGAGGCAGTCACCCAGTTGGATGGTGTCCAAGATGCGGCAACCCTGTTGGACAGCATGACACGGCAGGTGATGTGGAGCCAGAAATTGGCGAGTTTACGCTAATAAAATTCAAACAAGGCGGAACAGTTTTTCCAACAGCAACGCTTCGTCCAGAAACGGTTTTCGGCGTAACAAACATCTGGATAAATCCGAACGCCAAATACGTCAAAGCCCTTGTTGACGGTGAAGAATGGGTTGTAAGCCAAGAAAGCATAGAAAAACTAGTCCACCTAAACCATAAAGTCAAGGTTCTCGAAACATTTGAAGGACAAAAACTAATCGGAAGCCATGTGGAGAACCCAGTAACAAAAACCAAGATTTTGATACTGCCAGCAGAATTCGTTGATCCAAAAAACGCCACAGGCGTCGTCATGTCTGTTCCAGGACACGCCCCATACGATCTAGTCGCATTAGAAAACATCAAAAAAACCCCTCATACACTCAAGGAATACGGCGTAAAACCCGAAGAAATCGACGCTATAAAACCAGTATCGCTAATTGAAGTGCCAAGTTATTCAGAAATCCCCGCAGCTGATGTTGTAAGAAAAATGAACATAAAAGACCAGACAGACCCAAAGCTGGAAGATGCCACGAGGGAGGTTTATCGGCACGAGTTCCATAACGGCAAAATGAAAAGCAATACTGGCAAATACCATGGCTTAGCAGTAGCTGAAGCCAAAGACAAAGTTAAAAAAGACTTGATTGCGGAAGGCAAAGCAACAATGATGTATGAACTTCTTAACAGGCCAGTAAAATGTCGCTGCGGAGCGGAATGCATCGTGAAAATGTTCGAGGACCAGTGGTTCATAGATTATGGAAACCCTGAATGGAAGGCTCTAGCCCACAAAAACTTGGACAATATGGAGATACTGCCAGAAGAAATGCGTAAGGAGTACGAAAACGTCATTGATTGGCTGCATGAAAAGGCATGCGCAAGAAAATCTGGCATGGGCACTAGACTTCCATGGGACAAAGAATGGATAATTGAATCCCTATCAGACTCGACGATTTATATGGCGTATTATACCATAGCCAAACACATCAAAGAAAACAAGATAAAGGCAGAACAGCTAACAAGCGAAGTTTTCGACTACGTTTTCCTAGGAATAGGAAACGTGAAGGAAATTGCGGAAAAAACAGGGATAAAAAAAGAACTGCTGGAGGAAATGCGAAACGAGTTCCTATACTTCTATCCGCTGGACAGCCGCCACTCAGCACATGAGTTGATTCCAAACCACCTAACATTCATGATATTCAACCACACAGCGATATTCCCAGAAAACCTATGGCCACGCCAAATAGTAACAAACGGACATGTCCTAATGGAAGGCGCAAAAATGAGCAAATCCTTTGGAAACATCATACCGTTACGCGAAGGCCTAGAAAAATATGGGGCAGACCCAATAAGACTAAGTGTTCTGGGAACAGCTGAACTGCTGCAAGACGCTGACTTCAGCCCTTCAGTTGCAAGATCAATGCGGGAAAGACTTGAACGAATCTATAAATTTGCTGTAAACTTCATTACGGGGCAGAATGAAAAGCTGAAAGCTGGAGAGCTATCTACCGTTGACAGGTGGATGCTCAGTCGACTGCAATGGCACATCCAAAAAACAACAGAAGCTATGAACAAAATGGCTGTGCGCAAAGCCATCCAAAGCGTTCTCTACGAGTTAGACCAGGATATTCAATGGTATCAAAGGCGAATTGTGAATGAAAAAAGAAGAGCCAAGAGTGCCCACGTTTTCAATGAAGTTCTAAATGTGCAAATTAGGATGCTTGCGCCAGTAGCACCTCACATCTGCGAGGAACTATGGGAAATTATTGGCGGAAAGGGCTTTGTATCTGTAGCGGATTGGCCAACCCTAGATGAATCTAAAATAGATGTTGAGGCTGAAGAACAGGAAAGCCTCATAATGAGCGTGCTTGAGGATACGCTGAACATTGTAAAGGCCACGGGCGTTGTGCCAAAGAAAGTTAATTATTACACGGCTGCACCATGGAAATGGAAAGTATACAAAAAGGTTCTTCAAAAATCCGCTAGCACAAAGATTTCGCAAAAGGATTTGATGAGAGAACTCATGGAAATCCCTGAACTGAGGGCTAAGGCTGAAAAGGTTGCAAGGTTCATAAACCAAATGGTTGATGAAGCCAATCGGATGCCAGAAGAAAGGAAGCAGAGGCTCTTGAAAGTTGGAGAAATAAACGAAAACCAAACATTGAAGGATGCCGAAAAGTTCCTTCATAAGGAACTGAAGGCTGAGATATACATATACAGCGAAGAAAATCCAGAACGCTACGACCCTAAGAAACGTGCACAACTAGCTAAGCCGCTAAGACCAGCAATCTACATAGAATAAAATAATAATATGTCACACACTTATTTTGCCAGTAAGAATAGGGCCCGTGGCGCAGCATGGATAGAAATAGCTAACCCACAAAGCGCGTCGGCCTTCTAAGCCGGAGATCCCGGGTTCAAATCCCGGCGGGCCCGCCAAAAACATTCCGCTTTCAGCAAAAGCAGCCTTTTATGGGCTGCTTTACTCTCTGGCCTTTGGGACCGTCCTGGGACCGTCCCAAATACATGGCGAGGACCGTCCTATGTCAGAGGATAGGATTGGCGAGTTGAAAAAGCGTGTTGAAGATCAGTGTAGGGCTTTGGGTTCTTTAGCCCTAAGCATGGATGATGAAGATAAGCTTGGACAGTTAATGGGGAGGGTTGAGGCTTCATGTGAGGCTCTTCGCTCTATAGCAGGTGTGGGTCGCGGTGGGAGCTACGTTTTAAGCTGGCCTAAGACGAGGCATATGTTTCTGCAGTATTTGGAGTTTAAGCGTTATGAGCGTCGTAATGCCAGGAACATGCTTAGCTATCTTGACAGGTTTGTTCAGAAGCCCTTAAGGACGCCTATGGATGTTATGAGGTTGTTTTCGCCTTTATCGGTTGGGCAGAGGCACCATCTGAACAGGGCTTTGAGGGCGTGGTTCAAGTGTTTGGAGATAAATAAGCCTGAAAGGGATTTTAGAGAGTTTCTCGATGAGTTGCGAGGGGCTATCCCAAAGGACGAGGTAGGCGTGGATATTAGGGTTCCCGAAGAGAATCAAATAATCTCAGACTTGAGGAGGATTTCATCGAAATCGCTTAGGGGTCAAACAGTTTACAATTTAATTTTGGATTCAGGGCTGAGGCTCGTGGAAGTTGTTAGGCTTCTCAACGACTTTACAGAAGCTGAACATTTAGAGGGCTTCTACCGCTGCCCAGTGGGGCTATTCAGGAGGTCAAAGCAGGCATACTACTGCTACATGACAGAATACACATACCAGTTAATCAAGAAGCTTAATGGCAAAAGCAAATTAACCAAAGACTACATTGCATTCTGGTTTAGAAAACACAACTTTACAAGGGCGAAATATCTTAGAAAGTTTGCTAATGACGTGATGACAAGTGAAAGGCTTAACATTCCAGAAAGCGTTGCAGACTTCATACAGGGCAGGGTTCCAAAAAGCATAGGCGCAAAACATTACATGCAATTAAAGCGGAAGGCAGACCAGTTCTATCCGAGATATGCAGAATACGTTACAGAATTAAGGCGGAAGGCTGGAATAATAACAGCCTAACTTTCCCCTTTCTTTGATCTATTCGTGCATATTGGACATACTCCTTATAAACTGTATTTGAGTTTTTTGTTTTAGATGGAGGTGGTGGTTTGCCTCATTATTGGCATTATTTCCGTATAGGTCCCTTCGGTTTGGGTTTTTGGGGTCCAGAATGGTGGATGCCGGGCTGGATTGACGTTGAGAGGACAGCTGATGAGATCGTCTTCACTCTGAAGGTTCCGAGGGATGTTAAGAAAGAAGAAGTCAAAGTAGAGTTCAGGGAGGGTCGAATCAGAATAAGAATTCCGAGAAAACGGGGAACATGGGAAACAATACCAATCGAATAAAATAATATTAACCTACACTCACCATATGTATTTGTCTAATGGTCCTTTAATTTTTGGCTTGTATTTTTCGCATATGCTGTCTTCCGGGTTCACGTAGCGCCTTTTTTGGTGGCACCAGTATTTGTTTTCGCTTGTGAAGTAGTCTATGAACCTGCATTCGCGGCATTTAGGCATTAGCCCTTCCCAGCTTTCCGCCTCTTTAACTCTTCCCTTTCCATTATGGCGCATGTCACGCATACGTATTTGTTTGGCATTTTCAGGCTTCTGAACATCTCTGCGCCCTCATAAACCGTCATTCCACAACGTGGGCATACGGCTCTCTTCCTAACAGTTACAACGTCAGCCTCCGACAAGACCCATCAAATTGAATTTGCATTTTAAACAAATTATCCATTATGAATCTCAAATATGAATTTTATTTCCACAAGCCTTTCTTTAAACGAAAGTTTAAGCAATTTAAACTGAACGTCGTGTGTTGGAAGCTATTTTATTGTTCTAATGCGTAGACTTTTTAGGCTGAGTGTAAAATTAGAGTTTTGGCGGTTTGGGTTGAGGTTGATTGTGCTGCGTTTACTAATTGCCTTTGCGTTGGTTCTTTTTTCACTTTCTTTTATTAACCCTTTTCTTTCGCAAACTCCGTTTTCAATTTCTATCCCGGAGAAGATACCTGGACCAGTTCTTTTCTGGTCTTTTAAGGGTTCTCAAGAGTTTTGGGGGCTGGAGCAAGGTCTTGTTGCTGAGGAGTTTTGGTTTGCGGATTGGTGGAGACGGGCGGATTGGTATGCTTATAGAAACCCCCTGTCTGTGTGGGTGGAACCCGCATTAATTTTAATGCTTGAAGCTCAAATCCTCGCTTTCGTCTTTTCAGCCCTTGCAATATTGCGGATGAAACGCACATACATGCTTCCACCATTAATACTAAACGTCTTCATAGCCTTCGACATGTGGCTCATCGCCCAAGCAACCATCAACCATGCCATAATAGAGTTTAAAGCCGGGTTCTGGCTAACCATTCCCTCAACAGTAGCCTTCCTCACCGCCCTCATACTTTTCTCAAAGCGTAACAACCATAACCAAAACATAACCTAACTATAACCAAAATATGACCAAGACGTAACTAAAACGTAACCTGCAAACACAAGATATAAATCTTAATTCGTCAGTGTCTACACACAACGTTGGTGAGAGATATTAGGTTGTGTTATGTCTTGCCAGGAATGCAAAAGCTACGTTTTCAAGGCAGCAGATGCTGCTGGAACTAATGCCATATAACATATGGCGAAGATATGCGTTTAGATTGTCGCTTATGCATTAACTTTCATTTTGCTTTAAACAATCTGAGATTTCTCGAGAAAACTCCCTTAAATTCTTTAAGTAACCATTAGGAAGGAATATCCCGCGTCTCGTTTTCGATTCCCACATTAAGAATGCCATTTTTCTCGTTTTCTTTTCACCGTTAACTATTTGGACAACATGGGTTAAAATCGTGTTCTGTGTAAGGATATCTCTAAACGTATCCGTCAGTCCACCATCAACATTAATTAACAAGCCAAAGTTAAAATCCGCGCTAATGCAATATCCTAATAATTGAGAACAATCCATCAAGGATAATCCATCTTTCTTTTTAACTTCACAGATAACTATTTCACTTCTTTCGCTTGTTACGTCATAGATCAGCAGGATTATATCAACTTTCAATTCTTTAGTTAAAGCGATTTTTCTTTGCAGTTCGGCAGATTTAATTTTATTCTTAATCATCAACCTCGCTATTCCTTCAGAGAGGGCCCCAGGATGACAAACCTCAGCATCAACCAAATAATTGCCGAACTCTTTCAAGGTTGCATTTACATAATCTTTCAGCCATGTGGCGATTTCAGCATAATATGACGTTTCACCTTTACGCGTCCTTCTATCTAAATTAGTCTTGCGTTTAAACATAGGTGTTTCTCCTCTATTGGGGTAATTATTATGCCTTGAAAGTTACAAAAATCAACTGTTTTCACGAGTTTTTTATACGCTTGGGGGTTCTCAGGCCCTATTAAAGCTGCCCATTTACAATCTGTTATTATAAGAGGTGTTGGTAAATCAGGGATTAGGACATTTATACGTTCCAGAATTTTTTGATATTTCAACAGAATTAATTTGAGGGTTTCTGTTCTGTTACTTTCATTGTCAAGTTTCTTTCGCCTGGATATTCCAAGATTGGCTTTAACAATCTGGTTTATAGCGTCCTTTACAAAGCCTGTTGGATAACCTATATCTCTGGTTTTCTTAAAAATAAGCGAACTATCCTTCTGTGCCACTATTTTCTTTGCAGGAATTTTAATTGACTTATATCTTCGTTGAGCCATAATTGGTTCTGATTCAACTATTTTTTTAATCTCATGATACTCTCCAAATTTATTGACAACAAAGGGATTAAACAGATATCCCTGTTGAACTTTTCGTAACTTACTTTTAAGTTGTTTTTTGGGAGCAAAGGGACAGCCCATGGCCGCACATATATGTGTATAATGTATGAAATGGCCTCGAACTTCTTGTATAAGTCTCTCATGAAATTCGTGCTTATGAACTGTTTTTAT
>JBMFKI010000012.1:0-47901 GCA_049972525.1 Bathyarchaeia archaeon
AGGTCTATGTCAGACAAGGCGTCAACATAATCTGTCACAGCGGAACCCATCAAAAGAACCCCGATCACGCCATCCATTTTCTCAAACTGCATTTTGGCAAACTCTTCAGCAACACTTTGCAGCATCATAATCCTCCGTTAACGCTATCCTGCCTTATTGAAAGTTTGACTTAAGCCTTATTTTTCCTAAAGTGTCATCTGACTTCAAAGTCTCATCTAAAATCGGCAACTTTTCCTTAAACAGACAGCGCCCAGACAGCTCATGAAAATCTTCTTTTAATCGCTGTTAAGTGATGCTGTCCTCTTTGTATTGTGGTGGTGTTAGCCACGGTTCTGCTTGTTCTTTGTATGTTTGGCGCCAGCTTTCAATGCTTTTGTTAATGTATGCGCTTTGCTGCTCAGGCAATTTGTGACCCATCCAGAACTCTATATAGAGCGGGTCAACTTTATGATCACTTAGAAAAGTGCGGAAAGCAGCCCTTAGCGAGTGGGGGCTATATAGGTTTCTGCCCTTAAACGCACCTGCGAATTTTTTGGCTGTTTTACGGAAATAAGAATGCACGGCTCTTGAAGAAACTTCATAAATTTGTGTCTGACCAGATAATTTTCTGCCGGCTAAATATTCATTGATTAACTTGACAGACCAGCCGCCCAAGAATGTTGTGAAGGCTACACCCGTCTTCTTTCGCATCAAATTTAGGCATATAGGCGTTATGCCCCTTTCAAATTCTTCTTTGATGTCGCCGTATTTTAGGGCTAAAAGGTCGGATAGGCTTAAGCCACTTTGAAGGATTGAAGCGGCTATACTCCTATACAACGGCTTATCCATTAAGGCTATGAAGTCGCCCACTTCCTCTATTGTCCACGGATGCTTTTTGTTAACTGGCTGAGATGATGGTAATTGCACATAGCGTAAACTTATTGAAACGTCAAAATATTTGGCCAAGCTTTGAACAGCACCAACATAACTCCTAACAGTCTTAGGCGAATAGCCTCTATTCTGAAGCCAAACCACGAAACCATTAAGCGTAAAACGGTCTATGCGCTTTCTATGGCTTCTTGGCAGAAGCCTATCCTGTTCCACACGATCCAAAAAGTCTCCCAACGAACCATAACGTGAGTAAAACTCTTGAAAGGCCATCAAGCCTCTACCATAAACATTACGCGTTCCAGGCTTCAAAACAGAAAGAAACTCAGACGCTTCAGAATCAGCCTCAACCCGCAAAAGAAACACCCAAAAAACAAAAACTTTCACTACACAACAGTTTTAAAAGCTTCCTGAAAGTTTAAAAGCGTAAGGCTGCACGCAAAACAGAAAAAGGGGGAGTCTGCGGGAGAAATCTCCAATAAATTAGATACTACTTTAAACCGGCCTAGAGATTTTCGTTTTGTTGCTCTCTCGTGCTCTTGTTTATGTATCCTATAAGGATTGGCAAGTCTGTTATCGACGTTACCATATAGCTTGCTCCTGCACTAATTAGTTCCTTCGCATCTGAAACTCCTGTTGGTATGCCAACCGCCATCGCGCCTAAATCCCTCGCACATTTCATGTCGTTTGCACCATCTCCAACAACCGCAGCGTTTCTCGGTTCAACGCCTAAAGCCTTCAACGTTGCCTCAAGATGCTCCGTGTTCGGCTTAACGTTTTTCACGTTGTCCCTTGGAGTTACCGCGTCGAAAAAAGATTTTATTTTAAACCTTTTTAGGATGTATTCTACTGATTTTTCACTGTTTATCGTGCATAACCCAAGCTTTAAGCCCATTTCCTTCAATGTTTTCAAGGTTTCTGTAACTCCTGGAAATGGACTTGTATACTTAGCTGCTTCTAACTCGTATTTTTCTGCTATTCCTAAGGCTTCGTGGCAGATCCGTGTTATGGCATTCTCAGGCTGCCCATTGTTTTTCATGAAGATTTCCGCCTTTTTCAACATTTCAAATATGCTTTCGCTTACTGAGAGCGTGGACGCTGGAATTCCAGTCCTTATGAGGAAGCCTCGCACTTCAGCCCTGATAGTCCTGTAGTCTATGTTAAAGCTTGCAATTGTTCCATCTAAGTCGAAGATTACTGCCTTGATCTTCATGGTTTCTTTTTCACTTCACAGTCCTAGACTAGGCTTGAAGCCATTAATCACTTTTTAGGGGAAATATACTTTGCGGTAGGCAAACTGCATATTTAACTGATTGTACTATAATGTTATTTGATGTGTTATGAGTCTGGAGGAATACGCGAAAGATAAACTTTGGCCGATACTCGTGGAAGCCGTGCATGCCTTGGTTTTGTACCCGAACCATAAGGCTTACACTCGAGAGGTTGTACTTCATGAAAAGCCAGACATAACGCCTCAAGAGTTGGCAGCGAGACTTGGCATGCCGTTAGGCGAAGCCATAGTAATACTCTACGAACTAGAAGGCGAGCGAAAAACTCATTCATCAAAGAATTTGGACGCTTGAAGCTTTAAAGGTGATGTAGACTTCACTGTTTAAATCAAGTTTCATCTCGCTAAATGAACGCTTAGTTATCTGAACAGCGAAAGGTTTTCCAACGTCTACCCTAAGTTTAATAACAGAACCGATGTCTGAAATTTCTATGATTCTTCCTTTCAGAATGTTTCTAGCACTCGATTTGAAAGGGTTTTTTGATAAGATTATGTCTTCCGGACTTATAAAAACCGAAACTTTTCCTTCACGTTTGTTTGTTGCTGCGATTTCAACATTGTTTCCAATATTTATCAGAGTTGTTCCATTTTCAGTAGTTCTTGCCTCTCCTACAAAAGTGTTTTCCAAAGCGGCAAAACTAGCCAGTGTTTTCGACAGTTTGCCGAAAATTTCCTGTTGTTCTCCTATTTCACTTATTCGTCCGTAATTCATTAAGGCTATGCGATTTGGTAAACTTCTAGCTTGGAACATGTTGTGCGTAGCCATTACAATTGTAGTTTTTAATTCTCTGTTAACTGCAGCTATAATTTCTTCGATTAGCGCAGCATTTTTTGGATCCAAGTTTGCCGTTGGCTCATCTAGAAGAAGAAGTTTAGTGTTGAGCGCTATTGCCCTCGCCAAGGCGACTCTCTGTTGTTCTCCGCCAGAAAGTTTTTTCGCATGTCTCTTATTGAAACCTTCAAGTCCGACAAGCTCTAAGGCTTTGTTAACTCTTTCCGCAATCTCTTTTCTAGGCATTTTTCTAATTTTCAAACCATACGCAACGTTATCGTAAACAGTCGCATTAAACATCACTGTTTTCTGAAAAACCATGGTGCAATTCATGCGTATTTGTGTCACATTTCCCTCTGTTACCGTTTTGCCGCAAAAGTAGACTTCGCCTTTTGAAGGTTTTTCGAGGAAAGCCAAAATCTTGAGAAGCGTAGTTTTTCCAGAACCATTTGGTCCCAAAAGTGCTAATATCTCCCCATCATTCACTTGCATGTTCACGTTATCAAGTGCTACTACCTTGCCGTAGACTTTGGTTACGCTCTTCAACTCAGCGAGTAAATTCATTTTTTAACCTCTGTAAGTCCCTACCCTTACTGTGGCGATTTTCCTAGCACGGAATGCCACTTCAATTTTCGAGCGGTAATTATCATTAGATTTATTCCGAAAATTATAGTCATTAGGAATATTCCGAGTGCTATAGCCAACCCAAGGTCACCTCTGGCAGTGTAACGTGAAATCGCCGTTGTTAAAATGTCAGTTGATCCTGCAATGTTTCCGCCAACTAGCAGCGCCACTCCTAACTCGGCTATTGCCCGATTAAAACTGGCAATGTTAGATAAAAGCACACCGTTTATGGCTTCTTTTAAAACTGCTATTGCCGCTTGGGATTCTGAAGCACCCAGGGTTCTAGCTAAATTTACTATTTCAGGGTCAACCGCTTCCATAGCTGATGTCATTATGCTTATCAGTATGGGTGTTACAAGTATGGCCTCACCTATAATTATCGCGGCGGGCGTGTAGAGTAATCCTAAAAATCCCAGTGGTCCACTCTTCGAGAAAATGAGGAAAAGCACTAACCCTAAAGCAACTGTTGGTATGCCTATCAGAGTGTTGAAGAATCCCTTGATTATGATTTTACCGGGAAAATCTTCAAGACTTATTAGCATTGCGATGGGGGTTCCCCAAAGAGCAGCTAAAAGGGCTGCACTTCCAGAAAAAAGGATGGAGCGGTAGAGTATGCCATAAAGCGTTGGGTCGCCTGAACCTATCAATTGTAGAGCCTTTATGATGCCCTCTAATATATCAACCATTGCCAGTATCACCAATGTAGAGCTCGTCGTAGCCACTTCTATATCGTGGTGGGCATTCATAACCGTTTATGAAAGCATAAGCCTTTATCCACCCAGCTATAGGCTGTTCATTGTTCTCTAATGGTTCTACGGCGCCGAAAAAGAGGCTTTGACCGTAAGCGTCTTTGCCATAGTTTGTTATGAGCTGTTGAGTTTCAGGCGAAACTAGGTATTGGATAAAGTCCATAGCGTCTTTAAAGTTAATCTGTTCATGGATGGACTTGTTTGCTGGGACATCTGGTTTTATGGCAATGGCGCTGTAAACGTTGAGCAAGGATGTGTCCTCGGTTATTAATGCCTTTAGAGATATTATGTTATCCTTGTAAAACTTCAAGTAAGTGCCCACGTCTGAAAGCGTATAAGCTGATTTTTGGTCGGCAATTTGTAATGTGTCGCCCATACCTGAACCAGCTTTCGCATACCAAGGCTTATTTGATATAATCGTATAATTGAAGCCTGCTGCTTTCCAGAGGCTCTGTTCTTTTGAATGCGTACCCGAATTGTCCCAACGAGAAACCCATATTTTTGTTGCTCCAGACTGGTCAAGTAGTCTGTCTCCGTAGGCAACTATGCTTTTTAAGGCCTCAGTCACGTTTTTTCCCGAAATTCCCGCTGGATCATTTTCTGGTCCTACGATTGTGAAGAAGTTGTAGGCAAATATCTTCCTGTTCACTCCGTAGCCTCCTTCAAGAAAATCTTTCTCCATTGATGGCGAGTGCACAAGGATAACATCGGCGTCACCGCTTTTGGCGTGTTGTATGGCGATTCCTGTTCCCGCAGCTACTATCTGGAGGTCAACGTTATGGGTTGATTCGTAATCTTTCTCTATCACGTCGAGTAAGCCCGTGTCGTATAAGCTTGTGGTTGTTGAAATGATCAATCGCCTCTTGGCAAAGTAGCTCAAATAGGCTATCGTGCCAGCGGCTAATACAATGGTTGCTAAAATCGCAATTATAATTAGTTTTTGCCATAGTTGCATTTGTTGTCCCTGCCGTTATGTTTACTCATACATAACGGATGCTAATGCTTTATAAGCATTACGCAGCTATAAGACAAACAATGTCCTTCGAGAAAAAGCACAGGTTTTCATTTAAAATATGGCTTGAGTACAAAGAAAAGCCTGTGTTAGGCAAGGGTGGAGCCCAAATTCTAGAACAGATAGAAAAGGCAAAGTCGATTTCAAAGGCAGCAAAAAATTTAGGGATGTCTTACCGTTACGTTTGGAACTATCTACAAAAAATTGAGAAACTCCTAAAAGAACCAGTCATAGATACATTCAAGGGTGGAAAGTCTGGAGGCGGCGGGGCTAAGCTTACAGCTCTTGGTGAACAGCTTTTAGATGAGTATAAGCGTCTTGAAAGCTATTTAGGTGAAGTTTTAGCTGATGCTGAGTATTGGAAGGCTGTCGATTTAGAGGTTAGCGCAAGAAATCGTTTAAAGGGAATGGTGAAGGCTGTTGAGAAAGACGACGTTGTAGCAAAAGTGAAAATTGAAATAGCAGTGCCCACTGTTGTTACAGCGCTAATTTCAAGAGAAGCAGTTGAAGATTTAGGCATAAAAGTTGGAGATTCTGTTGAAGCAGTTATAAAGGCAGCAGATGTTATGATAGCAAAATAGGGGGCTATTCAACGACGTACCGGTATGCCATGTGTTCGCCAGCGGTTGGGCTCTTCCTGATTATTCGCAGTATATCGCCTGGTTTAGCGCCTATTGCCTTGACTGCGGGGTCTGAAGCCTTTATTTGTGGCAGCTGGTAAGGCTTAACCTTATATTGCGCTAGCAGTTGATCTTTCTCTTCTTCTGTTAGGATTTCGTGTTTTGGAACAAGTTTGTGCTCAAAAATGTCGAACGCTGGAAAAGTTTTTGGTAAAAGCTCGATTTTCTTCTTTTTCGCGCCTTGTTTAACAGCATGTGTATATCTCCCGCCGGTGACTATTATTCCCCTTTCAACACCAACTTCTTTCATGACTTTCTGCATACGGTTGACGGAGGTTATTCCCACGGCGCTGTCTTCTGGGATGCACCATATTATGGCTTTTTCCTTTTCCTTCGGAATTTCGACGAGAAAACTAACAGCGTCTTCGTACTTTTCCCTTTTAATCAGCTTGTAGCCCCGAAGTTTTATGAGCATCTTGGCTTTTCTTTCCTCTAAACTTTCTTCTTCCAAGCTCAAATTTAAACCCCTTTTTTGCGAGGCAATCGAAACCTTAACGAGTCATTTAACCTTTAAACTTTACGCTTCAAGCTTCAAACCAAAATGTGAATAAGGGTCTTCAGACGCGGAGCACTACCTTATCTGCATATTTTTTCATAGTTTCTGCAAATTCGGCGATTGTCGCCGGCGCGTAGGGTTTAACTGTTCTAAAAGCTTTATCTAAAGTGTCATCTGGAATGAATTGTTGGAAGGCGAATGTCCTTGCACCCTTAACTAGTTCTCCTATCTTCTGTATGTCATCAGCGTCTACAAATCCTGGAACAACTGTTGTTCTAAACTCGTATTCAACCTTTCCAGTTTTCAAAATCTCAAGTGTGCGAAGCAAGTCATCGACATTTCCTGCTCCGAGCCTTTGGTATTTTTCAAGCGACGTTTTAACATCTAAAGCAACGTAATCCACATGGGCAAGGCATTCCTCAAGCACCTGAGGATAAAATCCGTTCGTGTCAAGCTTAACAGTGAAGCTTCTCTCCTTGAGTTTCTTTAGGAATCGCGGCAACTCCTTATGCATTGTTGGTTCGCCGCCAGTCACAACAACGGCGTCAATAAATTTCTTGCGGCTTTCCAAAATCTTAAGCGCAGCCTCTTCTTGTAGGAATGGAGGTTTTGGGTCTACAACTATACGCCAGTTGTGACAAAATGGGCAGCGTAGATTGCAGCCTGGCGTGAAGAGAACGGAGGCTATTTTTTCTGGGAAATCTATGAGGCTTGTTCTCTGGATTCCGCTGAACTTCATTTGGCTTTCCCTTTTTCATGCTGGGATCGCTGGAGCGGCTACGACAACGGATTTGTCGAATGTTCTGCGTATGGCGAATTCCGCTTGTTTTCCGTCGTTCCACTGGTCAACTGGGCGTAAGTAGCCTACAACTCGCGAGTAGACTTCGCAGTTTGCCCCGCAGATTGGGCATTGTTTGTGTTCGCCGCTTGTGTAGCCGTGGGTTGGGCATATGCTGAAGGTTGGTGTCAAAGTGAAGTATGGTAGACGCGTGTTCCATGTTACTTTGCGAATTAGTTCTGCAGCGGATTTCCATGAGTAGAGCCTCTCGCCTAAGTAAATGTGAAAGACTGTTCCGCCCGTATAAAGCGTCTGCAGCTTTTCTTGATGCTCCAGCGCCTCAAACAAGTCTCCTTCAAAATCCACTGGCAACTGGGATGAGTTTGTGTAGAATGGTTCTGCGCCTTTCGATAAGTGTTTCTCGTTTGCAACAATTATGTCTGGGTACTTCCGCTTGTCTATGCGTGCAAGCCTATAGCTTGTGCCCTCTGCTGGTGTTGCCTCCAAATTGTAGATGTTGCCAGTTTCTTCCTGAAAGTCTGCGAGTTTTTCCCGCATGAAATTGAGAACTTTAACTGCGAATTCTAAGCCATCTTGGGAGGCTATGCTAAAGCCGAAGAGATTCATTACCGCTTCGTTCATGCCCACCAATCCTATCGTTGAGAAGTGGTTCTTCCAGTATTTTCCAAATGTTTCCTTAACGTTGCGGAGATAACGCCTTGAATACGGGTACAAGCCATTATCAGTAAAGTTTTCCAAAGCCTTACGCTTTATCTCTAGACTGTCCTTTGCTGTTTCCATAAGCGCCCCCAAACGTTCTAAGAACTCATCCTCATTTTTCGACAAGTAACCAACTCTTGGAAGGTTGAGCGTCACAACTCCTATTGAGCCCGTCAAGGGGTTGGCTCCAAAGAAGCCACCGCCTCTTTTACGCAGTTCACGGTTATCTATCCTTAAACGGCAACACATGCTTCTAACATCTTCTGGCTTCATATCGCTGTTTATGAAGTTTGAGAAGTATGGTACACCATATTTTGCTGTAACCTCAAAAACCTTCTGTGAAATCGGCGATTCCCAATCAAAATCTTTCGTTATGTTATACGTTGGTATTGGAAAAGTGAAAACCCTACCTTTCGCGTCACCCTGATTCATAACTTCAGCAAAGGCCACATTGAAAGTCTTCATCTCCTCTTCCATTTCGCCATAAGTCTTATCCATGACTTGTCCTCCGATAATCACAGGTTCATCCTTCATAAACTCTGGAACGTTCAGATCCAAAGTGACATTGGTGAAAGGGGTCTGAAATCCGACGCGCGTCGGCACGTTCATGTTGAAGAAGAATTCCTGCAGCGCCTGCTCAACTTCTTTTTGACTTAATTTGTCGTAGTGTATAAAAGGCGCTAGGTATGTGTCGAAGTTGCTGAAGGCTTGTGCCCCTGCGGCTTCTCCTTGAAGCGTATAGAAAAAGTTGACTATTTGACCCAGGGCTGTCCTGAAATGTTTTGCTGGTTTGCTTTCAATTTTTCCCGGAACTCCTCCGAAACCTGAAAGCAGTAAATCCTTTATGTCCCAGCCTACGCAGTATGGTCCCAACACACCTAGGTCGTGTATATGCATGTCTCCTGAGAAATGGGCGTCTGCTATTTGTGGAGGGTAAATCCTTGTAATCCAGTATTTGGCTATGACTGTGGATGAGAGATAATTGTTTAAGCCTTGTAGTGAATAGCTCATATTTGAGTTTTCGCGGACGCGCCAGTCCTCAATCTCCAAGTATTGGTCGACGAGGTCTGCTGAGCTTAGTAGGGATGCTAATTCTCTCAAGTCTTGGTGTTGCTTGCGGTATAGGATGTAAGCTTTGGCGGTTCTTGCGTGTCCGTTTTCTATGAGTACTTTTTCAACAATGTCTTGGATTTCCTCAACTGTAGGAACTCCTTCCTCTCCGAATCGATGTCTTAGTATTTCCACGACATTGTCGCTTAATTTTTTGGCTAGTTCACGGTCTTTTCCGCCAACAGCTTTGGCGGCTTTCCAAATGGCGTTTGTTATGCGTTCTTGGTCAAACGCCTCTAATTTTCCATCACGTTTCCTAACAAACCTCATTTTTTCACCTCTAGAAGCACTTTACGGAAATCTTCAGGCTCTTCAAAACGCCTATAAACGGATGCAAACCTGATGTATGCGACCCTATCAAGATTCTTCAAGTACTTCATAACCAAGTCACCTATTTCCTGTGAACTGACTTCCTCCCTTCCAAGTTTTGCCAAATCTTGGCGTACATGTTCTGCTAATTCGCGGATCTGCTCAGTCGTTACTGGTCTTTTTTCGCAGGCTTTCTGTAAACCTCTAACTATCTTGTTTATGTCGAATCTTTCAAGTCTTCCGTCCTTCTTTTTGACCATTAGCTCTATTGTTTCTACATACTCGTAAGTTGTGAAACGTTTTCCACAGTCTGCGCATTCTTTGCGTCTTCTAACGGTGTTGTCTGGCGAGTCTCTTGTTTCGAGAGTTTTTAAATTTTCAGATCCGCAATATGGACACTTCATTTTTATCACACGCATGTTTAGTGTTTTATAACTAAAGTAGACACTAAATGTAGAGTTTTGTTATTTAAATTCTTTTCACAACAACTTTGAAATAGCTAAGAAAAGTGTTCTAAAAGCAGATGTAATTATATACATAATTGCGAAAACAAAAAACCCAAAAACAAAATTTCTGATGAAAAGAGCTGAATTTTTGAAAGTTTCTGTAGCGCTTAAAATTTTTCATTTTTGGCAGCTAAAGATTTATTATTGTTTAAATGTCTTGTGCGGTAGGGAAGCGCTATGAACATTTATATTCGAAATTTTGATGAGAAGGATCTGCCGACGATTGTTTACCTGCTTAATCAAGAATATGAAGGCGCGTATGAGTTTACTCCCTATAGCGAGGATAAGCTTCGCCAGTGGATTCAACGTGCAACTGCGAAAATTTTTGTTGCAGAGAGCAAAAATGAAGTTTTAGGCGTTGTCGCGTACAGAGAAAGTCATTGGGGCGAGGAAATTGAGTGGCTTGCAGTAAAAGAGATTGAGACAAAAAAGGTTATAGAAAACATGTTAGTTAGCCATGTTGAAAAACACGTAAAGGGCCATGCGGTTTTCACCGCTGTGGATGCTGGAAGCCCAAAAATTGCCGATTGGATTGAGCGTGGATACAAAGCCGAAGGCGGATTATACCACATGGTCGCTAGACTTGATGAGTTAAAATCAATTCCAGAAGTTCAAGAGGGCATAACCCTCCGCAGCCTAAAACCAGAAGAGGAGAAAGCTTTTGTAGAAGCTGTGAATGCGGGATTCGGCTTGGAAAGAATTAATCTTGGCGCAATCCAGCGTTGGAAAGATGAACATCCACCCTTCAGTGAAGAGTGGATACATGTTGCGGATGATAGCGGCAAGATCGTTTCCGTGGTTGTTTCACGGCCAGACACTGAGTTTAATGAATACTATGGTGGAAAGCGGGGCTACATGGGTCCAGCTGCGACAATCCCGCAGTACCGCGGGAAAGGACTTGCCAGTGCATTGACTTGCCGTACAATGAACTTTCTCCATACGCGTGGATACAGTTCCGTTGCGTTATACACTGTTGAACAAAACATTCCATCAGTAACTCTTCTTCAAAAGTTAGGCTTCCACATTTCGCATAATTGGAAGTTCATGCGCAAAACACTTTCAACTGGAGCCTGAACAATGCCGGAAATAACGCTTGATCCATCAAATCCGCTCAATTTAGATGTCACGTTTTGTTGCGGTCAAGCTTTTAGATGGGAAAAGCGGGGCGGGTGGTGGTATGGAATAGTCGGAGAACAAGCATTTAGGGTGAGGCAAAATGGCGAGCGAATTTTGTTTGAAAACGTCGATGAAAAATTCATAAGAAACTACTTTGGTTTAAATTATGACTTATCAAAGATTCTTAATAAAATCTGCAAAGACAACTACGTCAGAGACGCTGTCAAAGCTTTCATGGGTTTACGTATTCTCCGCCAAGAACCTTGGGAATGCCTCGCATCATACATTTGTGCAACCTATAAGAATATTTCAGCAATTAGGAAGATGCTGGCAAACTTATCAAGAAAGTTTGGAGAAAAAATACAATTTGAAGGACTTGACTTCTACAGTTTCCCAACAAAGGAAACGATTGCAAAGGTAAAAGCTGAAGAATTGGCAGACTGTGGTCTCGGATATAGAGCAAAATACGTGTGTGAAACAGCAAAAATGTTATGCGAAAGCAACTTTGATTTCAAGCGATTTAAAACTCTTAGTTATGAAAAAGCCAGGAATGAATTGCTAAATTTTTCAGGTGTAGGCAACAAAGTTGCAGATTGCGTTCTACTTTTCTCTTTAGATAAACTCGAGGCTTTCCCAATCGATGTGTGGATAAAACGCGTTATTTTAAACTTTTACGCACAACACTTTCCACAACAACTTATTAAAAAGTTAACCAACAAAAAATCTTTAACACCTTCAGAGTATCGAACGCTTAACCTTTTTGGAAGAAACTACTTCGGCGAATATGCGGGTTATGCCCAAGAATACCTCTATCACTACATGAGAACGCAATTTTAGATTAGGTTTTTCTCCCGTAAAATTTCAGCGGAACTGTTTCCATTCGTTGTCACAATTGATATTGTCTCTGAAACAAGCCTAATAGCTTCAGCATAATTATGTTGCAGCACTAGCTTAATCACCTCATCCAGTTTTTCGCTGACATCTTTGAAGCTATTTTCTTCAGAGGCGTTAGCGGCAATGTTAACCTCCATAATTAACGCATTAAAATATGAAGCTAAAATTTTTTCTGCTCCAATAACTTCATCTTCTTTCATGTTCTCTAAAGCTTCTAGGAGTTTAGCTGCAATAATCAGGTTTGACTTTATCTTTTCAGCATAGTGGAAAACGATTATCGCATTTTTTATTTCATTCTCCAATAAATGTCAACTGCCCAAAACCTATTTTATAGTAGCTCTTTCTCTCCACTTTTCTATTCGCTTTTTAACTTCTTCTTCAAGCTTCTCTTTTGAGATTAGGCGCCCCTCAACTATAACTTCATCGCCGAAAATAATGCTTGGCGTGCTTAAAATGTCATAGGCTAATCCTTCTTTAAAACCTTCTTCAGTTGCCATGTTTACTTCTCTAAAGGCGATGCCGAGCTTCTGTGCAACCTCAGAAGCAATAATTTTGGCGACTGGACAAACTGGACATGTTGGCAAAGTGAAAACTTTCAACTCCATGAAATCATTTCTCCGAAACATAAATTTGCCACACCACTACCTTTTAAATCTTTCACAAACCCTTAAACGCGGAAAACGTTTAAATTAAATCTAAAACAGCATAATTAAGGGGGGCCCGTAGCTCAGCTAGGTTAGAGCGACAGGCTCATAACCTGTTGGTCGCCGGTTCAAATCCGGCCGGGCCCATTTTGTCTATCTTTATGCGTGTCTTTTTGTTGTACAATTGGATAAAAAGGTTTATTAAATATTGATATTCCGATATGCTTTTGAAAGGTGTTGTGTATGGAAAAAAGTTTTCGGTGTGACAGTTGTCATGTGACATTTCAAAAGCCACTTCTGACAACAGACTCTTCTGGTGGGCGTGTTCAGGTGTATTATGCTTGTCCACGTTGTCTTTCAAGGGTTGATGATGTTAAAGAAAGTAAGTACAGCGAAGAAAAGCAGGGAAATTCAACCTCTGTTAAGAAAGATGAGAAAAATGCTGGGGAGCATGCGGTAGCTGGCTGTAAGCATTTTCTTGGGTATTTGAGGAAGCGCCCTAAGGATTCTGCTATTTCAGATGAATGTCTAGTCTGTGAGAGGATGATTGAGTGTCTGACGCGTTAAATTAAGGATTAAATACTTTCTATGCATTTAAGTTCGGTCAGTGAGCTTTGCTTGCTCCCGATTAGGGATATTAATAGGTCTAGAACAACTCCGCATGTTAATCGCTTAATCATAGTTTTGAATGTAGTGATTTTTGTTGTTTTTTGGCTTTCAAGCATTGGAGTTTTGAATGAGAAAATTGCAATTTACATGGCGGGAAACGATGAAACATCAGGCGCCTTTGTAATGGTGCCGAATGACGTTCTGCATGGTGAACGCCTATTCACGTTGTTTACTTCAATGTTTATGCATGCAAATTGGTTTCACCTTTTTGGGAATATGCTTTTTCTCTTTGTTTTCGGCGACAATGTTGAAGATGCGTTCGGTCATGTAGGATACCTAATGTTCTATTTAATCTGCGGATTAGCAGCAGATTTTGCGCATATCTTCGTCACTTTGTATGCACCACAAATAAGTAGAATGATCGGTTTCCAGGTTGCTGCTACGAGTTTAGATGAGGGTGTTGTTGGGGCTTCTGGAGCCATCTCTGGAGTTCTAGGCGCCTATTTTCTCCTTTATCCAAAAGCCATAGTCTTAACATTGTTTTTTTACGTCATATTACCAGTCCCAGCATTCATTTTTCTCGGTATATGGTTTCTTTTGCAATGGGTTTATGTTGCCTTTGACCTTTCTGGAGGAGTTGCATACTTTGCGCACATTGGCGGCTTTATCGCAGGAATGATTTTAGCTCTAATTTTTGGACTAAAGCGAAAACGAAGGCAAGATGAGCGTTTTCGGTTGTGAAAACGCACTTTTTGGGGTCTGGCCGTCATGAGTTCCTCATCCGCATAAATCAGTCTGGGACGGCATCATCATCCCCCAGAGTTTACAACGTTCACCCACATTTAAATGAGTTGCTATTTCAGAAGTGGTTACGCGTTCCGATGTATACTTAACTTCTTGTGTAAGGCTTTTATTGTTCCTGAAACAGCGAGTACATGGATGCTAGCTGGTTTATCGCTTATTCTTGTTATTGTTGCCAATGATGCTCTCACCATTTTTAGGGCTGTATGCGAAACGCGTACGATCGCTAACTGTTTGTCATCATCGTAATCAATTAGGCTTAAGCCTGTTTGACTTGCACCGTATTCTCCATAAAGTTTCAAGATCGCATTCCAAACATTGTCAGTGAACTCCTTTGAGCTAAACTTTTCTGCGGATTCTATTTGCAATGCTAAATATCGCCTTTTAACCCTTTTTAACAATCATCTCCCTTCCGAATCAGTTTTATTCCAGGCGCCACAAAACGTTGGTTGAGCTTTTCCCTATTCCTTTTAACTATTGCTGTTGGGTTTTTGGATACAGCTCTTAGTGCTGTTGCCTCATCCAAGTCGAAGAGAAAAGCCAACGAAGCTTGTTCTCTTGGTTTTCGCATTAGCATTTCATCTGCAACTCCGCTGGATATCACTATTGGAATTTTGTACTCTTTTGCAATTGCGGTTTCCCTTCTTAGGTTGTGGATAAGCCTAGCCCTTGCTAAGCCATCAAGCGCTAAAATGTGTTTCATGTCTATTTCTAGCGAAGCTAGGGCGCTTGATGCCAGTTCAGCTTCTGCCTTATCAAAGAATCTTTTTCGGTAGTCTGTTGATGGGAAGTTTAATAGGTCTACGCGTCTATCTTTTGCTGCTTGCCTTGCAATGCTCTTTGATTCGCATAAGACGGCTATTATCTCAAATCTTCTCCGCAGTTTTCGTAGATTGCTTATCAACTCTCTTGGATTTCGCGGTTTAAGGTCTAAGCGAGAGACAAAGTCAACATTGCTTTCTACGCATATTTTCTTAAGTTTTTGTATTTCTTCTTGTTGAAAGTTTTGCGGAAGAGCTATGGCTATGAGCTTGTATCCAAGTCTTGCGGCTTTGTTTACAACTCGTGAAATTTGCTCTAAATCTTTTGGATTTGGAAGTAAATGTAGATCTGCATATGCTCTTTTCATGGAAGCAACCCGAACTTTCTACAAATTTCTATTATCTCTATAGACTTTTCTTTTTTGAAGTGTATCTTAAAATGGATTGCATCAACTTTTGTAATTTTCGCCTCATTTAAATATGCAGATTGTTTGTCGAGTCTAAGATAGAGGTTTCCCCTCTCCAAGTGATTTTCAATTTGGCTGTTAAGCATCATCTTATCCATAACGCTTAAACGCGAAGCGATTTTTTCAAAGATTGCTTGAACAGCATTTTTATCCTTAACTCGTGCCTCAAACAGGATTATTGGGTTTCCATGATGCCCTGTTAAACTTGACTTTTTAAATGTAATAGCGGTTAATACTTCTGCTGGGAGTAGATTACGCGTTGCCGTTAGGACTTTTTCCGAATCCTCTGTGGCGTGTGCAAACACTCTTATGTCGATGTATCCTATTGGGATTTTAGAAGGCAAACGGTTATCACTGCTTCTATTAAAAGGGCACATTTAACTTTTAGATTTTGCCTTACGCTTAGGCTTCTCCTCTTTTTTGCTCTTCAGAAGATTTTTGATTATCTCAACATTTTCTTCGTGGGCTGTTCTTCTTCTCATGTCTATTGGGATGCCGAGTTTTAAGGCTTCTTTTAGGCTTATTCCAACCTTTTTCAGTTCTTCTCGGCTGAAACCCCTTCCTGGACGGTGCCTTCCACTTTTCTTAAAGACTTTCGGTTTTAAAGCCATCATGGTGCACTATTCTCCCATTCCAGCTTTCTTGCTTGGCCTAAACTTTTCTGCGCCTTTTCCCTTCCTAGTTAATCCTCTAACTTTTTTGCCCGCGCTTGTTAATCCTCTGAAAACTCTTCTTTTGTGCTGTTTTTGCGTTATCCAGTTTACATCCTTGTCTGCTTTTATTGCTGGGTGATTGGGGTCTAACATTATGACTTCGAACCATTTTGAGCGTCCGTCTTCACCTACCCAATAGGAGTTTAAAACTTCAAGGTTTGGGAACTTTTTTGCTGCTCGTTCTTCGGCTATCAGCCTTAAACTTTTAGCTGGCTTAAACTTTTTGACGCCCATACGTTTTGGTCTTCTACCAGACCTTGGTCTCTGCTTTCTTAAGCCACCTCTCCTAACACGGACGCGAACTATTATGAAGCCCTGTTTGGCTTTATAACCAAGTTTTCTAGCTCTGTCCAGTCGTGTTGGCTTTTCCACACGGGTTATGGCTGATTGTCTACGCCATTCAATTAGTCTCTGGCGCATAAGTTCATCTACGAAAGACTTTTCTGGTTTCGACCACGCCTCTGCAATGTATTTGTATGCCATTCTAATTTATTCCTCCTTCCTAGTTTATGGTTCAACCCTTCATAGGGTTACATTCCAGCGGATCTGTTATCCGCCAATGTTTTTGTTTCATAACACGCACCAGTGAAATAAACTTTTCCAACCGCGTGATACACAGCGTGCCTTTTAGTTGAAAATAAGAAAAGTGTAAAACGCTGTTTATTTTCGCTTTTCGAGAAGTTTAATTGGACACTTTTGTTCCTTAAACTCCTTTTTACTGCTGTGGCACATATTTCTTAGCGAATATTGGTACCGCTATATGAATTCTGGTTTAAGCGATTTAAGGTTTCGGCATTAATTTGTGTGAATATTAGATCTCCTGAATTATAGTTATAAGAGGGAACCAATAAAATACGAAAATCGTTAATTAATGGTACGCACGCATAACGGTGGCCGGAAAAACCATGATGAAACCAAAAATAGGCTTGTCCACGCTTCATTGTTTAGATAAACCATTCTCGAAGATGGCTAAAAAAATAGTTGAGATGAACGTACGCTACATTGAAGTTGTTGATGATGGATTTCATACGTTAGATAGGCGGAAATCTTCGGTTTTAAGGGAAATTGGAAAATCCTACAACATTAAATATTCTGTTCATGCGCCATTTGCAGACGTAAACATTGCTTCTCCGTCTAAATTCATGTTAAAGGCTATGCTGAAAAGGTTAGAAAACTCCATCGAGAACGCAAACAACCTAGACGCTTACATCTGGGTTTTTCATCCAGGGTTAAAGACCGGCATTAGCATGTTCTACCCAAATGCTGATTGGGTTCAAAACTGTGAAACCGCGAAATTGCTCTCAAAGATTGCAGACGATTATGGTGTAAAAGTAGCCATAGAGAACGTGCCAGAACCTTACCCATTTCTCATGAAAGGCGTCGCGGAGTTTGAAAAGTTTTACGGCGAGGTTAACGAGGACATAGGTTTGGCTTTAGATGTTGGACACGCAAATATCAATAGGCAAATTGAACTTTTTGTGGAAGAATTTTCTGGCAAAATAGTGCATGTGCATGCGCATGACAATGATGGGCGAGATGACCAGCATCTCGGAATAGGTTATGGCACAATAAATTGGGAAAAATTTGCAAACCTGCTTATGAAGATGTCATTCAATGGCGTTGTAGTTGTCGAGTCTGTTGACCATGTTATGGAAAGCGTACAAAAGATTGAGCAGATGTTTTGTTAGGTCTTTAGCTTTCTCGAAGTGGCACCTCTATTTTCATGAAGTCCTCCGCCACCAGCGTGTTTTTAAAAGTTTTTTGTGCCTGCTGCAAGAGTGTGCTTGCGTCATCGTATCTTGCGCTGATATGCGTTAGAACTAACTGTTTTGCCTTCGCCTTTTTCGCGTTTTTAGCTGCTTGCGCTGGTGTTGAATGTCCATCCTCATAAGCCCTATCGGCTAATTCGTCATCCAAAGTGGCGTCGTGTATGATTATATCCGCGTTAGATGCAAACTTTATGAAACCTTTAAAGGGTCTCGTATCGCCAGTGTAAACTATTCTTCTTCCAGGTCTTGGTAGTCCGGTAACGTCTCCTGGTTTTACTATTCGCCCATCTGGTAGCTTAACAGTGCGTCCATGTTGCAGTTTTGACCATAATGGTCCTTCTGGAATCCCGAGAGCTTTAGCTTTTTCTGGGTAAAATTTTCCTGGACGTGGCTTTTCAATTATTGCGTATGCGAGGCTTGGTATCACGTGGTTTGCCCATGCTGCTTGTACGATATATTCCTCTTCGTTACACACTGTGCCTTCGTTGAAAATTTCGTGTATCTCCACTGGGAATGTTAGGACGAATTGGACTGTTTCCCTAATTCCTTCCAAGAAGCGTTTTATTCCCGGCGGTCCATAAACTTCAAGTTTCCTGTTTCTGTCAAGTAGTGCCATTGTTTGAAGCAGTCCTGGCAAGCCCAAAACGTGGTCGCCGTGCATGTGTGTTATGAACACTTTCATTTTTTTGTGAAAGCTTACCTTTGCCTTTATCATTTGTCTTTGAACGCCTTCGCCGCAGTCGAACATTATTTGTTCGCCTTTACGCTGTATTAGTATAGCTGGTAAACCTCTTTTCGGAGTTGGGATGCTTCCAGCTGTGCCTAGGAAGATTATGTTTAGACTCATGGTTTACGCCTCTTCGAAGACTGCTATTTCTCTTGTTAGGCTTCTGTGAACATAAGCAAAGTGGGATTCAACGTGTTTGTATCCTAAATCTTCACCGATTTTCCATATGTTTAATGTTTTTGGAGCTGCCATGCAAATTCTTTTCCCATTTTTCAAGATGTCGTGGGCTGATGCTAACGTTTCTTCAACAAGTTGTTTTGTTGTCCGTTTTAGTGTTGATGCAGATTTCCCATAAGGTGGGTCTGTTACTATGCAGTCAACTTTCTTTACTGGCGGTTTTCGTGCATCTGCAACTATTATGCCTTCTGGTTTTATGCCGAAGTAGGTTAGGTTTTTGAGGCTCCCCCGCGTCATGCGCCTTTGAGCGTCTAAACCAAGAACGCGGCATCCAATCAGTGCAGCTTCTATCAGCGTGCTTCCAGTTCCGCAGAAAGGGTCTAAGACGAGTTCTCCAGTTTTCGGTTTTGCCAGATTAACCATGCATCTTGCTAGTTTCGGCGGCATTGCGGATGGATGGAAGAACGGCTTATTCTTTGGGCGTCTTTGAACAAACTGTTTCGGTGAAATTTCTGCAAGTTTAACTCCGAAAAGGAATTTCTCGTCTGTCAGTATTCCCACAAAAGTTTTATCTGGGTTTTTTAGGCTTACCTTTGCGTTTGGTTTTGCGTCAAGTATTATTTCGCCAAGTTTTCTTTCAAGAAACATCACATCGAGTTTTTCAGCGTAGCCTTTTACTCTTTTCACGCGAACTGCGAAGCTTTCTTCATCGGATAAAATCTCGTTTAGACTTATTGAGCGCATAGATTTTGCTATGGCATCTACCTTCGTGTCGCATGTGAAAAGTTCAAGACCGCAGATCCTTGTCAACGCAGCTCTACGTTTTATGGCTTCCACACATTTTGCGTCTGCTTCCACTCTTAATGTCTGGTCAAGTTTCTCCAAAATTTTAAAGTTGTAATTTTCTGCTTCAATTATGGCTTTCAGCTCTGAAGTTGGCAGTGTTTCATGTTCGCCAGAAAGCAGAAAGAAGAGTCTAGCCACTTTTATGCTCCTTTAAGGCTTTGCTTATCAGCGGTGCAAGTGAAACTTTGCTTACATGGGTTGGGATGCTGTCTGTGCCAACTATGTCATCAGCGCCGTTTTCCATGATTCTTTTTTGGGCGTCGCCAATTAAAAGTGGATGAACACAAGCAGCGTAAACTTTTCTTGCTCCTTGGCTTTTCACGTATTTTACCGCTTTTGCCATTGTTCCGCCGCTGCTTATTATGTCGTCAAATATTACTACGTCCCGATTTTTAACTGGTAACGGCTTATCTTCAAGTGTAACATTTCCGCTTACTACGTCTCTCTTTGTGGAAATGTAGTCAAAGCCGCCTTTTAGGACGTTGTCAGCTTCTGTTGCCATGCTTATTGCTTTTTTTCCAAGGGAAAGCGCCAAGGGATTCTCCACCAAACCTTTTTCCTTGAAGTAATGTGCTAGTAAGGCGACAGCAGACAAATCTTCAACTTGGATTTTTAAGGTTTTTAACACCGCTGGGCTGTGTGCGTTTACGGTTATTATTCTTTTTACGCCGCAGTTTTCCAGAAGCTTAATTATTGTTTTTATGCTGAAGGCTTCGCCTGTCATGAAGCGTTTGTCTTGCCTTGAATAGGCAAGGTAAGGTGCGACAACAGTTATGCTCTTTGCCCCCATGTCTAGGGCGTTGTCCGCCATTAGGAAAAGCTGTATAAGCCTCTGGTCTTGTGGTGGGCTTGTTGTCTGCACTATAACGACATCCTCGTCTTTAAGTGACTCTGTCTCATAGCGTATGTAGGATTCGCCGTCTGGAAACGTTTTTGAGTTTACGGGCACTGTTTCAAGGTTTAGGATTTGCGCTATTTTTTCCCCTAACTCTTTTGATGCTGGTCCAGGTATTATCTTCATCTTCCATCGCTTCAGAGGATTCGTTAGGCTGCAAATTTTAGGTTTTCCCAGAGGCTTTAAACTGTTCGATTAGTTCTTTGGCTCTATCCATGCGTATTTTGCGTTCCTCAACCATCTTTTCAGCAACTAGATCTATCAATTCGCCAGTTGCACCCGCAGCTATCGCTATGTTTCTTGCGTGAAGCGACATGTGCCCACGTTGTATGCCTTCATTTGCGAGGGCTCTTAATGCGCCTAAGTTTTGGGCTAAACCAACTGCGGCTAAAACTTCTGCAAATTCATTTGCAGTTTTTACGCCAAGTATTTTTAGGGATATGCGCGCTATTGGGTGTGTTCGCACAGCTCCGCCTATTAGACCTACGGCCATTGGCAGCTCAATAGACCCCACTAAATCGCCGCTTTCGTTTTTCTCCCATGTGGAAAGTGTTGTGTATTGTCCGTTTCTCGCTGCATAGGCGTGAGCTCCCGCTTCGATTGCGCGGTGGTCGTTGCACGTCGCGATTATTACGGCGATTATGCCGTTCATTATGCCCTTGTTATGTGTAGCCGCGCGGTAGGGGTCTGCAGCAGCGAAAGCCCAAGCGTTCACTATACCGTCTACGACTTCTTCTCCGCCTACAGCCTCTTTTGGCACCGTGCACCACGCCCTTGCCAAGCGCTTAACAGCCAAATTCGAAATAATGCGCAGATAAACACGTCCTCCAGTTATGCGCTCTATCATTGGCGCGACAGCCTCACACATAGTGTTGACAGCGTTAGCGCCCATGGCGTCGCGGCAGTCAACGTACAATTCTGTGATAACCATTGGTCCTTGTGTTGTGTAGATAACCTTAGCGTTTAGGTCTTTTGTGCCTCCGCCTACTGAAACGAGAACCGGGTCTTGGTCATTCGCCTTCTTCAAAATTTCCTCTTTCGCTTGTAATATGCGCAGTCTAGCCGCGTAAGGATCTTTTATGCCAACCGCTTGTATTTGACCAATCATTATTGGCGGAGTACTACTCGCATGGAAGCCTCCGCCGTCGCGCGCCATTTTCGCAGCATAACTTGCGGCAGCAACAACAGATGGCTCCTCGATGGCCATTGGAACCAAATAGTCACGCTTGTTTATTAGGAAGTTGACGGCTATGCCTAATGGTATGGGAATTGCACCGACAACGTTTTCAATCATTCGGTCAGCCAAATCTAATGGTAGAGAACCAGTATTCTGCAATAAAGTGACTTCCTCATCAGTTAAGTCAGCAAACTCCTTAACAAACTCTAAACGCTCTTTTGGACTGAACTTATAGAAACCTGAAACTGAAGACGACTTGCCCATTTACGTCACTTCATACCTTTTAATGATTACGAGTAACAGCAATATTCGCCTTCACTTTTAAACTTTAGCAAAATACGCGTTTTTCAAATTCTTTATCGTAATATTGTTTGCTCTATCGCCTAGGCAAAGCCACAGCGGAAACCCCGAAGCGCTTCCTAATTTCCCTAGCCAAAGTCTCCGCATAACCAACACGGAAATTATCCGTCACAACAAACTTGGGCTTAGAGCGCCTAACATACTCCATCAAACCATCAAAATCAGAATGGTCGCTCAAGGCTACGATGTACTCCGCTTCAGAAATTTCGCGACAAGGAGAATCAAACTCCCAACCACTAACATAAACCCTAAAACAGTCATTTCCAACTTTGCCCCGCGAACTCATATGATAAAAGGCTACACAAGGCATATTCTTCTCCAACAGATCTTTCGCTTCTCTTTCATCAGAAAGAATTAAACGTCCAAAACGCATACCATACCTCTCACAGATTCTGGAAACGTGAAAAACCCTCTCCGGAACAATAAAGGGCGCCTTCACATTTGCCTCGTGTAAAATTTGCATGGCTTCTTGAAGTTTTCCATGATAACCAAAGACATACACGCAACCATGCTCCAATCCTTTCTCAACAATATCGACAAGTAAATCCTTAACATCCCTACCAAAGGAACGTCTGCAGTTAGGACTTCCATAAGTTGCTTCCATAACAAGGATGTCTGCCTCCAAAACTGGAGTTTCATCAATTCTAAAATCCCCTGTATAAACAATCCTCGTCCCCTCGGCGTCCTCAACGAGCACCTGAGCAGCGCCAAGTATGTGGTCTGCCCTGAAAAAGGTTACTTGCTCCTCCTCGTACTGCAAGGTTTTGCCATAATTAAGGGTTTCCACAAAACCGCTCATTAGAAAAAGTGGGCTTCTCATAACATCAATCAAATCTTTTGTTGCGTTAGTCATCAAAACTTTCTGACATGTCTTTAGGCTTTGCTGTAGACCAATCATGTGATCAGCATGAGCGTGGGTTACAACTCTCAAAGGCTTATTTTCGTCAAAAGCATCGCATGCAACGTAACTTCCAAGCAGAACAGCCCCACGCTGAGTCACAGTAGCCTTAGCCAAACACAAAGGGCTCCTTACTAAACGTTATTTTTGAGTTAACCAGTTTATTATTTCTCTCGGGTTTTCACATTCAATTTTAACTTTTATAGGTCCTAATGGCGACTCCGCAACTTCCTTAGAAAACGATAAATGCCCAGCAAAGGCAACTTGCTTGTTTAAACAAAAACTTATAGTTTTTCCATTCAAACCATCGAGCAAAACGCTTCTCGCTGCATCGCGGATTCGCTCTCTCCTAAGCAAATTGTAAAGTTTTGTAAGTGCTTCAACTCCTTTGCCTTCTGCTGTTAGGACAACTCCTTTAGGCGACTGCTTAGCTTGGAACGTCAAGCTTCCAAAAATGTTCTCAACAGCCCTTTTAACCTTGCCTTCGTCCTCCGTCGGGTTAACTTCAACCTCTACAGATACTTTTACTTCATCCATTTGTCCTCAATTCTCCTCAAAATTTCTGCGGTCTGCTGTTTAGTAGCTTTTAATGTACCCTCATTTTCTATCACATATTCTGCACGAGCCATGGCTTCCCCAAGTCCAACGGAGAGCTCCCGCAAGTCTCTCTCATGGAAAATTTCCCAATTTTTAGGGTCATCGCCTCTTTTGCGGTGATAAAGCCGCTTGAACCTTGTTTCTGGAGAAGCCTTAACGGCTATTAAAGTAAATTTCGGAAAATGTCTAACGAACTCTTCAATTTCTGCTGTGCTTCTTATTCCGTCTACTATGACTTTATCTTTTTGGCTTCCCATTATTTTTGGTACGCATTTTTTGGCTATCACGTTTTTTCCTTCTTGAAGCCTTAACTCAATCATTATCTTTCCAAGATTTTCAGGGGTGCACTCCAAATTTTTCTTTTTCGCCTCTTCTCTGACAACGTCTCCCATCACAATGACGTCAAAGCCCATTCGCCTTGCAACTTCGGTTATAACAGATTTTCCAGCACCTGGCATACCAACCAAACCAACAACTAACTTGTTCACAGCCATTGAACACCCACATTGAATTTGAATAACTGGCTATTACAACATCATTTTACGTTAAAAGCCTTACCATATATAATGAAGCACTCTTGTAAAGTATTTTTTCATCTTCACGGATCCCTTCTTTGTAAAAGTTCAAATCCACAGTTAAACATCTTTTTTCATGAAATTTAAGCACACGCGGTATTCTGACTTTAAGTATGTTAGTTAATAAGTTTTCAATGCTCTTTTGATTCAACACTTTAGTTAGTGCATGTTTCGTGCAAAGTTTTTCTACGACGAGAAATGCTAAAGTTGCGTATGCAACTCCACCTATGATGTCAACTACGTAATGTTCTCCAAGATAAACTGCGCTGAACCAGATTGACGTTGGAAATAAGAGAATTGGCAACGCCTTTTTTCTCCAAATTTTAAAGGTGTAAAGTGAAATCAACCATGGATACGCCGCGTGAAGGCTTGGAAACGCTGCGAAAAGGTTAGGCTGAATATAATCAAAAACTGTTTTGTATATGGGAACACCTAAGTTATTGTCAACTTGAAAAATGATTCTAGTGGCTTTAACTCCGAACCATGGAGGTGCAACTGGGTAAACTAAAAACGTTATTAAAGCACTGTATGTGCAAACCATAAACGCAAGAGTGTATTTTGAATACTCGCTTGATTTGTACTTCCATAGTACGAAAGCAAAAATTGTTGGGGCTATAAAATGCAAAGAATAAAAAGCAACTCCTAAATAGTCAAGGGCCGGTGCTCTGTAGAGGTGTTGAAGTGAAAGTGTTGGGACAACTCCGAACAATTTTAGGTCAGCCATTATGGGTTCTTCAATATGCACTGCTCGAGGTATGCTGCCTACAAATCTGTTTAACGTTTCATAAGAAAGAAAAAGGGCTGCGAACGGAAACCAGTCTTTTACAAAACGTCGACTACACTTGTTATACATCGCATAAATGAGAAGGCATAAGAACATAAACTCAGGTCCTGGGAAAATGTCATACGTCAAGTAAAAGAAGCATAGAATCAATGCGAATGTGGCTGGAAATATGAGTTCATGGCTACTTTTAGATCCATAAGCCATTTTCCCATCATCTTTGAGCTTTTTACATTTTTGTAATTTTGTTTTTAAATTTTTCCATTATGCGTTAGTTTTTAAAAATATGCGTCTGTATTTGCGTATATGCTTTTCATAAGTGCATATCGCACCCTTTTCATGAAATAGCTGAAAATGGTTAAAAGCATTTATTGGAAAAGCCTATATGGAGTATACGAAGGAATGGTGATGCCTGAAGCAATCAGGAGTTTTATAGCCTTTGACATAGAAGATGAATCGATCTTGAAGAGAATTGGCGACGTGCAGAATCTTCTGCTGAAAACTGGTGCGGACTTAAAGATTGTTGAACCAAAGAATATACATATCACGATAAGGTTTCTTGGAAACATAACAAGCAGCATGGTTGAAAAAATAGGAGTGGAACTGAAAAGAGTGCAGTTTACACCATTCGACGTTAAAATAAACGGAATCGGTGCTTTTCCAGACCTGCATTATCCACGTGTACTATGGGCTGGAATAACAGAAGGCGCAACTCAACTAAAAGAAATTTTCAGCCAGATTGAACCACGCTTACGCAGTTTAGGGTTTACACCAGACCCGAAAGGATTTAGTCCACACCTAACAATTGCAAGGGTCAAATCTGGAAAGAACAAGTCTGAACTTGTAAAGTGCGTAAGCCAAAACGTCAATTATGAGTTTGGAATTGTAAGAGCTGCATGTTTGAGACTGAAAAGAAGCGACCTAACACCAAAAGGACCAGTATATTCAACTCTGAAGGAACATTGTCCACAAAGATAGTTAAATGGAAAAAGGGCTAACTTATGCGAGAAGAAATCGAAAAAATCTGCGATATGGTTTTGAGGCGGATTACGCCCAAAAAGGAAGAACGCGAAAAAATTGAGGCCTTAGCAAAAAAGTTAGAAGAAAAACTTGCTTCTACATGCGAATTCTTCGACGTAAAAGCCAAAGTGCGCCTTGAGGGATCTGTTGCAAAGGATACTTGGCTCAGCGAAGAACCAGACATAGATATCTTCATGCGCGTCCCATCCTCTATTCCAAGAAAATCCTTAGGCGAAGTATGTCTAAAAGTTGCCAGAAAGGCAACGGAAGGCGCAGAGCAAATTGAAAGGTTCGCTGAACACCCATACCTTGAGGCTATAATTGAAGGTATCAGAGTTAACATTGTCCCATGTTATGACGTTAAGCGAGGTGAGTGGTTAAGCGCAACAGATAGAACACCCTATCATACTGATTACGTTAAAAAACATTTAACCGTGAAGATGCGGGATGAAGTGCGCCTGTTAAAGAGGTTCATGAAGGGGATAGGCGTATACGGAGCGGAAATAAAAATTGGCGGTTTTAGCGGTTACCTTTGCGAGCTTCTAATTTTGCACTACAAAACCTTTCTAAATGTCATTAAAGCCTTCGCGGAAACAAAGCAGAGGATCGTCATAGACATTGAAAACTACTACAAAGGAAGACGAGAGGAACTTGCACTTTTGTTCCCAGAGCCAATAGTAATGGTAGACCCAGTTGACAAGGGAAGAAACGTAGCCTCAGCGGTGCAACCGCTAAGGCTCTACACTTTAATAGCAGCTTCAAGGAGCTTTCTAAAAAATCCAAATCTGAGCTTCTTTTACCCGCTGGAAAAACATGCTCTCACTTTAAAAGAACTTAAGGAAGAGTTCAAAAAACGCGGATCTGCAATAATCCTCTTAGCATTTAAAAAAGTCGATGCTGTTCCAGATATCCTATGGGGGCAACTCTACAAATCACAACGTTCATTAAGCAAGCTTCTACAGCTAAACGACTTTAAAGTTCTGCGGCAAGCCTCATGGAGCGATGAGAGAACACTTAACGCATTCATATTTGAGCTTGAGCAAAAAGAGCTACCGCCAATAAAAAAACATCTTGGACCACCACTTGAAAAAGTTGAAGAATGCGAAAAATTTCTAAAAAAGCATCTTGGAAAATCTGAAACACTTTGTGGACCATATATCGAGGACGGAAGATGGGTTGTGGAAATCAGGAGAAAATACACGAACGCCGTTTCGCTGCTTGAGGAAAAATTGAAGGACGGAGGAAGAAACGCGGGAATCGCGGAAGAAATATCTAAAAAAATCCGAGAAGGGCTAAAAATATTCGTTAATGACCAAGTAGCTGAAATATACGAGAAAAACATGGACTTTGCCGTTTTTTTCACAGAATTTTTAGCAGGCAAACCGCAGTGGCTAGAAACCGCTTAGACTAAGTGCAATTACTAAGGCGCCAATAAACCAGCAGTAAACTGCAAAAAGGTGAAATTTTCCAAAAGCCAGAATCTTCCACAGTATCTTTAATGCGAAATAACTGACAACCATAGCTACAAATGCGCCCACAAAAATTTCTGTTAAACCCAAACCCGCAGATTTTCAAGGCATCGTATTCTGTGCAAAACGTGTAGCCTATCGCGCCAACAACCGCTGGAATTGAAAGCAGAAAGGAGAATTTGAAGGCTTTCTCACGTTTTAAGCCTAAAAGAAGAGCTGCTGCAATTGTCAGTCCACTCCTTGAAAGCCCGGGGATTATGGCTGCGCCTTCTGCCGCACCAACAATTATCCCGTCAAAAAGCCTATTTCGTCAGTTTTCTCTCTTCCCATTTTTGAGAGGTATAGGAACGTTCCACATACGATAAAGGCAAGATTCTGCGCCATCTGCTCGCTTACATTTTCAAGGGGAAGTCCAATTGCTGCTGCGGGAACACTGCCAACGATTATTAGTGGTATCAGCTTTCCATTCTCTGTTTTGAAGTCTAGCTTTGCAAGTGCTGATAATATGTCTCTGATTTCTCTCCTAAAGAAGAATATAACCACAATTAGTGTTCCGATGTGAAGGGCAAATTATCCTGAGAATTATGGTTTTTATTAGCTGCTCCATTTCCAGCAAATGTTTTCACCATGCTTTCCCTTCATTATTCTAGGTTAGGTTTAAAAGGTTAACCAATCAACTGTTAAATGTTGGTGCTGTCGCATGAGCGACTATCCATTTGGTAGTCTTGAAGATCGCGAAGCGCTTTTAAAGATGCCCATTGAAAAACTCTTGGATCTGTTTTTCCTCCAAATACGCAACTTGTGGAGAGTTGATGGACTATACTTTTTGGGTATAGAGAAAAGGTTTGGAACTGACGCCTCTACGGAAATTGACGCTGAAGTTTGGGAGGTTATGGCTCAGATTGAAGCGAAGAGTTTGAAGAGAACCTTCAACGTTGGCGAAAGTCCAAGCATACAGGAAATCATGAATCTCCTGCGATTGTCAAGTTGGGCTTTAGACCAGCCATTTAAGACCATTGAGGTTAGCGAAAAACGGGCTGTTTTAAGTATTAACAGGTGTAGAACTCAAGAGGCTCGTTTAAGTAAAGGTTTACGCGAGTTTCCATGTAAGAAAGTGCGTTTCGGCTATCTCAGAAAGTTTGCAGAGACTTTAAACTCTAGTGTAAAAGTAAACTGCCTCGTTTGTCCGCCGGATCCTCATCCAAAAGATTTGTGGTGTAGATGGGAATTTACAACGTAGTTTTTCGTATTTACACCATATCTTTTCCATTATTTCCGCTTCCTGAACAGCATCGTATCGTTGTGTGTGCAGACATATTCAAACCCTGCTTCTACAAGCTTCCTTGCTTCTCCAATATTGTGCGCCACTGCTGAATGGTATTCGTTTCCTTCAAAGTTTACAAGTTGAGTGTATATTAGTGTGGTTTCTATGTTTCGGTGTCCAAGCAATTGCATAACGTGGGAGTAGGTCTTTGGTTTTGTGGTATTCCATTGTAGTGCGCCAATGGCGAAAAGTGTGGAAACTTATTCTTAGAAGCCTTGGGTTTTGCAGTTTATGAGCTAGACGCTTTCTGATCTGTGTAAAGTGGGTTTCTAAGCCTTTGTAGGTTGCTTTGCCAAACACTTTTTCGTTGGTCATGTCCAGCCTTTTCAGCATACTTACAAGCTTTTCAGATATCTTGAAGGTTCGCGGTTTTCCACTTTTCTCTGTGTCATTCACGTAAATTATATTATGCTCGAAGTCAAAGTCCTTCCATTCAAGCGCGCGCTAGAAAATAGCCGGAGCCAACGCGCAACCCATGGAAAAAGCCTAGCAACCCAAAACGCCAAGCCCTCATATGAGACGTGCCCACCATATTCTGTTAGACATTATGAAAGTATAGTTTACTGTAAAAATATCTCTTAACAGCCCAAAACGATTCACACGTGTGAAGTTGTTTTGTTCAACAAAAATACAGTTTTGCAAAAGCCTTTAATGATTAAGCCCATTAAAGGCTTAAGTCGAAAAAATGAGAGAACATTACGTAATGTTTCTCCTTCTGACAGACATAAAATGTTAACCCTTTTTCCAACTTTTTGGATATAAAGCCCTACGTGGATTAGCCCACATAACGTTATCAGGGCTTAAGCTTAAGCCCTTAGATGTTAAACGATAAAACGTTTTATAACCAATTTTAGCTTTCTCCTTCCTTGCAGGCTCAATTAAACCTAACTTTGTAAGCCACCAAAAATAATTTTTAATGTTTTGATAGGATTCCTCAGCCCTGAAATGTTTAAGCAAAGAATATATTGTGTAGGGGTTTACCTCACCATACTTTTCAATATAGCCTTTAATGTAACTTCCTAGGGGAAACAAGCAGCTATCTTGTTGTCTTTCCAAGACCTTCAAGACCTTCAGCAAGAAACTTCAAGACTTCTAGGAAGACTCGTACTGGTTACTGTGGCCTGGACAAGGGGCAAAGTTGCCATGTAAAACACAATAGTTGCCAATGTAATAGTGTCTTGTTTCTTCCTCGAAAGCATACTGAAGGATTTTGGGCTGTTCTTTGGGCTGTTCTTGGGCTTGCTGCTGAGTTTTTTGCCTTTGTCGAATTATGGTTAGCAAGTCTAAAATGTTTTTAGCCTTTGAGGGTTTTGAGTTTGAAGGCGATCCCGCCGCAGAATTTTGATAGGTTTATGCTCACGCATTTAGCAAATCTCCGCCGATATCCTTCCAGACCTTGTTCGCTTATCAACTATTTTAGGGCTTTCAGTTTTCCTTTTCTTAGACATTTAAGACATTTCCACGCTAATTTTTCGCTTTTCAAATTTAAGTTGACCATAAAGGGCTTCAGCTTTAGGCTCCTCTTGTGTCTGTGGCTGCTTTTCCTGAGCCATAGAGGGGGGTGCTTGCTCTGTTTCAAGCTGAAGCTCTTGACCCGTTAAAGCCTTGAACCTTCGCCTGTGAAGTTCAATCAATCTCTCTCTTAATTGGGCCAAGAGCAGATACTCTTCCTGATTTGCTGGTTGAGAAAACAGATAAACTTTTTTGGCTTCTTTAGGCTTCAAGATTGAACACCTCTTTTATTCTATGCTTATGCGTGTTCGTTTTTTAATCATCTCTCTTTTCTGTTTGATTTCCTTAATTATTGAATCGCATGCTTCATTAAAGCTCATGCCTTGAGCTATTCTTTGCCTTACAACTGGAACAATGTCTCCGTGGATCTTGCTTATTAAAGCTATTTTTCGAGCTGGAGTTAATGTTATGCCTTCGCTTGCCAAAACAGAAACAACAATATCGTATAATGGAATAGCTCCTAAAAGCGTGTCTTTCATTTTTTGGAGTGAAGCTTCTTCTATGTCTAGAAGTTCCTCTTCTGGATAAATATTGTGAGTCCAACATTGGCTACATTGTCTAGGGTTTAAAGCGTAAAAACGACGTCCACATTTAAGGCAAATCCACCACACTTACCCCACAAATTTTATAAACTGCGCGCGCTGTTAACGGAACATTTCAGATAAGCAGATGATGAAAAATTGCGTTATAGCGTTAACGGTTTGTAAAAAGTAAGTGTTATATGGATGTTTTTCTATTTCATAGTTGTCGGGTGGTTTTTTGGGCGAGACAGTTTTGGAGAAGGTTGAAGAAATCGGGAGGAAGCTTGATGAGTTAAGGGATTTTCTTGAAGATGTTTTCTTAACTACTGAGGAGTGCATTTTATTGAAAGAGGCTGATGAAATCGTTAAGAACAAACGCTTTAGCGAGTTGAAATCCCTCGATGAAGTTTAGGGTTCTCCTCCATAAAAGGGCAGACGAGTTTTTAAAGGGGCTTAGGCTTGAAGACAAGCAACGAATAGTTGATAAGCTTAAACAGCTTGAGGATTTTCCAGCGGTTAGGCTTGACATAGTTAAAATTGCAGGTGAAGCAAACACGTTCAGACTACGCGTAGGAAATTATAGGGCGCTATTCAAAGTTTACGAACAAGAAAAAATAATAGTAGTTGCAAAAATAGACATTAGAAAAAGGATTTACCGATAAAACCATCCTAAATTAAGACTTGTCTTCTTAAAAGATTTTGAGCGTTTAAATTCACACGAAACAGAAAAAGGGGGAGTTTGCGGGAGAATTCTTCATGAAAGCGTTTGAATGGGAATTTACACTATAGAGCTGCCAATTTTCATGTGGTTTGCCACACTGCAATCTTTAAGAAAATCGAAAGTGATGAGGCGTCTTTCCAATTTTGTTGCGCCGCTTCTGGTGACTTAAGCTATCGATGTTTTGTTTTATTCGTAATTACCACCAAGAAGGCGGTGCAGTTTACTATTTTAGAGTTTACACTATTGAAAAATGTGGGGTGAAAAGCTTTAACGAAGTTTTAGCGTAACCTAATATCTTCGCCTTTGGTTTCTTCTCTTCGACCAACATTCTCGGCAGTAAACTGGTCTGTTTGGGTCAGGCTTGAATGGAACTTCGCATTCCTGTCCGCATTCAGAGCAAACTGCCTTATACATCTGCTTATCTGACATTTACTCTTTCAACTCCTATGCTTTTATTGTGCAAAAACAGCTTGCGCGAGCTTTTGCACGATGCACATTATCCACTACATTGGTGCTTATAAAACTTGCCTTTAGGAAGCATCTAAATAGTTGTGCAAACGCATTATTGCATGGGGTTTAACGTTGAAGTTGCTGCTTGACGAAATGTACGCGGGCTTAAAAGAGTATTTTGAAACGTTAGGATATGAAGTTTTAACGGTTCAAGAAGTTGGATTGCAAGGTGCGAAAGATAAGGATATAGTGGAGTACGCAAAGAGAAACAACTTGCTTTTAGTCACGCAAGACCAGAAACCAGCGGACATTGCAGAACTTACGGGCGTTAAGTACGTGTTGATTTCTAGTGCGATGATTGCCAAAATAGCGAATGAGAGAATAAAAGAAAAATATCCTGATGTAAAACCCTAATGTGGTGAGCGTGTATGTCCACGATCGAAGTTAAAGTTGTAAGTCAGAATGGAAAATGTGCTTTTGGACATAAAGTAGGTGATAAAATAGTTTTTGATGGCAAATCTGTGAGGGGCGACATATGCTGTAGCGCCTCATGGTTCTGTTGCCCAAGGTTTACGCCATGCGATATGGCGTTGAATTTCCATGGAGCAAGGATAAGGGAGTTAAGCGTTAGTTGCTAGACGAGCGTTTTTTGTTTTTCTGTTGATGTGAAGTTTGAAACTTTAACGCCTATTAGCCTTATTTTCTTTTCAAGTCTCAAGTAAGGTTGTATCAGCTCCTTTGCTGTTTTCTTTAGATCCTCGATGCGGTTTGTCATGAATGGTAATGTTCTGCTGTGCGTATGAGTTTCAAAGTCTTCATATCGAACTTTAACTGTTACCGTTTTGAAGTTAAGCTGTTCTCGTACAACATCTTTGTGGACTTCTTCTGCGAGCCTATCTAAAGTGTTTTGGACAAGCTTAAAATCTGATGTATCTTCTTCGAATGTTACGTCTCGACTGATGGATTTTATTTCGCCTCTTTCTTCAACTTCGCTCTTGTCTATGCCGTGAGCCATCAAATAAAGCTGTGTGCCCATAACTCCAAAATTTTCTGTGAGAGCTGTTGGGTCGTAGCGAGCTAGGTCACCTATTGTTTTTATCCCCATAGCCCTCAACTTCTGCTCTGTTTTTCGTCCAACCCATAAGAGCTTGCGGATCGGTAGTGGAGCTAAAACCTCTTCAACTTGGTCTTCTCTGACAATTGTTAATCCATCTGGTTTTTTGATGTCGCTTGCTATTTTTGCCACAAGCTTGTTTGGACCTATACCTATGGAACATGTAAGCTTTTCTTTTTCGTATATTTCTCTCTTAATTTGCCTTGCAAGCACCTCGGCTTCAGCATAGTCTTTTACATTTGTCGTTACGTCAAGAAAGGCTTCGTCTATTCCCCACTGTTCAAATTTTGCTGCATATTTTCGTAGTATGCTCATTATTTCACTTGAAACTTTGGCATACAATTCATAGTTCACTGGAAGATATATTGCCTCTGGACATAGTCTCCAAGCCTTTGATATTGGCATTCCAGACCTAACGCCGTACTTTCTGGCTTCATAGTTGCATGTGCTTACGACCCCCCTTCCCCTTCCGCCCTTTGGGTCAGCTCCAACAATGACTGGTTTGCCCTTATATTCTGGGTGCTCTCGCTCCTCAATCGCCGTGAAGAAGTGGTCCATGTCTATGTGAAATATTATTCGCCTTTTCTCGCTCATATACCTGTTTTCCATGCTTGGTTCTCAAGTTTAAGACTGGCGTTTTGCTGATTTGAATCTATCGCGAAAATCAATGTGTAGGCTGTTTAGCCTATGTGAAATTGCACTAATGATTTTCCATTCATAAGGTTTAATGCCATCAACATCTAATAAGAGCGGAGCAAAAGGAGGAAAGGCAATGAGGGAAATATCCCCAGATGTTGCCCGTCAAATAGTTGTAGATTTCCTCAAGCAAAAGAAGAAGACTGAGCGCATAGAAGTCTCCGCAGTAGAACAGCAAAGCAGCTGTTGGATTGTTAGAGGCACATGCCCAATAGACTTGGAAGGGCATCCTTGGGCTGAAAAATTCGAAGTGGTAATAGACCAGAAGGGGAAAATTAAGTCAACAGATTTTGCACTCCTATAATTAGCTTTTGTTTAATTCTCCATTGCACATAATATAAATCGCATCTGCAACCTTAACCAGTTTTTCATCATGCGTCGCAACGATAACAGTTTTTCCATAATTTCTTTTAGTTTCAAAGAGAAGGGATATAATTTCTTCGGCAGTTTCTGAGTCAAGCTCGCCTGTTGGCTCATCGGCAATGATTAATTCAGGGTTATTAGCTAAAGCCCTAGCTATGGCTACACGTTGCACTTCACCCATGCTCAACTCTTTGGGTCTATGATTAAGCCTACCAATTAAACCTACAGCTTCGAGAAGCTGCACAGCCTTTTCACGTTGCTCTTCTTGAGGTTTGCCGGCTAAAGCCATTGGTAACTCAACATTTTCTAGCACGGTAAGCGTTGGCAACAAGTTGAAGGTTTGAAATATGAAACCCATGTGGAAAAGTCTGATTTTTCGACGTTCTCTGTCCGAGAGAAGCATCGTGTCAATGTTGTTGATGAAGATTTTTCCATAAGTTGGATAATCATTTAATCCTATGAGATTCAGAAGCGTAGTTTTTCCAGACCCGGTTGGACCAACTACTGCAATAAACTGATTTTCGCTAATTTCAAGGTTGGCTTTGTTAACTGCGATAATTTTAGATGAGTTCAAATTGTATATTCTTGTCAAATCCACCGTTTTGATTTTCATCAGTATTCAGCCCTTAAAATTTCAGAAATTCGAATTTTTGAGGCGTTTATCGCTGGGATTATACCTCCAAAGCAACAGGATGTAACCACGAGCACCATTACCTCAATTATGTAGATTGGTTTGACGATTACCCATATGCTTATGAAAGACTGGTTAAGCGGAATAGTTGCGTAAAAACTTGCCAAAAAAGCCGCAATGATCACGCCGAAGATTATTCCCATGATGCTTCCAATTAAGCCGATTATAGAATTCTCAAAGAGTATCATTTGAAAGATGTGGCTTGAGCGTGCACCTATAGCGTCTAGAGTTGCAAAATCTCTTCGCCTTTCTGATACGCTTGTAATTCCCACAATAGCTGTTAAAACCATACATAAAAACGTGAGAATCAGCTGAATAGCAATATTCCAGCCTCCTACGAAATCAATGATGGGCTTTGTTAAAACGTTACGCTCTTCATCTGTTAGAGCCATCACAGCGTTTATCCTGTCTTCAATTTCACACGCAATCTCATCCTGCGTAAAACCTACTTTAGAGTCAACAATAGCCATGTTTAGTAACATGTTATACCCAAAAGTGTCCTGTGCATCCTTTAAATCCATGATTACAGAACGCCCCAGAAGGGCAGAAGGTCCGTTGAAGATTCCGCACACGTTGAAATCAACACCATTCAGATTTATTTTTGAACCAGTAGAAATGCCATATTGGTCAGCTATTGAGCAGCCTATAATAACTTCCCTTGTGGAATTTTCTGGTGGTATATGTCCTCCCGGTTTAAGCATGGCTGGGTCTATTATCAGCGTCCATTCTTTAATTGGTAAGCCTATTGTGACGTTGATTGGCATGATGCTTACACTTTTTCCAAGTTTAAATTCCAAAAGAAACAGCATTGGCGTGACCTTTTTGACGCCGTCTAACCCTTCTATGTCATAAATCACGTTTTGAAGAAATGTTCCGCCGATGGGAAATCCCTGAATAACCATTGCGTCTCTTGGAACAACAACGATTTTTCCGCGGAAAAACATGTTTGTTTCAGTTATAATTTCTGTGCATCTTGCGGTTACGGCGCCAACAGCAATTACAAAGCACGTAGCTGTGGCTATCCCGAAAATGCTGAGAAAAGTTCTGAGTTTTCTGCGGCTTAGATTTCTTAGACATATGGTGATCAGACGCATTTAGGTCTCTCCTCTTTTATGTAGTAATCGTTTAGATTGATAAAGCATTTAAGGCCATTAACCACACATTATATGTCAGGTGAAAAGACGGTGAAAAATTTTCTAGCTGTAGGAAAAACTGGAGCGATTTGCCTAATAATCTTGATGAGTTTAGGATTTAATTATGTCCCAGCACACGCTATGTCCAGCACTTCGAGAACAAATGCTGAGGTAAAGTTTATCGTTTATCCGGATGGGACTGTTGAAGTTTCAAGCAAGGGCAACTGCACTATTGAAAATCCATATGTTAGTGGCCCATCAGTTGGAGTGAATGCACAATTAAGAAAAATTGCCGACAATTATAATGCCTTATTAAACGCCACATTTACGCTTCCACCAGAACAAGCAACAACCTTTCCGCTCAACGCAACAACAGCGACAGTAAACGCGCAATATGCAAATAACATAACGACCGTTACACTTGACGCCTCACTAGAATTATGCGACACATTTAGCGGGATTGACTTTAATTGTTTTCCATTTAACTCCACAGACCTATCAATCGTAGGAAATTACACAAACCAGAATTTCAACGGAACAATGACCGTTCATCTGCTTCCAGGATTAACACTCGGCGATATACACGTGAGCTTTAAAGGAAATCTTACTCAAGTCACAATAAGCGATCCGGTGAGGGTGTACTACAATTGCACATTGCCAGTATCGGGCTTTCCAGGAATAAACGCCACAATGCTTAAAGAATTTCTAGACATGTTCAGCAGCACAATTGCTGGAACTGGTGAAGGTTCACTTTATAACATGACTAAGGGGATGCTTGCGTGCACAACGTTCAACACAACGTTGACCCCTGTAGACGATAACTGCTCAGACATCGGGTTCTTGGTTGTAATTGAGGGTGACTTTATTCGAGTTTTTGCAAACTTGTTTATGAGTGCGTATTTTGGTCTTCCAGTGGATCCATACCCGCTTGTAAACGCTACGGTGTACTCCGTGAAGAATGTTGAATTTTCAATTGCCTATTCGAAGTCTACTAAAACGGTGGTTGTTCACTCGACGCTTTCACAAAACCTAACCGACTACATGTATTCGAACCTTAAATTTTTGTTAAGCATGTATCCTCCTGAAATGCGACCTTACATTGAATTGTTGTATAACACCACCTACGCGTCGCCTCACTCATCTGTGGAAAGCGTTACATACTCAAATGGCAAAGTCACATACAATGGAAACTACACCTTGTCAGGCGATTTAAATGCGCAAGTTAATCACGTAAAAAACGTGTATGTAGACATTCTGAATGCCACAGCGCCTAGACCACCATGGCTCATGAATACTCTAAAGAACACCAATGTGAGCATCACAAATCTGAAGTTAAACCTAAACGCGAATGCCACCTTCCAAGAGTGGAGTTTTGAAGGTGTCAAGTTTGCGCCTCCAGTTAACATCTTAAACGCCACATCGTTTAGACTTGAAGCCTTCTTTAACATTACGTCCAACATGCCCGGAGGCTCTCCCGAACCTCCAATAGCTAACGATAAGCTTAAACTAATTGTTCAAGGTGGCAGCAACGGGACGCACACAGTTATGTTACACGTTGATCCGACAATGCCAAAACCAGATGAAATCTTAGCTGGAAACATCATGGTTTGGCACAACCAGAGCATAAGCAAACTCAAACTCCTTGTGTTCAGTGTTTGGGAGGGATTAGCTGAGAACATATACAATCCTTCATCAGTCACATCTAGCAACCCTTATGTGCTTGATGCTAGACAAGTGACAAACTGCATGCTAATCATAAGCAACATATCACAACAGACAACTGTGCAAATCAGAAACGCAACAACTCCAGACGTTCCAACGCCTGGAACTTACAAATTCCTAGGAGCATGCATACAGTTTTCGTCAAGTGAAAGCGTAACAGTTAACGCTACAATACGAATTTACTATACTCCTGAGCAGTTATCTGCCCTCGGACTTGATGAAAACAACCTAAAAATATTCTACTTTGATGCAACGTCAAACCAGTGGGTGGAAGTACCGACTCAAGTAAACAAGGCTGAACACTATACGGAAGCAGATATCAGCCACTTCGGCTTGTGGGCATTATGTGGGCAAACACTTACACCACTGTGGCAGGAATGGTGGTTCCTAGCGGCAATCGTCGTAATAGTAATAATCATAGTTGCTGTGTCAATTTTCCTCTTTAAAAAGAGAAAACGGAAAACGTGAAGATCGCCCCATTTCTTTATTTTCCGCAAATTATAAAGGATAAACTATGTTCTTATTAATTTGAGGATTATAGGTTGTTTCAGAAAATTTTAGTTCCGCTTGATGGTTCTGAACATTCACTTAGGGCATTAAACATTGCCATTCAAGTGGCCAAAAAGTTTGAGGGAAAAATAACTTTGATACATGTCTACTCCGCTGCTGTAAGGCCAGTGATGATACCTGAAGCCACAACGGCACCTCCGCCGATGATTCCGATAATGACGCCTATGGAAGTTTCAAAGGTTGCTGAAGCTGCGAGAAAGACTGGAAGCGGAATTCTAGCGGATGGTGCCGATAGAGTTAGAGCTGAAGGCGTTCCTGTGGAAACTGTTCTGAGAGAGGGGAATACAGTTCAAGAGATTGTTAAGGCTGCTGGGGAAGGTAAATTTGACCTTATAGTTATGGGGGCTCGGGGTATAAGCAGGATAAGGGAAATTCTCCTAGGAAGCGTAAGCGACGGCGTCCTAAGAAATGCTCCATGTCCAGTTTTAATAGTAAAATAGTTACAGCGGCTCTGCAATTAGGAGATTGTGCTTGTTTGCTACAACTCTTGCCCTGACAGTGGCGCTAAAGGGAATTTCATCAGCATTAACAAGCGTCAAACTTCTGTCTCCCCTCTGTGTAACTGCAAGCTTCTCCCCTCTTAGCCAGCCTGGTCCAACAACTCTAGCTTTGATTTTCTGAAATTTTCTGTACGGTACTGGGAGCATGCACCTCCTGTGGACGCCGAAGTCTCTTTGGCTTATTATGAGTTTTACTCCAAACGTTTGCTCCCAAATTTTCAGTTGTGAATAAAAAGCGTTCCAAGATATTGGCCTTACACCCTTAACCCTTCTCCCGTGTTTATGTTTCTCATATTTCTGTATGCCTAAAGGTGGAAACCTTTTACCAGCACCAACATCGATTGCTAGCTTGATTATCTTTGGAATTTCCTCGTCATTTATGTTTGGAATCCAAACGGGAGCTACGAGCAAGTCGGTATTGGTGCTTGAAACTATGTGTTGCATGAGCCTAACTATTCTTTTAACGTCATACCATTCCGTGTCGGCTAATCGTCTCGCTAAGTCCTGCTTTAAAGCATCTATCGAAAGGTTTAGGCGCGTTAAACCAGCTTCTGATAGGCGACTTAACATTTTTTCGTTTAGTATTGCGCCGTGCGTCTGCATGGAGACAACTTCAACTCCACGCGTCTGGTTTAGGCGTGCAACAAGCTCAACGATTTTCGGGTATGTGGTTGGATCTCCAACAGTGTCTATGTGCGCTTCAATGTTTGCGCGCGCCTTAAACTTCACAATCTTCTCAAATTCTCCCACCAAGTGTTCAATTGGCACAATGTATTCTGTTTGGCGAACCTTTGATTTTGGACCGGCATTTGTGGAGCAGAATATACAAGAAAGCGGACAAGTAGATATTGGACGCACTTGAATGATGTTTGTTCCTCTGTCAATTAGGCCGAAGGCTATGTTGCCGACAAGCGGGATGTCACTTGAAATTTCAAACAGTGCCTTATTCATACCATTTACCAAACAGGGGGCTGTTACGTGTTTAAGGGTAATTCTAAACCGCTTTTAAAATTTGGCATCCAACTTTTAAGAAATGCGCGCATAGAAAATTATTTCTGCAATGTCGTACGAAATATGTCGATTCTGGGGTTGAAAATTAAAAATGCGGAGAGAAGAATTCCTCACCGAACCAGTTAAGCACATGAAAATCAATGGAAAACTCACAGTGGACCAGCTTATCCAGCAATTTAAGAATGCAGGCTCTTTTGGGGCTGGGAGGCTCTCAACGGCATGCGACATATACGAGTGCATGCTACGCGACAAAGAATGCACAATTTTCCTATCTCTAGCTGGCGCCGTTGTTCCAGCTGGAATGCGTACGCTTATCGCGGAAATCACACGCAAAAGGCTCATAGATGTTATCGTAAGCACAGGTGCAAACATGGTTCATGACGCGATAGAAGCGCTGGGCGGGCACCATTATAAGGGACACTGGGCTGTTGACGATTGGCTGCTCTATAAGTATCACATATACCGAATATACGACGTTTTCGTGCCAGAAGAAGACTTCTCAAGGCTGGATTATAGAATTGCGGAAATGTACGAGGAAATAGCGGCTGAAAGAAGCGGTGAAAGCTTATCATCAAGAGAATTCACATGGGAGCTAGGCAAGCGCCTAAACGACCAAAACTCAATTTTAAGAGCAGCCTACGAATCGAAAGTGCCAATTTTCCTCCCGGCGGTTAGAGACTCAGAATTTGGGTTCATCCATTGGCTTCACGTTTCTAAAGAGAATGTACGCAATAAACTTGTTGTAGACGCCTTTAAAGATGTGCCAGAAATAGTTGAAATCTGCAGGGATTCCCCGAGAAACGGGATGATAGTTATAGGCGGAGGAGTGCCGAGAAACACTGTTCAGTCAGCAGCTTTAGCTACAAAGAAGGGAATGGACTATGCAATAGTCATTACGATGGATCGACCAGAAACTGGAGGCTTGTCAGGTTCAACGCTTTCCGAAACAATCAGCTGGGGGAAAGTGAAAAGCAAAGCAGATAAGGTCATGGTTATAGGCGACGCCATGATCATCTTCCCAATACTCATCGCCTCAGCCATCGAGAGACTTGGAGAAAACTTTGACAGAGCCGTGTATAAAAATCAAAAAATCCCAGAAGGAGGAATATAAAATAAAAGAAAAAAGCGATTTTGAACAACGGCAGAAGTTCTGCGGAAACTGTGGAAACCACATGGTCTACGAGTATCCAAACAAAATCTTCTGTTCAATGCTCTTCTGCAAGGGAAAAAACCCAATAGTGGAAACCCTATCATGCTGCGAATACTGGAACCCAAGCAGCCAAGAATGCTACTGCATAAAAGAAGCCCTAAAAAGCGGAACCAACAAATAACCCCCCCTCTATTTTTAAATTCCAACGCTAAGGTTATTACAAAGAAGACACCACAAAATAACGAAGCCCGGTGGTGTAGCGGTCAAGCATGGAGGCCTCTGGAGCCTCTGACGAGAGTTCGAATCTCTCCCGGGCTACTAAATCTAAAGTCTAATTTATACTGTCGAGCGGGAAGACTTGCTTAGCTTCCCTTTTTCTGTTTTGGTTTAGTTGTTTGCTATTTGGAGGATGAGTTTGTATTGTAAAATTTTATAAAAAGTGTGGATACTACCATTTATGGTTTTGAGAGAAGGGGCTTTGTAAAGGGAATGTGGGATGAACGGAAAAGGGTTTATACGTTAACAAAGGAGGGGGAGGCAGCTTTCAGCTCGGTCCTTTCAGTCCTATGGCCAGACAGTTTCTGAAGCTGCTTGGAGAACCTCTTAGCGGGGAAGAAGTGGAAGTTGCAAAATAGATGGGAACTTCCTTTGAAGGATTGAGAAAAACCTACCTTTTTATAGAAGCTTTTAGGTGTTCATCCCAAGCTTCGATTAGTCTTGAAACGACGCTGTCCATATCTGTAACCTTATTTCCTTCTTTGTAAAGGGACTCGCGAATGGCTATTAAACGTCTATACGTTTCCCAGCTGATTCGAAGGGATGGAATAGCCTCGTATGTTGCGCACTTGTTCTGGGACATATGAACTGGAAGAGTTAAGTTAAATTCTTAAAGTTTGTGAAATTGGAATATTGATTTTATGAGAAGTAACAGAATCCTTTTCTAGAACTATAACACTTTCTGGCATTGTAATCCACATTTTTAATTCACAAAACTTTTCAAAGCTTTGATGCATTCGTTATTTTCAAAGGAAACAGCCATGAACAACTTTCCCAGTTTCATGGATCCTTCATTCGAAGAGTTGTTTTACTTGGCGGTTGATAAGGCGATGCTCCTCTTAGGAGAGTCTGGAAGACAGGCAGCTTACTACTACATAGAAAAAACTTTTGGATTGAAGAGGGAACGTTGGCGCGTGGAACCTGAGAGATTCGCCGAAGCTGTTGAAACAATCTTCGGTCCAGGAGCCCAACTTCTGCTAAAGGCGATTGTGAAAGAACTTTACTTTAATGTTGGTTTAAAATATAAAGAACAAAAGGACTTCAAGTTTGTGCAGCTCTTACGCAAAGCTGAGCACCATGCGTCGACGTGGGGGGGGAATTTTGACTGAGGAAAGAGGAAGAAGTGCAGCTAAGCATAAAAGGAGAGCAAGAAGCTTTCGAGGTTAAAGCTAGACTAACTTTAACTCTTTTATTTTTAAACCTGCTTTTTTCTTTTTCCAACGTATTCTTCTAGAATTTCGTCAACACTTCTGGTCTTCATTTTCCATCTTTCTGCTGTTGAGGATTTTTCAATTTGTTTTCTATACCATGACTTTTTTCTGTCGTAGTGTATGACTAATACGAAGCCCGCGGATGAGATAGCGAAACCTATAATAGTTAAGACTAGTCCAAGGCTTGTTGTTGCTGTTTGAAGCTGCCAATAAACTGAGAAAAGCCACCAATCCTTCCCTCCTGAAACGATTATTGTCACCAGCAGTCCAGCAGTCAAAAGATTGACACCTAAAATTATTAGTAGGAAAGCCAAGATTTCGTTGTGGGCGCTTTCCTCAGCCTTCTTGTGAAGCCAATCCTCCACTAACATTATAACTCACGAGTTTTAAGTATATGCATAAAAAGGTTGAATAAGCAAGTAAACCTTCTGGATTTAGAATATAGATTAGAAAAATGTTCTTAACGCCATTCTTAATTTACCTTTACAAAATAGTCTGCAAGGGAGCCTGCTACATTAGAGGAATTTTAGCTATTTTCTTTGGCTCAGACGTTTTCAAATGGGTTGTTGATATGGCAAGTTTACAGCCCATTTCCAGAAGGGCGTGAAGTTTAATTTTTTGTTTACGTGTTGTTTTTCATCTTCGTAGTCCCATGTAATTATGGTTAGGTTGTTGCAGTTCACTTGGTTGCTGGCTTTTATGATTGATTCGATTTCTCTTTTTCCAATTTCGCTTATGTCCGAGGCATATGTTACTTGAATGAGTTGTTTAATTTCTTTTTCTCGGATTATGAAGTCAACTTCTTTGCCTGTGTTGTCCCTCCAGTAAAAAATTTGTCTGTTGGGTTCAAGGCCGATTTTACACAGTTCTTGCAGGACAGCGTTTTCTAATAGTTTTCCCATATCTAGCTTATATTCTGTGAACCGGAAAATTCCGTTATCTGTCAAGTATGCTTTTGGCAGGGTAAGTTCGGTTTTTCTTAGGCTTTTATCGAACCTTTTAAGGAATATTGCGAATCCTATGTCTTCGAGGATTTTCTGGAAGTTGTAGAGGGTCTTCTTGCTTATTTTGGCACCCATCGATTTGAGAGTGTTGTAAGTTTTGTTTACTGAAAATGTTTTGGTGAAGGAGGATAGGATTGATTTTATAGTAAAGTCTAAAGCGTGCCTGTTTTTGATCCCGTATCTTTCGATGATGTCCTTGTACACTATGAGGTCGAGGTAGTCCCTGAAGAATGTTGATGGGGAAACATTTCCGAGGACGATGTCGGGGAAGCCGCCTCTCTCAACGTAGTTTCTGGCAAGGTTTTTTATTTGCCCAATTTCGTAGGCTGAGTAGTATTTTTTCCGCGGTATATTTTCTAAGGATAGGACTTCTGTGAGGGAGAATGGGTAAATTTTTGCTGTAACTGCTCGTCCTCTGAGTTGGGTTGCGATTTCTCTGCTTAATAGTTTTGAGGAAGAGCCTGTTATGAAAATGTAGTGTCTTTTCTTTTCATATAAGGTGTAGATGGCCTTTTGCCAATTGTTTAGGGCTTGGATTTCGTCGAAGAAGAGGTATTCAGGCAGCTGTCCATAAATTTCCTGGTGGATTATGGGCAACTCTACGGGATCTTTTATTGTGATGTTTTCCTCGAAATTCACAAAAAGGTATGTTTCGTCTCTTAGATTCCTTCTCTTGATTAGGCCGTATAGGAAATAGGTTTTTCCGGCCCTTCGAGGGCCAACAACAGCCACTATGAAATTTTTGTTTTCCTTAGCCTCTTTTAGCCTCTCCTTTACCTCTAAGTTTTTTATATCCTCCTTTTTGGTTAACAGATACTCTCTTAATTCCATAACCAATAATGGGGAAACTTATCATAAAAATTTTACCCTAAAGGGGGAAACTTGCAATAACGTTAGTCATGCCAGCTTTGAGGATTCTTCTTTTGTTACGCCTTCAATGAACTTCTCTATGTTTTAATATGGTGTCCAGCATCCCTTTTCACATATGGCGATCATTTCCTTTTTTACATCATCAATTATGTGAGGGTTTATGCTGCTTATTCCGAGTTCTTTGACCAGTTCTATTAGGTGGCTGTTCAACGAAGAGGTGTTCAGTGTTGATGCTGAGGCTAGGGCTTTTTCAGCAACTTTGCCTTCGCGGAGCTTAACGTAAAGCATATCCACGTTAGAATCGTATTTTATTATGTATCGTTCAAAGGCGCAGCCCGTGTCAGGTAGATTTTATATTTTTCCGCTTTGGAGGCATCTTAATTTTATTTATTCACGGCAAGCTAAATATAGCTAGATCCATGCTGTTTTGATTTCTTTAACAGCTTTTAGATGGAGGTCGTCGGTTAGGCATGTTGCCTTAAAGTGTAAGGCTGTCGCTGCGATTATGCTGTCGGCTAATGGCAACCTATATTTATTTCTAAGCTCCGCGGAGCTTTTTGCGATTTCACTGTCCACATTTACGATTTTAAAATCTTTTTCAAGAATTGTTGTTCGCAAAATTGCGGTTTCGCGGCCTTCCTTCTTTAAGATGAGTTGGTAAACCTCGTGAATTACTATGGCTGAAATGAATCGCTTATCAGCCTTTCTAAGGGCGTCGTTGGCTTTTTGCAGGAATATTTCGTCTTGGGAATAGAAGTATTCAGCGAAGAACCTTGTATCATATACTATTTTAGGCATCTTCTTCCCTTATTTCATCGAGGAGTTTCTTCATTTCTTCAGGCGTTGCGTACTTGGAGCCTGCACCGGCAAGATCGAAAATGGATTTAGCAGGCTTTAAAAGAATGCCTTCAGCTGTTTCGACAACCTCAAGCCGTGATCCTTTCTCTATTTTGTATTTTTTCCTCAACTTAACAGGGATCGTTGTCTGCCCCTTTCTAGTTACTACAACTTCATTTTCCATATTGAGTCAAGTAATACTTTGTAAAGTAGTACCTATAAACCTTGCGCCCAAAAGCCTAAACAGTTACCAATATAGGTGCGATGCTTTAAACCTATAAAGCCCTCAGGTATTTGCTTTGCAATGTTGCGGCATCGAGATTTCCAACAATATTTAAGCCAAAAAGCTTGAAGTTTGCTTGGCTTTTTTCTGGCGGTGTTTTCCATGGTATTGTAGTTTTCCAGAAAACGGTTAAGTCATGCACGCTGTGGTTATCTTTTGATTATGGGGTTTTTAAAGGTTAGGTAATTGTTTGCTAGAAAATTTTGTATCATCAGGGAGTTTCTTCCACCAATTTTGTGTTAAAGATGTTTTGGAACTGTGGAAGAGGCTAAATGCACGTTGAAGTATTGTGCTGTACTTAAAATTTAAATTTAGGTAAAGTGTAGTTTACCAATATGTTAAGGGAAGATGTGGAGCGTTTTAATGAGTGGTGGTTTACTGGCAAAGTTAGGAGTGATTTGGCTCCACCGTTTAAAAGGTATGCCTTTCAAAGGGTTGTGGACAGTTTTGGGGAGCGGCAGATTCTTCTTATTACTGGGCCTAGAAGGGTTGGAAAGACTACGCTTATGTATCAGCGATTGAGGGGCTGCTGCAAACTGTGTCGCCGGATAGGGTTCTCTACTATTCCTTTGACGAGTCGCCTGTGAGTCCCAAGGATGTTTTAGAGTTTTACGAGCGGAGAGTTTTGATGAAGCCCTTTGAGGAAGTGGGCAGGGTTTTCGTTTTCTTTGATGAGATTCAGTATGTTGATAACTGGCCTGAGGTGGTTAAAAAGTTCTACGACTTGTATCCTAATCTGAAGTTCTTTTTGTCAGGCTCTTCGACGTTGCTGCTGTCTAAGGAGGCTTCTGAAAAGCTGGCTGGGAGATTCTTCTCTTTAAGGCTTAAGCTCTAACTTTTCAGGAGTTTTTAGGGTTGAAGGGTGTGGAAAAGGCAGGGGCTGAAATCTTTTCAAGGAGGCTGGAGGCGTATTTCCATGATTATTTGAGGAAGTCAGGCTTTCCAGAGATTGTTGATTGGGATAACGAGTCCAGAATAGCTGAGTACATTAGAAACTCTGTTATTGATAGAGTTGCCCTAAGGGATATACCCTTAACGTTTAAAACTCGAGACTTCGCATTAATGGAGAACATCATGAAACTTGTTTTTTAACGCCTGGAAGCATTGTGAATGTTAACTCGCTTTCACAGCTTTGGGGGAAAAGCAAAGTGACCATTTCAAATTACCTTAAATATCTCGAGACATCCATGCTGGCGAAGGCTTTATCCAACTTTAGGCCCTCATTGCTTTCTACTTCAAGAAAACTGAAGAAGTATTATCCAACCACGCCTTCGCTGATTTTTGCGCTTTCAAGGCAGAGCTTTGAGGCTGAAACTGGAGCGGTGCTGGAGACATACGTTGTAAACGCCTTGGAGGCTGAACACTACTTTAGGCATGGAAGGAAGGAGATTAACATATTGTTGAAAAGGGATGGGCTGTTGCCAGTTGAAGTTAGAGAAACCGTGGACGAAAGGGATATTGCGAATTTCTCGAAATTAATAGAATATGTTAAAGCGAAAAGGGGGATAATAGTTTCCCTAAATCAGGAAATGGAAAAAGAAAATGTAAAAGTGGTCCCTGCGTACATGATTGAGTTTCTACTAACGCCCAGAACACCGTAGAAATTTTTCTTAAGTAGAGCGTGTTTGATTTGTTTGGAAAATTTTATTTTAAGCATTTTTGTTTGTCGCGCATGTTTGGTTGTAGTCATCTTTTGTTTAGTGTCGGTGATTTTTTAAATGACATTGACGGAAATACGGGATGTGACGATGAGCATTTTGTTCGATTTTCTCGGTCAATTTAATGTTGCCCTATGTCTTCTAAAGACTTTTCTAGTTCTTGAAGTTTTGTTTTTATTTCCTTTTCATCAATGTTAGCAGTTATGCTTTCTATTATTTTTGCAGTCTGCGCCGCTATAAGAAGCCACCTGTTCCTCTGCGGAAGGGTTATTTTAACCATTCGCCCATCTATTCTTTGATGCTTTATTTCACCCTTAACAATTTTGCCTGCGATTTTAACGATTTCCTCAAGATTATTCAGCAAGTTCCTCCGTAGCCTTTCAATGCTTGTTTCAACTTCCCTCTCCATAATGGTGATTCGCCTTAAAACGTATCTATTAACTGAAACCTTAACCAATAGATTAGACCCCTCCCCCCTCTATACTTTCATATTCATATTGTTTGTTTGGGTTTTTCTGTTTATAGGATGGAAGCCCGCATCGCAATACAGGAATCCTTCCAAAGCATGTTTTGCGCGCGCATAAGTGGTCATTAATTCTTTTTAGGCTCTTTTTCTCAAAATAAGGCTTTTTTTTGGCTTAGTTATGTTTATAGGGGTGAGGTTGTCAAGGGATAGTTGAAACAACCTCTAAAGGAGGTGATAACTTGATTTGCGCGCGCGCTTTCTCGTTTGTTTCGATATGGGCATTCTTGTGAAGGTTCTTTGAACTATTGGTTATTTTGTGGTATAGGATCTATTGCTTCAAATTCGAGTTTGGACGCCAGCTGCTTGAGGGTTTTGTCGTGGGTTAGGATTTTCTTTATGTTGGTTAATTTCAGTGTGGCTATTACTGTTGCGTCTCTTCCTCCTAAGCCGTATGTGTAGGCGTACTCTAAGAGGTTTTCCAAGGCTTCCATCATCATTTGCCTGTTGAAGTCTAAAAGCTTCATGTTTCTTAAATCGGTGAAGTAAGTTATTTTTTTGCGGGCGACATCAACTGGGAGGTGTCTGACTAGGTAGTGGGCTACTTCCATCAC
>JBMFKI010000013.1:0-45597 GCA_049972525.1 Bathyarchaeia archaeon
GTTTCAACGTTCACCGCATGTCTCCTCGGAAAAACAAGCAGCGTTCGCCTTCCCTCTTCATTGTCGCGCAGATGAATCCAGTATAAAATTATTATGTGGGAGAAATCCTTTATCCCCCTCAGTCCAGCGCAAAATTCTGGAAAAATCCTAATGAGAGCCTCTTTTTCACCAGCCTTCTCCACAAACCCAATGAAGCGTAATTCGCTCTTTCCAAAACTCATAAGCGCCTAAACCTCCTCCCAGTCTCATCGAAGTCTCGTCGGTTTTCACGCCTATTAGCATTCCAAGTCTCCTCTCCTACCAAATAGTTTACGCTTAACGCATAAAAACCTTGATTTAAAATACTTCCTCAAAATTCATAAGCGTTTTAATCTTTAAAGCCTAAGCTATTCACTGCAGGGTGAAGATGCCTTGAACGAACAAATCCTTCAAGCTTGCAAAGAATTAATTGACGACGCAAAAAATGGATGCGCCGACCTTGTTTTTAAAGAAATCTGCCTAGAAATTTTGTCGCGGGCACGCAACGTTTTAACTGAAAAACAGTTTAAGAAACTTGTCGCCTACGCAACCGTCAAAATGAAGGAAAAAGCTCCAGTTGAACTTCAACACGAATTAATAGTTCGCAGATGAAAAATAAAAATCAGAAGCCTCGAGGCATAGTAAGCTCCAAGCGTTGCCAAAGCTTCCACAGGGCAACTTCACCCTGCAACGTCCCCAATTTTAGGGAGAACTTCGCTTTTCAACCAAGCTTGTAGCCTATCTTCCGCAGAAACTCCTTCCTCGCCTTTATGTCATCTTCAGCCTCTATGCCCTTACTCTTTAACCCGTCTATTACACCTATTATTCCTCTTCCCTGTTCAGTTTCCGCTACTACAACTTCTATAGGGTTCGCAGTTGCAGCGTAAATCGTGCAGACCTCTGGCACCATCTTTATTTTGTCTAGAACATTTATCGGATAAGCGTTCTTCATGAATATTATAAAGCTGTGACCACACGCGATTTCATAGGCTTTTCTGGCTGCCAGCCGCCTAAGCTCGTCGTCGTTCCCCTCATGCCTAACCAGGCATGGTCCAGAGCTTTCGCAGAAGCCCACCCCAAACTTCACGTTTGGAACAGCGTTAACAATGGCTTCGTAAAGGTCTTCAACCGTTTTTATGAAATGAGCCATACCCAAAATTATGTTGCACCCTTCTGGAGCATCAATTTTAACCGTTTTAAACTCCAACATGGCCTATCCCTAACCATTAGCATCCGTGTTCGCAAATTTAAATGCTATTTTCACGGCGAAAAGCATTGCGCCCAAAGCCACAATTATCGACGAAAGATAAAAAGCGTTAATGCACGCCACATGCTTTGCCACCCCTAAAACATTAATTTGGAAGTCTGCAAAAGGCCCACCTATAAACATTCCAGCTGGCCCCCAACTTAAAGCCATAACAGTGTTGTATCTGCTCAGTAAGCGTCCCCTCTTGCCTGCTGGTATCAAGTCTCCAGCCAGGGCGAAACCAACTGTTTGAATTATCCAGAATGATGCTCCGTTGACGCCGTAAGCCAGCGCCATTAACGGAACATTCCTAGCAAAAACATAGGATAAAGGCGTAAAAGTAGCCAAAATCAGCCCCAAAAGCATAACTTTGCTTTTCCCAATCTTGTCCGCTAACCCTCCAGAAGACAAGCTTGCAATCATCCCGCCAACGGTCCAAGAGGCAAGTATAATGCTCATCTCCTGGCTCTGCGCGCCTAAACCTTCTGGAAGTTCCAGAAATATTAAGAAAACCTGGTTTATGGACGCCGCGCCCAAAACTATTATTATGAGCGCTATTAGAAACCACTTGTAAGTTTTCTCATTTTCACCGTAAAATTCAGCTTCATCTTCGCCGTGATTCTCAGCTACTGCCTCATCTACAATTTTTGATTTTTCCCGCCTTGAAACCAAACCCATTATGGCAGCACCGACAAAAAGCAGAACAGTCACTATGAAGAATATTGTTCCATTCCTAAAGCCTTCACCATCAAAGTACAAGTATCCAGCAAACAATATGCCAACCATCCTACCTAACGAAGCGATAAAGTTTAATGCACCAACAACTTTCCCACGAATCTTCGGCGTTGTAACATCCGTCAGAAGCGCTGCCCATCCAACATCTGACATTGACCAAAAGAACTCCAGTATAGATAAACCAAAGATTATTGTTAAGCCAGCGGCGAAACTGTTTTCAGCGTCAAGAAACGACCTGTGAACCAAAAAGACCACTATGTAAGTGAGACCCGCTATCGTTTCGCCTGCTATAACAAGCTTCGCCCTCACCTTATAACGATCACTTATTCTCCCCCAAAGAAGGTTCTGCCCCAAGGCAGAAGCAAACATGTTGAGCGTCCCAAGCGCCGCAGTAGACGTAACATTTCCCATCAACATGTAAAGATAGTTTATCATGAAAGTGTAAAATACGCCTCTCCTAAGAAAAGTTAGAAACTGGAAAAGGCTAAGGTTAAAGAAAACCTCTCTTAGGCTTTTAAAAACAGATGTTGTCGTCGCCCCGCTCTCTTCCATTCAAATTCCCTTTTCACTCAATTCGCAACCACATAAACTGCACGCTTCACGTAACCTAAGCTTATATTAGGAATTTTCCGTTCTTGTAGAAGAGTTTGCCATCCGCGTAGATTTCGCCATCTTTCTTCATATCCTTAAGGATGTCCCAGTGAATTGCCGACTTGTTCACGCCCCCAGACTCTGGATAGGCGTTTCCAAGCGCTACATGTATCGTTCCACCCATCTTTTCATCGAAAAGCATGTTCTTTGTAAAACGCGTTATCGCGTAATTCGTTCCTATAGCTGCTTCTCCAATGCGGTTTGCACCATCAACTTTTAGTATTTGCTGCAAAAATTCGTCGCCCTTAACCGCTGAGGCCTTCACAACCTTGCCATTCTTAAAAGTAAGCGTTATATCTTCAACCTCTCTGCCAGAAACTATCCCTGGAAAAGTGAACCTTATTGTGCCGTTCACTGAATCCTCAACAGGCGCCGTGAAAACCTCCCCATCAGGCATGTTCTCCTTCCCATCACAGTTTATCCATCTCCGTCCCTTAACACTAAAAACCAAATCAGTGTCCTCGCCAAAAATTCGAATCTGACTTGCCCTGTTTAGGAAATTGCATATGCGCTCCTGCTCATCATGAATTCGCCGCCACTCTGCAACAGGATCCTCCCTATCCACTAGGCAACTACCAAAAACAAAGTCTTCGTACTCCTGCAGCGCCATCGCAGCCTCCTGCGCTTGAGCCTCAATCGGGAACGGCAAAACAGTCCATCTAAGCTTTCCCTCCGCAACCCTTCTATGAAAGATTTCGCTAATCTCTCTTCTAGATGACGCATAAACACGTATCTTTTCAGGGCTTACGTTCGTCAGTCCCTTCGGGTTCGGCTCGCAGTAAACACGTATACTCACATCAGCGCTCTCTGTTAGAAACTTCTCAAATGGAGAAACAAAGGTAAGTTGATGCTCCTTTGCATACTTAAAGAAAGTGTACAAAACGTCAAGATTTGCAACGATCTGCGGATAAGCATCCTTCAAGAGACACTCCTTATAGATTTCAAGCATCAAAGGAAAAGCCAAATTGTTCCCATGAATAACAACAAACTCCTTCGGCTTAACACTCACACTATACTCAACGCAGAGCCTCGCAAGCTTCTCAACCCTAGGATCAACCATCACCACACGCCACCAGAAACACACTAAAAGAGAAATACATGTAAAAACTTTCTCCACAGACAGCAACAAAATCAGCGATAAACTTTTCAGAAACAAAACTAAAAATGATCTGAATAAAAAATAAAAGCGGAATTCCGAAACATCTAAATTCAACGCAGCACGTTTCCACATCAATAGGGCTGCAACGGGCCGGTAGTTCAGTTTGGTATGAACGCCTGACTTGCACTCAGGAGGTCGGGGGTTCAAATCCCCCCCGGTCCACCAAATTGCGTGTGCACAAAAGTCCACTATAAGGGCCATAAGGGCTTACTCTATCTGCTGGGCTGAAGACGTAATTTTTGAAGCCAAAATTCTTCCTTGGGTGGATAGGGAAGCAGCTATTTCTTTTCGTTCCCGTGAGATGGTTAAATGGGATTCTGAGTAATGCTTAAATGTCAATTCCACTTATACTACTTGGTGGAAAAAATGACAGATGCGAAAACCGTCAAAATAAGTAAAGAAACATATGTTAAGCTTTCCGAAGTTGCCGGCGAACTTCAAATGAAGTTGAAGCGCCCAGTTTCGCTGGATGAAGCCATGCGGTATCTTCTTCGTTTAAAAGAAGGCTGGAGAGGAGTTAAGATAACTGATTTGGCTGGATCTTGGGAAATGTCTGATGAAGAATGGGCTAGGATTAAGGTTTCCCTCACCGAGGCTTGGAAAAAATGGAGATTAACGGAAATCAAGTCATAATCGACACGGACGTACTGGTGGACATGCTGAGAGGCGTAGAGAGGACTGTCGCGTTTTTAGCTGAATTAGAGAGGAAAGGATCAACGCTCTCAACAACAGTAATTAACGTTTTCGAACTATATTATGGGGCTTATAAATCCAAGAAAAAGTTGCAGAATCTAACTGCTACAAGGAAACTGCTTAAAAGAATGGTCACCCTCAAAATGGGCCTAAAATCAGCCGAAAAGGCAGCGCAAATTCACGCTGAACTGGAAGCAGAAGGTCAGCCAATAGGTATAAGAGACGTCATGATCGGCGCAATCGCCGTAACAAGAAACTGCATATTAATAACGAGAAATGTGGAACACTTGAAAAAAATTAAAGACCTCAAACTGTTAACCGCTCCATGAGTTACGTAAAACTGAAATAACATTTTAATTGTAGACACGCGCTGCGAAGACATGGTTAAAGGAAGTTTTCGGGTTGAATTCTTTTCACGTGTGGAATTTTGTCGAAGTCCTCGTCATAGCTTATTATATTCTCTATTCTGTTTTCTTTCATGGCTTGCAAGGCTAACGCATCGTCAAAGTCTAATTCGTAATTTTTCATGTGGTTCGTAGCCGCGATTCTGTCTAATAATGAGGAGAAATGGATGCGAAGTCCCCTATAGCCAAGGAGACTTGAAAGAAAAGCTTTAATTTCACTCCATTTTTTCCCATAGTTTTGCATGATAATCACAATAGTGTCGATGGCGAAATCGACAAGTAAGCCATCCAGTTCCCCTAGGTGAAATTTTCTTAGAACCTTTTCGCAAACGTCGGCTTTTTCTTGGTCTAATTCTACTTCGAGGAAAACGTTGGCATCCACCAAATATTTAGCTGTTTGCAATTGCTTTAGCTGCCCTAATTTTTCTGGCTTCATGTTGAAGCTCAACCCCGCTTTTTTTTACGTTGGCAAGCATGCCTCTAATTGCGCCTACAGGGTCTTTAGGAACGTTAACTTGTTTAAGTACGGTTTCATGCTGCATCATCCACTTTAGAAAAGCATCTTCAGCTGCCTTGCTAAGAGAACCCTTCCCATAACCGTAAACCATCATCGCCAACCGCCTAAACTTCTCCTCCACCTCACTGCTCACATAAACTTTAATCCCAGCCATACTAAACACCAAAATTCCAAAAGGAACTGAGATATAAAAACCTTTAGGTATTTAGAGCGATTCTGCTTAAAACTTTCCTCCTGACCAACAGTCTGCGCGCACGCGAGCGCGGAGACGTCAAACTCACCCTAGAATAGCGCGCGTGTATAAGAGCGAAAATGCTTAAAGTAGTACTACTTAAGTAGTACTTTTTGTTAGTTCTACTTATGTGAAGTATGACTGAGGTTTTAGTTACCAGAAAGGGACAGATAACAATACCTGTGGAGATAAGGATGAAGTTCGGCATAGAGGAGGGCTCCAGAGTGGAGGTTTTAGAGGAGAAAGGTACAATTGTGATAAGAAAAAGCCCTAGCATATTTGACCTTGCAGGAAGCGGAGCTGGAAAGGGGGATGTTAAGGCGCTGAAGAGGATGCTGGATCAGATGAGGGAGGAGTATCAATAGTCCAAGCGTGATCTACAATACGCTTGGTAATCCTTTTATTCTTAATTCACTGATGTAATGCACTGTGAATAAAAATGTCAATTGAAAATAACAGAATATTAGGCGGAGTCGGCGCATTACTCATGTTCATTGGGATTTTTCCATACATCAACTACTTTGGCGTAATCGAACTTGTCGGTCTAATACTTGTCATGGTTGCTCTACACAATCTATCCAGCCACTACAAGGAAGGAAGCATTTTCAACAACGCCCTTTACGGATTGATAACAGGAATAGTTGGCGCCATAATCTCAATAGGAGTAATTATCATCGCAGTTCTACCTTCTCTATCCGATTTCCTGTACACGATCTTCCCAGATTGGAATGGCGACTGGACAGCACTTCCAAGTTTAACACCGGACATGTCACGTTTTTCTTTAGAAGCCATTACGCCCTTTCTGATGGGAATCTTTGCAGTAGTAATAATCATCTGGGCGTTCTCCATAATTGCAATGTTCTTTTTTAGGCGCTCACTGACAGCACTTTCGACAAAGACAGGCGTTGGCTTATTCTCAACTGCTGGACTGTTATTATTAATAGGCGCGGTGCTAATCATCGCGTTTGGCATAGGCCTACTCTTAATTTGGATTTCTGCACTGCTACTTGCAATCGCCTTTTTCCAGATAAAACCACAACAACCACAACCCACAACGACACCTGCGACACCAACCTAACCGCAAACGCTCAAAATAACTTCCTTTTTCTGTTCAACAACAACCACTCATATCGAGAACCCGATTAGGTCTAACGCAAGCTCATAAAGCATGACAAATCCAAAGCAACTTAACAAAACCGTCAACCTTAATATAAGAACTCGAAAAAGAATGGAACATATTGCACGGTTGGGTCCTCCTTGAATCACTGGTTTTCGTTAGGCTTATTAACTTACTTTTTAGAATATAAATGAGATGATATTGTTGGAAAAGCAGATTTTCGCTTTGCTATTGGTTTTTTCAGTTTTAGCTCCATCTTTATTGTCGTTCAGTGCGAGGCCTGTTCATGGATTTTCAAGTTCTGGTTTGGATCCACTTGAAGGACAGATTGTTGCGCTTGTTAATGGTACTAGGGCTTACGACTACGATTTGCAGTTAGAGAGCATCGCTCTTTCGCATCCTGATTTTCGTTCAGCTGGTTCTCCAGGTGCGTTAGAAGCTGCGAACTGGATTAAGGCGCAACTTCAAAGTTTTGGTTTAGATGCTTGGCTTGAGCCTTTTACCTTTAAGAATTGGACTTTGCTAGACAAGCCTTCACTCATTATCGACGAAGATGGAAACCAGAGTACAACCTGCGACCAGACAACAATTGGTTCTTTTCAATGTGAACATTGGAGCTATCCAACACCACCCGACGGAGTCTTCGCAGACGTTGTAGTCTTGCCCTTGCCGCCAGCCGAAAACATTAGCCGAATAGGTGCTGAACTCATAAATACGACTGCTTGGAACGCAGTTAACATCACCGGAAAAGTTGTTTTGATTGGAAGAGAAGTGCGCTGGAACGATAATTGGCATAATGCATTCGTAAATAAATTGAGCGCACAGCCACCAGCGGCTGTTGTTTTCACTTGGTGGTATGACTGGATGAATTTCACTCCGCCTATGCATTCTTCCGCTGGTGGGCTTCCGTTAAGCGGCTACGGCACTTATTTCTGGAATTATCACATTCCAGTCGGTTTTGTGAACTATTGGGATGGCTTATCAATTAGAGCTAAGGTGGAAAGCAATAAAACACTTTCTGCAAATGTCACCATTAAGGCTGTCATAGGTTATAACGGAGTGCATTACAATGTTGTTGGAAGAATAAGCGGATATGAACAGCCAGAAAAAATGGTGATAATTTCAAGCCACTATGACACTGTCATGTGCGCTGGTTTCTGCGATAATGGTGCTGGAACAGCTGGGATCCTAGAAGTAGCAAATGTTGTTAAAGAGGCTATCAAAACTGGGCTTTACCGGCCAAAATACACGCTTCTTTTCGTAGCCTTTACAGGAGAAGAACTGTACCTTGTTGGTTCAGCAAATTACGTGAAACAGCATAAAAGCGATATGGGAAACATAATAACCGTAATTAATTTGGACTGTATTGGAAGCAACGAATTATACGTAACAAACACCACTGGAAGCGACTTAGCACAAAAAATAATTGAGGCAGCCCAAGATCTAAACATAAGCATTTCTATGGAAGAACCTGGTGGTTCAGACCAAGAATCATTTCGAACACCAAGCAGTATTAACAACGCCATTTTGCACTATTGGGGTGTCGACTTGGGCATTTCCGACGCAACTCCAATTTCATCAAGCGCCATGCTTGATTCTTATCCGCTTTTCTACAATGATTTATGGAATATGGGTGAGGCAGGCTGGATTCACACGGCGTATGATAACTCAACTTCCACAGAAACGCTGAACTGGGTTGAGCTTGATGATCTTGAAAACCACATTAAGGTTGCGCTTCTCGCAACGATAAGGGAATCTCAAAACATTGTTCCAGAGTTCACGCCAATAATAACATTAGCAGTGCTCATGACAAGCACGGTAGTCGTCTATTTCCTAACACGGAAGAAACTCTACAAAGCGGCAAAAGTTAATTTAAACAAGCACACAAGGTTGTAAAGCGAAAAGCCTATGCCAATAAAATACTTTGAAGCATCAGACATCAAAAAGCGGGTTGACGAAATAGCGGCAAACCTAAACCTTTTCCACATAACACCACAATTCGTTTTCTGTGTGAGAAGCAGAGGTTCAAAATCAACGCGCACAATAGCTCGGATACATGGACTCGGCAAAATATGGCAAGAAATGCTGAACCTCCCGCCATCGTACATCATAGAGGTTATCTCTGAACGCTTCGACAAACTGTCAGAAGAGGAAAAAGAGAAAACACTAATTCATGAACTGCTGCACATTCCGCGAGGATTTTCAGGCGGCTTCAGACCGCATAAGGGCTATGTTAGCCGAGAAAGGGTGGAGCAACTTTATAGAAAGCTTAAGCAGAATAGAGCAAGCAAAAATGGTTAAAGTTTTTAAGTAACCGAAATATTGGAAAAAGAAAACATCGACGGGATGAACCACGGCGAAACATGAACTGAAAAGCTTATGGCACAACGGCGTATACGTCCCACAATACGATTACAAAGGATTATCAATAAAAATCAGGGGAGAAACCATAAAGCTAAGTCCAAAAACGGAGCAGATGGCAATAGCCCTAATAAAAAAAGTGCAGTCCGCATCACCGCCTGACAAGTTATTCTACAAGAACTTCATTCAAGATTTCCTTCAGCAACTGAAAAGGGAGAATCCACAACTAGATTTTTTGGAGACATTTCATAATGTGCACATAAAAAGCTTGGAAGAAAACAGTTTTGAACCGCAAGCAATTGTTCAATCAGAAATTGACTTTTCAGAAATTTCAGCTTACATAGAACAAGAGAAAATGAAAAAGGAAAACTTGACAAAGCAGGAGAAGAAAAAACTTGCAAAACAGAGAAAAGCTCAAAGGGAAGAGCTGAAGGAAAAGTTTGGCTACGCCATTGTGAATGGAAGACGAATAGAAATAGCAAACTGGACCGCGGAACCATCATGCATATTCACTGGAAGGGGAGACCACCCTAAAAGGGGAAGATGGAAGCAGGGACCAAGCCAAGAGGATATTATCTTGAACCTCTCTCCAGACGCGCCTAGACCGCCTGGAAACTGGAAAGGCATTGTTTGGGAACCAAACAAGCTGTATATTGCAAAATGGCAAGACAAGCTAACTGGCAAAATAAAATACGTATGGTTTTCTGATTCAGCATTCCTTAAACAAAAGCGGGAATATGAAAAATTTAGAAAAGCTGAAAAACTGGGTGATTTAATCCCGAAAATTGAAGAGCACATAATGGAAAATCTTGAGGCGAAAAATGAAGAGAGGCGAAAAGTGGCAACTGTAAGCTGGTTAATTCATGCCTTAAACATGAGAGTTGGCGACGAAAAAGATCCAGGAGAAGCAGATACTGTTGGCGCCATAACCCTAAGACCTGAACACATCAAAATAGACGGCGACACGCTGCACTTCGACTTTTTGGGGAAGGACGCTGTAAGATGGGAAAAATCAATTAAAGCCCCGCCGGCTGTCATAAAAAACATTGAGCAATACGCAAAAACATGCAGAGAATACTTGTTTGAGGGAATAAACTCAAGGAAAGTTTCCAGATTCCTCTCGGAGAGGATGAAGGGTTTAACGGCGAAAGTTTTCAGAACGTGGAGAACAACAAAGGCCGTTAGGGAGTATCTGGAAAACTGCAACATTAAAGAAGAGGACGCTGAACACGTAAAGCTTTTTCACGCCAAAATGGCGAATCTTGAAGGCGCAAAAATAGCCAACCACAAAAGGAAGATTCCAGCAAACTTTGAAGAGAGATTAGCAAAAAAGGAGGCTAGGCTTAAGGAGTTAATGCTTCAGCTTAAGGAAAGGGCTGATAAGGGAAAGAAAACCGATTCGATTTTAGCCAGAATTGAAAAAGCGAAGCTTGACATTGCATTAATGAAGGAGACAAGAGAGTGGAACTTAGGGACTTCCCTCAAATCCTACATTGACCCAAGAGTTTACGCCCAATGGGCTGCAAAAGTGAACTTCAACCTTGAAAAACTTTATCCAAAAACTTTGAGGAAAAAGTACAGCTGGGCATTAAGGAAGCTTTTAAAATACTACAATGTCCAGAAAAACAATTAAGCTTTCAATTATCTAACAGTTAATAGCTTTCCACAAGGCTTCAAGTGCCAAATTCAAGCTTGAATCCTCGGGATTTATGTTGCCAAGACCAAGCCTTATCATGCTGGATTTAACAAACTTATAGTCATCTTTGAAGAGGAAGAATGTTCCTGGAACTGGCGCTACGCTATGTTGCGGTACTGCCTTCTCATTAACCCACTCGTACGTGTCTTTTATTGGAAGCTTCGTCCAGTAAGTGATCCCAGACCTATTCTTGAAATATTCAAATTTCTTCTCTTCAAGCCACTCTTCAGTTTCCTTTTTGATGGCGTTCCATTTTTGCTTGTGGCGTTCCAGTTCTTGCATCTTTTCTCGCAGCAGTTTTGCAGCTATAAACTGTACAATGTTTGAGCTGTTTCCAATAGTGTTCAGCGTGTCAGTGTAAAGTTCATCCACCATATTTTTTGCGGCTAAGGCTACGCCGAGTCTTAGCCCGCCGAGACCATAAGCCTTCGTGAAGCTTGTTGTTGTTACGCCAAAATTGCCGTCAACAGAGAAAACTGTTGGTATGCTTTCCCTCTCAAACTCTGCATATATTTCATCGCATAAAACATGGAAGCCATACTCCTCAGCAACAGCCATAACCTCATTTAACTCGCCTTTGGTGGCAATTGCCCCGCTAGGCGCGTGAGGATTCGTAATGACGAGTAACCCTGTTTTTTCCGAAACAAGCTTCCGCAGAGAGTCAGCGTCAAGCGCATAATCCTCTTCAGCTTTTCTTTCCAGCCTCCTCACCGATGGAAAGTGTTCTTGAACTTGGCGCAGTAAAGGTTCATATGTCGGATGTTCAACAACAGCCTCTTTCCTGCGGCTTTTTTCAGCTAACAATCTTATCACTCGCGCATTTTGACCAGAGGCACCATCGCTTGAAACGAACACGTTTCCCGTTTTTACGTGATATCGCTCCGCAAGAAGCTTAACAGTTTCCGGGTTGCCAAAAGCATAGTTCACGCTCAAATCAACTTCGCCCATGGACAAGTCAACTTTCAGGTAGGATAGACCGCTCGAACGGAAATCGAACCTTACATGCGGTGTGTGAACGTACCAGTCGAGGTAAAGCGAACGCAGCTTCATATTGACGCCTACTCAATGCTTGCCTTATTGCCAAATAATTCTTTTGTGCAGTTTTAAGCGAAGAATGTGCAGATCACTGGTTTTGTAGTTTAAAGCGTAGGATGGCTGCGATTCCGCCGAAGGAGTTTTTCAGCATTTGTCCCTCTTCAGTTTCACTTGAGATTATTTCCACTTCAGTGTTCGTGTACTCGGCTAACTGTGCAAAGTTCTCTATCAACTCTTGTTTTTCAGCTATCGCCAAGGATTGTGCACCGCATTTTGGGCATGGTTTAACAGAAAGTTCCTGCTCAAAACTCGTTAACATTTGGCTTTTAATTGTCTGCTGTTCCTGATAACCGCACGCGTTGCATTTCACTGTGACCCGTAGGATGTCAAGTCCCTCTGACAGAAGCAGCGTTTTAACAGCGCCTGCCTCTAAAGCCCTTCGAACATCTTCTTCACCGTACGTCGCCATTCCCGTGTCATGGCCCACCTCGTAGAGGAACTGCTGCACAATCTGCCTCTCTTCAATGTAACGCACTTTACGCATTATTTCTGGAGCCTTGTCAACAACTTCCTTCACGCCCTGCTCGCCCACATAAGCCGTGTCCACAACGTCTAAAATTTTCTCCTTCAACATATAATTCAAATACTCGCCCTTTTCAAAATCATATTTTGTAGGCCCAGGACCAGCAATTATCAGTCCCTTCAAATCTTCTATGGGTAGAAACGCTTCGTTTGCATGCTCGCCGACACGCCTAAAATAGTCTTGAAGGCGCATCTCCCTAAGCCTTTCATAACGCCTAGCCGACTGACCGCCAGCACGAGTTTTTCCAGGCACGCCAGAGCTTATTTCCCTAACTATCTCAAGTCTTCTCCCTCGGAGCGTTGCAAGCGTGGCGTCTGAAGAGTCTATTAGGATTATGCCGTAAGTTTCTTTTTCCCTTATAAGTTCCTGTAGATGCTCCGTGTGAAACCTCGAATCGCACCTGTAGAGGTAAATGTTTATCGGCTCAGGAGGAATTATAACGTAAGTTTCTATCCTCTCACTTCCAGCGCCGTTCTGAGGAATTGCCCCGCAAAAAATTACCAGCCCGTTTTCCGGAGTTTCTTTGAAAAGTTTGAGGCGCTGCTGCACCTTCACAATGGCGTCTTGAACGTTTTTGCGTGTGGTTGTGGATTTTATGTTCGAGGCAGTTCCATACTCATCCCTAAGCATGTTCATAACTTCACTTATCTGCTTCCCAGGGGGGATGTAAAGCGACACCAGTTCTGTTCCGCGTCCCTCCTTGTTTGCCAGAGTCATCAGTGTCTTTTTAAGTCTGAACAGCTCAAGTGATGTCCTCTTTGTTGTGCTCAACTGGTTCTCACTGTTGATGTTTTAGCCAAAAGCTAGATAACATGGTGTCAAATAAAAGTTTAGGATTGAAAAGAGATTAGACGACTTCCAGAACTTCTTTTAGAAAAGCCTTGTATGGACCGAGCTTTCCACCATAGTTGCCAGCTGAAATTCTAACAACGCCTCGAACACAAGCAGCAGCTTTCACTCCAACGCCCACAGCCCTCTTAACATCTTCCAATGTCAACCCGTTGATCACAACTTCGTAGACGCAGTTAACCTCAGAAGTGAGCTGCGAATCTTGAATGACCGTTCTTAACCCTGGGCAGAACGGATGATTCGTCGAAGCCTTAAGCTTATACTTTATGGAGCCAGCCTTTGAACCGGAACGGCATATTCCCCCAGGGAAGGGCAAAATGACATTCTTAACTTTTGTTTTTATGGCTTTAACAGCTTCTTCAGCAGCCATAAGCCCAGAATTCTTTTCTTTGGCTAGTATTAGAAAGTTTCCACCAGCAACAGCTTCAGAAGCCCCAAAAGTGTCTTCAACTACAAAATCACCCTCCATAACTGGGATTTTCCAAACCCTTCTATCCCCAACCAAACCCTTCCTCTGGAAACCATCGCCAAAAAGCCTTATGCTTCTGCCAACTTTCAAACGCCTTTTAGCATTCGGCATCGCGTCAAAAGCAGCAGTTGTTGGACAAGTCATTACACATTGCCCTATGCGCAGTATCATCTGATTCTTAAGCTCCAACCTGCTCCTATTGTAAATTTGAATTAGGGCGCCTACACGCTTGTCAGGGGTTGCCTCAGCTGAAACCACGCCTTCTATGCCCGCCTCAGCTGGAGACATTATAACGCTTGTGGCAAAACCAGTTGCAACTTCAGCGGCTTTTAAAGCCCACTTCTCGCTGTCAGCGGTTATCAGTACACGCCCAGCCCATAAAGGAAACATCTCAGCGAAGGTATCAACGATTTCACATGTGTTGCCATTCTCTGCTTTATAAAGAAATGTTTTCCCACTCATTTGCCATTCCCTTCAAGAGGGCAACCAATGTTTTTCTGGCTCAGTCTTCTGCTCCGTTCTTTTCCTAAGTTTTTCGGTTGCGATCCTTTTCGCTATATCATAAGCCATTCGATAGTCAAAAATTCCCTTCGGCTCTTCAGCTGCTTTTTTGATCAGCTCAACTTCAACTTTGTTTTTAAGTTTTCCAATGGTTAATGCGCCGATTCCGAAAATGTTCGGTAAGAGCTCTTCACCTTCAGCTTTAGATTTTAGACCTTCCACTCCTAATGGTGGGATAGCGTTAATGTCAGCAACTATTTTGCATTTTTTCCCATGTTCCCTAAGCATGTCCATTGGAAGTAGTAAAGTTCCAGCAGCTCCAGCTGCAAGAACTATCTCTGAATCTTCAATTGCTTTTCCAATTTCATCTGGCGTTTGAGCTTCAACGCCTCGCACCCTTTCACCCTCAAACTCCTCATTTATTCCTATCGCTATGGCTGAAGCCTTTTGAAGTTCACGGGACGTAACAGTAACGTTGGCCTTTTCTAAAGCATACAGCCTAGCCGCAGTTTGCCCCACAGGCCCTGTTCCAGCTAACACAGTGACATTCTTGTTCTCTAATCCTCCGAAACCTTTTTCAAGCGAAAGTTCCAGGGTTTTCGCAACCGCAGCGCTCGCTGTTGTGTAGGCGCCTCTGGGATCAACTATTATTGAAAGTTCAAATGGTGGGAACATGCATTTTTTAACTTTATCCACAATGTCATTCACCCGCTTAAAATCCCGTCCGTTAACGAAAATTTTTGTATGCTTGGCGCCTTCAGGGCCTCTTGGAAACATAGCATCATAAACTATTTTTTCAGCATCTTCCGCGGTTACATCCTCGTATTTTAGTATCACCGCCTCTGGAAAAACATCTATTGTTGTCAATATGTCAAAGGGGCTTGCATGCTTGTCGGTGTCCAAAAAAATGAACACTTTTTTAAATTGTTGCTCTGGCAATGTTAAACCTCTTTTGTTATTATTATTGTTTTAACGTTTAAAAATTACCATTGCATAGGGCATGGTTTGCGAATGCTTAAATATTAACTGGATACTATGTGTAAGCGGATGGACAGAACATGACAGAAGTTGTAGAAAAAGGACTGAAGAAAATTGGCATCACTGTTTCAAAGCCAGTTCTGGCAGTTCTCTGCATAATCTTCGGAATCCTCGTAATAGTCATACCAGCCCTCCTAGGGATAATAATTGGCATCTTCCTAATAATAGAAGGTGTGCTGCTCCTAACAGAATACTTTGAACTGCAGAGGCAACAACAGCAGCAAACGTCACCACCGCCACCACCAACACAATAAATCATAATTGACAACATCTAATCTTTCTTTTGCAACTTATCTCCTAAAAGGTTAAACTTCAAAATGCTAATTTTGAAGTGCAGCAAAGTTTTCAAAGAATAGACTATACAAACCACATGGAAATAAGTAAAAAGATTCTCACAAGCGAGTCTGTGGCTATGCTGACAAAAGAGATTAAAATCAACGCAATTGGTAAGCGCTTAAAGTTGCTCCCAAAAAGGTACTTGCCAAACTTCGAAGCGGGATAAATAAGAAACAAGGCAAATAAGACGTCTAAAATAGTCCATATTGGAAGCTCTCTTCCGAACGGATGGATAAGGGCTGGCTAGAAGCATCACCGCATATAGCGTTAAGGCTGGTTTCCATCTGGCTTTAGCTAAAAGTCCAGCGGTCAAAACGCTTATGGGCTCAGCGATCATACCAAACATCCAAAGCTCATCTGGCTTTATCATCCTTGCAATTGAAGAGCCGATAAACGCTGCTGCAAACCCTGCTTCTGGACCTAATATTATGCCTTCTATCAACTCTAGGGTATATTCCTCAGTTGCGCCATAAACCAAACGATGTAAAATAGAGCACAGCGTGCAAAGCCGCAAATATTGCTGTTAAGCTTATTTGAATTCCGCGTTTAAACTATGTTGGCAATTAAATTGGTGCAAATAAAAATTTGTCACATTAAACGTGTTTGACATATATCCAGAGTTATCCATGCGCTTTTCGTGAACGAAGAATCCGTCCATATCAGTTTATGTTCCGCATACCGTAACTGTTTAATATAAAGATTTGTGATTTTAGCTACCTTTAAGGAGAATGATAAAATGAGGCTCGCAGAAACTTTAGAGAAACTCTCAAACGCGTGCGGAGTCGCTGGAAGGGAGGATGAAGTTAGAAGCCTGATGAAGGACATGTTGAAGAACTATGTTGATGAAGTGAAAGAGGATAAAATGGGAAACGTTATAGGAGTGAAAAAGGGCGAGAAAAACGCGCCTAAAGTCATGCTTGCAGCGCACATGGACGAAATTGGCTTACTGGTGAAAACAATCTCTAAAGAGGGATTTCTACAATTCACGAAAATAGGTGGAATAGACGACCGCATACTGCTGGCCCAAAAAGTCCTTGTTTACACGGAGAAAGGGCCACTGCATGGAATAATAGGCTCAAAACCACCGCACATACAAAAGGAAGAAGAGCGAAAAAGAATCCTAACGTATGATGAGCTCTTCATAGACATCGGAGCTGAAAGCCAAGAAGAAGCCAAAAAAATGGGAGTAAAAATAGGTGACCCTGTAGAGTTTGACATAAAATTCGCAAGGGTTGGAAAAAACATTGTGATTGGAAAGGCTTTAGATGATAGGGCCGGATGTGCAGTCATGGTTGAGGCAATGAAACTTCTTGAAAAAACAAAATGCACAGTGTATGCTGTTGGAACAGTGCAGGAAGAAGTTGGCTTAAGAGGTGCAACAACAGCCGCTTTTGGAATATACCCAGACGTCGGCATAGCCCTAGACGTAACAGTTGCAGGCGACATGCCAGGAGTGAAAGAAGTTGAGGCTCCAATAAAACTGAGGAAAGGTCCATCAATAGAGGTTGCGGATATGGGCTTAATTACTCACCCGAAAGTTTTACGCTTGCTGATAGACGCTGCTGAAGAGAATAAAATTCCATATCAACTGGAAACAGGTTTGCCAGGTTCAACAGATGCAGCGCGCATAGCACTTACACGTGAAGGAGTTCCAAGCGGCGTAATTTCTATTCCAACACGTTACATACACAGCCCAGCATCCCTCCTAAGCTTGGAAGACGCGGAAAATGCAGTAAAGCTGACGGTTGCAGCGATACAGAAGATTCCAAAATATTTCTAAATAACTTTTCTTTCAGAGAAATTGTTTTAAATTTGGAAACTCGTTCTTATGGCTGAGGATGAGCGCAAAAAAGGGCTTTGAGTTTCTGGAACACACAGCGGACATTTACATTGCAGCATATGGAAGTGACATTGCTGAAGCCTTTGAGAACGCGGCTCTCGCTATGTTTGAAGTCATGACAGATGTAAAAAACGTTAGCCCAGATGTTAAAGATACCGTGGAAATAGCCGCGTATGATGAGTATGCGCTTCTTTATAGTTGGCTTGAAGCTCTGCTCGTAAAGTTTGAGCTCAACGGAATGTTTTACTCGAAATTCAAGGTTCGAAATATACAAAAAACTTCTGAGGGCTTTAAACTTAGGGCTGAAATATGGGGTGAAAAATTTAACCCAGAAAAGCACACGCAGAAAGTAGGTGTAAAAGCCATCACGTACCATCGCATGGAAATAGTTAAAGAGCCTGGAAGAGTCATCTTGAAATTCATACTCGACATATAAGCGCTATGAGATAAACTTCAGTTTTTTTAAGTCTTTTATGATTTCTTCTACCGCCACTTCTGGAGGCATCTCTAGAGATTCCGTTTTAAATTCAACAAACGGAACGCCTTTCTCTCTGTAATACTCGAGTATTGGTTGAGTTTGCTCCTCATAAACTTCAATTCGCTTTTTTATAACTTCTGGAGTGTCATCTGGACGCTGATATAAGGGTCCGCCGCACTTGTCACATATCATATCAACCTTCGGCTTCAAAAAGCGCAAATTATAGACTGCGCCACAGTTTTTGCAGATTCTCCGAGCTGATAGACGTTCGATAATTATCCATTCTGGAACTATCAACCGTATTACAACATCTATCTTAGCAATTTTCTCCAAAGCCTTTGCCTGTTCAATTGTACGCGGGTAACCATCCAAAATAAAGCCCTTGCCGCTTGGAATTCTAGCCATGCGCTGCCTTAGAACCTCCACAACAACGTCGTCTGGCACAAGCAAACCCTTCTCAACATAACCCTTCACTTTACGCGCTAGTGGCGTGTCTTCCCTCATAATTTCCCTAAAGACATCGCCAGTAGCGATAACATCAACATCAAGTTTGGATTGTAATCGAGAAGCGTATGTTCCTTTTCCAGAACCGGGTGCACCGAAGATTATCGCGTTAACCATACGATTCTCCTCCGCATATTCATTTATTCATTTTCGTAAAGAAGATTGCCAGTTAATAATTAAGCGTTGCCGTACTTGTTGGTATATTGGAGATGTTATTTTTCAAAAAGAATCCCGTGACCTGCTTAAACGCTTCCTTATGAAAACGTTTAAGCATTTGACCAGCGAAACTCTAGTATCTTAAATGCACTAATGTGATGCAACATGCAAATAACAAGACTTGAAGATTACCTGTACCTAGTAGATTTGGAAACTGGCGGAATAGAGAACTTCATAGCAAGCTACATCCTAAAAGGCAAACAAGCAGCAATAATTGAAACTGGACCGACACTTTCAGTATCGAATCTGCTTTCAAGCCTAAAGCAATTGAAAATTAAACCAGAAAACGTGACCTACGTGGCAGTTTCCCACATTCACTTAGACCACGGCGGAGGCGCTGGAACACTAATGAAGCATCTGCCAAAAGCAAAAGTCATAGTTCACCAGAGAGGGGCACCACACCTGATTAATCCGGAAAAGCTTTGGCAACAATCAAAAAACGTTCTGGGCGAAGTGGCGATGATTTATGGGGAACCTGAACCAGTTCCCGCGGAAAGAATAATTACTGCGGTTGACGGTGCATTGTTCGATGTTGGAGATGGAATAACATTCAGGGTTGTTGAAACCCCTGGGCATGCTTCACATCATGTAAGTTACTATGAACACTTAAGCCATGGTGTTTTCACGGGAGATGCTGCTGGAATATACATTCCAAAAGTTGACGTAATCGTTCCTACAACTCCACCGCCGTTTTATTTGGATGTCGCATTAAATTCCCTAGATAAACTGGTGCGCCTAAAACCAGAAGTCTTATACTACAGCCATTTCGGCAAGGCGGATGACGCTGTTGAGAAAATTCAAGAGTATGTGGCGCAGATTAAACTTTGGGAAAGAATCGCGAGAGAAGGCGTGGAAAACGGCAAGGATTTCGAGGATATTAGGAAAGACATAATCGAGAATGATGTTGCTGTTAAGAAGGCGCTAAATTATTTAAGTGCACATAAGGTGTTAAGCGAAACTACGCTTAAGGAAAGTGTTCAAGGCTTTATAGAATTCGTTAAGAAGGAAAAATAGTTATTTTGGCGTGAACGTCAAAATCCTTTATATTCCACCACACTCAATTCTGAAGTCAGGTGTAATCAATGGAAGAAGGAGAAGGTCGCCCCCCAACAGAGAAGGTTCCACTTGAGAAAATTGACAACTACACGTGGCGCATCCCAAAGTATAAGCCTGGCATGCGCGTTCCAGGAATAGTTTTCGCAGACAGAGAATTACTTGAGAAAATGCGAACTGACAGAACTCTTGAGCAATGTGTAAACGTTGCACATTTGCCGGGCATTTACAAGCATTCAATAACTCTGCCGGACGGTCATGAGGGCTATGGTTTTCCAATAGGCGGCGTCGCAGCAACAGACTACGAGGAAGGCGTAATCAGCCCAGGCGGCGTTGGCTACGACATAAACTGTGGCGTCCGCCTGTTAACCACAAACTTGTTTGAGCAAGACATAAGACCGAAACTTGCAGAGCTGACAAACGTGATTTTTGATAATGTTCCATGCGGACTTGGAAGCCGCAGAAAGGACTTTCGCGTTACAGAACACGATTTAGATAGACTTGTTGTAGAAGGAGTCCAATGGGTAATCGACCAAGGCTTAGGCTGGGACGAGGATGCAGAACACTGCGAAGAACGCGGATGCATGAAAAACGCAGATCCAGACAAGGTTTCAACCACAGCCAAAAATAGAGGATTAACCCAAATTGGCACTTTGGGTTCTGGAAATCACTTCCTAGAAATTCAAAAAGTTGACAAAATCTACGACCAGAAAACGGCTAAGGCCTTCGGAATTGAGGATGAGAAGCAAATTACAGTGATGATTCACTGTGGCTCTCGAGGGTATGGACACCAGATATGCTCAGATTACCTGCGCGTCATGGAAAGAGCAGTTCATAAATACAAAATTGTTCTGCCAGATAGAGAACTTGCATGCGCACCGGGAAACAGCAATGAGGCTGAGGATTATTATAAGGCGATGGCTTGCGCCGTCAACTACGCGTTTGCAAACCGCCAAACAATAATGCACTGGGTTAGACAAAGCTTCAAACAAGTTTTCAAGCAAGACCCAGAAAAGTTTGGGTTAAAACTCGTTTACGATGTAGCTCACAACATCGCGAAGATAGAAAATCACAAAATCAACGGCGAACAAAAGAAAGTATGGGTTCACAGGAAAGGCGCAACAAGAGCCTTTCCACCAGGGCATCCAGAAATACCAGCAGACTACAGAGCGGTAGGTCAACCAGTACTCATACCAGGAAGCATGGGAACAAGCTCATGGCTATTAGCGGGCACCGAAAAAGCAATGCAAATAAGCTTCGGTTCAACAGCCCACGGAGCGGGCAGAATGCTAAGCAGAAACGCTGCAAAAAGAAGATTCTGGGGCGGAGACATAAAAAAGGCCTTGGAACAAAGAGGAATCTACGTAAGATCTGCAAGCTCCGTCGTTCTAGCTGAGGAAGCAGACCCAGCATACAAGAACGTTGACATAGTCGCAAATGTAAGTGACAATGTTGGAATAGCCACAAAAGTTGCAAGAATGGTCCCAATAGCAGTTGTCAAGGGCTAATGCTGACTGTTAAGGGGTTAATTTCATAAGCGTTTCCTCCTACCACTATATGTAGGGGTATCATAAGCAATCATACCGTCATGATACGGGGGATTTTCCTCAATTATTCAAAATAATTATTAGTCAGCGCGCATGTGCTAATGCTACGGTTTGTTATCTGATTGTCAACAGAAAAGCATTTACTTATGGGGCGTAAGTGGCCTACGGTGTTAAGAATCTTCTATTTAAGCGGTGAAGCTTTTAGTCTATTTTATTCCAAATCTCGGTACGCTAACATCTGCTTAGCATTTTTTATATTGGAAGCCTCGTTATAAACTCTAAAACGAAAACGTGGCATGGCTGTGGTTCAGGATGCCAGTCAAGGATGAATGTGGAATTTGCGGCAGAGTTTTACCATATCGCTATTTGAGAAGATGCCAAAGATGTGGGCGTCTATACTGCGTAGACTGCATGGTTCCAGACGTTTCAACAGGTGATACTCATAAAATGCTTTGCCTAAACTGCGCCAGAAAAGTTGTCTCGCCGAAGCTTACGGGTAAATATGACGGGTTAAAAGCGCATTTAAAATTCAGAGCAGCATTTACAGACGCTGTAAAGCTTTCTTTTGCCCAAATAGACGGAATAATAGGAGATAACTTGCCAATGAGCGCTTACAGAGACGAAAAGTGGTGGAGCAATTCGCCGAACACCACTCATGCCAAGGCATGGCTTGACGCGGGATGGAAAGTGCAGGAAGCTAACCTAAAAAACGGTTACGTGGTCTTCCAAAAGGTAAAAGCATTGGAAATAAAAAATAAAGGAAAAAGGCAACATAAAACTCAAAGCGTAAAACCCTTCACACCAGTTCCAGTTAAACTTCCAAAATCAAAAGTTCCATCAAAAACAAAGATATCAAAACTTTACGCAAGAATAAAAAACATAGAACGCCAAAGAACAGCGATGCCCAAATACCCTGGCAGCTTCAAGCCAAAACTAACACATGAGAAAAAACTTTTCAAGCCAGAAAAGAAACCGTAATAAAAGAAGTTTTATCTACAACACTCTTAAAAATAAATAAGGCGAAAGGAAAAGCGGCCGTCGTCTAGTCTGGTTAGGACACAGTACCGCAAAGCGTGTGGAAGCCTTCCAAGCCTGCGATCCCGGGTTCGAATCCCGGCGGCCGCACCAGTCGTTTTCTCCTTTACAATAATTGTTTGACTATGGAGAATTTTCTGTAGAGCTCGCAGATTTTTCTTACAATTATCTCTGGCTTGGCATGGTCTTCGTTTAGATCTTTAATAGAGTAGAATTGTGATGGAACAAATATTGTCTTTAAGCCTATTTTCTTCGCGCCATTTATGTCTTCAAGCGGGCTATCACCTATGTAAATAGCCTCATGCGCTTCTATTTTAAGCCTTTTTAGGGCTTCTTCGAAAATTTTCGCGTGCGGCTTTCTCCATCCAACTTCTTCTGAAACCAGAACAGCATTAAAGAACTTGTTTATGCTCAATTTTCTCAGTCCAGCGTATATTACTGGGGCATACGTGAAGTTTGAGACAAGTCCCAACTTGTATTCTTGTGATAGCGTTTGTAACTTCAACAAGCTCTTGATAGCGTATAACCCTGTATTTTTCGTGAGATTTGCTGTAAGCGGCCATAAAGCGTTCTTCTTCAACATTAAAGCCAGATTCTATTATGGCTTTATACAATTTCATTTTACAATTTCATTTTCGATTTCTCTAGATTGTAGCCCTTTACATTTGTTAACGTGCCTATAAAGTCGAAGATCACTGCTTTTAATGCTTGCAAGAGTTGTTTCCCCGCATAGGCTTATTACGAATTAGTTTTGCAATGCGTATTCTAACATAATAAAATTTGCCTATGTGCAGCATCTTTACGTATTGAAATGCGGTGCTCAGCAGATTTTTAAATATTAAATTTTACAATTTACACGAACAATGGAGAGGGGATGGTTGAAGGTTTACATAAAAACCCATTATTTGGAGGAAAATGAATAAGCACGCCGTTACCTGAAGCTACACAAGAAATAGCCATAGGTGTAATCGCCGCGCGCGCTACGGGTTGTTTATGACTGCGCTGCATCCGAACGCATACGGAAAAACCGTTGGTTTAAATCATTGGGGGTACTGGGCATTTCTGCTAATGCTAGGTTCCAGCTTGCTTTACTTCCTCGTAAGCCTAGCCACAAAACCGCTCGCTGAAGAAAAACTTGAGAAAATGTTTCCGAAATCTCAAAAGCCTAAAAGTTAATTAACAATTTTAGAGGCTATCTCGCCGATTTTTTTGGCAAAATCTGAATCAAGAAGCTTATTTACATTTCCTACTGCATATTCAATTTTTGCGTCAAAAGGGAGTTCCCCTAAATATGGCACGTCCAAGCTGAGAACTTTCTGTTGAATAAGGTCTGAATGATCCATTTTCATGTTTTCAACAACGCCTAAAACTTGAACCTTTAAATCCTTCAAGAGACTTATTAGTTTCTTTACTGTTTCAAAGGCAAGCTGCGAAGGCGTTGTTATTATTAGGAACTTTATCTGTTTTATTAAGCGTATAACATCAAGGGTTGCGTCACCTATTCCAGGCGGCATGTCAATTATTAAGAAGTCAAGCGTATCCCACCTTGTTATTGCAAGGAGCTCTATCAGCGCATTTGAAACGTCTGCTCCCCTTAAAGGCGTTGCATGTTCGCCTGAATAATAGATTATAGACATGTATTCTATAGCGTGAACTTGTGGCGGAATTATACCCTTCTCTTCCTTTGGTTTTACACCTTCAATACCCAGAATAACGTGTGTGGATGGGCTTGTAAAGTCTAGGTCGAAAAGACCAACCTTATAGTCCCTTTTTGCCAGAGTTAAAGCCAATGTTGACGCGGTTAAACTTTTTCCAACACCACCCTTCCCGCTTGAAACGGCGACTATGTTGCGGATCGATTTGAGCCTCTCGTTTATGATGATAATTCTGGGGTCCACCATCGCTATTTTTCACCTCTTATACTTTTAAGCCATATTCCTCGTCCTTGTAAAACTTCAAAGTCTGGGCTTCCACAATTTGGGCATCGGATGTAGGTGTGGGCGACTTCTGGGAGAAAATGTATGGCTTCAGCATCATCTTTGCCTAAGCTTTCTTTTTCAAAAATCCATTTGTGCCCGCATGCTCTACATTGCAGTTGCGCTTTTGAATTTTCAATTTTGAATTTTGTTTTTTCAAATTCTGGCTTTTTAAGCTGTGATAATGCAAATTTAAATATGTCAAGTTCGATTTGCTGCAGTTCACCTACAACTATTTTTACCTCTCTAACTTCCTTCAGCCCCTCCTTCTTTGCTATTTTGGAAACTGTTGAAATTACGGATTCAGCCAAGGCCCATTCATGCATAGAAAACGCTTACTGCCATGGCGAATTTAAGAATATCGTAAATTTAAGCAGCTTTTTCAGCTTTTTTCAAAGCGTTTTCCACTTCTTCCCTTATTATGTAACCTCCAACGTGAAGTATGGGTTCTTTAAGTTCTGGATCAACGTTCATCGTTGCAGTGCATGGATAGCTGTGATGCGCCTTAGCTATTACATCATAAAGTGTTTCCCTTTCAGTTTTTACACCCAAAATTTTCTTTACCACATACCACGTTGAACCACATGGAGCGCTTCTCCTGACAACTGCTGAGCTTATAATGTTGTATCTCCCACTTTTCGCTGTTGAAATTTCCAGGCGTGGCCTTCCAACATTAAAACTATTTACAAACCTGAAAATTAACGGACTGTCGTCAGCGGAAACTTCCAAGGAACAAAACGGCTTCGGAAACACGTTCTCCAAACAAAGTTCCACACATCTTTCTTCAACCTGCTTTCTTAAGCCAGAAGGAACCTCATTAAAATCTTCTATTGGTACAATCAAAGCCTTCACGCCGACCCTTTCCAAGTGCGCCGGGAGCTCCAGGAGTAGATCCTTATGCAGTCCAGATGCTATACATAAATCAGCATTAGGAATTTTCTTTGGCATATATTTTTCTGGGTTATCTATGAATGTCGGCAAATCCGATGGATTTGGCAGCTGTATCGCTGCATGAATATTTTGGACAAAACTGTAGACGTTGTACTTGCATGAGTCGCAGTATATCCCGCATGATTTGCAAAAGCTTGGATCGTTTATAAGGTTTCTTATAACCCTTTCCGCGAATTCCCCGCTGTAGACGAAGATTAAGCTTAACTTTTCCGCTTCCTGTACGAAACTCAAGTTTAACACTCTATCATAAACGTTTAAGCTGCAGCGAGTATCACATGTTCCAGGAAGAGGTCTTCTGGAAGGGCACCGACAAAATCCACTTTCTCGTTTATGACTGTTTTTGGGACTCCCATTACGCCGTATTTGAAGCCTAAATGTGGAAACTCGCCAACTTCTATAACATCCGCCCTTATCAAGTCGCTTTCAACCGCAAATTTGTGGGCAAGACTTGCAACCATCGGGCAATATGGGCATGTTAACGTCACAAAGACTTGTATGTGCACTGGCGATTTAATCTCTCTTATCTTCGCCTTCGTTGCATCTGAAAGGTCTGTTCTCGCCCTTGAAACTATTATTATTCCCTCAAGCAAAGTCTGAAACTCATAACCGTAAGGTAGTCCATAGAACCTAACGCCATAATCTTTCTCGCCGACAATTGCGATTGCTGGAACCTTGTCAACGCCATATTCCCTAGCTTTTTCAGCGTCCGCCACAAAATCGTAAATCTCCAACTCTATCTTGTCGCTTAAGGCTGCAATCTCGCTTAGCAACTGTCGCGTCTGGGCGCAATATTGGCATTCTACCTCTTGCGTAAACATCACAATTTTCACGGGATTTTCCAGTTTTTCTTCAAACTCGCTTCTTATGTGCCCCTTATGCTCTTCAGGTATGAGACTCATATTTCAGCTTCACCTCCAACATGCTATTTCAAACTTTAAGCTTCTCAAGTATTATGGACGGGCATATTTTCTTTACGCCATCAATTGTTCCTATTTTTTCCGAGATTATCTTTGATAATTCCTTTCCATCTCTAGTCCATATTTCAGTCATTATCATGTGGTCGCCAGTAGAGGTAGCTACATATCTAGTTTCTGGTATCTCACAAAGTTTCTGTGCAACCTCTAAAAGCTTAGGCGGGTCTACATCCACACCTATTATTGCCACTGTGTTTAAACCCATCTTTGCGGGCTCAATTATCACCGTGAACTTTCTTATCACTCCCATCTGCCTTAACGCTGCCACTCGCTTCCTAACGGTTGACTCGTTAAGCCTTAGCCTACGAGCTATTTCCGTGTAAGGTACGCTGGCGTCCTCCTCGAGAATTTGAAGAATCTTCATATCAAGCTTGTCAACCATACATTTTCCTCTTTTAATGCGATTTTCATATTTTTCATCAATTTTTTGTCCGATTTTCGTGCATAAACTTTTTAAGTTCAGACAAATTTATAACTCTATCGGATAGTCTATGTAAAAAATAGGAAAATGAGGTGATAAAATATAGAAGAAAAATTTGAGGAGAAGAGGAGGAGTATGCTAGGACTTGGCGAACCAGTGCCAGATTTTGAAGCAGTGACAACGCATGGCGTTATCAAACTGTCAAATTTTAAGGGAAAGTGGGTAATTCTCTTCTCGCATCCAGCGGATTTTACGCCAGTATGCACAACCGAGTTTGTTGCATTCGCAAAAATTCAAGGTGAACTTGTTAAGCGCAATGTTCAACTGATAGGCCTAAGCATCGATAGCGTCTACTCTCACATAGCGTGGACGCGAAGAATAAAGGAAAAGCTCGGCGTTGAAATTCCATTTCCGATAATCGCGGATTTAAATATGAAGGTCGCGAATCTTTTTGGCATGATTCATCCAGGCATGAGTAGCACATCTGCAATACGCGCAGTTTTCTTCATAGACCCGGAGATGAAGCTTAGAGCAATGATATACTACCCGTTAAACGTTGGAAGAAACATGGATGAAATCTTAAGGGTTATTGATGCTTTGCAAACGGCTGACAAGTACAATGTTGCTTTACCAGCGAATTGGCGTCCAGGAGACGCGGTAATTGTTCCAGCACCAGCAACGCAAGAAGGGGCAGAAAAGCGTTTACAAGAGGGCTACGAATGTGTAGACTGGTTCTTGTGCAAGAAAAAACTTCCATGAATCAGGTGCACCTAAAGAGAAGAAGGTGAAAAGATTGACGCAAAAACTCTATGCGAACGCGAAACTTGTTAAGGACTTACGAATAGCGGTGGACAATGGAAGAACACACAGCGTATGCTTAGATCTTCCACCGGAACTTGGAACAGACATGGGACCAACAGCGCTTGAGCTTGGCGTAATGAGTTATGCTGGGTGTTTTGCAACAATATTTGCCTTAATGGCGAAGAAGATGCGTGTCCAATTGAAGGATTTAGAAGTGAAAACTGAAGCTATCAAATCAGATGAGGCTGGAACGGTAACAGAAGCTAGCTTTAACATCACTGTTAGGGCAGAAGCTACAAAGGAGCGAATTCAAAGAATCTTCAATCTAACACTAGAAAACTGTCCCGTAGGAAAGCTCTTCGAAAAAGCCGGAGTCAAAACAAGCTACAACATCAAAGTTGAGCAATAGGTAAAAGCGTTTTACTTGATCTGTGGATTCCGCATGTTTTTGTATTACCTCCACTTTTTAATTTTGCTGTCTTTAATGTCTAGTATTGTGAAGGTTTTGCTTCAACCAGATCCATGCGAAACTTTTCTTCAATGCCCTTGTCGTCTTCTGTTGCAACTACCCATGTGTCGTGGAACACTGTTTGTCGAAAGCGCGAGAGAAAATTGTCAAAGTCATAATAGAAAACAGAGAAATACAAAGGTGGAGTTCTATTCTAGCCTGGAAATGGACAAGTTTTTGTTGGGCAGCCGCCAGCATATTCCGACTCTGCAGCAATAAACTTTGTCTTTTTTGTTCCAACCTCGCCTACGTAAAGCACTTGTTCAGGCTTGCTTCCGTAACGGAAGACGGTTATTCCCTTACACTTGAGTTTCCATGCAAGTTCATAAACCCTCTTAACATCCTCCACCGTCGCGTCTGTGGGCATGTTAACGGTTTTTGAAACAGCATTATCCGTATACTTTTGGAAGGCTGCTTGCATCCGCACGTGCCATTCAGGCTTAATGTCCAAGGCTGTAACGAAAATCTTCTTAACATCTTCTGGAACTTCATCAATTTTTTGAACAGAACCCGTTTTAGCAATTTCTTCCAAAAGTTTTGCGCTGTAAAATCCCATTTCCTTTGCCGTCATCTCAAAAAGTGGATTTGTTTCAAAAAGCCTCGTTCCGCCTAAAACGTTTCTTATGAATGAAATGGCGAATATTGGTTCAATTCCAGAAGAGCAGCCGGCAATTATGCTTATGCTTCCCGTCGGCGCTATTGTCGTCACGGTAGCATTTCGCATAGCCTTATACTTATCTTTCAAAATGCTACGTTCAAAGTTTGGAAAAGAACCTCTTTCCTCAGCCATCTCCATAGATTTCTTGTGGGCTTCGTCGTCGATGAATTTCATGAGCTTTTCAGCAAGCTCCAAAGCCTCTTCAGAGTCGTAGCGAATTCTAAGTTTTATGAGCATGTCTGCAAATCCCATAACCCCTAAACCTATCTTCCTATTGGCCCTGGTTATTTCTTCTATTTCTTTTAGAGGATACTTGTTAGCGTCAATAACATTGTCAAGAAAGTGAACGGCATTCCTAACAGTTTCCCTCAATTTTTCCCAATCTATTTTTCCATCTTCAACAATTCTTGAGAGATTTATCGAACCCAAATTACAAGACTCATAAGGCAAAAGCGGCTGCTCACCGCAGTTATGCACTATGAATCCGTTGGCATCAAACGCGTTTATTCCAGGAATCTTAACATCAAAAACCTCCTCTTGATCATGGAAAATAATATCTTCTACAGTGGCTAGGAAACGTTCTCTGTTCATTTTTCTCTTATAATTGTTAAGAAGTTGTTCTAATCGTTCCTTCTTTTTCAAGTCTCCGAATCCAATTTTTTGATTGAAATGCCAAATATTTTCATTAGAAATGACTAATTCATGTTGCGGCGCATGTGAGTAATCTCTAGTTCCGCCTTTGCCATTTGGCATTCTTGAAAATCCGCGTCTTCTTCTATTCGCGTAAATTTTTGAACATATCCCGCACCTAAGGAGGATACGTTGAACTGCTTTTAAGAGTTCCATGTTGCTTTGTGCCAGCCGCAGGCTGATGCCTTTTCGTTGATTTCCTTGAACTGAACCGTCAGAGTCAAATAATCCCCTAATTAATCCTCTACAAAAATCTGAAGAGGCTTTTTCCACCAAAACAGTAATTTTCTTTTCTCCAGGCTTTAACCCCAACTTTTCTGCTAATTTCTTTAAGTAACCTAAAGACAAGCGATATTCTGGTCTATTCTTGATGGACATCCAACCGCTAAAATCTGATCTATGTGGCAGTTTTTCAGCATAGGCATAAACAAGTTCTCTTACGGCTTTCTTGCCCTTGCTTTCTCCCCAAGACGATAAAATGGCTTTATCTTCTTTAATTGTTCCATCACCTAAGAGTAAACCGATAAGGTAGCCTTCTTCAAATGTGAACTTTCCATGCCAATAATTCACTGTTTGGTTATTGTTTAAGAGTATCTTGTCTCCTTTTTTTAAGTCTCCAACTTTTGTCCATTCAGTCTCCATTTTGTATCTTGATACTTTTTTTACTTTTATAATCGAGTGATCTTTTGTTAGATGAATTTCAAATCCTTCTTTAGTAATCAATTTATAGACGGGTTTCACCCCCGTTTTAAAGAATCCTTCCTTCGATGTTTCCCACCTTTCACCGTTAACGACTGTTGTAAACTTTTCTCCAATCAAGTCTGCAACTTGCCTGGGTCCATCATTAGTCATAATCCACGTATAAGCTGGAATACACGGGTTTGTAGCTTCTATTTTTCCAACTTCTGGCGTTGGGTTATGTCGGTTAACTTCGTCTATGAATATTACTCCTGGGTCTCCGCTTGTCCACGCTGATTCTGCCATCAAATTCCAAACGCTTTTGGCTTTTAGCTTCTTCGTCTTTTCCTTGTTTCTCGGGTTAATGAGCCAGTACTCTTCATCCTTTTCCACGTTGTTCATGAATTCGTCTGTAACTGCAACTGAAATGTTGAAGTTTGAGAGGAAGTTTGGCTTCTGTTTTGACGTTATGAACTCTATTATGTCTGGGTGGTCAACTCTTAAAATTCCCATCATGGCGCCTCTGCGTTTCCCGCCAGCCTTTATGACTTCTGTAGCTGTATCGAAAACCCTCATGAAACTTACTGGACCGGATGCTACGCCTTTTGTTGATCTTACTATGTCTCCGTTTGGTCTCAGTTTGGAGAAGTCGAATCCTACGCCGCCGCCGCTTTTTTCGATTAGAGCCATGTTTCTAACCGCAGTGAAAATGCTTTCCAGCGAGTCTTCAACTGGCAAGACGAAGCATGCTGAAAGTTGACCTAGCTCTGTTCCAGCATTAAAAAGCGTTGGGGAATTTGGAATGAACTCTAGGCGTGCCATCATTTCGTAGAAGGTTTTTTCGCTTTCTTCAGGGTTTTCGCCGTATTTTTCGTCAATTTTCGCTATGGCTTTTGCAACTCTCATAAACATTTGGCTTGGCGTTTCAATTATTCTTTCAGTTTCATCCTTTAGGAGGTATCTTCTGTTCAAGACTTCTAGTGCGTTAACAGTTAGTTTCGGCTCGAGAATTCCAAGTTTTTGCCTTAAATTTCTTATTTCCTCTTTCTTTTCCCTATAAGATTGATATTCTTCTGCAACTTTTGCGTAGCCCCTCTTCCTTAAAACTTCGATGACTATGTCTTGCGCGTCTTCAACTGATGGAAACTTTTCCCTAAACCTTTCTTCTAATGTTTTCACTACTTCTTGGGTTATGGCTTCTGCTTTTTCTCCATCTTCGAGTTCAACGGCGATGAAAGCCCTGTGGATAGCATCCTTAATTCTGTTGGGGTCAAAATCCGCGAGTCCTCCATCTCTTTTCCTTATTTTTTCGATGGGCATGGTTAATCCTTCGCAAAATGCCTTAAACTGACACATAGAATGTTGAATTTTGTTAAATAAAAAGTTTCTACTATTCCTTCCTCACGAACTGGTCTTTGGTTGCTCCGCAAACTGGGCAAACCCAATTGTCTGGAAGCTTCTCGAAGGGTGTTCCAGGCGGTATTCCATGTTCTTCATCGCCGACTTCGGGATCATATATGTAACCGCAAACCGTGCATTCCCACTTCTCCAACATTTTCACCCTTTTCAATGGCAAAGTTTTATGAACTAAACCTATTTAAAATATGCGCATTATTTACAGGTTAAATGGGAGGTGAAAAGAGGATGTTGTCAAGTATCCCATCTTCGATTTCTAAGCTTAGCAAGCATGAGGTTGACATGGAAATATTGAGGGTCGGCATAATCGCTGAGTTGGACGCTATAAATCTTTATGAACAGCTGGCTGCTTCCGCCGCGGATGAGGATTTAAAGAAGGTGCTTTTGGAAATTGCTAGAGAAGAGAAAACTCACGTCGGAGAATTTCAAGCCTTGCTTTTAAGATTGGACAAGGAGCAGACTGAAGAGTTAGAGAAAGGCAAAAAAGAAGTTAAAGAGTTAACTGGTCGCTAGACGTTTGGTCTGATTTAGCAAAACATATAACGGGTGAAGTGGAAATGTACTGTGGGAGTAAATTATGGAGCAGAACAAATTTTACGTTTTGCCAAAGCTACCCTACAACTACGGAGACCTAACGCCACACATCTCTGAAGAACAGTTGCGAATACATTACAGTAAACATCACCAAGCGTATGTTAACGGCGCTAATTCCATACTGCAAAAACTTGAAAACGCGAGAAAGGAAAACATAGATTTAGACATGAAGTCAACACTGAAGGAATTATCCTTTAACATAGGCGGTCACATGCTTCACTCGCTTTTTTGGGAGAATTTGGCGCCAACTGGAAAAGGCGGCGGAAAACCTGGCGGCGCTTTAGGCGATGCTATCGAAAAGGAGTTTAAGGGCTTTGACAGGTTTAGAAAGGAGTTCACTCAAGCTGCTGTTAGTGTTGAGGGCTCTGGGTGGGCTACGCTTGCTTTCTGCAAGCAGACAAACAGACCATTAATTATGCAGATAGAGAAGCACAACATGAATGTTTATCCGACGTTCAGAATTCTGATGGTCTTAGATGTTTTTGAGCACGCATACTACATTGACTATAAGAATGATAGGGCGAAGTTCGTTGAGGCTTTCTGGAATATCGTAAACTGGGATACGGTAGGCAAGAGACTTCAAGAAACGCTACGCTAGCAAATTCAAAAGCTTAACGCGCATACCCTAATTCCCAATCCTGTTTTCCTACAGAAGAAAAGGAAGAGGAGAGTAGGCTAAATTCACTGTTTTATGGTGGAGTTATTTTTATAGCTTGAGCTGGACACTGCGTTTCACATGCAAGGCATTGAATGCAATCCTTTTCGCGTACTGGATCGGACTTCTTTTCTGATGTTGGATGGCCAGGAGCATCAGCCCAGTCGAAGACGCTTACTGGGCAAACTTCTATGCATACGCCATCTCCTGTGCATATATCCCAGTCAACAGCCACGTTTGTCCCGTGTATGCCAAGCTTTGCTGGTGGTTCAACTGGTCCCCAAACGTTGTGTCCTTGATGCTGGTTTACAATTTTCCGCTTTTTTTGAAAATCTGGATCTATTGGCAATCCTGTACACCTAACCATAGTTTTCTGTGCTTTGAATATTAGTTTTTCTAATTTTCGCTAAATTCAACTTCACAGTTCTCGAATGGGGATCCAGAGGAGCAAGCTAGGGCTTTCAGTACAAATGGTGGATTGGCATGGTATGTCCTTACTGTGTCACTTTTATCTCAATTTGCTTCCAATCTTTCTTTACTCCTTTTAGGGACATAACTGCGCCAACAATTGTTCCGCTTAAAATTTTCGTGGCAAACTCGTTGAGGGCTATTTCCTCACCGTCAACCAAGAGTTTCAAATCCAAAACGCTTCACCTCTGAAGAATAATGTAGATGGTTTAGTGTCTTAAAACTTTGTGAATCTCAACTTGTAAAGAGATGCAGTTTTATAAGGTTGTTAGGCATATACTCTAGCAGGTTGAAGGATATGGCTGACAAGCCATTTTTGAAGAGAATTTTGGTTCCGATAGATGGTTCATCGTCAAGCCTTATGGCTGAGAAAATCGCTGCGCTAATTGCCAAAAGAACCCAAGCAGAAGTGAATGCGTTGCACATAATGCAGGAACTGCGGTTGGCTTATAGGCTTCCAAGCAGCGTGCAGGATGAATTGTTAGGCATGATTGAGCAACGTGCAAAGCAGGTGATAGAAAGTGCAAAGGCGCTTTTTTCGGAAGAGAACGTGAAGGTGGAAGCGGAAACAATGGGAAGTAGCGATCCAGCGGAGAGCATCCTTGAGTTTTCTAAAGATTTTGATTTGATCGTTATGGGTTCGCGTGGCGAAAACGAGAAAGACCCTTACGCGCTTGGAAGTATAACAAAAAAGGTTGTTAGACACTCTAAATGTCCAACTTTAATCGTTAAAAAGGTTAGCCAATTATCCAATTTCCTCGTGTGCTTGGACGGTTCTGAAAATTCAATTAAAGCCTTGAATTATGGTGTTAACCTCGCCGAAAAGCTTGATTCACGAGTCACGTTGCTTAACGTTCAGGAGCGGAGGCTTTATGACTCTTCGCCAAAGGCAGCTGAGGAAATGGGCGAAAAAATCATTTCCAGAGCCATTGATTCCATAGGTGTAAGCGGCAAAAACGTGAAAATTGATAGAAAGTTGAATTTTGGTGTTCCATCGGATGTTATAGCAGACGTCGCAGAGAAAGAAAACTATGACCTAATTATTCTTGGTAGTAGGGGGTTGGGGACCGTTCAGCGCTTCTTACTCGGAAGTGTAAGCGACGATGTAACTCATAAAGCAAAATGTTCAGTCCTCATAGTTCCAGCAAGCTCATAATGTGAAAATTGCTTTCAAACACGCGTTTTCCTCATTCTGATTTGTTGAATAAAATAAGATAAGACTATTATGAAGGCTGCTATGGCGGAAACACCTGAAACCGTGATTATTACGATGTTGTCTGTTTCTAGAATGAAGGCAGTGGATATTACGGCTAGAAAAACTCCTATGTAAAGGCTTGCATTAATTCGTAGGAAATGGCTAAATTCATTCTGAACTGCTTTCACATATTTGCTGATCAAAATTAACATTGAGACAATAATTAGGAATGTTATTAAGAAAGTGTATGTGATATCTGCCCAATAAGCATACTCACTAAGTGTAAGTAAAATTCCCACCTCATCTCCTATTAGGCCACCTCCAGCGCCGAAGAGAATTGCTGCCAAGCGGTCTACTCTTTCACCTTGATAGTTGATTCCAAGCCATCCGCCTATGGCGAGGAGCGCGATGCCATACCAAAAGTGGTGAATGTGATAATCCCCGCTTTTAAGCACTATATCTGGGTTAAGCGTTGCAAAAGTTCTCGCTATTAGAAAGGAGATTATAAAGGAGGTTAAGGCTATTATTGAAAGGTTTGGTTTTTCCTTAATCTGCCCCTTCATGGTCATATGCGTATTCCAAACTCAAGTTTTGTCTATAAATTTGCTTATTAAGGTATTTTACTCAGCGTGACTTCAAATTTGTGTTCGCGTCCTCTGCGGAAAACGGCAATTTCAACGGTGTCTCCAATCTTTCTGCTGTGAATTTCATGGAGTAAATCTTCTATCTTGTAGATGTCTTTTCCGTTCATCCTCAAAATTATGTCTCCAGCGGCAATTCCAGCATTTTCAGCTGGGCTATCTTCAGCCACACGTGTTACAAGAACACCATAATCGATTGGCAGATCATAGTAACGTGCAAGTTCACCCGTAATGCTTAAGCCGACTATGCCAAGCCATGGTCTGGCAGAAATGCCATTCGTGATTATCTCGTTTGTGCACTTTTTAGCTAGGTTTATTGGAATTGCGAATCCTATTCCTTGCGCAAATGGGATAATTGCAGTATTTATTGCAACAACCTTTCCTTCAAGATCAACGAGTGGTCCGCCACTGTTTCCAGGATTTATTGAAGCATCTGTTTGAACGAGGTTTTCTAGGAGACCCCCACGCGACTCTATTGTCCGATTAACGGCGCTGATGACGCCCGATGTTACTGTTGGTCCGCCAGCTAAGCCAAACGGGTTTCCGATGGCATACACTCGCTGTCCAACACGCAATTTATCCGAGTCTCCTAATTCGGCGGCTGGCAAGTCCTTTGCATTGACTTTCACAACTGCCGTATCGTGGACGGCGCATGAACCTACAAGCTTGCCTTCCAAAATTTCGCCGTTCCAAAGTGTCACATCGATCTTTTGAGCCCCTCCAACTACGTGGTTATTGGTTAAAATATAGCCTTTAGAGTCTATTATTGTTCCTGAACCCATCCCCTCAACTGGAACTGCCTGGTAAAACATGTGATGGATTATTCTGATTGTGCTTATGTTTACGACACTTTTGCTTACCTTCTCTAGGATATCAAGAACCCTTTTCTCATCGAAAGAGGACAAACTTTCGCCACTAAACCGTTTAGGCTTTTTTTAACTTAAACTTAACTATAAACATAAGCTAAAATAACAAAACACGACACTTTAAAGTTGGGCGTGCTAAATCAATGAAGGTAAGCGTAGTTTCTTTGACTTGCTGTGCTGGATGCATATCTTCGCTGTTAAATGCTGGTGACGCCTTGCTTGAGATTCTTTCAGGAGATTTTGAGATAGTTTATTCTCCAACATTTGTGGATTTTAAGGAAATTCCAGAGGTTGATTTGGCAATAGTTGAGGGAGGCGTTAGAACACAAGCGGATGAAAACCTACTAAGGGAAGTTCGCGCCAAGTCAAGAGTTCTTGTTGCACTTGGAATATGCGCCACTCATGGTGGAATAACAACTCTAGGCAACCTAATGTCCGTTAAAAAGCTTCTTGAAAGAGAATACACGCTTATTGACACTGGTAGGCTTCCAGAACTTAAGGATTTAATGTATCCAATATGCAACTTTGTGGATGTTGACTATTACATTCCTGGATGCCCGCCCATGCCATTCCTAATAGTTCACAGCCTAAAAAGTATTGTGAGCGGAAAAACGCCGATGCGCCACCAAAGTGTTGTCTGCACAGAATGTCACAGAAAAATTGTTCCAGCGAAACTTGACCGCCTTTATGGCATATATGAAAAAGAAGTAGACCCAGAACTCTGCCTAGTAAGCCAAGGCTTCATATGTTTAGGGTCACTGACCCGCGAAGGATGCGGAGCACCATGCCCAAGGGCTGGCTTCACATGCTTTGGCTGTAGAGGACCAGCAGACTCACTCTTGTACAGGTCGCGAGACATTTACGCCCTACTTGTTAAGGTCATATCTAAAAGGACGGGCATCACGGAAGAGAAAGTTAAAAAAGAGTTGTACCGTAACCCATTCGTCTTCCACACTTTCATTTTCTCCAAGTTTGAGCGTTTCAAAGCTAGGGAGAGAATAATTTGAACTATAAGAAAGAGATAACAATTTCGCCAACGACCAGAATTGAGGGACATGGAAAAGTAACGATAATTCTTAACGAGTTTGGAAATGTTGAAGATGCATATTTTTACGCTACTGAAATTCGCGGATTTGACTACTTCTTAAAGGGAATGGAAGCTGAAAGGCTTCCTTTCATAATATCCAGAATCTGCGGGGTCTGCTCAACAGCACACGTGTTAGCTTCTGCAAAGGCCATCGAAAACGCTTATGAAGTGGAAATTACCGAAACAGCAAAGAAGCTAAGAGAACTCTTACTCATGGGGCAAACTATAAGCAACCAATCACTAGTCTTCTTTTTCCTCACACTTCCAGATTTCTGGTTTTCTCCAGAAGAAGACCCTTCAAAAAGGAACATTTTCCAAATTATGCGAGAAAAACCAGAAATAGGAAGAAAAGCCGTAGCCTTAAGAAATTTCGCAACACAAATCCTCGATATCGTTGGAAAACGTGAAGTCCATGTAGTTTCTGTGATACCTGGAGGCTTAATTAATCCGCTGAGAGAAAAAGAACGCGGAATGCTGCTTAAAACATCTGAAAACGCATGTGCAATCACTAGAGAGGCAATTGAGCTTGGGAAGGAACTTTTCGAGAAAAACTGGCTTGAATTCAAAAAGGCTGGAGATTACAAGACAAACTACATGGCTCTGACAAATGACGGCGCAATGGAATTTTATGAAGGAAAAATTAAGGTGATAAACCAAGAAGGCGAAACCCTATCGGAATTTGATGCACAACAATATATGGAGAACATTGAAGAGAAACGCTACGAATGGACATACGCAAAATTCGCCTATCTAAAAGCATTAGGATGGTCAAATGGTATAGTTCAAGTTGGACCAACACCAAGGATAAACGTGAACAAAAGTGCAGCAACCGAGCTTGCCAACGAAGAATTAAAAGAATTTAAACAGAAGTTTGGTAATCCAGTACATGCAACATTATTATTTGATTATGCAAGACTAATAGACCTTATGTACGCTTGCGAAAGGGCAAGGGAAATTTTAGAAGATGAAAGCTTAACCAAGGAAGATGTTAGAGTCAATGTTAAGCCTAAAAGTGGCATAGGAATAGGAGTGGTTGAAGCTCCAAGAGGAACACTAGCCCACGAGTATACGCTGACAAAGTATGGACGGCTTAAAAACATGAGACTGCTGATTCCAACGCAGATAAATAATGCAGCAATAAACCTTAACGCCAAGGATGCAGCTGCCGAGTTCATACATCAAGGCGAAATTAAACCTGGACTTTTAAACAGAATAGAGATGGTGATAAGGGCTTATGACCCATGCATAAAATGTGCAACAAGAAGTGTTGGAGAAGACATACGCGTAGAAGTAAGAAGTTTTGATGGAAAACTGTTCAAAACGCTTTCAAGTTAAAATTTTTATGGCTTGCCCAGGGCAGTTAAATTGGCATGTCCTGCATAAAATGCAGTTTTCCTCATTCACCACCTTGGGCTTTTCAGACTTCTTATCTTGGAAAACTGAAGCTGGACATATTTCAACGCAGATTTTGTTAAAGTTTCCAGAACACTTGCTGTAGTCTATTAATATTTTAACCATGCTCAGTCCATTTGAAGAAGGAAACTGAACGCTATAAACCTTTCTTGTCCTTTTTCTAAATGATTTATAAGTTTAAAATTAGAAGCCACAAGTTTAGATAAAGAGCAGCCATCACTGATGAAATCAAAATCAGCGAAGCAATAGTCTCTTTATAAAAGTTGTAGCGTTCGCTTAAAACAATCATTGAAACTGCAACTGGCACACTATGCATTATCACTAAAGTTGCAATTGACATCTTTGGCAAATTAAAGAAGATGGCAATTCCAAGGGCAATTGATGGTAAGAATGCTATTCGTAGCAAACTCAGCTTGAAGGCATCGGCAAGATTTGTGTATTGTCTTCCGTATAGAAAGACGCCCAGCATAAAAATTGCGGCGGTTGCCGTTGTGCTTCCCAACATGCGCAGTGGAATAGAAAAGTAGTCTGGAATTCCCACATCAGCTAGGGATACGAAGAAGCCAAGCAAAATTGATAATATAAGCGGATTCTTTGAAAGCTTTTTTGCAACAGTCGCTAATCCCTTTCTTAGAGACGTTTCCTCAAGCTTATACAATTCCAAAATTATAATCGACGTGGAAACACTTATAATGGAAACAGATGAGGCTGCTAAAGCGGCAAGAGGTTCTCCCCCGTTTGGAAACGCGAACATAACGAACGGTATGCCGAAAAATGCAAGACTTCCAAAAACTGTGCTTAAAATGAGAAGATAAAGGGTGCCTTTCGAAAAGCGAATAACATAATATAGGATAAGGTATATGGCGACTACTATGAGTATTGGTGTTACACCAGCAACAACGAACCGAACGTTTTCTTCGTTAAAGGTTGTATCGGCTAAGTTAATAAAGAAGAGGGCTGGCAAGGCAAAGTAATAGATATAAGCGCTTAATATGCGTTCATCTCCAGATTTTAAGATTCCAAGTTTTCTTGAAAGAAAACCTAAACCCATTAAAAGAAAAATCGGTATTACTGTGCGTAGGGCAACATCAAACTCCATTTTATCCCACGAAGAGTTTCCTAGAAAGCTTTTAACTTTTTTCCAGCAGTGGCACTTTTAAATCTACATTTTCTTCCCAATCTTCGACATGTACTTTTTCGGGTTCTTTTTGAATTCTTCTTCGCAGTGTTTTGAGCAGAAGTATATTGTGCGTCCTTCATGCTCCAGTTTGCTGTATGCTGTGTCTGGTTCTATCTTCATTCCGCAAACAGGATCTGTAACTAGCTGCTTTTTCTCCATAAACTGCACCCCCTTTTGTTCATATTTTCTTAAAGTTTGAGCGTTTAAAGCAACTATAACCGTGCTTAAAGACATAACCAAAGCGCCTATCCACGGAGGCAAAACCACGCCAAAATTATAGAGCACGCCAGCCGCTAAAGGTATTGTGACAATGTTGTAGCCAGCAGCCCACCAAAGATTCTGAACCATCTTTGAATACGTTTTCCTCGAAAGCTCAATGACTTTTGGAACATCCCTAGGGTCATTCTTCACGAGGATTATGTCTGCACTTTCTATAGCTACATCAGTCCCAGCGCCTATGGCTATACCCACATCCGCCGTAACAAGCGCTGGAGCATCATTTACGCCGTCTCCAACCATAGCCACCCTAAAGCCCTTCTCCTTCAAAAACTCAATTTTTTCCGCCTTCTTGTCGGGCAAAACTTGAGCAAAAAAATCGTCTATGCCCAATTCCTCAGCAACCCACGTGGCAACTTCCTGCGAATCTCCAGTCAACATGTACACTCTTATGCCCATATCCTTAAGCCTCTTTATCGCTTCGTAGGACTCCTTCCTTATCATATCAGATAGGGCGAATGCACCAGCTATTTTGCCGTCAACCACCGTGAAAACCACAGTTTTGCCTTGTGCCATAAGCTCACTTATTCGCTGGTCGTCGATTTTGACATTAACTTCGTCGAGAAGGCTTAAGCTTCCAACATAAACATTCCTTTTCCCAACTTTGGCATATGCACCCTTTCCAGGAATCGCTCTAAAACTTGTTGCATGTGGAATTTTTACGCCCTTCTGCTCCGTGTATGCAACTATCGCTTTTGCAATTACATGTTCAGAATTCAATTCAACACTTGCGGTTAACTTCAAAAACTCCTCTTCGGGAATAAATGCGACTACGTCGCTTACGCCGAAACTGCCAAGCGTTAATGTGCCAGTCTTGTCAAAAACAACGGCGTCAACATTCCTAACCATTTCAAAGGCTTTTCTATCCCTGATGAGTATCCCACTTTTCGCAGTTATCGAAGTAGAAAGAGCAACAACTAAGGGGATAGCCAAACCAAGCGCATGCGGACAAGCAATAACCATGACCGTAACAGCGTTTTCAAGAGCCAAACCTGGATTCCCAAAAACATACCATACGGCGTAAGCGATTATGGCGGCTGTTAAAGCAACATAAAACAGCAAAGCAGCAGCCCTATTCGCCAAATCCTGCGTTCTAGACCTGCTCTCTTGCGCTTGTCGCACAAGCTTTATCACTTGCGCCAGATAAGTATCCTCGCCAGTCTTCTCCACAACCACTTTTAGGACGCCGTCCCCATTTATCGCACCGCCTATAGCTTTGGAGTTTACTTCTTTGTGAACTGGTTTGGATTCACCAGTTAAAAGAGCCTCATTAACGAAGGATTCGCCTTCCAAGACTGTGCCGTCTGACGGAATTTTTTCGCCTGGGCGAACGAGGACAACATCTTTGGGCTTAAGCTGCGAAACTGGAATATCAACTATTTCGCCGTTTTTTAAGAGGTGAGCTGTTATTGGCATTATTCTTACAAGTTCCTCGAGAGCCATTGAAGCCCCAAGAACGCTTTTTGCCTCTATCCAGTGACCAAGAAGCATAACATCTATTAAGGTGGCGAGTTCCCAGAAAAAGTCCATGCCTAGGGGCAAAAACACGGTTGCAGCAGAATAGAAGAAGGCTACGGTTATGGCCATGCCTATAAGAGTCATCATTCCAGGAAGCTTAGCCCTAACTTCATCAACTAAACCATTTAAGAAGGGCCATCCGCCGTAAACATAAACGATTGCTGACAAAAACAATAGTGCATAATTTTGGAATGGTATAGCAATTATTTTGCTTCCAAAAATTAATGTCTGAATCATTTCGGAAAGCAACAAAATTGGAATTGTGAGGATAACTGATACGATAAATTTCTTTTTGAACTCCGCCATGTGGTGCGCATGGTGCGTGTGGTGGTCGCTCATGTAATTCTCTTCTGCGTCTTTTCTGTTAAGCTGGGACAATATTACATATGTAATAAAAACCTTTCGGAAGGAAAAGGGAAAAGCTATGGAATCACTAGCCTCCAGGAGCACCGTGGAAAGGCACATTCTTCCAGAGAAGCTCCCACCAATCATCCTCAGTTATGGTTTCTCCTTTAACAAGAATCTCCAAAACCATCTTCAAAAGTTCATGATGTCTACGCTCATCCGCCAATATAGCTTCTAACAGAAGCCTAACTTTCTCATCCTCAACTTTTGGTAAAACCGCACTTATCTTTTCTATAAGCTCAACTTCCAACCGAATGTGCTTTTCAACGAGCTTCCTATGCTCGTCAAGGTGCTCCTGCGTTAAAGCCTGAGAAACACTTGTCAAAAGTTCAACAGCGGCGGCATACATTTCCGCATGCTTAACAGAATCCAGCGAAATACCCTTCAGGACACCTTTCACAGGCGGATTCTTCATTCCGATTAAGGCGTTGTTCAAAGAGTCAACAATTTCATTTTCAACCTCAATCTGCTTCTTCATGAATTTAAGCAATTCATCCTTCGATTTCAAAACTTCTACCTCCACAATTAGAACATATTAGACTGCATGCATAAGCCTTTCGGCAATGCTCCGTCCAAAATCCATACACTTCTCAAGCCCACTCTTATCGGGAGCATACTTAATCAAGAGAGGAGGCTCAACAACTGTCATGCCAAACCTATTCTTGAGTATCTCCAAAACCAAACGCGGTGCCTCGCCGCTCCAACCATAAGACCCAAAAGCAGCACCAAGCTTACCCCTCAAATTAACATTTTTAACGGCAACATCTTCAAAGAAATTCTTGATGCTAAGCGGCATATCATGATGATAAGTGGGGACACCAAAAACCAAAGCGTCAAAGGAAGCAAGCGCTTCAGGAGGCACGTAATAATTGAGCTCAACCTCAACTCCAACAGCTCTAGCACCTTCAGCAACAGCCTTAGCCATAACTCCAGTATTCCCAGTCCTACTATAATAGAAGACAAGCATCTTTGACGTGGAGCACACCCAATCCTTTACTAGTTTAAGTCAAATATGAAACTTTTGCAATATAAAATTGCAGCGGGCAAAGTTGGATTTGAACGCTTCTGAAGCATGGCGAAAACTCCCGTAACTCCCTTTCTTTTTCTATTTGCAAAAATGACTTTAATCATTGAGAGATGCAAGTGATAAGTTATGACTAGTTAAGGTCCTAAGTAATTACCATATCGTTTTGGCTGTTCGCTTGAGTATATAAATGCTCACTATTAGCGAACGCTATAGTTTTAGGTTTGGTGTTATATGTCTGCGGCAAAACACCTCTTTTTCTGGGAACCTATGCGTGGAGACTTACGATGACCAGTTTATAGGACAATATTTCTATATTTTTGGCTCTTATAAGGGACAAGTTTAAATAACATTTTGGCCTTTATAATTTACAAGGTGTTTCCATGATTAAGGATTCAGAGAAATTGAGGGGTGCTGAAACCGAAATTTTAAGGGTTTTGTATTTGCATAATCCTTGGTGGGATTCTGGGCAGGTGTCTCCTTCAAAAGCTCTTCCTTTCAAGAGGAGGGATTTCTATAAACTTTTGGAGGAGCTAAATAATCCAAAGATAAGTGCGATTATTGGGGCGAGAAGGGTTGGAAAAACTGTTCTCATGTACCAATTAATCGATTATGTGGTTTCAAATTTCGGCCCTAAAAGAGCTATGTATATTTCCCTCGACGACCCTTATTTGAAGGTTGATGTGCAGCTGCTTGGTCGGATTTTTGACCTTTATTCGAAGTATATTCTTAAACAGCCATTTTCGGATATTTCAGAACCCGTATACATCTTTTTAGATGAAATCCAAACTCTGGAGGGTTGGGAGCTTGTTTTGAAGAGATGGTTTGATCTTGGCTATAAAATGAAGTTTTTTGTCTCCGGTTCTTCAAGTGTTAATATTTTGACGGGTGGTGCTGAATCTCTTATTGGAAGAATGCAGTTACAAACAGTTTTCCCGTTGAAATTTTTGGAGACTATTCGCTTTCGCATGGCGGCAGAGGACTTTGAAAGACGTTTTAACAAAGTTAACTGGAGGTTAAGGGAGGCCTTCTTAAAAGCTGTTGAAAAAAATGACGCTGCGATCTTTTATTCCGTTCTAGTGGAGCATGCTAATTCTTTGGCAGGAGAGATCGACCGTATTTTGCTTCTTCTGCAGGATTATTTGTTGAAGGGCGGGTACCCTGAAGTTCTTAAACTTGATAGTTTGGATGCTGTTGCGGAATCTCTCAAAACATATTTAAATCTCACTATCTACAAGGACATTGTAAGAACTTTTAAGATAAGAGATCCCATCGCCTTCGAAGAACTAATAGCTCTTCTGGCAAGGGAATGTAGTCAAAGAGTGAATTATTCTGAATTAGCTCGAATATTAGGTTTGAAGAGGCATACATTAAAAGCTTACATTTACTTCTTAAAAACAGCCTTCCTAATATCTGAATCAGAATACTATTCAAGAAGCCGCGCAAAACGGGTAAGGAAAGAGAAAAAAATCTACATAAATGATCCTGGAATTAGAAACGTTACTGCTGGAACTCTGAACAATTATTTGTTAAGTGATGCTGCTGAGCTTGGGAAAATTATCGAGGCGATTGTTGCTGATCATTGCAGGAGACTAAAGTTCGATTTGGAGCCAGCTCATGAAGTGCAGCTATTTTATTGGAAAAATAAGGGATACGAAACTGACATTGTATTTGATCTCCGCCAAAAACCAATACCGATAGAAGTCAAATATAGGGATACCATAGACACAAAGGACTTAAAAAGAATACTAGAGTTTTCTGAAGTTCATAAGCCGCCATTCCAGATACTCATAACAAAAGAAAAACTAGACATAAAAGACAACACTATCCTAATACCATTGTGGCTTTTTCTCCTAATGTGCTGAAGTATGTGAACTTAACTACACATAAACGCGTTCATCGTCAGCGAACATATTGAATATGTAAGGATTTTTTAACCCTAAAAAGTAATTGGAAATCAAGCAAGATCCTGTTTCTGTTTAGTCGCTCAATTACATTGAGCATTTATAAAGGGCATTGAGCGAAGCGCTCGCTTGGGTTTCCTTACGTAAAGAAAGGCGTGAGCAGACTATAAAAATAACTTAAGAAGAGAAATGAAGAATGCTCTTAGTTCGGAATAAGCTCAGGGGCCAATGGCTGTAGCCCGTTCATGGAATCTGAAGATGCAAGGTTTGATTCATATAGACGACTGAAGATATTTTTTGGAGATATTTCATATTAAGTAAATGCATAACTCCCCAACTTAGATATTAGCGGGCGGGGTGGGATTTGAACCCACGACCACAAGCTTTCTTCTAGCTTATGGTTAGGAGGCTTGCGCCCTGTCCATGCTAGGCTACCCGCCCCTAACATACTTTGGCAAAATTGAATTTTAACTTAATGCTATTTTATACTGCAAAAAACTTAAACTACGCTGTACCACAAAATAATGCGGCACGCGGGGGTACCCGAGCCAGGTCTAAATGGGCAACTGGGAGCCAGACAGCCTAAGACAAGGGGGAGGACTTAAGATCCTCTGGCGTAGGCCTCCGTGGGTTCAAATCCCACCCCCCGCACTATATACGTGAAAAATGCCGGGGGGTTTGTAATGGCGATGTTAAGCGTATTTTGGCTTCCTAAAGATTTTTCCTCCATCATCGTATTCGCCTGTTACATATTCGAAGCCAGCCTCTATCAGAGCGCATGCCTCCTTAACATTTTTCGCAACTTTTGAAATGTATTCCAGCTTGTCTTTGAACAGCTCTTCAGCCAAAGTGATGTAAATGAGTGTGTTATTGATGCTTTTATGGCCGAGGATTTGTTTGACGTGTAGAATGTCTTTTGTCCTATGATATTCCATTGTTGCTTTCCAATGTCGTAATGTTTTGAAGGTTATCTGTAATATTCTCG
>JBMFKI010000014.1:0-42921 GCA_049972525.1 Bathyarchaeia archaeon
GGCTTATCCAGATCCATCTTATGGTGCGCGACTAAACTTTTATCCAAAATCAGCCGGAGGACTAAAAATCTCCGATTTAATCGAAGAAGCACAAGCCTCAGGCTTCCCACTGAAATTACCTATGTTTAAGAGCTGCTATATGCTGGAAACGGGGCTTGTTAAACGCCTTAATTCTCTAGCCAAAGTCATATACAATTGGTTTCGAAGACTTTCACCAGCGATATTTGTCGTTCTCAGTCTTCCTATTTCTTCAGCCAACTTTGCATCTTCTAGAACTTCGTTTATCCATTTTTCGAAGTCTCCGCGTTGAAGGTGAAACTCTAAGGATTTCACGTTAACTTCGTTTACTTTTTCCATGAACTCTTTTAGGGAGCAAGCACTCATACCCGTGTAATTTCCTATGGATGTGAAGAAGTAGAAGGCCTTCTCTCTTGGAACAGTTCTCAAAATTTTTGATGTGCCCGTTTTCATAAAGCCTTTTCTCCATTATATACTGTTGTGTTCTTTTTATAAATGTTAACCCTTTCAGGATCATTAACCATTGAAAAACCAGTTTCCTTAAACTTTTTAGTCACCATTGAAGTGCGAATCCTTAAAACTCCCGGCAATGGTGCAACTACATGTGCGATAAACTCATGTAGACTTTCTTGATTTTCGGCAACAACCTTCGCAATTATTTGAAGTTCTTCTGACAGGGAGGAGTAAACCTCTAAGACTTGTGGCGCCTGGCAGAGTTTTTCAGCGACTTTTTCGCTTTCCTTCGGATCCGTGTAAATAGTCATTATTGCCGTAACGTTTTTGCCCCTAACCTTCTCCGCGTCCACCACGGCGGTGTACCTTTTTATTACACCGCAGCTTTCCATCTTCTTAATTCTATCATAGACTGTGGAATGCGCCAGCCCCAAACGTTTACCTATTTCGGTGTAAGTGTGCCTCGCATCTTCCTGCAAAGCCTGCAAAATTTTCAGGTCTGTTAAGTCCAACGTTAAGGAATTTCCTCTCTGCCTCAAAGGTCTTTTCCCCCTTCTATGATACGTGACAATGCGCATGAATTTATGGTTTATTGCCTTAAAAATGTAGAAAATTCTCATTTTTCCCTACAGGTTTTCACTTCAAACACTTCGGAAAATTGTAGACAATGTTTAGATTTACCTACAAAAATTCAATTCTAGCCTATTATTATCTTCACTTTTTCAAAATAAATAGATAAATAAGTTTAAATTTGTGCTTGACAAATAGAATATTGTTCTAGAAGATTCTAACAGGGAGATGCGGTAGAAATATGAAGATGCCTAAGGTTTGGGAAATTCTCGAAAAGTTCAAAAATTTATGTAGGCTTCGAGGCTGGAAAACTTCTGAAAATGAGGATTTAATTGAGGTTGGCGATGAATATCACAATTTCTTGTATGCAAGGGATGTCCACCCATCATCATTCAAGAAAATTGCTTCAAGCGGAAAATGTGTAGTCCGCGAGGGCTTATCTTACAAGATTGTTGAGCCTTCATATACTGCATGGCTGTTTTTAGAGCCCCCTTCAAAAGTGCTTTTAAGAACAGTTTTTGAGAATCCAGAGTTCGCTGAGCAGATAGCGCTTTATGACTTAAGCCCATTACTGGAGGGAAAAAACTCGTGCACAAAGCTGAACATGACTGAAAGCGTCGTCTTCCAAGAGTTTGAACATTTCCTTGAGAATGAACTAAACGTCAAAGTACAGCCTATCAGGCTTTCTGATAGTCAAACCTTACTTAATGATATCGCAGTTGAAAACTAGCTAAGCTACAACTGGCAAATTTTCAAAGGCTTGATAAAGGCGAAACTGCAAAATAGTTCTTGTGAAACGGAATGTCACAGGACGCCGAAAAAATAAAGCGGCTAGCCGAGTTTAAGGAGAGGATCGAGAAAAGGATTGAACAGCTTAAAGCGGAACTTGAAGAACTTCAAATAACCCTTGAACTTGTAAAATCTATTTTACTGGAAAAGGGGTTTAAACGAGCCGAAATCACAATGAAACCTGAAGCCTTAGCGGAAACAGCGCCAAAAAAAGCGGAAACGGAGGCAGTTCCACCAGCGCCTCCAGTTGAATATGAAAATGTAATCCAACTAAAAGCCACTTCTGGAGAGTTACTTGCAACACTTTATGTAGGCGAAAACACCCTGCGTGTGGTGCCAGCTGAAGACAAAGATTTCAACGTGGACACTCCACCATTCAACTCTTTCCTCGTTGAAAGAGTTTTAATGAAAATGCAGGAAAAGGATCTTGAACTGGCAAGGGCTGGACAGCTGCCACCAGAAAAAGTTTTCTCCTACAACATTGTTAAGGAAGGCAACTTCCTCCGCGAAATCTACATAAAAAATGTTGATGAGGAGCGCATGAGGGAACTTAAATCGAGCATTAGATGGACTTTGGAGAAGATGTATGAAAAGATGAAGGAATGAAGCTGTTATCGCCTATCGAAGTATATGTTTTTGCCCTTTGCAGATATCGGAATTCCCATTATAACAGTAGCCTCTGGAAGCAACTTCAACCTTAAAGCCGCCGTGCCAATACGGTACATTATGCGGTTGTCAACATTTAAAATTCCAGCCATCTTCACCGCGGAACCCAAAGCTATTCCCAAGTCAAGAACCTTAAAAACGCAGTTTGGCCCATAGAAATCCTGTCCAAGCTTTTTCTCCTCTTCATCAAACTCCTCGCAGTTTTTGTCTCCACATGCACCGCAATTTAGTCCAACACTTTTATTCCCTCTAACACCGACCAGTATAACCGCCTCTGAATCGCGAACGTTCTTCGCATCTCTTTTGAAACCTTCAATTTTCCTCTCCTCAGCGATTTTCTCCATCATTTCTGCGATAGCATCCTTTTCCTTATCATAAATTATGCATGTTAAGACATCGTCTATTCCAGCTGTTTTAGGGGCTGTTCTAGCAGCTATCATCATAAGCCTAGCTGCCTCAAGGAGCCCTTCACGTTCCCCTTTCACGCTTTCAATTATTGGAGGGCACATGCTCATCACACAAGTTCATCTTACTCTATAAACCTTAAAAGTTTAATTAGCCAATTTTAGAACGGTTTGAAGACAGTCTTCAAGAGCTCAACTATTTTGTTTAACTGTCCAGTGTACATGCCAATCGCCAAAAATGAGAATCCAAGCAGTAAGAGAAGCGCACCTATTATCCGTTTTTCTTGAACATCCACAGGCATTTACCCCAGATACTTATCCAAAACTGCTTTGATATGGCTTTTTGGTACAAGTCCAACAATTCTCTCAACTTCTTTGCCATTTTTCATGAGCACGAGTGTTGGAATGCTGAAAATCTGGAAGCGTTCTGCAGTCTGCGGGTTCTCATCCACATTGAGCTTGCCAACTAAAATTTTCCCAGCGTATTCTCTGCACAGTTCCTCTATTGTTGGGGCTAACGCTTGGCATGGACCACACCATGGAGCCCAAAAGTCAATTAAGGCCAAAGCATTCTTGTTGACGATGCTGTCAAAGTTTGAATCTGTTACATGCGCTGGTTCTGTCGGCATTTTTTCTTTCTCCATTCTAGCCTTCATTAATTCTTGAAGTTTCTTTTCCCGTATGTGCTTTAGTTCTCTGTCTTCCTCTGATATAAATTGTTCGTGCTTCCTGCTCATCGTATCATCCACTACTCTCTTTTAACTTGCTTTGAAGAACTTTAAACTTTGCGTAGGCTTCCGCTGGATTTGCCAGCTCATCTGCGAGTTTTTCAAATGGACAAGTTTCAGTTCTGTTTGGAGCTAATATATTCTGAACAAGCGTTTCCCACTCATGGTGAATTGCATGTTCTCGCAGCGTTTCCTTTGCCCTTTCACTTAATACAACAGCGTAAACTGCTTTTACTTCAGCGTTGACGCATAACAACGCTATTGCCTTTCCAACAACCTTATCTGCGACGGAACTTCCACGAAGTTTCCCTCCAAACTTCTCCATTGCTTCCAGAAAACCAGAAACTCCAAAAGAAGAGTTCTCAAAAATCACCTTACCGTCCTTTACTATTGAAAGGGTTAACCGCCTTTCTTTAAGTCTCTTTTTAGCTATATCTAAATCCATATTCTTCATTTTCTTTTAAGATAAGTCTTAATCATTTATTAATTTTCCACGTAAATATGCTGTTTTTAGGCATTTGCGCCACTTTCCACGCCAACTCCTCATCAGGGACTCCTTGCAAGAGTTTCTGTTTAAGTTCCTCAACCAATTGTTGGTTAACGTAAATCCTTAGCATTTTTTTGGAACCTTGCAGTTTAAAGTGAATTGTTATCTCTTTCTCCGAATTCTCCAGCAGCAGTCTTCTGTTTCCAACAGTGCATTGAGTTGAAGCTTGAACTCCATCAATTACGCATGAAAATGGTGTTGCCATCGGAACTTTAACAAGCGCCTCCATCTTTCCGTTTAATGTTTCTTTTGCGAACTCGCCTATCTTTACGCCGATCACGAGAAATGGACCAAGATGCCCATGAAGCTCCCGTGCTCTTTTTATCACAGAATCCAAGTTACCTTTATTTTTACGCACCAATAATTTTCCTCGCATTAGACTTTTCCAAGGCGCCCATTACCGGCAAGGTTATAGTCAAGCTAGGTATTCCGCTCCATATGGTTCACGTTCTTCAACTTCAAAGGTTTCAACAACTCTTTCTAAATCGTCTGGTATAAGCAAGACTAAACTGGTAGCACTTTTATGAATTTTAGTATTACCATGTTACATAAAAGCTTTATGGCTACACAAATTATGGTTATAACGGGAAATCTATGGCTAAAATTGTCCGCGTAGGAGTAACATTTCCACCAGATCTGCTTAAGGACTTTGATGAAATGATTAATAAAATGGGTTATGAAAACCGCTCAAAAGCAATTCAAGATGCAGTGAGGACATTTATTTCCGAGAAGAAGTGGCTACAAGGAGAAAGCGGCGAACAGGCTGGAGTTTTAACCGTGCTTTATGACCATGAAGTTAGAGGGCTAGAGAGCATGCTCACAGACATACAGCACCGCTACTTGCACATAATCTGTTCGACAATGCACATCCACCTAACCGAGCGCGACTGCTTGGAAGCTATTGCCGTAAGGGGAAACGTTGCTGAGATCAGAAAACTAAGCGATGAATTAAGCTCAAAAAGAGGCGTTAAAATACTTAAAATAACCATCGTCCAAATTTAGCCTTGCTTGCCAGTTAACTCAAACATTTTCTCTAACGCTTTTTTAGCGTTCTTTGCTACTGGGTCTGGAACATTGATAACGTATTTTTCATCCTTCAAAGCCATGTAAAGCCTCTCAAGAGTATTTAACTTCATGTTCGGACATACAGCATCCCTGTAGGCTAGCATGAAAGTTTTTCCCGGATTTTCCTTCTTTAGGCGATGCAGAAGGCCATCTTCTGTTGCAACGATGAATGTTTTTGCATTGCTCTCCCTTGCATATCGGCACATTTGCGAGGTGCTCCCGATAAAGTCGGCTATGCTGCGCATTTCTTGAGTGCATTCTGGGTGAACCATCACAACTGCGTCTGGATGCTGCTCCTTCAAGATTTGCACTTCCTCCGGTTGGAAAAGCAAGTGTGTTGGACAGAAACCCCACTCTGGAATTGGTATAATTTTCTTTCCAGTTTTAGCTTGAACGTATTCTCCTAGGTTGCGGTCAGGTCCGAAAAGGATAGTTTCCGCATTTAAAGATTCTATGACCTCCACAGCGTTGGCAGATGTGCAGCAAACGTCACAGTAGGCTTTGGCTGACGCCAAAGTGTTAACATAAAGGACAACTGGCACAAGCGGGTACAGAACCTTCCACCTCTTAATTTCATCAACCGTAAGCATCTGCGCCATCGGGCAGCGTGCACCAAGAGTCGGCAGCAAAACCCTCTTTCCAGGATTAAGTATCGCGGCGGATTCAGCCATAAAATCTACTGCTGAAAAAAGTATAATTTCAGCCTCTTTTTCTTCCATTGCTTTTCTGCTCAATTCTATGCTATCGCCAACATAGTCTGCAATGTCCTGAATTTCCGGTCGCTGGTAGTTATGAGCGAGAATTATAGCCTTCTTCTCTTTCTTTAGTTTTAAAATTTTTTCAGCCAACTCCACCTAAATTCGCCTTTACACTATTTTACCTTTCTTAATGTTGTAGGTTTTTCTTAACCAAACAGTAAGATATATCCTTTGCTTAACCACCTCATTCTTAAACAAAAAGTTCCAAAACATCGGTTGTACACATATTAACTTTGAATTGGAAACTAATTGGTGCAGGGGGTGGGATTTGAACCCACGAACCCCTATGGGACGGGATCTTGAGTCCCGCGCATTTAGCCCCTCTTTCGCTTAGTGCAGGTTTGACCATGCTCTGCCACCCCTGCACCTTTGGGCAAAGCTCATTTTTCTTAACTTCCTTTAGTTTCTATTATCCTTTTCCAATGCTGATAATGTTGTATATGTGAATCTTTTATCGAACCCGTTTCCTCCATCCATCTAACCACTTGCCTCTTGGCTTAACTTTTGTTTGCATGCGCTTTCAATAATAACAATGATGTAACCTTTATAACATTTTGACTTGGCTTGGCTACCGCCGCTCACGCAATTTTCTAAACTAGCCTAGCTTATTAATTATTCACTGTAGTCATTTTATATACTGCCAATTCTGGCGCAAATCGGAGATTTGCACAAAAAAGTTTATTAATGTGGTGTGTTGTTTACGTTTTTTAGCTCTTTAAAATCGGAGACTTTTTCGTTGGATGACCCTCACATCGGAGGAAATTAAAGGTTTGAAGAAGTGCACATCAAGTGTTCCTATTCACTCGTATTCAAAATTATGGAGGATTACGTAATTGGATGAAATCTCAAAAGAGGATAGGAATCAACTGCTAAAGGCTTTCTTTAGAGAAAAAGGCCTAGTGCGCCAGCATCTAGACTCGTACAACGAGTTTATTGACCATGGACTTCAAGAGGTGATAGACGAGGTTGGCGAAATCCCAATTGAGGTTCCTGAAAGCCCATACAAGGTTAAGCTAGGACAGGTTTGGATAATAGACCCGCAGACGAGGATAACTGGTCCTTACGTGACTGAGGTTGACGGGACAAAACATGAAATTTACCCTATGGAAGCAAGGCTTCGCAATTTGACCTACGCTGCGCCAGTAGCGCTTGAAATGACCCCTGTGATTGATGGCAGAGAGCAAGACACTGAACTCGTGTACATTGGAAACATTCCAGTTATGCTCAAGTCAAAGCTGTGCTTTTTATCTCAACTTTCAAGAGAAGAACTAATAGCATGCGGAGAGGATCCAGATGATCCTGGAGGATACTTCGTCGTAAACGGTTCAGAGCGCGTAATAGTTGCAATGGAGGACTTGGCTCCAAACCGCGTCATAGTAGACATAGACGAGAAAGGCGCAACACCAGTTTACCAGGCGAAGATGTTCTCGACAACAGTTGGCTTCAGAGCAAGGATAGAGCTTAAACTGAAGTCTGATGGGGCAATATACGTTTCAATGCCAGGCGTACCCTCAGAAATACCGCTTGTCGTTGTTATGCGAGCCCTAGGCTTAGAGTCAGACAAAGAAATAGCTGAAGCAGTTTCTCTGGAAGATGACATACAGAGGGAGCTTGAACTCACATTCGAAAAATCTCTTGGCGTAGACACGGTGAAAGACGCAATAATATTTATTGGAAACAGAGTTGCTCACGGTCAGGTTGAAGAATATCGTATACAGAAGGCTGAAACAATACTTGACAAGAACTTCCTTCCACATATTGGAAGAACAAACCAAAGCAGAAGAGCTAAAGCACTTTTCCTAGGCGAGATGGCATGCAGAGTGATTGAACTAAAACTTGGAAGAAGAAAGCCGGATGACAAAGACCACTTCAAGAACAAGAGACTGAGACTTGCTGGGCCTTTGCTTGCAGACCTTTTCCGCGTTGCATTCAGAAACCTTGTAAGAGACATCAAATATCAGCTTGAACGAATAGGCGTAAAGGGACCAATAATAACAGTTTCAGCTGCAGTTCGTCCAGGAATAATAGGTGAAAGGTTGCAGCATGCGCTTGCAACTGGAAATTGGGGAAGGGGGAGAGTTGGCGTAACTCAGCTTCTTGACAGGACAAATCATCTCTCCACTTTGAGTCACCTGCGTAGATTGCAGTCTCCACTAAGTCGAAGCCAACCAAACTTTGAAGCAAGAGACTTACACCCAACCCACTGGGGCAGGCTGTGCCCAAATGAAACTCCAGAGGGTTCAAACTGCGGACTTGTTAAAAACTTAGCCTTGTCTGCGTGTATCTCAGTCGGCGTTAACTCTGAAAAGATAAAGCAATTGTTGTTTGACATGGGCGTGGTGCCGATAGAAGAGGCAAATGAAACCCTAAAGCTTTCAGGAGCTAAGGTCTTCGTTGACGGAAACATAATTGGTTATTGCAATTCTCCAGAAGCCTTAACGCGAGAGTTCAGGGAAAGGCGGAGAAGAGGCGAAATCTCAACCGAAGTTAACATAGCCTACTATCCGAAGGTTCAAACTGAAAGGGAAGAGGTTTACGTTAACTGCGATGAGGGAAGAGTCCGCAGACCACTTATAATAGTTGAAAACGGCGTTTCAAGGCTTCAGCAGGAACACATAGAAAAGGTGTCCTCTGGAGAATGGTCTTGGGAAGACCTTGTTAAAAACGGTTTAATAGAATATTTGGACGCTGAAGAGGAGGAAAACGCTTACATAGCCGTCAGCCAAGAAGAACTAACGCCAGAGCATACGCATCTAGAAATTGCAACATACACTATTCTCGGGATATGCGCATCCACTATACCTTATGCTGAACATAACCAGTCTCCACGCAACTCCTATCAGGCGGCAATGGCAAAGCAAGCGTTAGGCATCTACGCCACAAACTTCCACCAAAGAGTAGACTCAAGGTCACACATACTTCACTATCCACAAGTACCCTTGGTGGAAACCGCTTTAATGGATGTTATGGGCTACAAGCTTCGACCGTCGGGACAAAACTGCATAGTTGCCGTCTTATCCTACGAAGGCTACAACATGGAAGACGCCCTAATATTCAACAAAGCCTCGATAGAAAGAGGCTTAGCGCGCTCAACATTTTACAGAATCTACGAGGCTGAATGTCGTCAATACCTGGGCGGTTTGAAGGATAAATTCACGCTTCCGGAACCTGGAACCCGCGGATATAGGGGAGAGCAATATTATAGGCTGCTTGAACCAGACGGAATAATAAGTCTAGAATCCACGGTGACCGGCGGAGACGTTCTAATAGGCAGAATAAGCCCGCCGCGTTTCATCGAAGAATATAAGGAGTTTGAAGTTAAAGGCCCTTCAATGCGTGACACTTCCGTTGACATGCGTCCCTCAGAAACGGGCATTGTGGACGCAGTCTTCATAACAGAGTCCGGCGAAGGAAGCAAACTTGTAAAAGTCAGAGTGCGTGACCAGCGTGTTCCAGAGTTAGGGGACAAGTTTGCCTCGCGTCATGGACAAAAGGGCGTCATAGGTTTAATTGTTCCACAGGAGGATTTGCCTTTCACAGAGGACGGCATAGTTCCAGACATAATAATTAATCCACATGCAATACCCTCAAGAATGACTATTGGACAATTCATAGAGTCAATTGCTGGAAAAGTGGCAGCGATAAGGGGAAAACCAGTTGACGGCACACCATTCTCAAGCGAAAAGTCAGACGAACTTAGAAAAGCCCTAATAAAGTTAGGTTTCAGCCACACTGGAACAGAAGTGTTCTACAGCGGGATTACGGGAGAGAAATTTGTCGCAGACGTTTTCGTAGGAGTTGTCTACTACCAAAAGTTGCACCACATGGTTGCAGACAAAATACATGCAAGAGCAAGAGGACAAGTGCAAATGTTGACAAGACAGCCGACCGAGGGAAGAGCCAGAGGCGGAGGCTTAAGATTCGGCGAAATGGAACGAGACTGTTTGATAGGACACGGCGCAGCGATGCTTCTCCGCGATAGGCTTTTGGAAGAGTCTGACAAGTATACGCTTTATGTATGCGAAAACTGCGGCTACATAGCCTATTATGACATGAAACAGCGCAAGTACATGTGCAAGATTTGCGAGGATAAAGCAAAAATCTCCCCGGTGGTAGTTTCATACGCCTTTAAGCTGCTCCTACAAGAGCTAATGAGCCTCTGTATTGCACCGAGATTAAAGCTTAAGGAGAAGGCATGATTATGGCCGTAGAAGAAATAGTACATAAAGTCGTAGATGAAATCCAATTTGGACTTTTCTCTCCGCAAGAAATACGCAAACTTTCAGTTGTAGAAATTCAAACTCCAGATACCTATGACGAGGATGGCGCGCCAATAACCGCTGGGCTTATGGACGGCAGACTTGGAACTCTAGAGCCGAGGCAAAGGTGCAAAACATGCGGTAACACGGCTGCCAGATGCCCTGGACATTTCGGCCACATTGAACTTGCAGTTCCGATAATACACATAGAGTTCACAAAGTTAATCTACGACCTTTTAAGGGCGACGTGCAGAAACTGTGGGCGTATATTACTTCCAGATGACACAATAAAACGCGTGCGCGCAAAAATTAACAGGACAAAGCAGCTTCTAGGTATGGTTCCAGACGAGGTTAGCAAGTGGGTTGTTCAAGAGGCAAAAACAAAGCAGTGTCCACACTGCGGCGCAGTTCAGTACAAGATTACGTTCGAAAAGCCAACGAAATTCAGCGAAATGATTCCAGAAAGCGGCTCCGAACCTTTAACTCCAAGCATGGTTCGCGAAAGATTAGAGCGCATTCCAGACGACGACCTTGAACTTTTAGGCTTCAACCCGAAGGCTGCACGTCCAGAATGGATGGTTCTTCAAGTTTTGCCAGTTCCACCAGTTTATGTTCGCCCATCCATAACCCTTGAATCGGGCATACGTTCAGAAGACGATTTAACCCATAAGCTTGTGGACATAATACGCATAAACCAGAGGCTTAAGGAGAACATGGATGCTGGAGCGCCAACCCTCATAATCCAAGACCTTTCAGAGCTGCTACAATATCACGTGACAACGTACTTTAACAATGAAGCGTCAGGCATTCCTCCAGCGAGACACCGCTCTGGAAGAGCTTTAAAAACTCTCTCTCAGAGGCTGAAGGGTAAGGAGGGAAGGTTCAGAAGCAACCTTTCAGGAAAGAGAGTTGACTTTTCAGCGCGAACAGTGATATCGCCAGACCCGAACCTCGACATAAGCGAGGTTGGCGTACCACAAGAAGTTGCCATGCGCCTTTCAGTGCCGGAAAAGGTAACAGAGTGGAACATTGAAGAAATGCGGAAACTAGTCGCAAATGGACCTGAAAAATATCCCGGCGCACTTTACATTATTAGACCAGACGGTAAACGCATAAGACTTGAGTTCGTCACGGATAGAACAAAAATCGCTGAGGCACTTGAACCTGGCTTCGTTGTGGAGAGACATCTTAAGAACGGGGACATAGCAATCTTCAATCGGCAACCATCCCTCCACAGGATGTCTATAATGGCGCATTACGTCAGAGTTTTGCCATACAAAACTTTCCGTTTGCATCTATGCGTCTGTCCACCATACAACGCGGACTTTGACGGAGACGAGATGAACCTCCACATACCACAAAGCGAAGAAGCGCGAACAGAAGCGCTAATGCTAATGCAAGTTCAAGACCAAATACTCTCACCAAGATTCGGCGGTCCCATAATAGGTGCAATCAGAGACTTCATAACAGCTGCCTACCTATTCACAAGAAAAACTAATTACCTTACAAAGGGTGAAGTCGGCAGACTGCTCGCAGCAGCGGGATATGACGGGCCTCTGCCAGAACCGAAAATAACGGAGCCACAACCCCTATGGACTGGCAAACAAATTTTCAGTCTCTTCCTACCGAGAGATTTGAATTATGTTTTGAAGGCAACAATCTGTCAAGGGTGCACCAAATGTTTGGAGGAGAACTGCCCGTACGACGCTTATGTTGTTGTTAAAAATGGAGAACTAATAAGCGGCGTGATAGATAGACGTTCAATAGGCGCAGAGCAGTCTGAAAGTCTCCTCCACAGAATAATAAAAGATTATGGAACAAAGGCTGGACGTGAATTTCTAAACAAAATAACTAGACTTTTGAAGCTTTTCATCTCTATGAGGGGATTCACATACTCATACCAAGAACTTGTCCTCTCCCCAACGGCTGAAAACAAAATAAGGAAGACCATGGAAAGAGTTCAAAAGAAAGTTGAAGAACTGATAGAAAGTTACCGCAATGGCACACTACCAAGGCTCCCAGGTCAAACGCTTGAAGAGTCCTTTGAAATTTACGTGATGAACGAGCTAGCCACGGCTAGAGATGAAGCTGGAAAAATAGCAGACCAAGACTTTACGCTTGAAAACGCTGGCATAGTTATGACGAGAACTGGCGCAAGGGGTTCAAGCCTAAACATTGGACAAATGAGTGCTTGCGTGGGACAGCAATCAGTGCGAGGAAAAAGAATACTGCGTGGATATGTGGGACGTGCGTTACCACACTTTAGGGCAGGCGACCCAAGCCCAAAGGCTAGAGGATTTGTTTATTCATCCTATCAGAAGGGACTTGACGCGATTGAATTCTTCTTCCACGCGATGGGCGGACGGGAAGGATTAGTTGATACGGCTGTTAGAACACAGCAAAGCGGCTACATGCAGAGGCGACTAATCAACGCTCTCGAACATATAAGACTAGAATATGACGGAACAGTTCGCAATTCCGCCGGTGACATAATCCAGTTTAAATATGGCGAAGATGGAGTTGACCCAGCGAAAAGTGACCATGGAAAGGCGGTAAACGTAAGCAGGCTTGTCGACCAAATAAGAATTGCAACAGAGAGAGGTAAACCCGCCGAAGCCGAATATATAAAAAAGAAACTGAAGGAAGTTGAAGACCAGCTTACACCGTTGCTTATAGAAGAACTTAAACAAAGCCTTTCAAAGGCGAAAATAAGCAAAGAAGGCGTAGACAAAGCCGTAACATTAACGGTTGAACATTACAAGCGCTCTTTAATGGAGCCTGGGGAAGCAGTAGGCATAATTGCAGCTCAATCAATAGGCGAGCCTGGAACGCAGATGACTCTTAGAACATTCCACTATGCTGGTGTCAGGGAACAAAACGTAACCCTCGGGCTGCCAAGACTAATAGAAATTGTTGATGCTAGGAGAATTCCCTCAACGCCTATAATGACGATTTACTTGACCGAAAAGCATAGGAAAAGCAGAGAAGCAGCCGTGAAAATTGCTAGAAACATAGTTTACACAGCACTGGAGAATTTGGCACAGGCAATATATGAGGATGACATTCACGGCGAAATTGTTGTTGAACTTAACAAAGCGATGATGGAAGACAGAGACGTAACACTTCAAGAATTAAAAGAGAAGCTGCAGATTCAAAATGCCACTATAAAATTGAAGGGCAAAATACTACGCGTGAAACCAAAAAAGGACGAGGGTCTCAAAAAACTTCTTGACAAGATTTCCTCATTCTACATTAAGGGTGTGCCCGGCATAAAACGTGTCCTCGTTACCGAAGAACATGGTGAATGGATTATAAGAACAGACGGTTCAAACCTATCAAAGGTTCTGGAAGTCTACGGAGTGGACACTTCGAGGACAACGACAAACAACATCCACGAGATAGCTAAAACCTTAGGAATAGAAGCTGCCAGAAACGCTCTAATCCTAGAGTCCAAAAGCGTTCTAGAAGAACAAGGGCTGGACGTTGACGTTCGCCACGTCATGCTGGTTGCTGACATGATGACTTCAACTGGCGAAGTGCAGCAAATAGGGAGACATGGAATAAGCGGAAAGAAATCAAGCGTTTTGGCGAGGGCAGCTTTCGAAATAACAGTTCCAAACATAGTTGATGCAGCTGTTAAGGGTGAAAGTGATCCGCTTGAAGGCGTTACTGAAAACGTTATTGTTGGGCAGTCGATACCGATAGGCACTGGTCTCGTTGAGTTATACATGTCAACTTTCGAAATGGGAGGAAAAACGAAGAATGGTTGACATAGACAAGGCTATTGCCACAGCCGTAAAAACTGGTAAAGTCACGTTCGGAGCAAACGCAGCGATATACAACGCAAAAACTGGAAGGACAAGAATGATAATTTTAGCCTCAAACTGCCCAAAAAACATACGGGAAGACATCGAATATTACTGCAAGCTTTCAAAAGTTCCACTCATAATCTATAAGGGATCATCTCTGGATCTGGCTGCTGTCTGTGGAAAACCTTATGTTGTTTCAGCGTTAAGTATAAGAGAACCAGGCGATTCAGAAATACTTGAACTGGTTGAAACAGCTGAACAAGAGGAATCAACCGGAGGTAACGAATGACAAGTGGAATAAAAATCACAAGCACCGAAATGCGTTACATAGCGCTTTTTGAAAGCATAACCGGAGCGAGCGTCAAGGACTGTATAGTCGACGAAGAGCAGGAGAGAGTAATTTTTGTTGTAAATGAAGGACAGGTGGGCGTTGCGATTGGAAAAGGCGGAAGAAACATCAGAACATTGGAGTCTATGACTGGAAAGAAACATGAAATTATCGAGTATTCGGAAGACCCTGTACAGTTTATAAAAAACGCTTTAAAACCAGCCACGGTGAAGGAGGTTCGCCTAACAGAGAGAACTGATGGAAAGAAAATAGCTGTGGTCGCTGTTAATCCAAGAGACAAAGGGGTCGCCATTGGAAAGAACGGCAGAAACGCTGAGAGACTGCGATTTCTGGCGAAAAGATACTTTGATATACAAAACGTGAGTATAACATAAAATTGGAGAAGCGAAAATGAAAAGGCGAATGTTGCCATTTTTGTGTCTAACGGTTTTCCTTTCAACTTTAACTGGTGTTGCTAGGGCTGAGAATGATTTTCTCTCTAGTCAGTTTCTGGAAACTCCTTTACTAATACTGACAGCCTTAATAGTTGTTGATGTTATAGCTTTCATTTACCATAAGATACGGAAGTAAGCGCGTGACTGAGCTACTTGGACAAGAGCATGTCTATAAGTGCCTTCTGGTCTACTTCTGCACGTGTTCTCCAGTCCAAATATAATTGCTCGTTTTCGTCCTGTGTAAGATAACCATATCGAATGTAACGGTCAATGTTGATGTCAACTTTCCATCCTGGAAGCTTGTCGCGGAGCAGTTCTTCAACTTCTTTTCTCGGAGCTCTCCCCCTCTTTGAGATTATGTATGCAACCGCTATTGCCAATCCAGCCAAGTCATCTATTCGCCATCCAATCATTTTCGCCTCTTTCGGAGTCAAATCGCCCCTTAATGTTATACAGAATCTTGCACTGTCTAACTCTTCCAAAGTTGGATTCTCTTTGGTTTTTTCCCCTTCAAAAACAGTTTTAACCTGCAAATCCAGTGCTTTTAGGTAATCATCTAAAATTTTTAGGACTTTGGGGTAGTCTGCTCCCAAGGCTTTTCGCAACTCCCAACCTTTCACACCAGGCTTTTTATGTCGCCGGTAGAAGAGCATGTGAACTGCTCTCTTCATTTTGCTTGCGTAGTAGGCTTTGCGTTTGCTCATTTTGCTTTTTCTCCCTTATGTCTAATCCATTCTTCTAGGGAAATTGCTATCGGAACCGACATTAACTGTTTCTTGCCCAGTTTGGCTGGCGGATCCTCGTATGGTTTGATGAAAATTTCTTCTTCAAGAGGGTGAACCTCAAGTGTTGCGTAGCCGTAGGTTACAAGGAAGCTTGTCATAAAGGCTCTGTGGACTGTTTCCTCGTATGTTTCAGCTGTGATAAAATCCCAATATTTTATTTTTCCATTTTCGCCTTTCTCAGCAGTTCTGTCTTTAAGTTCGCGCCAAAAATTTTCCAGTTCTTCTGAAAATGCCTTATCAAGGAGGATTTTTTGTTCTATAAGCTCTGTGCGTGTTGCTCTGCCCGTTTCTGTTTCTGGTGGTGAAATTTCCTTCCATCTCTCTCTTAGTGGCAGTAGGCTTTCCCAATATGTGATTGCTTCTGATAAGCTGTGGAGCGAGATTTGTTCTAATTCAACTATTGGGTGCCAAGCGTGAAGAAAGCTTTTAACAATTTCCGTTTTCTCCAGTTTCATTATTTTTTCTTCTAGCAAGAATGGGTCTGTGTAAAGTGATGTTGAACGGTGTTTAACCCATTCACTCTGCAACTTTATGACCGATGCAATGTGGCGTATTGTTTCAGCATCTAAGCATAGGTCTTCTGGGATTTCCCATTCTGGGAAGAAATCCCTTATTGTCGCTATAACATCATTGACGTCTATTAGGAACGGGTCTAGGGAGCGCTCCTCCACGGATTTGCACATCTCAATTATCCGCTGAAGCTTTTCTCTGCCAATCCTCGCTCGCTCTCTTTTTGACTGCATCAGGCAACCTCACGTATTATGGATTTACCCTCAACATTTTGAACCGTAATTATGTTTACATCTTCCTTTGCAAACGTCACTTGACTTGGCGTAATCACAACATACTGAGCATTTGCGTCTTTCACCATTGATATTAACATTTTAGCGATTAATTCTCTGTTTTTAGGATCCATATGAATATCATACTCGTCGACCGCTCTGAATGGTGAGCGAACATGCTGCTGCAACGCAAGCAAAAAACTCATCGTAGCTGTTGTCCTTTCCCCTCCACTTTGCGTGTAGGCATCTAACGGAACTGGTTTGCCTCCCTTAAACCCGACGAGGATTTCAAGCCCGGCAGCCTCAATATCATGTCCATTCACGAGTCTAACTTCGCCGAGGGCTTGAGATTGGCTTAGGATTTTCTGGTATTCTAGGCTTACGCGGTCTAGGAGATTCTGAATCACTGTTCTCCATGTTTGCATTCGTGTTTTAACCTCTTCTAGGGCTTTTTCTCTGTTTTCAGCTACGATTCTAGCCTTTTCCTTCAGCTCTAAATATAATTTTGAGTATGATTCATACATGCGCTCTATGTCTTCTGAAACATTCGAGAGCGCCGCTAAATGCCCATCTGTAACTCTTATCTCGTCAAGAATTTCACCTAGGCTTTTGACAACAGCTATTCTAGGTCCAGTTTGCTCCGCTCTGCCAATGGCTTCGCTTAACTGTGCTTTTGCGTTTTTAAGTTGTTGTTCAAACCTTTCCAGATTAGCCTTAACATTTTCATGGCGATATTGGAGCAGCGCTAACTTGATGCGGTTTTCCAAAACTTGATTACTTATCTTCTCAATGTTTTCATCTAAGCCTTTAATTCTAACATGATTCTCGTTTATTTTATTCTTCATTTTTGAAAGATTTTGACTGGAATTTTGTATAAGCTCCTTTAGATTTTCGGTTTTTAGGAGCTTGAACTGGTCAAAATTCTCTTTTAAAAATGTCACTGCTTGAGTATGCGGGTTTGTGCTTCTAGAAAGATTCTCAATCGCCGATGTTTCCGTTAGGAGCTGCTCATAAATCGCTATTTTAGCCTCGCTTCCCGCCTTTTCACGTTCAAGATTTAGCCTTTCTTCAAAGAGGGCTTTCCATTCTCCTTTAAGTTTTTCAAGCTCTTTTTGACTTGTCTGTAACTGCACTTCCACAACTTTCGTTTCTTCTTCAATTTGGCCTAATGCAACTAACTCTCTTTTTCTTTCAGCTTCAAGTTCGTTTACGGCTTCCTCCTTTTTGCTGACTTCCGCCCACGCCAACTCCCTTTCCAAGAAGCGTCTCTTAGTCATCAGCTGCTTCTTTTCTTGATATCTTTCATATTGCTCTCGCCAATAGTTGAGCGTCTGCTCCGCTGACTCCAAAAGTTTACTTATGGATTCCTCTTGGCTTAAAATGCGCGTCAACTTTTTCTGTGCTTCTAAAACATTAGAGCGGAAAGGCTCAAGTCCGACGGCCGCTTCAACCATGCGCAGTTTTTCCTGCTGAGAAAGGACAGTGAACTGTTCAACCATGTTCTGGTGCATTATTATAAGCATGTTGTTAGGGTCAACGCCGAGCTTTGACAAAAACCTATCAACATCAGCTTTTGTGACAGCTCTATTCTCAAGCTCAAACCAATACTGCCCATCACACCTCAAAACACGTGTAAGAAAAATTTGATCTTTGTTAAACTTTGGAACCGGCCTTTTTCCACTTCTCTTTGCATTATCCAAAATAAGGGTAACGCGTGCTTGATCTTTCCCCCAACGAATCAAATCACTTAATTTCCTAGAGCGTTCGGTGTATGACTGACCAAGAGCTACAGAGATGGCTAACAAAAGCGAGGATTTTCCGGAACCATTTGGCCCGCAAATGACGTTTACGCCAGATTTAAGGGGTACCCTAGCGTATTCGTAACTCATGAAGTTTTCAAGGATTACCTCTTGGATTAGCATTTGCTGAGCGATTACCTCTCTTCTGCAGTAGATAATAGAGGTAAAAACTCTCTTATTAAAGCAATTAGCCGAAGTTCAACTAAAAGCGGCTGTTAAGCACATAGAATTTTTTACATAAAACGTATAGGTTTAAGCCAAAGTTTCATAAGTAAAATGTGTTAGAACTGATAAGCTGGGTGAAGGTAATATGGTTGTAGCCGGCAAGGTTTTTAGACTTACAGAGCCACTTTCAACAGCCGAAATTGCGTCGAAGCTTAAGGATTACAAAGTTGAGGAACAATATGAAGAAGGTGAACACAAGTTTACGCTTGTAACTGAAGTTGTCGGACTCTTGCCAAAAGAAGGTGCATTAAAAGGCATTTACTCGCATGACTATGTTATTCACGTTTTCCATAGAGGCAAAATGGCGCCTTTACCGCGAACTATTGAAGCCCTATTCAGCTTTGCAGAACACGGAGAAAGTGTTTTTCTAGCAGTTGTAGAGAAGAAGCGCCTAGCCAATTTTATAGCCAACAAACTCAGCGAAATCTTGTTCGAAAAGGTTGGCGGAATAGTTGAAGCGCGAATCCCACCTGAAACCTTGAGGGACTTTCATCTGAAGAATCCTGAAGATACGAAGATAACGTTTTTTGATAATGTTGACATCCCAAACGTGAATAAGCTTTCGCTTTACGGACCAGACCTCATCAACACTTCGCTTTTCGAAGATTACTGCAAACACGGAGACTTATGGTACGTTGTTGCAAGAGCTAGGGAATACGGTTACGTTGTGGGCATAACAAGAGATGCCTCTGTTACAGTTTTCAACCTAACAGACAAGGAAAAATATTTGGAATATGTGCAAAAGGAAGTTTACCCTCTAATATCCAAATAAAGAAAAGAGGAAAGCTTTTACGTTGAATTAGCACCATCTAAATAGCTGGAGGACCATCGTTGTCCTTTTTACGAAAATTTAAAGAGAGGCTGGTCTCTCCTAACGCATCAATCTCCCTAGAACTTGCAAAATGGTACTTTAGCCCAGGAGAAAGCATTAGCGGCAATGTTATAGTTAAGGCGAATGAAGATTTTGATGCCACAGAAGTAAGATGCGAAATAGAGTGTGTGGAAGAGATTAAAAGCAGGGTAAGCGAGTATGACGCCTCTAGTAAGCGCATGGTTGAGAAAGATGTGTGGAATAGGATTATTCACTTCTCAGAGAAACCAGCAGTTTGTGGTCCAATACACATTAGAACAGGGTCTACACAAACGTTTCCAATTAATTTGAAGCTTCCAGTTAGCGCGTGGCTAACCTACAAGGGAGTTGACCACAAACTAACATGGACCATCAAAAGTGTAATAGCAGTTAAAGATAGACCAGACGTGACAAGCAAAACCATAGAAATAGAAGTGAAGGAGCAACAGCAGATACCGCAACCACCACCATTACAAACTCCACAAGTGGCTGCTGCACCAACCATAGTTGAAACAGCAAAGGTGTCGCCTACGCCAAACCTAACACTACCAACAAACTGCATCAGATGCGGCGCTCCACTAAATATTACACAGGAAGATTTTATCATAACTTGTAGATATTGCGGCTTCACGATGACTGTAGCAACAAGGGAAGAAATAAAGAGGCATAGCATGCTGGAAAACCGCTTACTCGCCCAGCAAGCTGTTGAAGCTGCACAGAAATATATGGATAAGGGCCTTTTTAGGATTGGTGTTTCGAAAGATGCCGTTATAACAAATGTGAAGTTGCGTTATGTGCCATTCTGGGTTTGCCAAGTAACCACAAACACCTATTTTAGAGGAGTTACTGGAACGGGAATTATGGGTGAAATACATCAAGCACAGGAGGCTGTTACAGATAAACGTTCAAGTGGACTGGCAAAGTTTGGAAAACTTGTCCTTGCTGGAGCGAAGGCTTATGCTGAAACTCAACAGAAGGATAGACAACCACAATCAGTCGCATATTCCTTCTCAAACACTTATATTTGGCCAACGCTGGCTAGGCGAACAATAATGAGTGAAATAAACTATTATGATGTGCCCGCCGCGCGGAAGGTTCCCTTTGACGTTGGAAGGATACCGCCAGACGCAGAATTTCTAGACGTAGAGTTGAACGAGGAGGAAGCTAAAGCCAAAATTAGGGCTGAAGTCGAAGAAAAAGAGCGACTAATTGCATGCGGAAAAGTTGACACGCTTGAAACATGCAATACAAACGTCGCAATAGGCGAAGCAGAGCTAGTTCACGCGCCAGTCTGGTTTGTGCATTATACATTAAAGGGCGAGAACTACGTGGTTGCAGTTGATGGATGCGAAGGGAAAGTTTTAGGTGGAGGAAGACCACTATTTAAAATCAAATAGGTGAAGTTGAAAAATGTCGGAAAAAGACACTATAGAGAAAGTGAAGGATAGGCAAGGACTGCTTGCGAAAATCCAAAATGTTTTCGGCATGGGCTACGCGACAAAAGAAGACGTAAGAGAACTAGATAAGAAACTTCGCGACTTCTACTACGCTGACTTTAGAAGCCTACGCCACAGATGGGAAGAGATATACTTAGCAGCGTTAAATGCTGGAAAAGCCACAGATGACTTCAAGAAAGTAATTCAGATAATTGATAGAGTTGCGGAAAAGGTTAACCGCGCCGATTATGGTTATGCTGGACTTATGGACCGCAAGGGGCACATACGAGAAACGGAGCTTTCCAGAGTTTTTAATTATGACAAGGCGTTAAATGATGAGATTCAGAAAATAATTGACGCTGTAAACGACTTATACAATGACAGTCAAGCGGAAAGGTGGAATGAAGCGGCATCAAAGGCCAGAAACATTAAATCCTTAATACTTGGTTTTGAATCTAAATGGGATGAAAGAGAGAAACATTTCAGGTCAATGGAGGTATAGGTTAAATGCCAGTTATTGAAAGAGTTTCATGGGATTATGCTGGACCAGAAGACATTGCATATAGATTTCCAAAACTTACATTAAAGTATGGAAGCCAAGTCATAGTCAAAGAAAACCAGTGGGCTGTGTTCTTCCGCGACGGAAAAGCCTACGACGTCTTCGGACCTGGAAGACACACAATCTCAAGCAACAATATTCCACTTTTAACAGGCGCCTTGAAGGCGCTACGCATAATAGGCGACATATTCGATTGTGAAGTAATTTTTGTAAGCAACAGCCAGTTTAGGGCAAATTTCGGCGGAACAGCCTATTCTGCTCCGAGTGGAGATATAAAATATCAGGCTGAACTTGGGTTTTATGGTTACATGCTTTACAAAGTTGAAGATCCAAAACTTTTTGTAACCGAATTCTTTGGCAACAGAAATGCCAGCACATCGCGAGATGTTGAAAACTACATTAGAGGATTCATAAACGAGCGTATAATAAACGAGTTTGCAAACTATGACATATTCACAGTTGTAAAGAATGTTGACGCGACAACAGACAAATTAACACTCAAAATAAGCGACGAAGCAGCAAGAGTAGGCTTAAAAGTGATAGACTGCGTCTTCGAAGGCGTAAAGATTCCAGAAGAAGCTAGACGCTTCACGTCTGGAATGGGCGCCCAAGCCATGGTTATGCAGTACATGAAGGAAACAGCAACAGAACTCAAAGGAAGCGAAGGAGGAGGTGCAGCTGCGGCGGGCTTAGGTGCTGGAATGGGCTTAACGATGCCATACATAATGGCACAGCAAATGCAGCAAACTCAAGCGCAACAAGTTGTTATATGCCCGAACTGCGGCGCCAAAAACCCCGTTGGAGCGAAGTTCTGTGGGAACTGCGGCGCAAGTTTAGTCCCACAAGCGAAGGTTATTTGCCCAAAATGTAAGGCTGAAAATCCAGCTGGAGCAAAGTACTGTGGAAACTGTGGCGCACCGCTGACGCAACCTGCTAGTTCAGAAATTACGTGTCCGAAGTGTGGCGCAAAGAATCCTGCTGGAACAAAATTCTGTGGAAACTGCGGTGAAAAACTGGCCTAAAAGCGTCTTTCAACTCCTCTTTTTAGTTTTAACTTTTCCTTTCAATGGGAAACCACATCTTCTACAGAATTTTATATGTGGGGGCATAGGCGTTCCACATGAGGGACAAGTGATTGGAGTTGGAGGGTACAATGATCGTCCGCATTGTCCACAAAACTTGTTTTCAATAGGGTTTTTGCTACCACAGTTTGGGCAGACAACAACTTGTCTAATAACTTTCATCGGAGGCTTTATAGTTTGAAGGATAGACTGCGACATTATCAGTCCCATAGCTAGGCCTAAACCAGCAGAGAAAGCTTCGCCTACGCTGTAATTTGTCATACTTTCTTCAATGTAACTGTTACTTTTGTTTGAGAAAAACTTTGCTGGCAGTGTTAACCTATTTGTACATGGAAGGACTAAACTGAAAATGGCGATTCATATGGGCGCTGTGAAGGGCTTATGGAACATAGTGTTAAGCGGCTACCCAAAATCTGGAAAAACAATGCTTGCTAACCGTTTAGTCGCGGAAAACAAAAAATTTGCTAGGGTAGGCGTTGACGATTTGAGAGCAATGCTTTTTAACGAAGTTCCTCCATGCAGAGACGAGTTTCTTGTATATTCAATAATTGCTGAATTGCGCGATTATCTGCTAAGAAAAGGCTACAGCGTAGTCATAGATTCAACAGCACCTGACAATGTAACCCGCTCTTTTTTGCTTATGACGAAAATCAAAAATGTAAATCGTCTTGTAATTCTTTTCAATGTCGAACGGGAAGTTATAATTGAAAGAAACATAGCGCTCTTCGGAGATTCAACGCCAATCTTCGCTTGGGACGAAAGATGGGAAAATCCGCCAGTTGGAGTTCCAATCTTCAAGTTTAAGAGCAACAACATGGAAGAATTTGAAGCCTACTACGCTCGCCTAACAGAGCTTCTAGAGAGTGAAATGCATCCGTACAAGCCGGAGTTCCAACAAGTTAAACCATCAAAGAGGAGGATTAAAGCTTTAAGGGACCTCTTAAAGAGGCGCTTCAAGTAAGTTCAAAGCCGCAAACCTGTGTTGTGTTCCAGTTTTCTTCCATTTCTAAAATTCTATTCCTTTCCTTGCTTGATAACCCGCGTTGTATGGGTGCTTTATTTCCTTCATCTCCGTAACAAGATCTGCTGCTTCTACTATTTCATTTTGAGCGTATCTACCAGTTAAAACAAGTTCTACATGCTTGGGCTTACTCTTTATCAGTTTTAGGACTCTTTCAAGGCTTATCAGATTCAAGTTCAATGCCACGTTAACCTCATCTAAAATCACTATATCATACTCGCCGCTTTTAACGACTTTTTCAGCTAAAAAGAGGGCTTCTTCAGCGAGTTTTACATCTTCCTCTGAAGGTTTTCCAGTTATGAACTTGCCCCTCCCAAATGCTTTCAGTTTAAGGTTTGGAAGCTTATCAACAATGTAGAGTTCGCCGTAATCAAATCCTCCTTTAATGAACTGGATTACGTAAACTTTTAATCCTCTGCCTATTGCTCTTAATGCTAACCCAAAGGCAGCAGTCGTCTTGCCTTTGCCGTTTCCAGTGTAAACTTGCACTAGGCCTTTTTCAAGTTTGGTCATTTTCTGTCTGCGCCTTCTTCAGCACTTCTTGCAGAAGTTTCTCAGCAGCTGAGGAGGCATCAATTTCTCTCTTCAGAATTTTCTCGATTAACTCTTCGAATATCCTTCTGCTTTTCAACTCTTCAATTATTAATTGCGTAACTCTATCTCTAATCGCCTCTACAAGTTCAACTTCAGCCTTCAACAAAGCTTTTTGATGCAGTTTCTCTTTTTCTATGAATTCTCTATGCTTCTCAAGCTTTTCGATTAGCTGTGGGATTCCTTCACCAGTAAGCGCAACTGTTTTTATTATTGGGATCTGCCACGCCTTTTCTCTATTATTAAGCTGCAACATGGCTTGAATATCGATAACGGCTTTGTCCGCATTTTCGCGGTCAGCCTTATTAACAACGAAGATGTCAGCTATTTCCATTAACCCTGCTTTTATCGCTTGTATATCATCTCCAAGTCCAGGGGCGTGTATGACAACTATGGTCTGTGCAACTTTTATTATTTCAACTTCAGACTGGCCTGCGCCAACAGTTTCCACGATTACTATGTCCTTGCCAGAGGCATCCAAAACTTTTACAGCATCCTTTGTTGCTTTTGCAATCCCACCAGAGTAGTTACGGGTTGCCATACTCCTTATGAAAACACCAGAATCTGTGCTTAACTCCTGCATTCTAATTCTATCGCCTAAAAATGCTCCACCAGTAAAAGGACTCGTAGGATCTACGGCGATAACCCCAACTGTTTTGCCCTTTCGCCTATATTCACGTACAACCTTTTCTATAAGAGTGCTTTTGCCAGAACCTCCTGGTCCCGTTAACCCTATGACATGCGCTTTTCCTGTATATGGATAAATTGATGCGATTATATCCTTTGCCTGAGGCTCGTCGTTTTCAATTATTGTTATTGCCCTAGCTATGCTTCTTCGGTCTCCAGAGAGAACACCCTTAACTATGTCCTCTGTTTTCATCAAACGCTACGCAGCTTCAGCTTTTTTCGAGCAATAGTTCATAACGCATTGAATTATCTTTTCCGTTGGAGTTCCAGGACCAAATACCTCTTTAATTCCAATCTTCTTCAGTTCTGGTACGTCCTCCTCCGGGATTATTCCGCCAGCAAAAACCAAGACGTCTGTCAAGCCTTTCTCTTTTAGAAGTTGCATTATTTTTGGGAATAATGTTTTGTGTGCCCCTGAAAGGATGCTTAAGCCTATTACATCTACGTCTTCTTGAAGGGCCGCTTCAACTATTTGTTCTGGCGTTTGCCTTAAGCCCGTGTATATAACCTCCATCCCAGCATCTCTTAGGGCTCTTGCCACAACTTTTGCCCCTCTGTCGTGGCTGTCTAAACCAGGCTTTGCAATTAAAACTCTAATTTTCTTCTGCATTTTGTCCTTCACCAACCCTCAATTTTAGACAAGTATTAATTCTTTATATTCCCCGTAAACCTTGCGCAGCACATCTGTTATTTCTCCTAACGTGGCGTAGGCTTTCACCGCCTCGATTATTGTTGGCATTAGGTTTTCATCCTTCTGTGCTGCATAATGAAGTTTTTCAAGGGATTCCTTAACTTTTTTGTTATCCCTCTCCCTTTTTAGCTTTTGCAGTCTTGCCACTTGCTCTTCTTCAACTTTCGGATCTATCCTCAAAAGTTTTATCGGGCACTTCTCTTCAATTGTGTACTCGTTTAAACCTACTATTATGCGTTTTTTCTCCTCTATTTCACGCTGGTATCTGTAAGCGCTATCTGCGATTTCTCTTTGGAAGAAACCTTTCTCTATTGCGGATATAACTCCGCCCATGTCATCAATTTTTTGAATGTACTCCATAGCTTTCTCCTCCATCTCATTTGTTAATGCTTCAACATAGTAGGAGCCTGCAAGCGGGTCAACAGTATTTGTCACTCCGCTCTCGTATGCTATTATTTGCTGTGTTCGTAGGGCTACCCTAACAGCCTCTTCTGTTGGCAAACATAAGGCTTCATCAAAAGAGTTCGTATGTAGGGATTGTGTCCCTCCTAGAACCGCTGCTAACGCCTGAATTGTTGTTCGGACAATGTTGTTTAATGGCTGTTGGGCTGTTAGCGTACAACCAGAAGTTTGCACGTGCATACGCATCCACATTGACCTTGGGTTTTTGGCGTGAAAACGCTCTTTCATTATTTTTGCCCAGAGCCTTCGTGCCGCTCGGAACTTGGCTATCTCCTCGAAAAAGTCGTTGTGCGAAGCAAAAAAGAATGATAACCTTGGGGCGAAGTCGTCAACTTTTAAGCCTCTCTTTAATGTAGATTCAACGTAGGCTATTCCATCATAAAGTGTAAAAGCCAGTTCTTGGAGCGCTGTTGCGCCTGCCTCGCGTATGTGGTAGCCGCTTATGCTTATTGGGTTCCATTTTGGCAGATGCCTAGCGCAGTATTCAATTATGTCTGTTGAAAGTTTAAGTGAAGGCTCTGGTGGGAAAATACATAATTTTTGGGCGAAGAACTCCTTTAAGTTGTCGTTTTGGGTTGTTCCGCCAAGCTTTTCTCTTGGGACTCCTTGCTTGTCGCCGACGGCAACGTACATGGCAAGCAAAACAGTTGCAGGACCATTTATCGTCATTGAAGTTGTAACCTTATCGAGTGGTATGCCGTCAAATAGAACCTCCATATCTTGAAGCGATGATATGGCTACTCCGCAGACGCCAACTTCACCCTTGGCCATCGGGTGGTCAGAATCATAACCCATAATCGTTGGATAGTCAAAAGCCGTGCTTAAGCCAGTTTCACCCTCACTCAACAAGTATTTAAAGCGCTTGTTTGTATCCTTGGCAGTACCGTAACCAGCAAACATGCGCATAGTCCACAAGCGCCCGCGATACATCGTCGCATGCAAACCCCTCGTAAATGGATACTCGCCTGGAAAGCTAAGGTCACTTATATAATCCATTTCACCAATGTCTTCTGGCGTGTAAACTCGTTTTATCAGAATGCCAGAATGGTTACGAAACTCCTTCTGCCTTTCTGGAAATTGGCTTATCCAGTTTGGAAGCGTAGTCTTTTCCCAGCGCTCCCGCTGTTTCTCAATTTCCCTGATCTTTTCTTTATCAAACATCGTTGCATTTTGCCTCCACACGAAGTGAATGTGTGTTAGGTATATCGTGTTAAAGTAAAGATATTTTCTTATCGGTTCTCGTCTAGCATTTTTAATAAACGTCTCACTTTGTTGATGAAAATTTCAGCAGAGCGGCAGCGGCTGAAAATCCCCAACCGTAGCCAAGCATTATAATTGTGTCATTGTCATCGAATTTGCTGTTTGAAACTATTTTTTCAAGTATGAAAGGTAAACTTGCACCTGACAAGTTGCCATAATCTCTTAGAATTTCATGTGACTCGATAATTCTTTCATGTGCAATTCCATTATGCTCAGCTAATGCCTTCAGTATTTTCTCGCTTCCGGTATGGACTGCCCACTTCTTCGCAGTTTTAACAACATTGCCTTCGCCCTTACTGAGAAGCCTCCGTAAGGCTAAGGCTGTATATCTAACCCCTAGCTCTGGGATCTTCTTGTCAAGGTGTGAGAGGAAACCGAACTTAAAAGGTTCATTTGGCGCATAAAGCCTAGCATATCCAGCTAAATAGTCCTTCCTTTTAATGTTCGTGACTTCAACAATTTTTTTGACTGTTAATCCCTTTTCTCCGTTTGCTACAATACATGATGCAACACCGTCTCCGAAAAGGAAAAATTCCATGGTGGCAATCCATTTTTGCAATTCCGCTTGTCTTTTCACATTGTTTTTTATCTGATTAATTTGTTTAATTTCCATAACTTCTTTTATGCCGCGTACTTGATTTTGGAACCAATATGAGCTTACTCCAGAAATGCAAAGGAGGGCATAGTCCTTTGGATGTGCTACTAGGTAGTTTTCTGCAAGCTCCAGAGCTTTCGGGAAGGCTGTGCTGGCTATCCCTTGAACATTAACATACTTAGTGTTAGAGCTGAAACCTACGTTACGAATAAGAAGCTGGCTGAGTCCTGGGCTTAAAAGGGGGTTTGCATCGTATGTTACAATAAAATATCTGATTTTTCCTAGTGGTATGTTTGCCCTTTGAATTGCTTTTTGACAAGCTTCCGAGCAGAGGTTAACTAAATCAGTTTCACTCATAGTTTCATCCGAATGGGCATGGTTGATTAGATAGCGCCTTAGAACTCCTAAATTGAACACGTTCTGCCTTACGCCGTCTGGGAGTTGACATGGAAATGTGTCTATGAGCTTTTCTGTTGTATATTCATTCTTCGGTAAAGCTGTGGCTAACTTTATTATTTGCATACTAGTCAGATTGGTGGAGAATATTATAAAAAGATTCTTAGAAAACGTCACATTGTTTTACACTTTGTAATCCACAAAAATCTTATAGTGACTAAATTATTAATTACGCTTCAAAACGAGGTGGAAAACTTGTCGAAGAAGGTTGGAATAGTTGCAGGTAGCATATCGCGGTTCGATAACCCAAGACATACTCTGCAAGAAGAGATGTGCGCAGAAGCTGTTAAAATGATATTGGACGATGTCCCAGAACTCGAAATTGGAGACTTCATAAAGAAGGGCTATGCATGCTGCTACTCCTACTTTAGTGACATATTAGAACAACAACAGTGTATGCATTGGATAATCCACGACTATCTGGGCTTAAGCGGCGTGCCAGCCTTCCGCGTTGAATCTGGAGGAGCAACACCAATTGATGCGATAGTAAACGCGGCGTTGTGGATACGCTCAGGCTTGTTCCCAGTGGTTTTAGTTGTAGGATGGGAAAAAATGAACGAGCTTCCCATACAAAAAGTCAACGAAGCAATAGCAATTGCTGGCGATACGGATTGGGACTTCGTTTCGGGTTTTACATACAACGCCTTTTACGCAACGCTTGAAACTCGTCGGATGCATGTCTACGGGGAAACTGAGGAAGATCTGGCTGAAGTTGCTGTTCTCGCTCACAACAACTCACTTGACAACCCATATGCACAGTGGCCTGCGCAACACGGCTTTAGTAAAATCACAGTGGAAGACGTCTACAAATCGCGTTTAATCTCTTGGCCATACAGGCTACTTGAATGTGCAATGACAAGCGAGGGGGCTTCAGCCTTGCTTTTGGCAAATGAGGAAATGACGAAGAAATTAACTGATAATCCTGTCTGGATAACTGGCGTTGGTTTTGGTACAGATACAATGAGACCTGGAGATCGCCCTGACAATCCAGCTTGGAAAGGCTTGTATCCTGAAGACGAGAAAATATGGCCAAAGGAAATACCTCCTCCAATGTCACCCTATCCCGATTTAACCAACTTCGGCTCGCTGCGCGTTGCCGCAAGAATGGCTTACAAGGACGCTGGGATTAAGAACCCGCGAAAAGAAATAAGTCTAGTTGAAATCTTTGATCCATACGCTGGTGTGGTTCTGGCAGCGCTTGAAGACTTTGACTTCTGTAAGAGAGGCGAAGGAAAGAAGCTACTTCGAGAAGGAGTAATCACCCCTGACGGAGAACTTCCATGTCAACTAAGCGGCGCTTTAACTGCGCAAGGCCACGCCGTTGGCGCAACATCAATAGCTCAAGTAGTTGACGTTTATTGGCAGTTGAGCAACCAAATAGGCAAAAAATGGGGCGCGCCGGGAAGACAGTTAGGCAAACCAAAAAGAGGCTTTGTACACGGGCATGGTGGCACTGGTTGCCAAGCTGGTGCTGTGGTTTTGGAGGTGTAAAATGTTATGAAGCAGCCTGGACCCGAAAAAGTTTTGAAAGAAGAGAAAATTGATGAGGAATACTGGAAAAATTGGGAACGCGAAGGAGGGTGGCGGCCGGTAGGCTGGAAAATAGTGGAAATGAACGATGGACCAACGCTTAACGATTTGAAGTCTGAACACTTTATGATTGTGCACAGACCGCATGCAAACTTTTACCATCACAGTTACGGCAAAGTTTCAAAGTTTTTCATGGGACTGTTGGAAGGCACACTCTACGGAACAAAATGTCCAAAATGCGGACTAGTCTATTGCCCACCACGTGCGCACTGCTATAACCCGAAATGCAAGCTTCAAGAAACAGTTTGGATCGAGCTCCCAAAGAAAGGTGAAGTATATTCCTATACTGTTATGGCTATTGCTTGGCCCTCAATGGCGCATCTCCAACCATTAGTAGGTGCAATGGTGCGGATAGAAGGAACAAACACGTGTCTTCCAATGACTATGAGAAACGTTGACCCTGAAAAAGTAAACATCGGTCTGAAGGTGAACATACACATCGAAAAGAAGCCAAAAGGTGATCTCTTGGATGTCTATGCAACTCCTGCAGAAGAACCTAAACCGCCGAAAAGAACGCCTGAAGAGCTCAAACGTTTCAAAGAAGACATGGAAAAAACACGCGCTTGGGTTAAGAAAACCTTCGGGACTAAATAGCCCTGAAAGCCTAACTTAACAACACCCTATTTCTTTAATTTTTCCATGAAGAAACTGAGGATTGGTTAAAATATTTTAAATATCTGTCTAACACTATTTTTGTTTCCTTAACAATAGAGGAGAAAATCAATTGAAGGGTAAACCTCTAGTTTCAATAATTTCTGCTGGCTTATCGAAATTTGGAAAGCTTGAGGGCTTATATGCTAGGGAACTCTTCGCAGAAGCCGCCAAAGAGGCTTTTGACCGATGTCCAAAACTAGATCCCAAAAAGGATATTCAGGCATTGTTTGTTGGGCACATGGGTGAATCGTATGAGCATCAGGGACATACTGGCGCCACAGCTGCGGACTGGGCTGGACTATTACATGTAGCGGCAACTAGGACAGAGGCAGCATGTGCTTCTTCTGGAGCTGCTTTAAGAGCAGGGATATGCGCTGTGCTTTCTGGCTTATGCGATGTGGTAATGGTTGGTGGCGTTGAGAAGATGACTCACAGAACAACGTCTGAGGTTACCGAATATTTGGCTATGGCTTCTGATTATCCCTTTGAGCAGTGGCATGGCATAACCTTTCCAGGCTTGTTTGCTTTAATGGCGACCGCGCACATGCACAAATATGGCACGACAGAAAAGCAGATGGCTATGGTAGCCGTCAAAAACCATCACAATGGAAGCCTAAACCCTAAGGCACACATGCAGAAAGAGATAACAATTGAAACGGCACTGTCCTCAAGGGTTATAGCTTGGCCGTTAAAACTCTATGATTGTTCATTAATAACCGACGGGGCAAGCTGCCTAATCCTAACAAGGCCAGAGCTAGCCAAAAAATATACAGATATGCCAGTTCACATAATTGGAAGTGGACAAGCCAGCGACACCATAGGAATTTATGAAAGGGAAAGCTTCACATCCCTCACCGCTGCGAAGTTAGCTGCAAAGAAAGCATATGAAATGGCAGATGTCAAACCGCAAAATATAGATGTGGCAGAAGTACACGATTGCTTTACAATTGCCGAAATAATAGCCTACGAAGATTTGGGCTTCTGCAATCCTGGTGAAGGTGGACGCTTAGCTGAAAGCGGCGAAACAAAAATTGGCGGAAAAATTCCAGTAAACACAAGCGGTGGATTAAAGTCAAAGGGGCACCCGGTAGGCGCAACTGGAACGGCCCAAGCGTACGAGATATACTTGCAGTTAACCAGTCAAGCTGACAAGAGGCAGGTTAAAAATGCAGAAGTGGGGTTAACGCATAATGTTGGGGGTTCTGGAGCCACAGCTGTTGTTCACATCTATAGGAGGGGCTGAGGCAGAATGAGCGGACAAGCTTCACAATTCACAATCGAACAATTCTATAAGCATATACTTCAAGGAAAACTTATGGGTGGCAAATGCAAAAAATGTGGCAAGGTTCACCTTCCACCAAGGCCTTTATGCGATAGATGCTATTCTAAGGATTTTGAATGGGTTGAACTTCCGCAAAGGGGTAGACTCCTAACATACACCGTTATTTACGTTGCTCCAACGCAATTTCAAGGAATGGTACCGTATGCCGTTGGTATAGTTGAACTTGAGAACGGCGTAAAAATTCCAGGAATGATTAGGGGCGTCACCATAGAGCAGATAAAAATTGGAATGCAGTTAACGATCGACTTCGGAACATGCGCCGCAACACAAGAGTGGCCACAATGGCCAAGATACTACTTTAAACCTATGTGAATTTTCGTAATACCTTAGTCTTTTTTCACTTGCGTTTTCTGTAGATGGCAACTTGCTCCCTCTCATCATACCTTACAAACTCGAAACCAGCCTGTATTAGTTTATCTTCTTCCGCTATGGTTTTAGCGTGTGCAACATGATATTCGTCGCTTTCAAAGTTCACCAATTGCGTGTAAACCATCGTGTTTTCTATGCATTTATGTCCAAGCTGCTGTTTAACGTATAAGATGTCTTTGGTTTTATGGTAAAGCATAGTTGCGCCCCAATGTCTGAAGGTGTGAAATGTTATTTTGTTAAGTCGTGGATTAGCTAATTTCTGAGCTATATACCGTCTTCTTTTAGCAAAGTTTATTCGGAAATTCTGAAGACTTTTGTTAGGTCCAAAGATTCTTTCGTGTTTTTTGGGAAGACTGTTAAGCATTGAAACCAGCTTGTCGCTTATTTTGAATTGTCTCGGCAATCCGCCTTTTTCAGGCGAGTTTATAGTTAAAATGTTGCCGTTAAGGTCTGTCCATTTAAGTTGCCAAACTTCACCTGCTCTTGCCATTGTTTCCTTTAAGGTTTGAAGGAATGCTGCCAATTTCTTTTTGCATCCAGCTATAAGCTGGTCCAGCTCCTGCTCTGTAGGAATGAAGGGAAGTTTCCTTTCCGTTTTATAGTTTGGCGGAGTCCAATGAACGCCAATCCATTTAGCGAAACCATCGTAGCAGCTTACATAATGAACTTTAGTGTTTATTGAAACATTTTCTTTAGCGATAACTTCTTTAACGTTTTCAGGGTCCAGAAGATTTGCACCATGCTTTAGCAGTCGCATTAACGTTTTACGTCTTGCCAGTATCGTGTAAGGTTTTCTTCCCTGTTTCTGAAGATGCCAAAGATATTCTATGATTTTGCCTTTTTGCTGTGCTGTCTGCTCTGTGGCTCCCGCTTGCCCGCTTGTCGTTTTCCCGTTTACCTCAGCCAAGACGGTGACCGCCTTTCGGCTGGCCAAGTTTTTCGGTGAGCTCTCCTCACCGCATACTTGGCAAGTAATATTATGCCCTAGACGGGTTTTTAAAATCTGCCTTTTCGCTGGGTCGCTAAACCTATAGCCACAACTTCTACATAGATAGCGTTGTATGGGTGTTGCGTCTGCCAGATAGCGGAAACCGTCTTTATACAGCCGTGTGCTTCCACACTCTGGGCATTTGGGAGCCAAATCAGCCATGATAGGGGCCTCTAAAAGTCTTCCAAACTGGCTAAAGTCTCAGCCAATTTTGTTCGGTAAAAACTTTGGATTTCCTCTACCCTTAATTTAATGTCATTCTCTAGATTCGAGTTTTTTATTTTCGGCAAAATTTGTAAAATGGCTGTTATGAGGTTTTTGACATCATCGTAAAATTTCATGTCGTTTTTCGCCTTATCATGCATGAAATACGCTTCTAACTCGCCAAGTTTCCCCTTCAAATCAAGTTCAAAGGCTGCTTCTTCAGCCGTGTTCACGCTTTGCAGAAGGTTTAAAACGCTTTTAACGTCGCCTCGTTCAAGGCAGGCCCTTAAAAAATCTTCAATCGCCTCGTTAGGCTTCAAATTTGCCTCTTGGCAAAGGGCCTTATAGTTTTCCCAAAGCTTCGAATTAACCCTTACGCCTATCTGCGTTTTCAACCTCACCCTCCCCTATAATTTTGGTAACATTTTCTGGTAACATTAAACGGTAACATTTCTCCAATATGCCATATGCGTCGCTTCTTGACGGTTAAGAATGGGAAAATTGATTCGAGAAGGCTAGTGTTAGAAACTTCAGTGAGCTTCTTTGTCAAGCTGTTTGGCTTCTGCAGAATATTCGTTATCGTCTGCTGAATCCTTGGCAGATCCTTAGTTAGAACTGTGAAGGCTACAACATCTGGGCCGAAGGCAAAACTCTGCCTGGAAATCGTCTTGCTGCCCCTATGGCTTGTAATATATTCATAGATTAAACGGAACAGACGTTTTTGCCCTTCAGAGGCTAAGTTATAGCCTATTTTGTCAAGGCAGATAGTTATGTTTGTGAAATGCAGCCACTTTCTCACTTTAACCACCATTTCCAACTCAAACTTGGACGGTTCACTCATTTGGCAACCCCTAACTTGCCTGTTCGCGTAACTTCAAAGAGCCAACCGTCAGCCTTTAGAACCTCAATAACTTCGCGGGGATCCAGCCCTAACTCTGAAATTTTAGCGGATAAGGCGAAAGCGTCTATTAAGCCCTCGCCATCCTTGTTTGCGATAATCCACTCCGTAAGCGTTCTCAAGGCTTCTTGAAGTGTCGTTTGTGTATTTTGTGTCGTTTGTGTCGTTAGGGGAACGTGTACTTCCAGCCTTTCAGCTAATTCCTTGACTTCTTTAACAGTAAACTTGTATTCGCGGCCTCTCCCAACCCTACGTTTTTCCTTGAAACCCAGCCTTTTAAGAGCGCGTCCCAGCCATTTTGTCGTCAACCATTTCGGCTCTTCCTCATAGGCTTGAGCCATCACATCGCGAATAGCCTTAACCTGGTAATAACCATCCGTTTGAACGAGTTTCGTCAATGTTTCCACGAGGATGTATTCCTCATTTTCAACGGCGCTTTCGTTTTGCTTCTCGTTCACCGTCCTTTCCGCAAACCTTATCATTCTTTCAGTTAGGTTTAACTTTTGGTTGTATTTATCAAAGAACATTGCAAGGGCTAAAATTGGCTTCCAAAGTTCTAAATCCCTATCGGATAAGCGTGTTTCCCCAACGACACAAACAGCACTTACGTCACAAACGACACTTGAAACCTCGCTAAAAAACTGTAAGAACAACATGTACAGATAGTCGCGAACCTTTTGCCAAACAGGGTCAGAAAAATTAGGTTCACGGTTTATAACTGCTGGGTTTTTCCCTCTTTTCATTATGATTGGTATGCATCTGTCTTCGAGGATGTCCTCAATCCCCGCAATATTAGCGATAATCTTAGGCGAGAAAACTTCAAACCCCTCTGGAACCAGCCTCTCGTTCTTCTGCTTTTCAGTTCGGTAGACAAGAAGGCCCTTCTTATATCCAGCCAGCAGCATGTTCCGCAATTCTGAGGCCCGCTCTTTGTCCGCCAACTTTTCAGTTTCATCCATGAGCAGTGTGCAACGGCCACTTTGAATTAAGCGATAAATGCTAGCCGTAGAGATGTTGTTGCTGAAAATCGCGTTGAAACATATGAGGCTAGCGATTGTCAACGATTTTGTTTTTCCAGTTCGCTTAAGCCCGCCAACATACAAGTAGGGATATGTATTGAACATGTGAAAGAAGTACGTGCCTATTGTCCAGAGAGTTACAAGGTCATAAATGTCTGGATTGTCAAACTCTAGGTAGATTTGCCAGGCTTGTTTAACAGCGTCATAAACTTCAGATGGGTTAACGGTGGCTCCTTCAAGCCAAGCCTTAACGCCCTGCAAGCTCCATCGGTTCTCGAACTCGACGATGCGGTAGGCCAGGCGCCATCTCAAAGGCTGCAAGGTTTCTTTATGGGCAAGGATCTTCTGCCTGTCGGAAGTAATGAGAAACGGAAGTTCGCGCTCCTCCTGGTTGCCTTCGCTGTCAACAGTTAGGCATGGAAGCGTTACGCCTATAACAGCCTTGCCGTTAATAACATCAATAGCTGGATGCACTTTGATTGAGAGCCCTTCAAAACGCGGTAAAACCGTTAATTTTGCAAGCTTAACAGCCTCGCCGGACTCAGCCAGCTTATCCATATGCGCTTTAAGCTCAATTTTAGCTAAATCCTGGACAACACTCATGTTTTCACCTCTTTAATAACTTCAGAAATTAGGGAAGCCCCAGCGAGTTTAGCCCCTAGTCCTCTTCTGTTTCGATAATGATATTCAACCAATTTAAGGCGGGCAGCTTTCTCCTCATCGTTTGTTAAATCGCAAACCTTCTCGATTATTCGCCTTGCAGACTCGTAGCTCACACCTTTTTTAAGACAATAACCGAGAAAAGCCATCTCTAGACGGTTTCTATAACCCCTACGCCAGTATCTCGCCAGGATTTCCGCTGCCCTCTCTTCCTCTTCGCTTGGCAAAGACTGTAGAACGTCAGCCGACTTCAAAGACACCTGAACGGATTCCTTTTCCTTGAACGCAAGAATTTTCGTTATGTCAGACTCGCTGAAGCTAATACCCCAACAATCAAGCAACACCTCATTTGCCAGTGGCTCAAAGTTTTCAGGGTTTAGGAGCCTACTCCACTTTCCAGCAGCCTGGTGCTTGCCAAGGGGCAGCTTAACAAAGTTGCCGTAAGGCCTATCCTTTGTAAGCTCAGTCTGTTTTGGGAAAACCTCAACCTCGCGTGGATTCAAGTCTGCAAGCTCCAAGCAGCGCAAGCCAAGCCACCTTGCAACCCTCGCATGAACAGGCAAACTGAACAGAACCCAAACATGATAGCTTTCGTCAGGCCACCTGCTGGCTTCAAGCAAAACAGCGCTCGGCCAAACCCTTGGGCGTTCAACACCATCATCCTCTCGACGTTTTTCAAATAGGACGGAAAGGAGCCTCTGAACTGCTTGGCGTGTGTCTGGCAGATGCTCTGGGTCAAAGTCGAAGCAGAGGTATTTTACAGTGTTGTCTTTGCCAAGCTGGTAGGCTCCAACGGTTAATTCTCCTCTCAGATGCTGGTGCAGAATATTATCCGTTAAAGAGGCTTCAACCTTAATGTAACTACCATTAACCTTTTGCAGGCAATAGCAATCTGAACGGTTTACGAAAAGTTTCCCGACAACTTCAGGCAACGTTTCACTTTTTTCGCCCATTTTTCTGCCTTCTTTTTAGTCGTTCGCATGTAAAATCGCCATGTTTTGCACATTCGCGGCATATATTCGGCGGAATAGGCTTTTCAATCCCGATGCATCCCGCAAGTGTCCCCTCAGCCTTAAATCCTGCTTTTCCCATTTTCCTTATTCAAAAGTTTACGCCTCCCCCTCCGTTAGAATGTCATCCTTTACGGTTTGGCTTCCTATTCTAGATACAAAGATTTTCTCTGTCGACTTTGTTTGATAAATCAGCTGGGCCCCTGATTTAAGGAGAAAATCACGAATCCTCTCAAAGTTTTTTAAATCAGTCCTAAAAATTAAGGCGAAATTGAGAATGGTTTTGTCAAGTTCTAGATTCGCCTTTCCATTCATTCCTTAACCCACTCTTCACATTGGTTCGTTTTTCAAAAAATATAGAACTTAAGGCTTATATTTATGTTTTGTTTTAGTTCATAACAGAACCAAGTTTAACTTTAAAAGTCTGGAGAACTGAAAGAATGAAAAAGCCAAGCTTGTTAATTAGAGATGAGATTGTTAAAACATTTATGAAGTCTAAAAAACCTCTAAGGTGGAAGGAGCTTCTTAAGCGTATTAACGAAAAAAGAAAAATTGAAGGCAACCCAATATTAGGAAGAGCAACCCTCGCAAATCATCTTAAAATCCTCGTGAACGAGGGCATTATAAAAAGAACAGTGGATCAATCTGTCTATCCTCCTGCCGTTTATTATAGCCTTCAAAGAGAAGTTGATGAGGAGACCCCCAGCGAAGTTGTAGAAGCATGGATTAAAGGTGCGTTTAAACCACTTTACAATCCTTGGCATGGTTATTTCTTTATTTTTACGGATCCCCCAATTAACATTAATGAACTGCCATTAAAATCAGCTGGAATTATAAAAGGCTGGCTTAGCAGAATTTTTGCCGAACTCGACCACGTTATTCGCTCAGCCTACCGTGACCAAGTAGGTGAATCATTGTCGAAAAAGGTTCTAGAAGAAGCGGAATATTATAAACGGAATAGAGAATATGTCTGGTGGTTTAACAAGCGAATTAAAAATCATGGAATAATTAAGGCTGTGGATGAATATGAAGATGTCCAGAAAAAAATGTATAGTGTAGCCTTGAGGCAACTTTTTGAAGAAAAGTTTTTAGTTGTTAAAAATAAAAACCATGTTGAATTTAAAAGTGATGAGGAAATAGTTGAAATTTTGGCCCTCGATATGGCTAAAAGAGTATTAGAGGCAGAATACGGGAAAGATTTATTATCACCCGAAGGGATAGAAGAGAGGAAAAGAGAATATCTCAAACGCTTTAAAGCGTATTCTCAAATGGACTTAATAAGAGATTGTTTTGATGATTTTTTAAGGGCATATAGCGATTCTGCATTAGATTTAAAATATAGACCGAACATAAATGATCCATATTTTCTCATTTGGCTTGCAAATAAGCGTAACCCTGCAGCTTTCAAGGATTTCCCGCTACTTCCCAAAGAAGTTGAGGAATATAAATATCTTAAAAGAAAAATTGAAGAAACGAGAAGAAGCTTTGAGAAATATTCAACCTATTATTTAAAGCCAATCAGTCTGTTAATTACGGCGCAAATACCGATGGACTTTCCCTAAAGAAGAATAGTCAAAGAATTTTTCAGTATTTAAAAAACAAATATTTACATGGGAAAAGGCTAAATCTTTTCTAAATTATTTTCCCACGAGAAAATCCTGCGGGTATTCGGCTAGGAAGTGGCAATGTTCAGCCCTTGACAAGTCGCTTTTCGCGGGACTCCTTAGCTTTTTGCTTTAATGTCTCAATTTTCGCGGGTAGGCTTTTTCAGTTTTGTACACCTGCTGAGGGTTAGTGTTAAGCTGAGTAGTATTATTAGTGGTATTATAGTTAGGTTGTATTCTGGGATTAGCGCGTAGTCCATTGATTCTGCTGTTAGGCTGTAGCTTGCCACTTTCGTAACTTGCTGCGTGTAAATCAGTTCTATGTCGAATGCTGCTGTTTGGTTTGAGGTTATGTCTGATGGCTCCGTGTAGCTCCATGCTTCGCCCACCACTGTTCCGTTTGCATCGTAGAATGTTGCAATCGCCTTAGTGAACCTTGCCGTCAATGAGCCAGTATTCTTAATTTCGCCGAGCACGTGCATATAGCCCATTTCATCGATTCTGCTGCTGTTTGATAGGATTTGAAGGGCTAACGGTTTGCCAGCCGCGTAATTGTCCCACGAAACTGTTAATGAGTAGTTATACACTTGAAGTGATCCGCTTGACTGTAAAAGCATAATGCTGAATGGCGACTTTCTCCCTGGAAGTATAACGTCAAGTTCTGTGTATCCCGTCTCTACAGCAACAACATTGTTTGAAGAGTTATAGTAAGTTGCTGTTACCTTTGTAAATTGTGTGGCCATATCACCAGTGTTTTCAACTTCACCTACAATCCACAACGTGTTGAGACCATCGTAAAAGCTTGAGTGGGAAAGAATCTTAATGTTGCCAAGGGCTTCAGCGCGCACAGACTGCAAAACGCTGCAAAGGGCAAAAGCGATTAGGATCAAAATCGTTAATGTTCCAGCTTTCTTCACGAACATTTTACTTATCTCCGATTGATTTTCTTTTATTTCGAAGTTGCTTATAAGCGCTACTGTGCTACTTCCTCACCATCATTTATCTCCGAAACTCCAAAGTAACTCATAAAGGGGTTCAAACTGAACACAAACCAAGAAAAGGTTTTAGGAACAAGCAAAGTCGGCCCAAAATACAGAATAACACTAGTTAGGAAGGTTCAGGAGAAACTAAAAGTCAAAGTTGGAGATATAATCATCTATTTAGAACAACCAGACGGAAAAATAATCCTCAAGGCAACAAGCCTTCAAGAACTATTAAAAACCGCTAGAAAATAGCCAGAGCCAACGCGCAACCCAAAACGCCAAGCCCTCATATGAGACGTGCCCACCACACTCTGTTAGACATTATTAACAGAAAGCCTTTCACGTATATTAGGTGAAGTTTAATTAAACTTCATACACGCCTACTGAAACCTCGTCGTGGTCTATTCTTTTAAGCTTCCTTGCTATTTCTTGAGGTAGTAAGTCGCCTACCCATTTTACCCATTTTAGCTTAAAAAGTTTGATCAGCCTTAAAGCTTTAAGAACATCCTTGTAAGTGTAAAAAATTATTTTGCCACCATGCTTGCATGCTTTGAGGAGTTTATCAATCATGCCTTGCACGTCATTAGGATGGACATCGTAAGGATCAAAGAATATAAAGTCAAAGTATCCTGTGCCTAACTCTATGTCAACTATGTTTCCAACCTTGAAATTTTCGGCATACATAGGAAGGATAACTTCTTTGGCTTGTTTAATAGATTCTTCTATAAAGTCGACACCATAAGGTATAAGCTTATGCTTACTCTTCGTTAAGAGGTGACGCAGCATCAGGCCATTGCCACAGCCTAAATCGATAACCCGCCCATCATGGTCTATTAAGCTGAGGAAGAGATCATAAATCTCCTTAGGGTATTCGTCGAAACCGTTAGGTCTGAAAATATCAGAACCGTCATTATCTTTCCAATACATATTCCAAAGACGTTGCTTCCTCGCATGGTAAAAATCATCCTTTTTCAAATCGACACCCCTCTTTATACTACCTCTTTAGCATTCCCTTTTTACCCCCATGTTCTTAACTCACTCTTTCTTTCTTAGTTTCCTTAGCAGTTCTATGAATTTCCCATATGTTGCCTCCATTCTCGCGTAATATTCGGGTTTCCCTGTCTCGTAAAACTTGTTCGCCATCAACAAACAATGATCTAAGCTATGCATTAAATCCTCCATATCTTTCTCACTCAACCTCTTCCATAAACTTCCCTGCTACAACTTCTACCAACAATAAAATTAGAATTAAATATAATTTACGGATAGGTTTAGTTTGGGGTCGTTGTTGTCAACGTTCAAGGAAAAAGTTAGGTTTGTGTTTAAAGCTTTGGTTACGGCGTTGCTTTTCTCTTTGCAAAGCATAGTTTATGGCGGTTGGGCTATTAGTGTTATGTTCGTTCCTTTACTGCTATATTTGGTTGGGATTATAAATGATTATATGCGTGGATACAGTCCTAACCTTGAGAGGGACGTTCATTTAATGTTTTTTGCAAGAGATTTTATTGTTGGACGAGTAATCGCTGTGGTTGGTTTCGCAATATTTTTTGTTGCAGCATTCCAGTTTTTAAGGGAACACAAGAAAGCAGGGCTCATCAAAACTGGATTATATTCCGTAGTTAGGCATCCGCAATACCTTGGAATCATAATAATTACCATAGGCTTGAACGTTATGGTGTTCACCAGGTTTGGCAGCCAGCCGAAGTCCATATGCTTGTGGCTTGTTCAGGTTGCTGGATACATTGGTTTAGCCAAATACGAAGAAAGACGCCTCGAGAAAAAGTTTTCAGAACATTTCCGCAACTACAAAAATAGCGTTCCATTCATGTTCCCAATAAAAGCCCCCTCCAAGATCCCGGAAACCCTGTTCACTTTGCTAATCGCCTTCATAATATCATTAATGTTTCTAACATTCCCCTTCCACATACTCCGCATAGTTTGACGCAAAACATTAACAATTATACCGGCGAAATCCAAGACCGCGCAAAGCATGTCCGATGAAATAGTGCAACTTTTTAGTAATCGTTATATTTAATTAGTATTCATTTGTCATGAGTGAAAAAGAACGACTGAATAGAAAACTCAAAACTTCAATGACCTCCAAAAACATTAAAGGCAGCGTTTAACCTATCACTGTGCGAGGGAGTTCACTACGAGAATTAAGGCGGTGTTGTTTGATCTTTATGGAACTTACCTACGTTGAAAATCCAGTTTCGCCGCGTAAAATAACTCAAGCAATAAGCGGGAAGAATATAAATTGGTGTGTGGGAAGCCTCTTACAAGGCGTAGGCTAATCGTAGGAATAGTTTTCTCCATACTATACATTATATTAGGAATAGCTTGGATTGTATCCGCGCCTTCAGCCTTCCAAAAATTTCTTGGTTTATGCTTTATTGCTGCAGGATTAGTATACATCCCCTACATATGTTACGTATACATTAAACAAAGGTCTGAAACTGAAACAGAAAAAGCTTAAATTTATAATTTGCTGATAAAGCCCTTCGATGGGTTATCATACTAAACATTTAAACCAACGCAAACAAACCGCAAAATTAATCTTCAAATAAAATGCGTTTAGCATCAGCCCAAAAGAATTGTTGCTGATTCATACCATTTAAGGATGGCATCAACGGTTTTATTGGAATATGCTTGACGGAGTCATGCAAAGGAGTGGGCGAATATATTAATTGACCACGTAGCTATGTTTTTAGGGGTTTGCCATGTGCGATTTTGAAGTTAGGCGTGCAAATGAAAGTGATGCTTCAAGGCTGTTGTCGCTTGCAGAGGAGTTTATTGCATGGGACTGCAACAGATGAGGAACGCCTCTCCGTTTTGAAAGGCTCTCTTAGGGATCCGGATTATGAGCTGTGGGTTGCCGAGGTAGATGGCGAAATCGTCGGGTTCATAGATTTATGGACTATAAACGATTTTTGCCATGGCGGAAAATTAAGCTATATACAAAACTTGTATGTAGCACCGAAGTATAGGCGGATGGGTGTTGGAAGCAAACTCCTTCAAAAGATCATAGATAGAGCCAAAGAAAAAGGTGCATTAGAAGTTCACGTAGTAACCAATTTCGAGAATAATCCAGCCATCCAACTATACAAAAAACATGGATTAACAAAAGAATCCCTACAACTCGGAAAAGAGTTCAAGTGACTTAATCCAAGCCCGACCCGCCCATCCGCCTCAGTAATAAGGTTCAATTAGTGTCTCTTAACAGAACTTCTGAAAAATCAGTCTCATTACTCTGGTATTTATGCCCTTTTAAGGGCATACCATGAAACAGCGAGGAAGGCAAGATTTACTGAAAAAAGCTATGAATGTTGCAAAAAGCTTATCGAGAAAAACCTTGTTCTCGTTACAGGTTTTGTTAACAATGATGGTGCAATTTTCTGTATTTTTTGGCATTTTTTATGCTGCAACGTCAATTGAACAAGAATCTTTGAACCGGAAAAATAGGCTAAATG
>JBMFKI010000015.1:0-41411 GCA_049972525.1 Bathyarchaeia archaeon
GGGTCGATTCTCTCGCTGGTTGCTGCTTACATAGGGCTGCGCGTAGCCGTAGAAGCTAACGTCAGAACAGCGCACGCGGCTAGGATATCATCAGTAAAGGCTTTCGCTTTAGCTTTCAGCGGCGGGGCTGTCATGGGCCTTTCGGTCGTAGGCTTAAGCCTAATAGGCGTTGGATCGCTTTACCTAATTTATCAAGATCCACAGTTGATTGTTGGCTTTGGCTTCGGAGCAAGCTTAGCTGCGCTTTTCGCACAGCTTGGAGGAGGAATATTCACAAAGGCTGCTGATATAGGCGCCGATCTTGTTGGGAAAATAGAGCAGCGGATACCGGAGGATGATCCGCGTAACCCCGCCGTCATAGCTGACCAGGTTGGGGATAACGTTGGCGACTGTGCCGGTAGGGGTTCAGACCTTTTCGAGTCAATAAGTGATGATTATATAACAGCCATTATTCTTGGAACATTGTTGCTTGGGAATCTTGGAATAAAAGCCGTAGCATTTCCACTTCTTCTCGGCGCCTCTGGAATTTTAGCGACAATGGTTGGCATCTTCTTCATTAGAGCTTGGAAGAGGACGAGGCCGGTTGTAACGTTTAATTTGGGCCTACTTATCACGGCGTTCTGTTGTGTTTTAGGTGCTTTTGCTGCGTGCATGATGACGATTGGAGACATCAATGTTTTTTATGCGGTGGTTAGCGGTCTAGTGGCAAGCCTAGCTGTTGGCATAGCTGTCCAGTATTACACTGGGATTAATGGCAGATCTGTTAGGAAAGTTGCAGAGGCTTCTGAGCGTGGAGCTGCCATAAATATCTTGACTGGCTTATCTTACGCTTTTCAAAGTCCGTTCATGCCGATTCTGTTTGTTTTAAGCGCCTTTCTCTTCTCCTACTTCATAACTAACGGTTCTCTTTATGGGATACTGGGCGCAAACATTGGAACAGACTTGGCTATAGGCTTCATAATGTCAAGCGACGCTTTCGGTCCAATATGCGACAATGCTGCTGGCATAGCAGAGATGACTCAAACAAAAACGCGCAATGGCGGTCTTGAAGAGCTTGACGCTTTGGGAAACACAACAAAGGCTTACACAAAGGCTTTCGCAACAGCCTCTGGAACAGTGTCAACGGTTGTCATTTTCGCCACCTACGGACAAATAGTGAAGCTTTATGAGGTAAGCCAAGGCGTTTTAAGCCCAATATTCATCGCTGGGCTCTTGCTCGGCGCAACCCTACCGTTCATTTTTTCATCCCTAGCAATTGGAGCAACCGGGAAAACAGCCTACCAGATGGTTGACGAGGTTAGGCGACAATTTAGAGAGAACCCGAAAATTATTGAGGGAAAAGCAAAACCAGATTATGCACGATGCGTTGACATAGCCACAAAATCCGCTCTTAAACGAATGATGTTCCCAGGCCTCTTAGCGATAGCTTCCCCCATTGTCGTTGGATTCATGTTAGGCAAATATGCTTTAGGCGCAATGCTGCTTGGAGGCTTAGCAACATCCGCTTTATTGTCGCCCTTCTTCACTTTTGGCGGAGGTATATGGGACAACTCTAAAAAGTATATTGAGAGAAAGTTCTGGATGAAGGGTACACCAGCGCATGAGGCAGCAGTCATCGGCGACACTGTAGGCGATCCGCTGAAAGATGTTGCTGGACCATCACTGAACATTTTCATGAAGCTTACAAACATGACTGCTCTTTTGATTGCGCCAATACTGTTAATGCTTTAAAATTGGAGCTTTCACCTAGCATTCTACTGGTTATTCTTCGAAACCGCTGCCGCTTGTTCCCTATAATTTACCTTAATCCTTTCGAATTCCTCATCCTCTCTACGTTTTCTTGGCAAATGCAAATCCAAAATTAACATTGAAACATAAGGAGCTGAAAGGTAAAGTATAGCAAAAATTGGGTTTTGAAGCAAGGCGCAAAAGCCAAACACCTGATTCAATGGTTCCCACTCGTAAAATTTCAAAATAGATTATGAACGCCACAAAAGTCAAAGTTAAACATACTGCAAACTGGGCAAGCACACTTCTATACTTCCAAGCAAGACTGAAGGAATAACAGATGATAGGAGGAAAATCCACGCAAAAGCATGAACAAAAACAATCATATCCATCCTGTAAGATAGCCATCCGCCAACTTCTTGCCCAACACATTTTAATGTAGGGCACAACCGTGGAAACAGCCGTTTGAGTAAACAACTGGTAACTGACAAGCAAAATCCACGCAACCGATATGTACAATGGTGTTACCAAAACGCTCTTTCCCATGCAATATGCCACTTCCCACCCCTACAGAAAAAGGAAATCACTTTAAAAATTTTTGATTTAATACTGAATATTAGTCAGACACTTTGGTCGCGTTCTATAAAGCAATATAGCAACAAGCGTAGCAAGCATTAAAGAGGTAAGAGTAAACCATACCACTAGAAACTCTGGAATAACATGGAGTGCTTGCCAATAGCTCCAAATAGCCTTTTCTGTTCCATTCTTATACTTCAATCCAACAAAATCGTTAGGCAAAGCATTTGGATCCGTCTCCTCCTCTACTGTTCGAAGATCATGCAAACATAACCAGCTGACAATTTCTGGAGGCATGTCCCTCGTGTGTTCCAAAAACCACAGGAGAAACTCAACCTGCTCCTGCTCAGATCCACCTCTTAATCGTTCAGAACTTGTCCATCCTATTTCACTGAATGCAATCGGTTTTCCTTTGGTGTAGTTCGTTATTCGTGTGTAATAGTCAGGTGGCATGTCGCTGGGCTTTTCATACCACGCTGGTCCTGGATAACCAAGCATATAGGGGTATGAAGTGAAGCCAAAAAGGTCAGTTTTGTTTTCGTTGAATTTTCCAATTAAAAACCACCCGTTGTAAGAGTCAATTGTATCAAGCCTAAAAACTATGAATACTCTTGTGCCTGGAGAGACCGCCTTGATACCATCGTATGTTTCGCCTACCAAAGTGACATAGTTATTGAAGTCATCTTGGCTGCAATTCCAATAGTACGTGTCAACTTCATTTCCTATACAGAAGTACTTTGGATGATAATCTCTTGAAATGTTGACGGCTTGTTCAATCCATAACTGGCGAAGCTCAGTGTCCCAAGGTTTGTTGTACTAGCGTTCATGTACGGAGGAACTTGCAAAACAACTTTTCCATCCATTACAGTCCAAAAGTTTAACTGAAATATCGGTGTTAAACCGCTTGCATTTATTAGTCCCAAAAGTGCCTGCGTTTGAGGCTTTTTCAAATGTTCAGTTGTGTTGTACCATGGCACATTAACAAACCAAAGGTTCATAACGTCCGCCACCGAACCCGTCACGCTGTAGGCTTCTTCAAGTGTCCCATTCAAACTCAAGGTTGGAGTTACCCCAATCAGAAAGTTTCTAGAAGTTATCGGAAGAGAAAGTTCCTCACTCCAAGCTCTATTAACAACAGTAGAGTTGCCACAACCCACAACAATAAGCAAGAAAACTAGTAGAAAAGTGATCTTATGCTTCATAAACGCCCACCATAATAGGCTTTGCACTCTTATCACATTAAATATATAAAACTTCGGATGTTCAAACTCCGACAAATACTGGCGCCGGGGAATAGGTTTAGATCTCGGTTTAAATTCTCGGCGAAATTAAAAAGTAGGTACATGTTTCTCTTTTACTTCCCAAAGCATCTATTGTTGCGTTTGAGGCTGTCAAAAATGCTGACATGATGAAGCGACAAATCCGAAAGTACAGTGAACGTCACTACAATTCCTCAAGTGATATGAAAGACTCTGGATGTTTCTTTGCTTCTTCACTGCGTTTTGTAAGCATCTTGAAAAATTCGCGTGTCTTTTCGCGTTCTTCATATAATGCCAGTATTGTTTTTATGGCGTCGCTGCGGCTTTTGAATAGTCCCTCTGCTACCCACTTGTCTATTTCCTCAAGCATCTTTTCAGGCAATCTAAGCTGAACTTGGGCCAACATGCCACAGTAAACAATACTGTTTACAAAACGCTTAAACGTCTCCACTCAAAAGTTGACCACGCATAAGAAAGAGACACAACAGCAACTGTGCAGCATAAAATCCACAAGAATTTCACACGGAAATCAAGGGTGTTCTCCAATAATAACCTCTAATTTAGCTCTAAATGGTAAAAAAGCGCCGGGGGTGGGATTTGAACCCACGCGGCCCAATCGGGCCACAGGCTGAATGGCGCTTGTCTCCAGGCCTGCTCCCTACCTGACTAGGAGACCCCGGCGCTGGCATTTTTGTTTTTGTTGCTTTAATGTTTATTTGTTTGGTTTTATTGTTTTTCTGCGATTAAAACTCTATAGCCGCTTTTTCTTGCGTGGACTGCAAAGTTTCCGAATGCCTCCTGAAAGATGTTGTGAATCCTTTTTCCGCAAACTTTTGATCTGAGAACCATTTGGAATGTGGCTTTTTTCGTCATGTGTTCTGGGGCTTCGGAAACTATTGCTTTGACGGTTTTCATTCCGGCGCTAACAGGCGGGTTCGATAGAATGCAGTTGAACTTTAATTCTTTAACTGGTTCATATAAGTAGCCGCGTTTAACTATTGCGTTGTAGACGTTGTTTGCCTCTATGTTCTGTCTTGTAAGCCAAACAGCCCTATCGTTCACGTCAACCATTATTACATGCAGTTTTGGATTAAGGGATGCTGCGGCTATTCCAACAACGCCGTAGCCGCATCCAACATCTAAAACGTATCCATTTTCTGGGAGGATCATTGACTCCACAAGTAGTCTTGTTCCGAGGTCAACGCGCTTCTTTGAGAAGACTCCTGAAGCTGTTAAGAATTTGAAGGATTTTCCGCGGAGATATATATGGATGAGTCCAAACTTTAATTTTGCTTTTTGTTCTGGTGTGAAGTAATGGCTGAATCCTTTTGCTTGGTTTTTCATCTATATTTCGCCGCTTTTCCAGCATTTTGGGTATGTGTCCCTAGGCATGAGAACTCTCTCGGTTTTTGCCACGATTCCATGATTCATTTTTAAAATTTCCTCTGTTGAAGCTGAAGCTTTTGCTAAAGCTACAGCTTCGCCCTTTAATGTAAGGATTGCCACCATTGAGCCAGCCTCTATTCCCGTTTCAAATGAGAGTACGCCTGGCGCTGTTAGGCTTGCGCCGTGGCATATGGCGTCAACGGCTGAATCTCTAACTTGGATTTTTGGAATAAGCTTTAATGCTTTTTCCATGGGTTGTATGAACCTTTTCAGTATTTCCTCGTTTTTCTTCTCTTGCCATTCTGTAAACCAGTAGGCAACTTCATGCAGCGTTACTATGCCATCATTTTCGGTGAAGGGTCCAGCCCTTGTTCTGCGGAGTTCCTGCATGTGCGCGCCGCATCCTAAAACTTCGCCGATGTCGAAGCAAAGTTTTCTTATGTATGTTCCGCCTTCGCATCCAACTTTGAAAAGTACGTTGCGTCCATCCATCTCGAGAAACTCGTTGTAATAGATTTTTCTTGTTCTCAGTCTGCGCTTTACTGAAGCCCTTAATGGTGGTCTCTGATAGATTGTGTTCTCAAATTCTTTCAGGACTTCTTTGACTCTTTCTTCTGTGGCTTCTCCGTGAAGTTTCATTAGACAAACGTACTCTTTTCCGCTGTAAAGTAGGGCTTGAACGACTTTTCTTGACTCCTCAAGTGTTATTGGTAGGACTCCGGTCACGTTGGGATTTCTCTGGCGATTACGCCTCTAGAGTCCCGCCGTGACCAACCTGTTTAAGGTTTAGGATGCGTTTAACCCATGCTGCGACTTCGTGGCTTGTTGGGCCAGCAGGCTTGTCGAGGTTTATTACGCCATACCTTACGTATTCCTCAATTGGTCTTTCCTCTGGTTTATGTCCATATTTTGGGTCTGTTTTGTCTTCGGTTTTCACTATGGTTTTGCGTTCAATCTCCCATGGTGGAGTGCTTCTTGGCATAAGGAATCCTCACTTCTTACGAAGATAGAAAATGCTTAGGGGAAGTATAATAGTTTAGGTGGGCGGAACTTTTGGCTTAATCATTTGAGCCATTTCCTCGACTTTGCCAGCTGCCTTCAGTGCTTCCATAATTTCTTCGTCTGATGCCCCCCTCTTTATGGATATTTTATCTTCGAGCGGTTCAATGTGGTTTATGTTTGCTCTTCTCCTTTTTACACCCGTTAAACTTTTTGGTCCGGTGATTAAAACGAAGCTCTTGTCTATTACGTCAACTATTATACATTTTCTTCCAGCTTCTCGACCGGTTAGTTTTAGGCATATTCTACCAACTTCTATGGCTGGCATTTTCAACGCACCCCAGAATGTATAGAAACCGTTAGAAGACATATATTTATTGATTGCTCAGTTGCGGTTTGTTTTGAAACGAAGATTGTGAATAGAAAACGTTATTTTAAAACTTTAAATTTTAATGTTCAAAGATTGAGGAGTAGGCGTGAGCCGTAAAAGAATGTGACCCAGCTTTACGGCCAAATGATGGAGAGCGTGGAAGGGCTGCGGATTTCAACTTATCCCTTAGCTGAGTTCATCCATTATTGTGAAATAGCGATGCAGAAATTCTTCATTATCGGTGAGAATGTAAGATTTTCCGATGGCTGTTGCCAAGTGTGCATTCCACGCATTTTCGTCAGCGTGGCGGTGAACAAATTTCTTTGGGAGGCATGGCAAAAATTTGCTCTCCAGTTCTTAACGATGTATTCCCATGCCCAGTCGATGTTTGGCTTGAAATTCTGTTTGCTTGAAATTTTAGCGTAACAAGTCCAAACCCATATTGCCTCAAGAGTATCATGAAAATCTTCACATATTGGAAATGCGCCTTCATTTGTGAACTCTCCGATTTCCCATGGGCATACACTTCCGTGCAGTGTTCCTTTTTCGACGTACGGTTCAATGATTTGGCATTTTACTAGGGACTCAGATGCCTTTTTGAAGTGGGCATTCAGGTTTCGTTTATGCCCTTCAAGTTTCTTAAGCATGTTACTGTGCAAACTTTCACCAGCAGCGTTAAGTCATAAACCTTTCAACAACATTGTATAGGACGCTTGTTCCAAATACTAGGTTTTGTATGGATATGCGTTCATCTATACCGTGGACCATTTTTAGGGTTTCTTCGTATGGCAAGTCGGAGAGTACGGGTTGAAAACCATAGCAGACGCTGCCAAGAACTCTGAAGAAGCGGGAGTCTGTTCCACCAGTTAACAGTATAGGAGCCACTGCACATTTTGGTTCAAACTCTTTTAGGACATCTACAATCAGCTTGTATAATGGAGTATCCATAGGGGATTCAGATGGCTCGTTTGCTTGAATTATTTCAAATTCAAGTTTCTCCATGTCAGAGTCCTTTAATAACTCTTTTAGCTCTTTCAGCGTTTGCATAGTGTTTTGTCCTGGAAGGATTCTGCAGTCGAAGACTGCTTCGCATTCAGATGGTATTATATTCTCTTTTACGCCGCCATGCACAATTGTTGGGGCTATGGTTATTCTAAGCATTGCTCGGATTTCTTCAGCCATGGCTTTATCCTGTTGAGCGAGCATGTCCAAAATTTGGTCGCCCATCGCTGGATTTTGAAGTAAAAACGTTAAAGCCTGCTTGGCAAGCGGTTTTTCCTCAGCGATTACGCTTAAAAACTGCTTCACCGTTGGCACAAGCATAATTTTTGCGCGGTGATTCCCCAATACTTCAATTACCTTATTAATTCGAAGTATAGCGTTGTCAGCTGCGCCTGGCACCGAACCGTGTCCTGGTCTTCCCTTAGCTTTAACCTTAAACCACAAAATTCCCTTTTCAGCTGTTTGAATTGTGAATATGCTTTTTCCATTTATTGGAATTGCTTGTCCACCACCCTCGTTTATGACGTAGTCTGCGTGAACTTTTTCTGGGTGATTGTGCACAAGCCATCCCGCCCCAGCTTCTCCACCTTTCTCTTCGTCGGCTGTTGCCGCTAGTATTACGTCTCCCTTAAGTTTCACGTTGTTTCTTTTCAGAAGTTTCATGACCATAACTTCGATGGCAGTCATGGATTTCATGTCTAAGGCGCCGCGTCCCCAAACAAAGCCGTCTTTAACAAGTCCTGAAAATGGGTCTACACTCCACTCTTTCGGGTTCGCTGCGACCACATCCAGATGTGAAAGCAGTAGTAAACTTGGCTTTTCCCCGCTTCCCTTTAGACGTGTTATAACGCTGCCCCTTCCAGGAGAAGATTCAAAAAGTTCGCATTTGAAGCCTTCCTTCCCCAATTTTTCTGCTAAATACTTTGCAGCTTCTGTTTCGTTGCCAGGTGGGTTAGTTGTGTTTATGCGGATTAAATCGCTTAAAAGGCTTGTAACCTCATCCTTAACTTCCCTAATTAGTGGTTTGTGCATTTTTTTCCTTCCGAGTTCACTGTTAAACGTTTAAAACGTTTAAGCTTTAGTCTCTTAACCCTTAAAATAGAAAAAGTGCGGAGAGAACAATTATGAGCGTATTACCGAGAAGTTTCTATGAGAGAGACCCCGCCGTAGTTGCAAAGGAACTTTTGGGGAAAATACTGGTTAGGAGGCTCGGCTCAGAAATTCTTTCAGGGAAAATTGTTGAAACAGAAGCCTATTATGGAGAAAATGATCCGGCATCCAAGGCATATAAGGGTAGAAAAAGGTTTAATGAGTTGATGTTTTTTGATGTTGGCAAAGCTTTTATTTACATGGTTCATGGGAATTGGCTTCTAAACATTGTTGCGCATGTTAGAGGTGGTGTTGGGGCAGTTTTGATAAGGGCTTTGGAGCCTGTGGAAAGCGTTGAAATTATGCAGAAGCTTCGAAAAGCAAGTAGCCTAAGCAAGTTGACAAGTGGTCCTGGAATGTTGACAAAAGCCTTATGCATAACTAAGGAGTTAAACGGCGTCGATGTGACTGAAAGGAGCAGCCAATTGTTTGTGGTTAAAGGTGAAATTGAGAAGTTTCAAGTTTGTTCTTCTCATAGGGTTGGTGTGAAGTTTGATTTGCCTCAAGATCTTAGATTTTTTATCGTTGGGAACAAGTTTGTTTCTAAAGCCTCGTAGGTGAAGGTTGAATAGGGTTTTTGAGAAGTGCTTTTATTTTGAAATCTGGTAAAAGGATTCTGGAGGGCGTGCGATGGCTGTTCAGCAACCGCAACATTTTCAACTTCGCGAATATTCGTTGGCTAAAACTGTTGGTTTAATATCTGACACGCATATACCCGTTAGAGCTAAAAGCCTGCCAAATAGGGTCTTTGAGGTTTTTGAAAAAGTGGATTTTATAGTTCATGCTGGCGACTTGGTTGATATGTCTGTTATTGACGAGTTGGAGCAGATGGCGCCTGTTTTGGCTGTTTACGGCAACATGGATGGGCCGGAAGTTCGCGGGAAACTGCCTAAGATGAACTCTTTTAAGATTTTTGAGTGGAAAATTGGGGTTATGCATGATCCTGGAGCGCTTTTCGGAATGAGTAAGATGAGGGAAATAGTCAAGCAGAACGGCTTTAACGTGCTGGTTTATGGGCACACCCATAATCCGAGTATAAAATGGGAAGGCGATATCTTATTTATAAATCCTGGAAGTCCAACGAATCCCATTCCACCATTTGTGGTTAAGCCAAGCGTCGGCTTGTTAAGGGTGACAAAGGAGAATATAACGCCGGAAATAGTTCAAATCTAATTTTATGAGTGTAATTTTAAACCTCAAACCAAGTTTTCTTTCATTTGCGTATTCGCACTTCTCGTCATATCCCTACTCTGCAAGCAAATTTTAAATAAAATATTAGTGATAAAATTTTATCGTGGCTGTGTATTGAATCGAAGCTTGAGCCAAAGATTTTGGAGCAAATTGCGGACGTTGTGGCTAAACATGGCGGTTTAGCCCCTTCCGTTCAGTATAACTTTTCGTCTAACTTTAAAAAGGTTATTGGGTTAGTGTTCTTGAACTTAACTGATTCCGATTCCACGATTGATGAGCTTGTGAAGGAAATACGTAAAATAAAGGGTGTTGAGAATGTGCAGGCTCTCCACCCCGTGACTGAGGGTTTAGTTGCGGACTATATTTTTACTCGACTGCTTTTAGCTGGTGATAGAGCCATCATATTACGGAGACCTGGATACGCTGGATTAATCACTGGAATAAGGGAGCAGTTTGGAACAGCAGGCGAAACATTTCTATACTATACTGGATACGAGTCGGGAATAAAATACGGTAAAGCCCACCAAGAAATTGCAGCTTAACTTGGAATAAAAGACCCAATTGATATTATGCAGAAAATATCAATTCCTTTATGTACATGTATGGGTTTAGGCAAACCTGAAATCATTGAAGCCACCGTTAACCCTCCGCGAGTTATTGTAAGATTGAATGACTCTTTTGAGTGCGAATTAGGACCATTAGCTAAAAGGCCATTCTCCAACTTTTTCCGCGGAATATTGGCTGGTCTTGTCGCACACCTATTCAGTCGAAAAATGGACGCAAAAGAGCTAAAATGCATAGCAAAAGGAGACCCACACTGCGAGTTCAAAATAACACCAGAATAGCACGATAAAATCAACATTTCTATGCTAATACTTGTTTACGCCACTTTGTGTGTGATGCGAGTGTATAAAAAGTGAGAGTGTTTGGGTTTTATGGGGTATAATTTTAAACTGTCTTTTTACTGGTATCGTGACATCCCAGCAATGGCAACAGTTCTATAGCGCGTCAAGACTTCTTTCATTTCGGCATCGTGATTTTCTTCACTTTAACTTATCTCTCTCCACTGTTTGTGAATGTTGCATTGCAAATAGTTTTAAAAGCAAAGTTCTGTGTAACCAAAGTTGAAAGGTTCGTTAGTGGAGGTTTGCCTGATGGAAAGGTGTAAAAATCCTTGGAACAGGGAATGTAGGAACGAGGATATTGAGGTTTATATTCTTTTTAATGGGGAGAAGTTGCCCATTTGTCGGCGTTGTTGGAGTAAAATTGCGGTTAGGAATTTGGAGTGGTGAGTTATGGAGCGGTTTAACTTTATTGTTGCTAGGGCTTTATTGGGTAAGAATGTGAATCTTCATTTGAAGGATGGTTCTGTTATAGTGAATGTTCGGTTATTGGAGTTTCTGAAGGATAAGTTTGGTAGGAAAGCGTTTATCAGATGTGTTCCGTATGGAAAGAGAGACGCATTTAAGGTTTCGCTTAGGAACATCGCGTGGGCTGAACAGTTGAACCTTGATTTCATTTTGCCAGAAGAGGAAAATTAAAGCCTTAGCTGTCGCGTGAAATTGTTTTTACATGAATTTGGCAAACAATCTTAAATAAAGCTGTATGAATTTTCACATCGGTGATGTGCATGCCGTGTACTGTTATCGCTGGGGCTTTTTGGGGAGATGAGGGTAAGGGTAAGATAATTTCCTATTTGGCTTTGAAGGACAAGTTAGACGTTTGCGTTAGAACGGGTTCTGTTAATGCTGCGCACACGGTTTGGTTGGAAGGGAAGCGTTATGCTTTACACATGGTGCCGGCTACCTTTGTTTTTAAAAAGTGTCGCCTTCTAATTGGCGCTGGTTCAAATGTTCATGTAGCCCAGTTTCTCAAGGAAGTTGAGGAGACGAATGTTAAAGATAGGATAGGTGTGGACGCGCAGGCATCTATAATTGAGGCGAAGCATTCAGAGCAGGATAAGACAAGTGCGCATCTGAAGGGAATAGGGACGACGGGTTGGGGTGTTGGTCCAGCGATTGAGGAGCGTGTCCGCAGAACAGCGAAACTTGCGAGGGATGTTCCAGAGTTGAAGCCGTACATAACGGATGTTGCAGAAGAGGCTAACAACGCGATAGACGCAGGTAAAAAGGTTTTGCTTGAGGGGACTCAGGGTTTTATGCTTTCGCTTTTTCATGGGACATATCCATACGTGACGGGAAGAGATACAAGTGCGTCAGCAATCTGCTCAGAGGCTGGTGTGGGACCGACAAAAGTTGACGATGTCCTAATAGTTTTTAAGGCGTTTATGACGCGTGTGGGTGCTGGTCCTCTTCCTGGCGAGCTTACGAAGGAAGAAGCGATAAGGCGAGGTTGGTTTGAAACTGCTGCTGGAACTGGGCGTGATAGGCGTTCCGCCCCATTTAACTTTGAAGTTGCCAGAAGAGCTGTGAAGGTTAATGGTGCAACTCAAGCGGCGCTGACGAAGCTTGACAGCGTTTATCCACAATGTAAGGGTGCAAGAAGCTTTGACGCGTTGCCAAAGGAAGCAAGAGAGTTTATAGTGGAAATTGAGCGGCAAGTTGGGGTTCCCGTTGTGCTTATAGGCACTGGACCTGAAGCCTTGGACATAATTGACAGAAGAAAATGATGTTTGCGAGACTAGTTAATGCGCCCGCGTTTACAGAACTCTTGGGGCGTTGTTTATTATTGGAAGATTATTTAAAAAGATGAAAAAGCCGAAGAAAGCGTAGAGAAAAGGTAAGAACGCTTTTTATATTTCTTGCAGATTTCGAAGTTTGAAAAGGAGACTTTCGGAGTTGACGCTGAGCTACAGGGCAAGGATTTTCAGAATTTTCTCTCCATTCAAGGCTTTAAATAAGGATTTAAGGCTGATTTTCGTGTGCAACTTAATCGGCTCTTTTGGAGACGGCTTATATGCTTACACGTTGCCAAACTATATAACAATAAACCTCGGAGCTAATTCCGTTGAGCTTGGAATACTTTACGCCGTGATGAGCCTTGTTGCGGCCTCGACACTTTTCATTGCTGGGATGCTGGCGGACAATTATGATCGCAAAAAGATAATGATTGCGGGATGGCTTGCATGGCTTCCAGCACCGATAATTTTCTCTGCAGCAAAAAATTGGGTTCATGCTTTGCCTGGGATGGTCTTGTGGGGTTTTTGGCTCGGCGGCCCGACAAGCACGGCTTACATCGTGACATCCGCGGATAAGAATAAGCTTTCAGTGACTTTCACGGCAATTTCTGCAGCGTGGTCTTTTGGATACATTTTCTCTCCTGCGATTGGCGGTTACCTAGCAAAAAACGTTGGGTACACCCCTGTTTTTTACATGGCTACAATTCTATACGCTTTTGCAGCATTAACCCTATGTTTTATAAGCAGTCAAAGAGCAACAGCGAATAATGCTGAAAATTCTGTGGAAGAGCACCTCTCATTACGTTCGCTCATCAAATCCAGAAAAATTTTAGTGTTCTCCGCCTTTTTCGCCTCCATAATGTTTACAATGATGCTTTTCAGACCCTTCGTCCCAAGCTTCCTAGCGGACAAATATCATTATCAAGAATCTGAAATAGGGCTTTTCGGTTCAATTTCCTTCTTCGGTTCAGCCGTCTTAGGAATTCTGCTCGGCAAGGTTGGAGACAAATGGAGAAAAGCATACGCGCTTGCCGCTTCACTAATTCTCTGCGGCTTCTCTCTAACGCTTCTGCTGCTGTTCGGGGATTTCTGTACGCTGGCATTCGCCCTCTTTTTAATCGGGGGCTCTTACATGGTATGGTCCTTAATGAGCGCCATAATCGGGCCTTTAGCTCCAGAATCAAGTATGGCAAGGTGGGTCGCCATACCACAAACCATAAGCATGTTTATCTCCGTTTTAGCTCCTTACATTGGCGGTTTCCTATACGCGGTTTCGCCAAATTTCCCCTTTACCATATCAATCGTAGCCTCATTTTTGCTTGCCACAGTAACGCTATTGTTATTAAAAGAGTAACACACGCTAATTATTGCTGCGTTCCTACAGAAGTTTTATTTTAGAGAAGGCAATTCCACTCCCTTACAAATCAAATTTGAGGTGAACGAGTTGGGCGACGAGTTTACAAGGCACCATGTTGGGTCTTCCACGTCGTTTCTAGCTGTTATCTTTATAGCAGGTCTTCTCGTTGGAAGCGTAGCAACATACTATGTTGCTTACACGCAAATTAGCAGCTTGAAAAATGAAGTTTCAACTCTTCAAAGCCAAGTCTCCAGAATATTGGGCAACCAGACAGTCACTTACGAATACGTAAACATAACACAAAACAACGTAGACCTTTCAGCGCTCTATCAAAAAGTGAAAGATTCCGTTGTTTTAGTTCGCGGAACATTCACCAACGGAACAGTTGTTATGGGCTCAGGGTTCGTCTACAACTATTCTGGCTTAATGGTTGTCATAACAAACTACCATGTTATACATGATACAGCGAGTAGAAGCGTAACCTTTTCAAGCGGGAACGGATACGCCGCAACGATAAATGGGACAGACCCCTATGCGGATTTGGCGGTGCTAATAGTGTTAAATGCTCCAGAAAGCGAATTTAAACCGCTGGAAATTGTCAGCTCATCAACACTGAAGGTCGGCGATCAAGTTATAGCCATAGGCAACCCGTATGGCCTAGTGGGCTCAATGACCACTGGCGTTATAAGCGCCCTAAACAGGACAATCCAGGAAACCTACACAGGCGGGTTCAGCATAGCAAACATCATACAAACAAGCACGCCGATAAACCCTGGAAACTCTGGTGGTCCACTGCTAAACTTTAATGGCAAAGTTGTTGGAATAACAACAGCCATAGTCAGGGACTCACAAGGCTTAGGTTTCGCCATACCGTCCAACACGATACTTAGGGAAATAGCCGCTCTAATACACAACGGCTCCTATGATGGGCATTCCTATTTAGGCTTAGAATTGGCTGACATGAGCTACGAAACGGCACAACAGATAGGCGTAAACATAACTTACGGCGTTAGAGTAGGAGGCTACTTAAATCCAAGCCCAGCGCGGGATTACGGCATCCAAATAGACGACATAATAATTACCCTAAACGGAACACAGATCAGAAATGTGGATGACTTGGCATGCTTTTTAGAAGAGAACACCATACCTGGAGATACTGTAACAATAACGGTTGTAAGAGGAAACCAACAGCTAGACATACCGGTGGTTCTGGGAAAAAGACCGCCTCCGTCATCATAACAGTTCAAATGTAATCAAGGGTCTTGCATGTCTGAAAGCTTACTAGATACCGTGGGGAAGAATAATCGCTTCATGAAAAACGCTGACAAAAATGATTAGTTAAAACAATAAATCATAATGTGGTGGGGCTGCCCGGATTTGAACCGGGGTCTAGAGCGCCCGAGGCTCCAAGCCTAGACCAAGCTAGCCGACAGCCCCCAATTTGCATTTTGGATGTGCGGTTTGGAAAGCATTTTAAACTAAGTGCGTCTTAACTTTTAAACCCTTTACTCTCTAAATTCCACTTGCTGCTTAAAAGGGGGGTATATGTCAATGTCCATTGGGCAGCGCATACGCGGGGTTAAAGTGCTTAAGGCTGTTTCTTCACCTGTTAGGCTGCAGATTTTGAATTTGCTTTTTGATAAGGGTTTGCTTTCTTATACTGAGCTTATGAACTCGCTTAAAATGAGTCCGAGCAGGGACGCTGGAAGGTTTGCCTATCACCTGAAGTTTTTGCTTAAGGCTGATTTGGTTGAAGTGGATGTTGAGTCTAAGAAGTATTGTCTAACAGATTTGGGGAAAATGGTTCTTGATGTTGCTGAGAGAATTGAAAAAAGGGCAATTAAGCCTCGCGGGCTACTCGTTCGCACTTCGCGATTAGCTTTAGAAGAGTTTGACGTAAACAAGATTGCGAATTCGCTTGTAAAAGAGGCTAAAATGCCTGAAGATTTGGCTCAAAAAGTTGCAAAGGAAGCTGAAAAGCGACTGCTTAAGGCGAAAACAAAGTATTTGACTGCTCCGTTAGTTAGGGAATTCGTCAACGCAATTTTAATCGAAAAGGGGCTGGAGGAATACCGCCACAGACTTACGCGTCTGGGATTACCTGTCTATGATGTAACAAACCTGATAGAATCAAGACATAAGGCAAATCTTGCATCATCCATACATGAAAGCGCAGGCGTAGCAGTACTTGAAGAATACATGCTTTTGCACGTTTTTCCACGGGACATTGCAGACGCGCATTTGTCTGGCTCTGTGCACATCAAGAGCTTAAGCTCATGGACTTTAAAGCCAAGCGAGGTTATGCATGATTTAAGGTTTTTCTTCCATAACGGCTTAAACCTTGAAAAAATAACTGCGTATAAGCCTTCATATTCGCCGCCAAAAAATATGTATTCAGCCCTACTTATGATCTTGAGTGTTCTTCAAAATTCCGCCAAAGAAACAGCTGAAGCGCAAACATTTGATTACTTCAACATCTTCCTAGCGCCATTTATAGTTGGCATGGGTTCACAAGAGATTAAGGAAGCCCTTCGCCTCTTCATATTAAACGCAAGTCAGCAAGAGGATTTTTCCGTTGGTTTAGAGCTTAAAATTCCAGATTTCGTTAAAGAGAAGCCAGCCTTTGGTCCTGATGGAAAACAAACTGGCAAATATGGAGATTTTGTTGAAGAAAGCCGTCTTCTGGCTTCACTTTTAATCGAAGCCTTCATTGAAGAAAGTATTCATAAACCGCTACTTAACCCAAAACTAATAGTAAAGCTGCGTCCAGAAGTGTTCATTGAAGAAAAAGCAAAAGAAACACTTCTTAATGCGCATAGACTTGCGCTGGAGCGCGGCTTACCCTACTTCGCTAATCTTTCAGTAAAAGGCTTATGGGCTTCAGCTTTTTCCCACTCTGGTTTTAGGCTTGACGCAGATATGCAGGGAGACTGGGAAATTGACACATTGCGCACTGGTTGTTTGGGATATGTTACTGTAAATTTGCCACGCATAGCATGCGAGTCCGACGGGGACAAAAGGAGATTTTTGGAAATTTTAAAGGAAAGGCTTGAGATATCTGCAAGGGCTCTTGAAGTTAAGGATAGGGCTCTTCGGCAGAAATGTGGTAGCCTGCTCCCGTTCCTAATGCAGAACATTAATGGAGATCGCTATTTTAGGCTGGATGGCTGTTCGCGTATAATAAATGTGGCTGGTTTAAAAGAAGCATGCGAGGCGTTCTGCAAAAGCCCCTTTTATGACGAGAAAACCTTGAAGTTCGCCGACGAAGTTTTAAAGTTTGCTTTAGACTACGTGGGTAGGATTGGGAGGCGTAGAAAACGCTTGTTCTTAGCTATCATTCCAGATTCTGAAGCGTCGGAACGCCTCGCGCAGTTGGACATTGAAAAGTACGGTGTTGCGAAAGTGCGCTTTTCTGGCACAAGAGAAAATCCGTTTTACTCGACGGTTAACAGGTTAAGCCTGCATGATGGGAAATTTGCTGAGGAGCCTTTGAAACTAAAGAATGTTTTAGACAAACTTGATGGTGGAAAACTAACTGTAATAGAGCTTGAAGATTTTAGGGGTAACGCGGAAGAGCTTATGTCAATAACCAAGAATATCGTTGAACATAATGCATTAGAGTTCTTTACATACAACCGTAAACTAACATATTGTGCAAGATGCGAGAAAAGCTTTCACGGACTTCAACATAAGTGTCCATCATGTGAAGCCACAAGCACCCTAGCCATTTTCGACAGGTTTACTAAAGTTTAAGCATCACCGTGGATGTACCCTATTTCACTGCGCCAAGTATTAGTGCCAGAAGCGCCATTCTGGTGACTATGCCATTCCAAACCTGCTGGAAATAGCGTGCATACGGTGTAGCGTCAACTTCAGCGGCTATTTCGTCAACTCTCGGAAGTGGATGAAGAATTATCAAATCCTTCTTTGCTTCGCTTAAAGTCTTTAAATCGATTCTGTATGAACCCTTAACCTTAATGTACTCCGCTGGGTCTGGGAAGCGTTCCTTCTGTATCCGCGTGACGTACAAGACGTCTACCTGTGGAACTATTTTTTCAAGGCTTGTTTTTTCCGTTACTGGAATTCTCTCCCTAATTGTTTGGAGGACTTCCCGCCTCATTTTTAGTGTTTCAGGCGAAATCAAAAATAGTTCCACACTGTATAGTGATAGGGCGTAAGCCAGTGAATGAACGGTTCTTCCGTACCTTAAATCGCCTACAAAGGCTATTTTTAACCCGTCTATTTTGCCCTTCTCCTTAACGATTGTGTACAAGTCTAGAAGCGCTTGTGTTGGGTGTTCCTCAGCTCCGCTTCCACCGTTTATTATTGGGACTTTTGCGAATTCCGCTGCGAGTCTCGCTGCGCCTTCTAGCGGGTGTCTTATGGCTATTATATCAGCGTAATTTTCAACTGTGCGAACAGTATCCGCGAGGTTTTCGCCTTTTCTAACAGAGGCTATTTCGGCTTCTGCAAAACCTATTGTTGAACCGCCAAGTTTATGCATTGCCGCTTCGAAGCTTAAGCGTGTGCGGGTGCTCGGTTCGAAAAAGAGCGTAGCCAGAATTTTTCCCTTAAGCATATCTGAGCCTTTCTGCGCGAGGGGCTCTATGGCTTGGACAATCTTCAAAATGTAATCAATTTCCTCTTTGGAAAAATCTTTAATTGATATAATGTCTCTACCTTCAAACTCCATGTTGGCACCTAGAACAAATCTACGCAACTCCTAAATAACCTTTTATGGACTGAATTTTTTGAAGGCTTCTATGAATTCTTCTGCAAACTTGTTGGCGTACTTCTCCGTGCCCCTATGCTTTTCACCTTGGGTTCGAAGATGATGATAAAACTCGTGGAGAATCACAAATGGGTCTTCAAGCTTTTCTCGGTTCATAACGTGGATTGTCTTAGTCCTGGAAACGTAGCATCCCACTTTGCCTCTGTGTCCCTTCGGCATTCCAATCTTTAAACGTGGAGCATCAACGCTGTAGTGGCGGCTGAGCTCTTCTAGGGCTTCTTCGACTCTTGCTAGGAGTATAAGCTGCACAATTCTGACTTTAAACTGCTCTTCTGGACTGAACATTTTGGCTTCTTCCACTTTTCCGCTTGTGCATGCAATTAAAAGCATATTACGTTGTGCTTATTTCTTTCGAAGATGAGCTTTCTCTAAGGTTAAAATCTTTTATCCTTGTTCTGTTATAGCGTTTCTCCGAACGGGGAGGTCAAGTGTGAGCGAGACAGTGTTGCATGTTTCCAAGATTAAAGATGGAACTGTTATAGATCACATCACTGGCGGGTATGCCTTGGATGTTGTTAAGATTTTAGGCATAACTGGCCGTGAAAAGAGGGTTATAACGATAGCGATTAACGTGCCTAGCAAGCGTTTCAAGGTTAAAGACATAGTGAAGGTTGAGGGTAGAGAGTTGAACCCGCAGGAAGTGCATAAAATCGCTTTGGTTGCCCCACACGCAACAATAAACATAATACGCAACTACAATGTTGTTGAGAAGCAGAGGGTTCAGCTTCCTAAGGTTATTGAAGACATTATTAAATGTTCAAATCCAGCGTGCATCAGCAATAGCAACGAGCCTGTTCAAGCCAAGTTCTACGTTGAAAGTGAAGACCCGCTTCTTCTGAAATGTCATTATTGTGGTTACATTATGGAAAAGAAGGATGTTTTGGAGCAGTTTTAGCGTAACGCTTATATCGTAAGAAAGACTATTTCTATTTTAGATATGTCCAAAAAAGGACATATAGTATACGCGTAGAACAAAAATACACGTGGTGAAAAAAGTGTGGGAAATACTCGCCTCAATAGTATGGGCTTGCTTCGCAACATACACGATATGGTACTTCACAAGCGCAAAAAATTTCGCACCCATAACCTACAACGAAGCAAGAATACTGTGGAAAATACATAAAAAAACCGCCAACTGCAACGGACGAAAATGGAGAGAAATAAAGCACAAAGATGCAATAGTAGGTTTCGAATGTGAATGTGGCTACAAACACATACAAAGACGACCAATAATAAGAGAATTACCAAAAGTCGAAAACCACATGGCAAATCCAAGTTTCGCGATCCAAAAACTCCACAATGCATATGAACCAACATGAAACAACCGCAAACTCAGGTTTCCGGAATAAAATCACATAGCAATAACCTTGACGCCCCAATTTCTAGAGGGGTTTGGCGCTTAAGTAAACCACTATGAACAATGAGAAAACTGAAAGAAACAAGACGATAGCAACGAAGGTGAGAACTAAGCTTGGCAAAGAGTAGCTCCAAGCCAGAAGAGCCACTCCTAAAATCAGGTCGACGATGGTGACTACCATGCAAATAACTTTTTGAATCACAACTGAAGCCACAATTTTTCCCGACTCTTGGCCAGAAGTCTTGGCTAACATGTACGCCTTTGACAAGTCCCCGGATCAACCCGGTTCAGGAACGGTAACATCAAAGAACATTCCAACCCACATAAAGAACAAAACTCTCCGAACACTGGCCTTGACAGATAGATTACTTAGCAAACTATGCCATGTTAGTGAGGAAAAGAAAATGGCTACTAAAAATGCAATGAAAGCTGCTGTGTAGTAAAAGAGGTTCGCCCGCTTGATTACATCTATGACATCTATCGTACCCACAAAATAATAGAAGTAAAGCACGAACGCTCTCAACCCAAAACTGATAAACAGAATAATCCTCTTCGTGAACAGAGTTTTCAGCGCTACAGTCATACGTCTTTCATTCCACGTCATGGAAGCTTAAATAGTTAAATCTTTGGCATTAAACATTCATAACACTGAAATCTACATCACCGTTGAACGCTCCGGCCTTCTTTTTCTGTCTCCATGAATTCTGAAACTCAGGTTTCAGAATATTGCGTAAACGAACCAGTCAAGGATAATTACGTTTTTCCGCGGCGCTTAATGAACTTTAAGGTTTAATTTAAATATGAGCTTGTGCGGGAATGTAAAGTCTTGGGACTTCGCTCTTTCTCAATTATGGAATTTTGAGATTTACATGAAGAATATCCACCGTCAGGAAAAATGCTGATGCAAGAATGCGAAATTTAATGTGGAAATCTTTCTGGAAGGCGTAAAAACGATACGGCAATGTTTGCAATATTTTGAGCTGCAAGCGATAGAAATACTGCACCGATAATGTCTGTAAGATAGTGCGCGCCTAAAACAATTCTGCTCGTTGACAGCAAAAATATCGCTATCACCGTTAGAGTTTTTGTGGTACGATTCTTCCCCGACAGTATTGCAAATGCGCCAGTAGCCCTTGAAACATGTCCAGAAGGATACGAAAAGTCGGCTTCCTGCTCGTAAGCAGTTACATTTGGGCAGTGAGGTCTCGGCCGAGCGAACATCTCCTTGAAAATATAGGCGAAAATAGATACTGTGATTAGGAAAGTCGCCAGTTCAACGGCAGAATTAAAATGCTTTCTCGACTTAAAATAACTGTAAAAGAAATAAATCAAAGTAAAGATTACCCATACATATAAGTCGCCCAAATACGTTAGAACCTTAAAGAACGTTATTCCCAAATTTTTCTGAGCGAGAGCTTGCAAATATGCTATGAAACCACATTCCGCCTGGTTAAGCGGCGAAAAAGTTGCTGCCAAACCTATCAGCAGCGTTACAACTACATAAACCGCTGTTACAACACACCGTCTTTTTGAACAGGGATTTTCCACAGTCACACATCGCTTTATTCAGTAGAGTCCTTTTCCGACGAACTGATAAACTGAGCTTATAAGCCTTTAGGCTAAACAATCAGAAAGCAAGCGCGCGAGACATTAAAGGAAAGGCAGATTATCTACTATTTTCTTTTGTGAAACATTGTCTAAATTTATTTTTCTAAAAAGGAGAGGATGAGGGTTGTTATTCTTCGCTCATCCTTTTTAATTCTTCTATCTCCCTTTGAAGTTCCTCTGTTCTTTTTTGGATGTATTCTTCTAACACCTCGATACTTCCATGGTTTTCGGAGATTTTCGACATTAATGCGCCGTATATGTGTTTTGGAACTATTATTTTTCCATAATTCCTAACTTCTTCTATTTTTTGGCTTATGAGTTCTGATGTGGTTTTCTTCTCTATCACAAGTTTGCCAACATTTATTATGCTCATGGGTTGTTTGATGCTTTTTAGCACGTTATCATCGATTGTTGACTTTCCAGAGTAGAGTTTCATTCCTTCTTTGTAAGGGGCAATAACTCCGACGTTCTTGGTTTTTGCGCTTATTCTGCCAATGAATTTCTCTGGAATAATCAGAACACCTACGTTCTCTATTTCTTTTACGCGTTCGATTTCTTCCTCTGTTATGTTTTTTAGGTCTAAGATTCCAGTGTTCTTTATTATGCCTTCTCTTTTTTCCTCACTCATATTTTATTCACCTCCTATTTTGAATGTCACATCCGAACAGGAGGCTCTGTAATATTTTATCCACCGTGATTCTTTGCTGGAAAATCTAATGTCGGCATCAATCAGACCAAGAAACTCCAACCTTGAGAGGTGATATAGAACTGTTGTTAATGGGGCATTAAGCTCCTTTGAAATTTCAGTGGCAGACAAAACTCTCCCCTGCAAAAGCGCCAAAATGCCCCTACCCAAGCTGCTCCCAAGTTCCTGTGCAACCATCTTCCACCGCCAATCCTCCCAATCAACACAGTAACTCAAACAGAGCCTCCATACAAAATCATGAAAAAGAATTAAAAGAACATTACCCCAACTTCAAATATTTTTGAAGTTCAGGGCTCCGGTAGATATACTTTTTGTTTGTGTTGAAAAGTTGCAGAATTTATTCGGCTTGCGAGTTTTTCATCTCTAACATGGCTCTAAGCTGTGTGGAAAGTAGCCCCCTATCATGAAAGTATGATTACTTATGATACCCCTATAAATAAGGGGTGAGTGAAAATTAGAAAATGAAACCCGCTATAGCTTAAGCTACACTTTTAATATAAGAAAACTTGCGGCCAACTCGCAACCAAGAGATGAAGAAAGACCATTACACAGTTTGCCATCAAACTACAATGCAAGTACTAGACCACCGAAACACAAAAAGCGGAGAAGGCTGACTCTCCCAATAAACATTCGGAATTATTTAACAGCTTCGCGCACGCGCCTGACGCGGTTCCACTTGATGACGCGGCAAAGTTCTCTGAATGCAACATAGCCGCGCATTTGGATGCTCGTGTATTGTACGTGTGAGGACGATGCTTGCGAAGAGGTTATTAGTTGCTATGTTGACAGAGTTGTTGGGGGGTTGAAGTGAAGGTTTTGAGGTGATTTATTTGAAGAGCTTATGGGTTGTTTTTTCGGTTTTATGTGTTGTTTCCGCATCTCTTGTGTACAGTGTTTCAGTTAATTTTCAACTTCAAAATGAGCTTTCTAAAGCTTTTGCTAGAGATGATTCTTTAAGTCGTGAGCTACAGGACTTGTCTGCAAATTACAGCATGCTTAAGGGTGAATACGAAAGGTTGAACGCTTCCTACGGCGAGCTTGAGAAGACACACTATGAACTTTTAGCTAATTATACGGACTTGGAGTCAGCTTATCATAAGGTTCTTGACGCTTACGACGCTGAAAAGGCGGGTTACGAAGTTCTCCTTGATGAGTATGAGAAGCTGAACGCTTCTTATCAGCAGCTTCTCGCCGAGTATTCTGTTTTTAGCGCAAACTACTCAGCTTTGTTGGACGAGTACGAGGCTCTTAACGCGTCTTACTACAGTTTGATGGTTAAATACGATGAACTCACACAGAACTACGTGCAGCTTCAGAGCGAATACCAGCAGCTTCACAATGTGCTTTATGAACCTCTTGAAAACAGAACGATTCCTACCAGAGACGAACTTGAGAGTTGGCTTAAGGAAGACCCTACAAACCTGCTGAATTACAGTTTCCCCAACTTTGTGTGCGGCGACTTTGCAGTTATGCTTTCAATGCATGCAAAGCTTAAGGGCTGGCGCATGGGCGTAGTTGGAGTTTTAGGTCACACTCAAGACGGATCAGAGTTTGACCACGCCTTTAATGCAATAATATGCCAAGAGGGCCTCCAAGAGGTTCTCTTTTACGTTGAGCCGCAGAGCGACGTGATCTTTCAGGCAAACATATCTGATGGACAGTTATATTACCATCCAGGCTTCGGTTGGGTTTACGTCGACATATACATCGTAGTTGTGCTCTATGAATAGTTAAGATCATCGTGACTTTTTACACCTTCGTGTTTTTAGCGCACGCTGGAGCCCAGTGTGGTCATAAGCTGGCTCTATAAATGACCTTTCATGGAATTCGTTCCAACTATAAATCAATATGAATTTTAGATTTCCTGATTTAGTTTCATTAAGTGCCCTTTTCCACTCATTGTCATACAAACATTGGTCGTAGGTAGGGTCAAACGTGTTATTTCTACCTATGTAACTGTCGTCATATCTTGGTTCAATCACAATGGACTCGTTCATATTGGTTCTTGGAGTGGTTGAATTATCCACAGAACAAGGAGTCTATGCATACAATCTACATACGGGTCGTGCCCTATTATGCGAGCTTCAAATCTTGTATCGTGAGTCATTTTGTAAATGTTATCTTCCCTTTTGAAGAGTGTTCCATTAGGAGCAAGGTATCCTGTAGTGTTAACACCGTTAAACCAAGAAATGAAGTATTTGTTATTCAGTTTTAACCAATTGTTTGAATGTGGAGCGACATAATTGTTGTATATGTAGTCATATATTCCTGGTACATCATAGACAACACTATTATTGAAATCTTATCATTAAAGGCACTTCAATACTTGGACCAAAACTGTTCACACCTCTGTTTACTACTAAGTAAAAAGGACAAGGGTTCTGGTTGGCAGTCGTTAAACGGGTTACTGAAGCGTTAGGCGGAACAGTTACCTATGAAAGCGAAGTTTGCAAAGGGACGAAATTCATTTCGCGTTTTCCTCCTAAAAAGGAAGAAAACGGTAAATAGCCCTTTAAATAAACGCGCGAAGAACGTTAGCCTAAGGGAAAGGGTTGCCAGAGGACTTGCTTTTGACGAGGATAGTCTTTTCGGCTTTTTCAACCAGGCAAGTGAATTCACAGAGTCGAATGTTCGGGTTATAGAATCTCCATCTTGCGACTATTAGAAGTAGTTAAATCTTAAATTTTTGATTAAGCATATTTATTTTTGTTCTTTATTGTAGAGGGTGAAAAGAGCAATGGAAAAGGGAAGGGGAAAATTGGAAACTGCTGAAGAAGCGGAGAGAAAAGTTCTCGTGGATGTTTGTCCAATGTGTGGTTCAGAGATGGAGAAGGGATACATAGCTTCTCGGATGATCGCGTGGAGTAACAAGAAAATCAGTATTTGGTCATTTAAAGGTCTTTGGAGCGGAGAAATAGTGGTTAGCAGAGGCTATCCTTACCCTACAGCCAATGTGGAAGCAACTCGCTGCAGAAAATGCAAGCTGATAATCTTCAAGTACGGAGATGATGATAAGTCAGCCGAGGAGGGTTCGCCATGAAATGTGTCTGCATGCACTCCTTAAACTTGAAGGGCTGAACCTCCTAGCCAAGAATTTTTGTAATCCAACTGAAATACAGACTAAACGGTTTTTAGGCTGTTCCATGATGGAAGATATATCCATATTTGAAATACGCATTTTTAATATTCGGCTTTCTGATAATTGGTAGGGAAAACCTTGAATAAAAGGTATATACGTGAAATGCTGAAAAAATGCGGTTATTCTGAAGAAGCCATTAAAGCGATCCTGAGATGGTATAATTGAACACAGCTTAAAAGAACATTGCTCCATACACATGCGCTTAGCGTTACTGATGGAATAAATTTAGGTAGGATGCATAAAGTTTTTACCGTTATTGCGCTGAGTGATTGTGTTGAGTGTGGTTGGAGGAGATAGGGTCCATCCATATGTGGCAAAGATAGAGAGTTGCAGTTGTAAAACACGGTTACGTGGTTCTTGATGGGGAAACTTTTAAGGAAAGTTTTATAATGTGCAGTGTAAAAAATTACATTTGATTGAAAAATGTTGCACCTGTCTGCCAAACGTGCCTCTTTTATCGGGGTTTTTGCAGCTTTGCATGTAATATTGTATTTTTTGTCTTTTGGTTTGTGGCGTAATTGGGCCATATATTTGGAGCCTATTGAGGGGGTTATCCTTGGCCCTTGGGCAGGGTTTTTCGCTGCTTTCATCGGTAGTGTTTTGGCTAGTGTCATAAAGCCTATTGATTTGTGGATGTTTGGAATAGTTGCGGAGCCTGTTGGGGTTTTGGCTGCTGGTTTTCTTGCTAAGGGAATGTGGAAGCCTGTTGTGGCTGTCTACGCGTTTATGCTTGCAGCCTACTTTATACATCCTTTTGGGACATGGCTTCCAATCTGGACTATACTAGACATCTTGCTTGCTCTAGCACTCACATATCCAGCTGCAAAGTTTAGCAGAAACATTTTTGGAGAAAATGTTAAGCTTTTATCGATATCCCTAATCCTTCTATCTTTTGTAGCTACAGTAACCGACTCGCTAACACGAGTATTCCTGCTGATTCCAGCAGGGTTATACAACGTCCTAGGCTGGCCTCCAGAAGTTGTATACTCCACCTTCATAGAGGGAGCCGTCGGCTCCTACATTGAAGATTTACTGGTAGTCACGACATCCTTCATAGCCGGAGTTCCAATACTTATCGCCCTCAAGACGCTTCTAAACCTGAAAAACCCTTTAAGCTGAACTGCCCCCCCTTCCAAAATTATTTCTAGCGTTTGTTCAAAAATTTCTTATAATTTGAACGTTTGTTCGGTAAATCAGTAGATATTCTTATAAGTTTGAAATTAACTAAGTTAAAATGTGAAAAATGATTAAAGGGGTTTAGATGGGTAAGAGATGCATGGTTGTAGACTGTCTCTATCTGGCTGTAGATGGGACATGCTTGCTTCCAGAGAAGGAGCTTAAAGAGAAGTGCCCAGCGAGGGAACGCGTAGAACACGAAGAAAAAGATGAATGGATGCTTGAAATTACACTAAAGAACGTCTAAGATCGCAAAACATTCTACAATAACTAATAATAACTTTTCCGCACCGCATTTTTCTTTGGTTTTTAAACCATTAAAGGTGCATGGATTTGCCACTTCTAATGGTTAAGCTTTCAAGAGAAGTTGTTGCATCCATCATGAAAAGTTGGAGTCAATCGTTGGCAAAGGATAAGCTGTTCTGCTATGGTGCACTAATTAACTTATTATGCCGGTGCTCTTCAGTTTCTTTTCAAGGCTTTCTAATCCGAGTTTTCGCAGAGTCTCTGGCTTTGGTATGCGTTTTCATTCCAACCAACCATTTTATAATATTCTTGTCTATCCTTTTCAAATCTGTTTCTATCGGCAGTTTTGCCTTTGTATGGGCCAGAAGGTAGCGGCTCCCAGAATCTTGGTGGGTTTTCATCATCTATTTTTGGTTTCCACTGAACATCTGGTCCGCCTAAAAGGAGCATTGCGCGTAAATAGAAAGAAAACGGGGTTTTTCAGCTGCGTTTTCAATGTAAGGTCTCAAGCGCGCACATGTGACTTAAAAAGCTAATTTTCTTCCTAGACCTAAAACTTTTAATTCCTCGTTTTGGTTTGGCCGCAGTTCCATAAAAAGCCGAGGTTAAGGGCGCCGGTTTAGTAAAACTATGGAAAAAGCGCCGCCGGTAGGACTTGAACCTACGACCGACTGGTTAACAGCCAGCCGCTCTACCGAACTGAGCTACGGCGGCTTTTTCTTTGTGCTTCATGATTTGAAGTTTTTCTGTTGTATTTAAGTTTAGTCTTTCACTCTTGTATGGTGATTCCAGCTTTTTTCACTTTATTCTCCACAAGCTTGACAAAAAGTCGGTAAAATTGCTGTAGGATGCTTGCGTACCATCTTCCGGCGAACGATAAGTCGATAAGTTTGCCTATCCAATAGAAGTCGTGCTGCAGGCACTTCTTCAGCAATTCTTTATGCAGCTCATTTATCCCAGTTTCTTTAAACCAATCTTCATCTTTCAATCTGCCCATGGGGACAAAGAACAGTGGAACAATGAGGCTTGTTACATCTCGAAGGTCTTCAACTAACTCGATTGTTTTAATTATGTCTTCCTCTTTTTCTTCTGGAACTCCAACTATAAGGGTGCATGCTGGTATAAGCTTATTATCATGCATAAGTCCCATGCCCGTACGGACAACCTCTGGCCATTGTTCAGGTTTGAATGGGTGCGCCTTTGCCGGCATAACTTTTTTAGCCAATTCTGGAGAGCCTGTTTCTATACCTACTTCTGCACCCCACCACGGTTGCCTTTGCCTTATTATTTCAGAGACTTTCTCGAAAATTTTCGGCTTAGAGGCAACAGCCGCTAATGAGCAGTGACTCCAACTTAAACTAGCACGCGTTTTTACAGCCAGCTCGTGAAGTTGAATAAGCTTTTCCTCATTTGGCAGGGTGTTTTTTGAACCAAAAAGCATGACATCCTCTGCGTGAAGGCAAACTGCACCTATACCTCCTTTCAAGTTCACGTCTAACTCGCGGGTTATCTTCTCGAATGTATACCACCTTAATGGCCTCAATGTTACGCTGCAGAACTCGCAGCCACGGCAGCATCCACGTCCAATCTCAACCAAACCATTAATGGATGGATTCACAATTTCAGGTATCTCATCCAAACTTGGGGCTTCCTTAACGCTAACTTCATAGTACTTCGGTAAAGCTTCGTCCTTTATGGCTGCTTCAACTATTTTCCCAATCACATTTTCAGCTTCACCATCAATTATGCAGTCTATGCCGTACTCCTCAACAAAACGCGGCCTATAACGGAACTGCCAAACACAAGGACCGCCAACAATTATTTTCAATCCACGCTTTTTTGCCTCCCTAACCTCTTTTTGATCTAATAAAGCCCTAAAATACTGTGCAAGGAACGGCTCTTTCTTTAAAACCGCAGCAAATGTGCTTGAAGCTGGCCCTAAACCGAACGGGTCCATCACATGTACGCCTAAAACTTTCGCCTTTTTTATGTAATTTTTCAGATGTGTTGGAGCGACTGTCTGCACATTGAAGCCTTCACTTAAGAGTTTAGCCTCAACCTTTCTCAACCCATAGGGTGCAGCTACTGGTATGCCTTTTTCCGTTTTTATCTGGGGAAAGAAGAGCCAAGCGTAGAGCCAGTTCGGAATCACGTTTGGCGGCGCACATGTGCCGAAGCCTATGAACTCGTTTGCATGGTAGTCGCTCATCAAAGTTCTGTCAGCTGTCAATATTACCATGTTGTCGGCGTTTGATTCTCCTTTCAAGGTGCAGTTTTCTCCAGGTTGACAATTTCAACAATATCTAGACTTTGAAGCTGTGTATTTACTTAAAAATTATGGTTTAAAAGACGCGAACACACCTTAACGTTCAATTTTCCATTCCAGACTAGAAAGATGTATATTCTAGATTTTATAATTAGCTTGAAGGTTCATGGGGAATGAGCCATTTGAAAAAAATCCTGGAAATCAGGTGGCATGGTAGAGGCGGGCAAGGAGCATGGACAGCAAGCGAGTTGCTGGCGAGAGCGGCAATCTACGAGGGAAAATATGTTCAATCATTTCCAGAGTTCGGCCCAGAGCGGATGGGTGCTCCAGTTGCAGCCTTCACAAGGATAAGTGACGCGCCTATAAAGATTCACTGTGCGGTTTACAATCCAGACGTTGTGGCAGTTTTAGACCCAACATTGTTGAAAACTGTTCCAGTTGCCGACGGATTAAGCGAAGAAGGCGTGATTATCGTAAATTCGAAAGAGAGCCAAGCGGAAGTTAGGAATATGCTTAAAACCGATAAGGGTAAAGTTTGGACTGTTCCAGCAACGGAAATTGCAATAAAGATTTTGGGCATGCCAATAACAAACACAGCGATGCTCGGAGCAGTGGCACGCATAACCGGAATGGTACGCTTAGAGAGCATCGAAAAAATTGTTAAGGAACGTTTCAGAAAAGATGTAGCTGAGAAGAACTTTGCTGTTATAAAGGAAGCTTACGAGGAGGTAAAATCAGAATGAGTTCTCAAGAGAAAGGTTGGAAGGAGATCTCCCCAGCTGGCGTATGCTGGGAGTCAAGCACAAAATTTTTGACTGGAGACTGGAAAACGTACAAGCCCGTCAGAGACGCTGCAAAATGCACGCGCTGTTTGTTTTGCGTAATCTTCTGTCCAGATGGTGCAATACATTGGAAGCCAGAAATGAATGATATAGAGTTCAATTACAACTTCTGCAAGGGCTGCGGCATATGTGCAAATGAGTGTCCCACAAAGGCTATTGAAATGAAACTTGAATGAAGGGGTGTAAAAATGAAAAGTGTTGTTAAACAAGAGGTTTTAGCCTTAAACGGAGATGAAGCTGTTGCTTATGCAGCGAAACAGTCAGATGTTGATGTTGTGGCAGCCTACCCGATAACTCCGCAAACGATAATGGTTGAGAGATTCAGCGAATATGTTGCAAACGGCGAGGTTGAAACACGGTTCATATGCACAGAATCAGAGCACAGCGCATTAACCGCGTGTCTAGCAGCATCAGTAACTGGTGCAAGAGCTTTCACGGCTTCAGCCTCCGCTGGATTAGCGCTAATGCATGAAATGCTTTTCGTTACTTCCGGGTGTCGCGCACCAGTTGTTATGGCAATAGCAAACAGAGCCCTTTCAGCGCCGATAAATATTCACGGCGACCACTCTGACACCATGGCGCAAAGGGACAGCGGCTGGATCCAAATATACGTTGAAAACGCGCAGGAAGCATATGACTCCGTAATACAGGCCTTTAGAATAGCTGAAAACACAGAAGTCCTTCTGCCAACCATCGTGGGTTTGGACGGCTTCACCCTAAGCCACACCCTAGAAAACGTGCATGTTCTTCCAGACGATGCGGTGAAGAAGTTTGTTGGAACCAGACAGTTCATAGTAGTGCTAAACCACGAGGGAAAATCCGTGCCCTTTAAGCTGGACCCTGAAAATCCTGCAACAATGGGACCAATTGCGTTGCCAAACTACTACTACGAATTTAAGCGGCAACAAGAGGAAGCAATGAGAAAAGCCCTCAAAGTAATTAGCGAAGTTAACGAAGAGTATGCAAAGATAAGCGGCAGAAAATACGGCAACGGACTGCTTGACCCATACCACATTGATGACGCTGAAATGGTGATAGTTTGCCTAGGATCAACAGCCGGAACAGTCAAAAGCGTTGTTGACGAGCTTAGGGCGGAAGGCGTGAAAGCTGGGCTGCTTAGAATGCGCACTTTTAGGCCGTTTCCAGTTGAAGGCATAGTAAAAGCGCTTGAAAATGTAAAGGCAGTTGCAGTTATGGATAGAAGCATGAGCTTTGGGGCTAACGGAGGACCAGTCTTCCAAGAAATTCGCCACGCGCTTTACGATTCTCCAAACCGTCCCTACATAGTGAATTACATTTACGGGCTTGGCGGAAGAGACACAAACATGGTGCAGATACATGGAATCTACAGCGACTTGCAGCAAATACTCGAGAAAGGGCAGATTGGAAACCTCGTGAATTACGTCGGATTAAGAGAGTAGAATGGAGGCGAAGATGGAAATGTTTACAGAATGGAAGTTCACCGCAAAAGACATCGCTGAAAAACCGGACCTGTTCATGTCTGGGCATAGGGCGTGTGCTGGATGTGGACCAGCAACAGTTTTAAGGCTCATTATGAAGGCTGTTAGAGGACCAACGATAGTGACGAACGCTACTGGATGTATGGAAGTTGTCTCAACAATATACCCGTACACTTCATGGGCTATACCATGGCTCCACACAGCATTTGAAAACGCCGCTGCAAACGCCTCTGGAATTGAAGCTGCAATAAAAATTCTCAAAAAGAAGGGACGCATAAAATACGACCACGTGGACGTGATTGCGCTTGCTGGAGATGGTGGAACATACGATATTGGCATACAAGCACTTTCTGGAGCTGTTGAGAGGGGACACGACTTCTTGTTTGTACTCTATGACAATGAAGCGTACATGAACACGGGCATTCAAAGAAGCGGAGGAACACCACTAGGCGCATCAACAACAACATCACCAGCTGGCACAGTGTTACCGGGAAAACTTGAACGTAAAAAACCCATAGCTGACATCATGGTTGCTCATGAAATGCCATACGTGGCAACAGCATCGCCATATTATTGGCGTGACCTAATAACAAAAGCGAGGAGAGGCCTAGAGGTCGACGGACCAGCATTCTTGCATGTTTTTGCGCCATGCCCAAGAGGGTGGCGAAGCGACCAAGCCAAATCAATAGAGCTTTCGCGTTTAGCTGTTGAAACATGCGTTTTCCCACTGTGGGAGGCAGTGGACGGCGAGTATCAGCTTTCAACACCGAGTAGGGTGTTAGCCCTCAGCCCTGAAAAGAAGAAACCCGTTAAGGAATATTTGCAAATGCAGGGACGCTTTAGGCATCTTTTCACGCCGAAATATGAGAAAATGCTTGAAGAGATACAGCGGATAACAGATGAGAGATGGCAAAAACTGCTTAAAAAATGCGGAATAACGCAGCCAGCAGCCAAGGCGACGTAAACACTTAAAACCCCTACTTATTTTTTAAACATTTGCCATCTGCTTGGAGATTACACCATGAAAATTGTTTCCATAACTGGCAACTATGAAAAGCTATTCTGGAATCATGTTAACCGCGACCCGATAGATTACTACTTCTTCATACTTGATTGGACCCAACGCAAGAAGCAGACAAAGATATTCTTGGCAGTTGAAGGGAACAGAGTTCTAGGCTCTCTTCTAGCTTATACTGATTACATAGTCCAGTTTAGAGGCAGCCGAAAAGCCGTTCAAAAGCTACTTGGATATGTTAACCTTGAGAAGGTTGAGATGCAAGCACCGCTAATTCACGTTATAGCAGATAACACTCCAGCAGTACGCGCATACTCAAAAGTGGGACTCAAACCCTACAAGACATATCTGTCAATAAGGACGTGAAATGTACATTCAAGCATTCGTCATAAGGAACTTTTCTACCTCATTTTCTGCGTTGTCTGCCTTTATGAATATCGGCACATTCTCAATACCAGTAGCTATGTAACTTGAGAGAAGCCACTCGCCAGGCGCAAACTCCAAAGTTTTCTCCAAAATGCTTTTGTCTATCATAAAGGTGTCGCTTACAAGGCTTCTATCGTATGGTCTTGGCAACGTGCCAACGAAATATGTGTGCAGCTGCTGAAGGGCATTAGTATTTAGGTAAGCTATACGCTGCGTTGCTATACACACGCCTATACCGTATTTTCGTCCCTGCCTAAGCAGCGTCTCCACATGAACCGAACATTTAGCATCCATCCCAGCGCCGCCGCTTGGAATAAACTCCTGCGCCTCATCGAAGACTAGCAGTATGTAGGGTTTAACCTGAAATCTGCGTTTTCTCCTTACAAGTAAGTCTTGCGTTAGGGTTAGAACCAAATCCTTTATCGTTAAAGGATCTGCTATTGAGATGCAGACAAGCCTCGTCGCCTTATCTTCTAGCAATTCCCTAATCTTTTCAGCCGTTAACCCGCTTGAATCAGTTTCCTTCTCTCTTCTCCTCTTCATCCTATCTAGAAGCATGTCCCTTGTAGTTGCCCATGCGTAAAGCCCACTTTTTTCGTGAACTTTGAACTCCTCAACTTTTGCTTTTGCTATTCCATCAATGTGCCTTATGAAATCCTCGTTTACTTCCTGGTTCTCAAGTATCCCATTTTTCTCCATGTAATCCAAAATTGCATCATGAATCTCCTCAATCGCATTTAAGTAGTTTGGCTTTTCAGTTGCGCCCTTTCTCTGGTCCATTAACTCTTCGATGAACTGGCTGTATGTTGGAATCTTTTGTCTCGGTCTCTTGTAGTAGGCAAGTTTTTCCTGTTCCATTATGCACTTCAATCCAGCCTTTATCCTTTCGTCTGTTTCATACTCTCTTGGCTTTACAACAGAGTTGAAAAACTGCTCTAGAGAGTCTATTCTGTTTTCCATTATTACCTTCGCCTGGAAACTCGGATCGGCAAGTAAGTCAAGTAGTAGGAAAACGTATTCGCAGCTTATGTCAAAAATTAGAACTTTTGTGTTTTCCGTGTGCAGCAGGATGCGCCTTAAGATGTTTGACATGAGATTACTTTTTCCGCCGCCAGTGAATGCGAAAACACCGAAATGATAGCGTATGAGCTTTTCAAAGTCCACGTATATCGGGATGGCTGTTTTGCTTGCCTGAAACATTTTAATAAGTCCAAGTCTCGGATCTGCCCTTGCATCTTCAACCGTTTTTGAGGTGTCAATGCCGAAGCCTTTAGCTATTTTTTGGTTGTACATCCGATTTATCATGTCACCATTTAAAATGTAAACCGGGCTGCCAACAACGGGGTAGGAGAAGCCCTTAACAAACTCAAATTCACATTCGCTGTTTACAATCAAGTCGTAATTTATCGGGATGGCGTCTATCTGAATCATCATAGTAGACTTATCGTCAGTCTGCCAATCCTCCTCAGACTGCTCAATAATCTCAAACTGCATGGGGTAGTAGCCATGATCAGACAGGCCACGCAAACCGAAATGTTCAGGCCAAACTCGGCTAATTTCCATAAGCGTAAATCTCTCGCTTCCCTGCCCTGTCTGTTTAAAGTTTTTAACTGCTAGTAACATGCCCTCTTCCAGGAGTCCCATCAAATCCTTTTGATATTCAACCTTTACGCGACACTGGTAACGCGCGCTTGTACCTGAAAGTTTTGTTTCTTCCGCTCCGCTGAAGTATCTTGGTATGACGGCTGCCAGTCTCGCGTGGAACCTTCCGTCAAAGTCCGTGAAGCAGAAGCCGTTAAACTTGTTCTCTTCTTGCCGCTTCAATTGTGGCTCTCCTCTCCCTAAATGTGCTCATGTAGAATATGAATTTTCTCAATTTATGGTTATTGAGTATCCAGCTGGCTGTTGTGTCAACGATGCATTTGAATTGGCTGTAGTTCCACTTTGCAACCTTATCAGCGATGAATAGCGGCTTATTGTGTCCAAAGGCTTCTGGTATGCTTGACGGCGTCATAGATACAAGCACGGTCATTAACAGGTTTTGCAGAGGATTGGGGACATCCTTATCCACGAAGAGGATGACTTCAAGAGGCTCTTTTGTTCCATCGCTTAACTCGTTCCAGAACTCCACAACGTTTTCTGGCTTGTAATCGTATTCTGGATAAACCAGACGGTCAACAAGCAGCACATTGCTACGTAGCAGCTTATCCGTTTTCGCTTGGCTTAGCTGCACATAAGTTTTCAGAAATGTCTTTTCCAAACCTATCTTGTTTTCGATGGCGCCAGAAACATGTCCCCTTCGGTTTTTCTTGTCTGGAACAAGCGTCCTAAAGGCTGAGTCATACTCAATTAGGCTCCACGGCGGCTTAATTTCATCCGCGTTGAATATGCTTACTGACTGGAGTATCATGCGGTCTGTGTTTGGCAGTTTTTCAAACTCCTCTTGTGGAATTGTCTTCTTTAATAAGCCTTCATTGTGCATTATTGGTATTAGCTGCCTCTTGAAGTCTCTTGCGGCAGTATCCTTAGTTATGCCTACAAGCAAAATTTTCTTTTTCCAGCATTCATCCATAAGCATGTGTAAGGTGAAAAGCGTTAAGAAGGCAATGTCAAGCGTTGTGAGCCAATGCTCTTTTCCATCCTTCACAATCTTCATTAGATTTGCAGTTTCAGATTTCTCCGTGAAAAAGAAGCGGTCGCCCAAACTTGTAACAAGCTTCCTCACGCGCTCCCAAGTTGTCACATACTTCGAGTTTAAGCTGTAAATGGCGTTCTTCTCGCTTAAAATGTCGTATTTAACCAAATTTTTCAGTGAAAGCTCAACCCTCCTAATGCGCTTCTCATCCTTTACGCCGAGCTCCGCCATTATCTGCTTCGCTGTTAAGGCGCCTTTCCTCTTAAGCAGCTCAATAATCGCATGACGCAGATAATCTGCTCTTGGTGGGGGAAGCCCCAAGGTATCGTTGTAAACATGATGCCTCGCAACTGCCAAATCGTTAATGTCGATGGTTTCACCGTCAATTCTGTAGCCGATTATGCTGCTTTTGGCTTTCCAAAGTTCACGCTTCGAAGTGTCATAGAGTAAACTCGCCCTCTCGATTGATAGGCTTCTATCCAAAAAGATTATGCGAACATTCCTTTCAGGGTCTGCGGCGAACTTGTAGGCAAGATAATACTCAGCAAAGGTCATTATCCAATTTGCAATTGTGGCATTACTTATTATCGCCTCATCCATAAGCGGCTTACCTAAACTAATCTCTTCAGGCTGGCGGGAATCAAAAAAAGTCTGGTCAATTTCCGGAACCTCGTTAACATAAACTGGAACAACACTTGAAATGCCAGCCCCCTCCTTAATTGTTTTCTCGTTAAACCTAACCTCGGGCTTGCCCCCCTCAAAGAAGGTTATGGAACCAGTCGAAGCATAAGCGCCTCCAAAGAAAATCACAAGATCAAATAGCGGCTTAGAATACATTGTGCCATCTATACCAGCAAACTGAACGGTTGAAGCTCCAAAGAAATCCTTCGCGGTTTTATAGGCTTCTCCGAAGTCAAAATCCATTTTAACAAGATTAAGAAGCAGTTCACCGTAAAGATTCTTCAAGTAGGAGAAACGTTGCTCGTAATCCAAAACCTGCCTCTCAGCGCCATTCCTAAGCACGCTGCAAGTCCGTTTTATCGAATCACTCAACGATGAACTCATAAACTTACACCAATCCATACAACACGCAGATTGGGAATTAAACATTTACTAAATGTCAACATTAAAATTGGAACTCTACATGGATGCGAAGCGGATCCTTTTTGCGTCTCAATACAACTGACTTTTTGTCCACAAATTACTTCAATTTTTCTGAACAGCAACGAGAAAAACTTTATATCGCCGCTTTTTCCGAACAACTTTTGGTGAATAATCATGCCCAAGAAGAAGAAAGAGGAGAAAAAGGAAGAAAAGAAAGAAGAGAAGCAAAGTTAGACAAACTCCCTCTTTCTTTTTCTCTTCTCCCTTCAACTTTTTCTACGCGTATGCGCTTTCTGACTGCACTTTAAAGTGTGTAGAGGTTTCCGACGCTGTTCCAGACAAAGGCTTTTGGCATCACTTTGGCTATTTTGCATTTTGCCCGCCATCCTGTGCAATGTGAAGGCACTACTAGTTTAGGGTTTATTCTTTCTAGCGCTTTTACCGTTTGGTTTATACGCTGCTCGTTTTCTTTTCCTGCTAGGTGAAATCCGCCTAATATGGCGTAAATGTTTTTTACTTTTGTTAGCTGCTGCGTGTAAAGTATCGTGTTTATTATGCCGGCGTGGGCACACCCAGAAATAACAATCAAGCCTTTATTTTTGACATTGATTATGAGTGCACGGTCGTCTAATATCCAAGGGTCAGGCTGCCACTTGCCATCTATGAAGGCTCTATGTTGAGAGTATCCTTTTTCGAAACTCGTTATCCTCTGAATTTCACCTGTGACAAGTATGAGGTTATCCGCTATTAGGTGTGGTTGCTTGGTTCTGACGTATCTGGCCGGCTTAACCCTTTCTTCCGCTGGAAACGCGGGGTATTTTCTTATGGTTCCATCAGTGTTGGCTACACCTCTAGTTTTAAACATGTCTTCATGCACAATGACGGGCAATTTATCCTTATTTATGGCTTTAACTATAGCTGGTAGTCCGCCAAAATGGTCATAATGCCCGTGAGAAAGAACTATGCATTCGATTTCCGCTAGGTTTAATCTCATCCTCTTTGTATTTATTAATACACCGTTGGGGCTACTTCCCGTATCGAATAATATGCTATGCGATTTACCGCCGCCGAAAACGCGGATAAGCATTGAAAATCCATGTTCAGCCACTGGCATAACTGAATGTTTCCCTGTCCATTCCCTAACGTTCTTGACTTCATCTTTTTGAATTGTTGAGAGGTAATCAACCGAGTTGTCCATTAAGCTTATTATTTCTGCACTTTCAGCTTCTTGAAAGTCAAGGCTTTGATTATGAATACTTTCTATTTTTCCAGTCATTTTGATTCTCCTATTAAAGAGTTCCCCTATAATGGTTTGTTGTGGGGCATCCAACACACTTTCCGTTGACGTATCGTGTGCACGGTCTGCAGTCAACATTACATGGTGCAGTATCCCTATCCTTATGCGTGAGATACTCCCTCACTGGGAGGAAAGGCGAAAAGTGTATTTCGCCTATCGTGTAGAATTCTGATCTGCGTATACCCGCGCTACTTCTTAGTGAGCACTTTTCAAATGATATGCTTTCAAGGGTATCTTGGTCTTCTGCGATGACGAGGGCTATAAGATTGTACCCTCCGATGGTTTTGAAGATGTGCACCACTCTTGGGCAATCTTTGAATCGTTCCAGTAGATTTTGCATAGCTTCTGCGCTTTCCATTTCCATTAGAACTATAGCGGGAAAAAGTTTAAAGGAAAAGGGGTTTATTGAAGCTGAAACTTGGATTGCGCCTCGGCTTATAAGTTTCTGTAGCCTTTTCTTAACTCCCATTCCCGTAAATCCAACTTGTTGCGCTATTTCTTTTAGAGTTGCTCTACCATCCAGTTGCAGCTTTGATATTATTTTTCTGTCAGCATCATCCATTGATTCTCACTTCGTTTATTTTCTAAACATAAACTATTTAATAGAGTTTATCTAACAAACTATCTCTAAATCAGCAGTGAGTCATATGAGTGAAAGGACCGAGGAGATCGATGAACGGAGAAGGCAAATTCAAGAGCAAGAGCAAAAGGTTAGGGCTAGGATGGAAAAGGTAAAGCATAAAGTTGCCGTTATAAGCGGTAAAGGCGGAGTAGGCAAAAGCACAGTCACGGTAAACCTCGCCATAGCTCTTGCGATGCATGGACATGCCAATAAAGTTGGTGTTTTAGACGCGGACATTCATGGTCCAAGCGTGCCAAAAATGTTGGGACTAACTGGCCAAAGGCTTCAAGCTGGTCCTCCAGGAATTTTTCCAGCCTTTGGTCCCTTAGGAATCAAGGTTATCTCTATGGATTTTCTTTTGCCAGATGAGAATTCACCTGTTATTTGGCGTGGACCATTGAAGATGACGGCGATACGCCAGTTCCTATCAGACATTGTTTGGGGAGAACTTGACTTTTTGCTTATCGATTTACCTCCTGGGACCGGTGATGAACCCTTAAGTGTCGCGCAGCTCTTGCCGGAAATGGATGGTGTTGTTATCGTAACTATTCCGTCGGAGGTTTCACAGATAGTCGTTAAGAAGGCAGTTACATTTGCTAGGAGGCTTGGGATGCCAATTGTAGGCGTCATAGAAAACATGAGCGGGTTTGTTTGTCCAAACTGCGGGGCAAAGGTTGACATATTTCAGTCCGGCGGCGGAAAGAAAATAGCAGAGGAGCTGTCAATACCCTTTCTTGGAAGCATACCAATAGACCAGAAAATTTGTGAAGATGCCGATAAGGGTAAACCCTTTATTGTTGAGCACGCAGATTCGCCAGCGTCTAAAGCCTTTATGGAGGTCGTCCAAAAGATTGAACAGTTTTTAGAGCGCAAAAAGCAATCTGAAGGTAGAAATTAATATGCGACTTGCGCTAAATGTTTAAAAGTTGTTAAGAGGTGTGTTAATGTCAAAGAAAGCTACACGTATAAAAATAGGCGAGTTAAAATCCGATTTTGCCACTTTAAAAAACCTTGAAATATCAATTGGAAGAATTTTTGAAGAAACCTGGGAAGAACCTGTTGGTCCCACGCCGTTCCCATCAATCACAGCCTTAAGAGATTGGGATCTAACGCTTCTGCAGCGCTATAAGCCGTTCTACCTGCCTTTCTGCGATGTTTGCTGTCTGTGCACTTTTGGAAAGTGCGACTTAACAGGTGACAAGCGTGGAGCTTGCGGGATAGACATGCCAGCTCAACAGTCACGGATAGTCTTACTTGCATGCTGCATTGGAGCTGCAACTCACATAGGACACGCAAGACATTTAGTTGAACATTTAATCGACAAGTTTGGGAGAAATCATCCAATCGATGTTGGCGGCTTAAACGTTGAAGTTGAGGCCCCTGTTACGCGTCTAGTGTGTGGCATCAGACCGAAAACGCTTGGAGACTTAGAAGATGTTTTAGACTATTTGGAAACTCAGGTTACCCATCTTTTATCAGCAGTTCATACTGGACAAGAGAGCAGCAACATCGATTTTGAGTCAAAGGTATTTCATACAGGTATGATAGATCAGGTTGGAATGGAAGTTGCAGACATAGCCCAAATAGCCGCTTACGGTTTTCCAAAGGCTGACCCAGAAGCGCCCCTTGTAGAGTTAGGCCTAGGAGTTGTGGACTCATCTAAACCGGTTATACTTGTTATAGGGCATAATGTTCCTCCAGCTGTTGAAATTGTAGATTATCTTGAGGCAAATGGCTTATTCGGTGATGTTGAAGTTTGCGGGATATGCTGCACAGCTCACGACGTAGCAAGGTATAATCCTAATGCTAAGATAATTGGACCCATTTCATGGCAGCTACGCTTCATAAGGAGCGGCATCGCAGACGTCATCGTTGTTGACGAGCAGTGTATTCGGGCAGACTCCTTGGTTGAAGCACAGAAGATTAAGGCTCCAGTAATAGCTTCAAGTGAGAAAAACTGTTTAGGGCTTCCAGATAGGACGAAGGATCCGCCGGATAAAATTGTTGAAGACCTTGTAAGCGGTAAGACGCCAGGTGCACTTATACTGGATCCTCTGAAAGTGGGTGAGGTAGCTGTGAGAACAGCCTTAAAAGTTGCTCCTCATAGGAAAAAGTTCAAGGTTATCCCAGATGCGGAAGATGTGATTAAAGGCGCTGGGAAGTGTAGAAAATGCAATGAATGTAGACGCGCTTGCCCCAACGACTTGCCAATTCCAGAAGCTATGAGTGAAGCTGCAAGAGGAAATTTGGCTAAGCTGGCAGAGCTTTACGAGCTTTGTGTAGGATGTGCCCGCTGCGAAGGAGCCTGTCCAGAAGACTTGCCAATACACAGCTTCATTGTGAAAGCATCAGATAAGAAGTTTAAGGAAGAAAAGTTTAAGGTGCGGGCTGGAAGGGGAGCAATACAAGATGTTGAAATTAGGAATGTTGGCGGACCCATAGTTCTTGGGGAAATCCCAGGAGTAGTAGCCCTCGTAGGATGCGCCAACTACCCTAACGGCGGAAAGGAAATAGCGGAAATGGCCATGGAATTCGCCAAAAGGCGCTACATAGTGGTCACCTCTGGATGTGCCGCCATGTCAGCCGGCATGTATAAAGATGAAGAGGGAAAAACTCCGTACGAAATTTTCTCAGGTGCGTTTGATGCTGGAGGCTTACTAAACGTTGGATCATGTGTTTCAAACCCGCATATAGCTGGAGCAGCCATTAAAATAGCAAGCATATTCGCCAAAAGAAGTTTACGCGCTAACTATGCGGAGATTGCTGATTATGTCCTCAACAGGGTTGGCGCTGTAGGAGTTGCATGGGGTGCAATGTCGCAAAAGGCAGCTTCAATTGCAAGCGGTTTCTGGCGTCTAGGCGTTCCAGTAATAGTCGGCCCTCACGGCACAAAGTATAGGCGTATGCTCCTAGGAAGGGCTGACCGCGAGGAAGACTGGTATGTTTATGATGCTCGCACAGGAGAACGCGTTTACGTTGGCCCAGTTCCAGAGCATTTGTTCGTTGCAGCTGAAACTAAGGAGGAAGCAATGGTTATGATCGCTAAACTTTGTATGAGGCCAAAC
>JBMFKI010000016.1:0-33051 GCA_049972525.1 Bathyarchaeia archaeon
CAAGTTTAAATCTTATGATGAGCTTAAAGATTTCCTGCAGAAGTCGGAAACGCAACATCCTTATCTTCAACCTTATGATTATGCTCTTCGCATTTTAGACAATGCCAAGCTTGCAAGCATGGGAGGTTTTGGCTATTCGAAGACTAATATACAAGTTGAAGGTGTGGATGAAGCAGACATCGTCAAAACGGATGGGGCATATCTCTACATAATTTCAGGGCAAAACGTTGTTATCGTGAAGGCTTATCCACCTGAAGAGGCTGTAGTTTCGTCCAGAATGGTTGTGAACAGCACATTGAAGCAACTTTTCATAAGTGAAGATAGGCTTGTAATTTTCTACCAAGATGGATGCTGTGATAATGCGAAAACTTTCATTCAAGTATATGATATCTCGTGCAAAGAATCTCCAACGCTTAAAAGAGAGGTTGCTGTTGATGGGCAATACCTTAATTCTAGAATGATAGGCGACTACGTCTACGTGCTTATTATGCGGAGTGCTCAAATAGTCAATGGTGAGGTTGAACTCCCAAAAATCTGCTTTGACGGCGAATGGAAAGAAATATCAGCAACTGAAATTTATTACTCACACATACCTGATTATGCATATTTCTTTACAACCATAGTCGCCATGAACATACACGATGAGGGACAAGAGCCAACATATGGGCCAATGCTTCTAGGTGCAACAACAAGCATATACGTTTCATTAGACAATGTTTACCTAGCGATAACGTCGAATGACAAGACGTATTTGCATAGAATCCAAATACAAGAGAATGAAATAGTCTACGCTGCTGATGGGCAAGTTCCAGGAGTTGTTCTTAACCAGTTCTCTATGGATGAATACAATGGTTACTTCAGAATCGCCACGTCCTATGCTGGACAGAACAGCCTTTACGTTTTAAACATGGATTTGGAAATGGTCAGCAGTTTGGAAAATATCGCTCCTAAAGAACAGATTCACTCAGCACGCTTTATGGGGAACATCTGCTATCTTGTAACTTTCAGGAAAGTTGATCCCTTCTTTGTAATAGACTTAACTAATCCATATGACCCGAAGGTTCTTGGCACGCTAAAGATAAGCGGCTATTCTGATTATCTCCACCCCTACGATGAAAATCACGTAATAGGCGTTGGTAAAGAAACAATTCCAGCGGAGGAAGGTGAATTTTCATGGTATCAGGGAATTAAGATATCGCTTTTTGACGTTAGCAATGTTAGCGACCCGAAAGAAATTGCAAAGTTTATCATAGGTGAAAGGGGGACAGACTCGCCAGTTTTAAGAGATCACAAGGCGTTCTTGTTTGACAAGGAAAGGGGTCTTCTCGTTATACCAGTGCTTGTTGCAGATGTAAACGAAAGCACATATCCGGATGGTGTTCCACCGTATGTGTGCGGCGAACCAGTTTGGCAAGGCGCATATGTGTTCACAGTATCTTTAGAGATCGAAGAAAAAATTGTGCTGCAAGGAACAGTAACACATATCGAAAATGGCAAAGTTATGGACAGCATGTATTACATCACACGTGCACTGTATGTTGGTGACTTTCTCTACACAATCTCGGAAGGAAAGGTCAAAATAAATTCACTGTTAGACCTAAGCGAAATTAAAGAACTAAATATTAAAGCGTAAGGAGGAAAATCGTCGTGACCCTAAGTGAACTGGTTAAAATGATTGGAGATTTCGCCGAGATAGCTGTGACAATTCTTTTGGCTTACGCTGTTTACAAAATTGCAACGTTAATAGATGTACTTAATGTAAAAATAAAGAGGGAAAAAGCAGAGTAAGTCGACCACCTAGAGGTTTGTTGCGCAACGTTAAACGAAAAACTTGTCAAGTGTTTGCAACTCTGCATTGCTGCTAATGAAAATTATCCTTAAAGAAAGGGTGCAAAGTTGCCTCATCGCCGAGGGCTTTTAGAAAAGTGATCTTGCTTAACACCCAAATTTTATTTGACTATTTTCCTTGCAAATGTCACATAACCAGTATGGCCAGTCATCAAAGTTTGGGGACGCGTTTTACCCCTCTCAACTTGCATCCCACGCATCAAGCACTCGACAGTTTCCGCATCTACGAAGGCATTTTCCTTTAAAGCCTCAGCTGTTTTTACAACTTGATCTATCGTTGGACTGAAGGAGACAATTGTTCCGCAAGGCTTCAAAACTCTGTAGGCGTAGGGGATTACAAGCCAAGGCGTCGCTAGATCAAGCACAACAGCGTCAATGTCACTTTCATCTATGCCCTCAGTAATATCCTTATTCTTGAGTTCTACAAAGTCAGCTAAGCCAGCCCTTCGAAGATTCTTCTCAGCTGTTTTAAGAAATTCCGCTCTTATCTCGTAGCTGTAAACCCTACCGTTAGGCTTAACATAATGAGCTAGGGCTATTGTCAACGCTCCAGTTCCAGTTCCAGCCTCGACAACATGACTTCCAGGACCTATTCCACTAAACATTATTATTAGGGCTATATCCTTTGGATATGTAATCTGCGTTTGCCTAGCCGACTTCATGATGAAATCGCGTAGAAGAGGCTTTAAGGCTACAAATTCAACGCCAGTGTTGCTCAGAAACTTTGAGCCGTACTCTTTCCCAATTAAGTCATCGAATTTTATAAAGCCTTTATGCGTGTGGAATGTCTTGCCAGCTTCAGCTTTAACCAAGTAGGTTTTCCGCTGGGTGAGGTAAAGAAGTACATAGTCTCCTTCGCTTATTTTCTGGTTTACCAATTTCGCCCACTATGGCGTGTATTTGAATGGATGCTTTGAACGTTCTTTATTCTCTATTAACTCGTCGATGCTTGGTCTGCCCTCTATTGCCTTTCGTATTGCGTGGCGCATAGCCTTATAATTGTTTATGTAAACGCGTTGTCTGTCAACTGCTGTCGGATGCACAAACACGTTTGCGATAATGATCAAGTCTTCAGCAGCCTCCCTTGGGATTGTCCCGTCTGCGACGCTGTCAATTACCGCTTTTGCCACCGCCGTTTGGGCTGGACCATAAACCATACTTGCTTGACGCATACTTGTAATAGTAACTGTTGGAACAATGAGGGTTATAGGCTTAACAGTTAAATTTGGCTCTAAAATGGCTAATAGAGGCTCGTGTCCAGGCGTTGGTGCTGCTTTTGCCTTTGCGAAGGCTTCGCCCACAGGCCCGTCGCTTCTTCCTATTATTAGGTCTATGTGCGCCACTTCTGCGCCGCTTCCAGCTAAAGCTTCGCCGACGCGCAGCTTGAAGTCTTTGATTATTTCAGGAGTTATATTTATCGCCATAAAGCGTTCTTCTATAGGCTTTTCGGCAATTTCAAATGTTACCATTTTAGGCTTTATTTTACCTATCTTCTCAAGGTCTAATCGTAGCTCCTCTCTTGCCTCGTAAGTTAATTCGCCTCCAACGCTAAGCGGTTTTCGAACTGGTCCAACCTTGATCTTCATCATGTTTAGTGCTTCTTTTGCACCCACCGCGCCGCTTCCAGCAATTATACGCGCAATTTTCTGCACTTTATATTGAAGTTCTCTTGCCTTTTGCAATTCGCCATTTTTAATGTGATTGTACATTTGCACCCAAATGTCTGGTATCACGTTGGCGCTTGCAAGTATGGCGCCGCTGCATCCCGCGGCTAACGCTGCAACAACAACCTCGTCATGTCCACACAAAACGTTAATTTTATCCCTAACTTTCTCCAGAACTGCTAAAATGAAGCTTAGTTGTCCGCTGCTGTCTTTTAAGCCCACAATGTTTGGTATTTGCGCCAAATCCTCAACCATCTGCCAAGGCAGCGGCAAACCTGTGCACTGGGGGATGTTGTAGAGGATTATGGGCATGTCAACCTTACTTGCTATTGTGTCGTAATGCTCGTAAATTCCACGGTCAGCTGGTTTAAGATAAAATGGGGTGACGATCAGGACAGCGTCAGCGCCGACATCCTTTGCGTATTTTGTCATCTCCAAAGCTTGGTCAGTTCCGCTTGCCCCAGTTCCAGCAATCACGGGAACGCGCCCATTAACCTCGTCAACAACAACTTTTATGACGCGCTTTTTCTCTTCGGTTGTCATGTTAACAAATTCGCCAGTAGTTCCACAAGGAACAACACCGTGAACACCCAACTCAATACAGCGGTTAACCAGCACGCGCAATCTTTCCTCGTCAACAGCCACTCCATCATCCGTGAAAGGCGTAACCAAAGCAGGCATAATTCCCTCAGGCTTAAACATGCAATTCACCATTCCATCCTAATTCATGTTTTTATATAATATAAGCTTTGGATGCCTGTTCTCAAAATGGATACATGAAATGTTGAAAATGCTTAAATTTTCAGAAATCTGAATACAAACCATTATTGAGGGGTTCACGTTTGAAGAAAATCAGAGAAAAATTGGAGATAAGTGAGGACAACTTGAAAGTTGTTAACGATTTCCTGCTGGAAGAGGATAACCCGCTTACAAACGGTTTGCTTGAAATCATCGAAAAGTACGGGGGTGTTGAAGAAATTAATCGTAAAGCTAGAGAGTCACGGAAATTCGAAAGCCTTATGGCGCGGCTTGAAAAGAAGAAGTCGCCGTTCGTTAAAGATTTGGAGTGGCTAATTAAACAACGAGACAAAGGAGCATTTATTAGCATACCAGAATATCGCAGAAAAATTTTGGGTGAAAAGGCTGATTCTATAAAGTTTAATGATGCTTTTGCCGTCACGCTTGAAATTAGCGCCTGCAACTTTTTCCCGTGGATTATCGAGGAGGCTAAGCGTTCCATAGAGAAGGGCGAACTGATGCCAGCACGTTACATTCGTGTTCGAAACATGAAGGAGCAGGTTGAGGATGATGATATTCTCGCTTTCGCCGCTGCCATGCAGATTATAGGCGCCTCCTATGTTCAAACATTGGATACAAAGGGCACTATGCTCGGTCCGGATGGAAAGCCTATAAATGTGCATTTAGGCGGAGCGGAAACAATTACAGGATATTTTGGCGGCGTAGGCGTGCCTAATGAGTATGCCCTAAAATGGGTTGACGAATACCTTTATTATTACACGGAGTATGGTGTCCAGCAAGTCTTGAATGTGAACGCTGGAACAATCATGCTTGGGTATTGGTTGTACAAGCTTGGCGTTGACATTGAATTTAAAATTTCGGTTTATGTGGGCAACGATAATCCTTACTTTATCTTCTGGACGCTGATGACTGCAAAGCTCTTTAGTAGAAAGGACGGCACAACACCGCTTATTGGCTTTAATCTCTCAAACTCTGTAAATAACAAAACAATTGAACTTTCAGCTTACATGAGAAAGGTCTTCGGACTTGAAGATATTGTACGCATAGAACACCACATTGTTGAAACACAAAAGAACATTGTTAGGCAACCTTACGATAGGCTAAACGAACTTTTAGAAATAGCAGATCACGTTAAAAACATAAGCGCCAAGCATGAAGGCGGAATCCCAGAAATTGACAGAAATAGAGAACACCCATCAGATATACTTGACTATTTTATGCCAAAGAAAGACATAATTGCGCAGGGGCTAATGCCAAAGCTTCTGCAAAACTATTTGGACAAGCATGATGCCGTAAACAGAACGGCGAGAGCCCTAACAGAGAAAGGCCTAACGTTTATCGCAGCCAAAAACCTACACAAAAAATGAGGGATATTGTTAGTATTCTCTGGGTTTACGTAAAAGCAGGTAAACAGTTGAAGCTAACAAAATGATCGTTGTTATACCGAGAATTACAGAAACATTGCGTAAGTTCGTTAATTCATTAGAACTTCCCTGCAACTCGTTGTATTTTTGCACGTATTCCCAGTATGTTTGATTCAGCTTCTCAATGTTTTCTTGTGATAACGTCATGTTAAAACTTTCAAGAAACGTGTTGTTTAAGCTTGTAACTGTGTCGTTTAGACTTGCAAGCTCTTTCTCTAAATTTATTAAGTAAACATTTTCAACATAAGTTATATCAAAGCTTGCTTTTAGATCTTCATAAGGCATTTTTATTATTATTGTAGGCGTTCCAGGATATTCATATGTGACGTTATATGTCAAAGCAATTTCACATTGCGCTACACCCCAAACATTTTCAGGTATTTCTACGGGAAGCGTGCGGTTGTATTCACCAGAAAGTGATACATTAGTATCAGTCATGTTGACGATCAAAATTTTCTCTTTACCATAAAGAAAGCCGTAAATGCTTATATTGAGATGTTCTATCTCTACTGTCTTTTTAGGATCAGTTTTAGATAGGCTCAAACTTACTGTAATATTTTGACCTGGCAAGGTCTCAGCAGTGGCATTGACTTGAATGTATATTTCAGGTAGATAAAGAGAGCTTGTTGTAATTGCTGAACTTTGTGCTTTTACTTCTTGTGCGCTTGATCCTGTAAGCAGAAAAATTGATAGAGAAATGCACCACACCAAGCTTATAAGTTTAATTTTTCTCATGTTCTTTACCTCAATAGAACCAATGTAAGTTTTTGCCAGTGTGAAGCTATTTAAAAGTTTTCTATTATTTTATGGTTATTTTCCGCGGTGAAATGATTTTTGAATCATTACAACTTAAAAATTCATTTACCTTATTGCTCGCATTAGATACTGATATATGTATATGAAGTAAATAAGGGCGAAAGCTGTTAGAATTAGTTCCAGCATTAAGATCGCTGGATTTTTTTCGATTGCAACAAAATACCCGTGTTGAAGTATATCGGTGAATACTAGAATTTGGAGAAATACTGCGCCCCCTAGGCAGCTTAAGCCTAAAATGTGGAATAGTGTTCGCATTCTGTGGTCAAGCTTTGGTGCAGTTTTCATTTTATATCATGAATAGCAAGAAATCATACTTTGACTTATAGGTTACGCATCACCACGCACTACAAAGCCTTATGATTAAAGCTTTGAATTTAAAGTTAAAATTAGAAACCAAAAAGCGTCCTACCGCAAGCTCAGGCGTCTTCCAGTTTGCTGATGGCTTCCTTCACAACCATAACAGATTCTTCAAGACGTTTTCTCGTTTCAGGCTGCAAATCAAGCTCTAAAATCCTTTCAACACCATCCCTTCCGAGAACAACTGGAACACCTATGGCAACGTCTGAAAAGCCATACTCACCCTGCAAGTATGTGGAAACGCCCATAACACGGTTTCTACCTCTAAGAACAGCGTCAGCCATTATTGCGATGACTGCTGCTGGAGCATAAATTGTTGCACCTTTCAACTTTATAACGTCAGAGCCGGAGCCAACCGTCAAGCTAACTATCTTATCGATTTGCTCCTTGTTCAACAAGTGTGTTATTGGTATTCCAGAAACAGACGCGTACTCGACAAGTGGAACCATCGAGTCGCCATGCTCCCCCATAACCAAAGCGCGCACGTCCTCCCTTGAAACATTAAGCTCAGAAGCTATGTAGGATCTAAAACGCAAAGTGTCAAGTATGTTGCCCATTCCAAAGACGCGGTTCCTTTCGAAACCTGACTCCTTGTAGGCGATGTAAGTCATTATGTCAACGGGGTTTGTAACCATCATAATTTTACATTCTGGCGCGTGTTTTACAATTTCCCGCACTATTGACTTGACTATTCTCGCATTTTTATTCATCAAGTCAATCCTCGACATCCCTGGTTTACGAGCCTCTCCAGCAGTTATTATGACAAGCTCGGAACCTTCCATCTCGCTGTAGTCACTTGTACCCTTTATTTTTCCGTCAAACTCTATTGCTGGGGCTGCCTGCATCATGTCTAGGGCTTCGCCTTTAGCTATGTTTTCATAGATGTCTATTAGGACGACATCGCTTATTCTGTACCTTAGAATATTGAACGCTGCTGCGCTTCCAACTCTGCCAGCGCCGATTATAGTTATCATAGCATTAGGATTAAGTTTATTCAATTAGAAATAGCTTTTGTTAAATTAAGTATTCCCTTTCCCTTTCGGCGACTACCACCTTGCCTTTTAGGTCTCTCATAAATTTGGCGAAGAGGTTTTGCTTTTCAGTGTGCACTGGGAATATCTGTTTTGCGTTAATCTCCTTAAGGATAGCCTTCAACTGCATTGGCATTATATGTCCCGAGACATGGGCATGATATTGAGGTAAGCCATAATGTTCAAGCCAGTTCAGAAGCCTTTCATAGTCTATTTCCATTTCTTCGTTGAAGGGTTCAGATGAAGAAAGCACATAACAGCTTCCGGCTTCTGGTTGGATTTCAACAAGCTCTTCTAAGTCGTGGAAAGATAAAGCTAAAACTACCTTGCATTGCTGCTTCGAAATTTCGGATGCGCTCTTAACCTTTTCGGGATATTCTTCAACTATTGCGTTTTCCCACTTGTCCCTAGTCTTCTTCGACTTTCGAAAAATCGAAATGTTTCCGTCCCTTAAATCTGGAAGTTTCAAGCCTTTATCCCTTTGGAGTGCTTCCATAAGGTAGGCTTGCTTGAGTGAAACGGCGAGGCAACGTCCATTATTTTTTGCAACACGATGGAACGAATTAAGTCTGTCAACATCCGTATAAGCGAAGTCTGCCAAGACAACACCGCTTGCTTGCTCAACAATAGTATTCAACTTGCCCTCCACCTCAGCCTCAGAAGAAACAGATGCGCCAGTCATGTTTGTTGCTTCTGTGATGAGGGCTACTGGCTCAACGTCCTTAGCCTTTTTAACAAAATCTCTTGTCATCTGATTTTTTGCGCCGTGCGTTCTGAAGTCGCCAGTGTAAGCGATGCTTCCATTTGATGTGTGAATGATGAAGCCATAAGCTCCTGGAATAGAATGGTCAACGTGAACTGGTTCAACCTCCAAATTGCCTATGTTGATTTTTCTTCCAGTTCTAAAGGTTTTAAATTCTATACCTTCAACATCAAATTCTAAGTCAGCTCTGCGCATTTCGCTAAGCGCTTGTAAAATTATTTTTGTTGTTTCGCCACAGTATACTGGAACTTCACGTTTTATGAAAGATAGGTAGGCTGAATGGTCCATATGAGCGTGAGAGATAAAAACAGCGTCGATAGCGCACGGTTTTTCGTCAAACCTGTAGGCGCCGTCTATTTTTGGCAGAATCCCAAGCTCTCGCAGGCTTTTTTCGCTTCTCGGTGATAGAAACGGTGGAGAGTAAAACTGTCTTTTAACAGTGTATGACATTCCAAAATCAAAGAGCACACTTGTTGCTCCATCTCTTATCAGGATTTTGTTTCCGCCAATTTCGTTTACCCCGCCATAAAATGTTATTGCTGTTTTAAGCTTTACCATGTTTACCCCTTCAGTTCACCAGCCTTTTTGCATACGTCTGATATTGTTAGCATTATGTGTGGAAACGTGAAAACGCTAAAAACTTTGGTGTATTTTGGATTTCCAGCCTTTCTAACAACTTCAACGTTTCCCCCAGCAATTAAGTAGCCTTCAATAAAAGCCTTAGCCATAAGCTCTGCTATGTTAGTTTTTGAAAAAGGTGAAAAGTAATGACCGGCATAGTAGAGGAATTCAGCCACATCCCATGTTTTGTCTCCGTTTCTTGCTGCTTGCTCAAAATCTAGAAAGTAAATCTGGCTTTTTCTTCCGACAATGATGTTTTCTGGTTTTGCATCTCCCAAGGCAATGTTAAGAGCGTGAATTTCAGCAAACTTTTTTCCAACTTTCCTTAACAGTTTAATTTCTCCCTTAACCTCGTCTATAGTTTTGGCTTCTGCTATACGCTTTATTGCCTTTTCAAGACTTTCACCATCAACATACTCCATAAGAACCAAACGTTCACTGTGATTTACATGAAGCAGTTTTGGAACGGCGAACCCGCGTGAATGTAGAAACTGGTTTATTGCACATTCCCTTTCAAGTCTTGAACGCCCTAAAACAGCGAAGGTTCTGGTTCCAACAGTCCATAAGGTTAACGGAAACCACTTGAAACTCGACCAGTCCTTAAACCTCTTAGCAACGATTTTATGCTCCTTTCCGTGCGCTGAAACTCTGACTAAATACGTATCGTTCAAGACGCCGCCTATCTGCTCAATTTTAACTGGCACATCCGCAGTGGCGGAAAGGACTTTCCTAGCAAAGGCCTCCAAGTCCAGCCTACTTGCTAATGAAACAAGCCCATTGGCTGTTGGAATGTATAAATACGCTTGCGGATCCTCAATATAGCAGGTATCCCTCGGGTAGTTTACGGTAAATCTAAACCCTGTAAGCAACTCTCGGTTTTGCAGGAGGAAGCTAAAGATTTTTGGAAAAGTTCCAAGCAGAGAGTTAAACAACGCTTTTTGCGCGGTTCGGAAAAGATTTACAAAACGAATTTTTCGGTTCTTAACGTTATTTACGAATTCTGCTGAAATCTTGACGAATCCGCCAGAAAAAGCGACAATTTTCTCTTTCTCCAACTCTTTCAAAGCTTCCAAGTATCCTTGTAGAATGCAGTTAACATTTGCGCTCTTCACATCTTTATTCATGAATTCGATTGTGTCTGACGCTATGAGTGGGAAAAGCCTTGCTCTTGCCAGCAGAGCCTCATATAGAAAGTATTCTGGTTTTATGTGAATGTCATAGGAGAGCTCTGGAAAATCTAAGACGATATTTTCCAAAATTTCACGAATTAGACGTTTCTTTAGTTGCACCTCTTGATTATACAAATAAGGCTTGCCAATTATTGGCACAAATGGGAAAACTAGTCCTCCAGCCAAAGCTTCGCCTAGGAATCCTCTATCAACGTCCCTTTCAAAAACCCACTGGTCAACAGCAAAAATAATGAAACTCTTGTTTTCAAAAACATTTAGGTATGTTAAAAGCCTTGGTTTAAAATCTCTGATAATAAGCAAAACTTGTGAAGCCGTTTTGGCTTTAAAAGCTGATGATGAGTCCCCAATTATGCATAAAGCAATAATCTTGCATGAACCAGCAGCACACCTACAAAATTTCAGAAGGCTTTCAACTATTTTGTTGTTTAAACGCCCAGCTTGCTGGTTCAATTTTTCACCCAAAGTAAATCCCTTAACCGAATAGAATCTAGCGCCTCTAGGGATATAGAGTTAATGTTTTTCAGCGGTTTTTCCATAGATTCTCAAAACTTTCAGGGCTTTCGCGGCTTTTTCAGGTAAGTCATACAATGGAACATTTGTCTTGCCTAAAACTTTGTAGACCAACGCGAAATCTTCTCCTCCTGCTGGAACATCCACAACTGGTTTTTTTGGGTGTTTCGCTGCTATTTTCGGAATTACCCGCGCATCTTCAGGCTCGAAGAAACAGGATTTAAGCATATTTATGACTAGGGCTCCATCAACATTTTTGTCTGCAAGCACCAAGTCTAAAACTTTCTCGTATCTTTCAGCTCTTGCGTCTGCTATCATATCAATAGGGTTTGTGGCGTCAACTCCAGGATAAAGTCTCTCAATTTCCTTCTTTGTCTTTTCCGATAGAGTGGCAAGTTTTAAGCCGTTTTTTGCGATTGCGTCTGCTGCAAGTATTGCTGGTCCGCCAACGTTACTTACTATTGCAACGTTTTCTCCATGCATTGGAGGCTGTTTTACGAGGGCAACCGCTGCATCCATTAATTCTTCTATGTTTTCGACCCTTATTATTTCAGCCTTTTTTAATGCAGCATTAAAAATTTCATCTGAACCAGCTATTGAGGCTGTATGTGATTTAGCTCTATGCGCGGATTCTTCGGTTATTCCGCCTTTCAGGACTAGGATTGGCTTTTTCTTCACAGTTTTTTTGGCTTCTTCTATGAAGGCACGTCCGTTTTTCACTCCTTCCATGTAAAGGCATATAACAGTCGTTTCTTTATCTTCACCTAAATATTCAAGCAGGTCAACATCATCAACATCTATTTTGTCTCCCATGAACGCAAATTTGCTTATGCCAACATCGTAGAAGCAAGCCCAATCTAAAAGGCATGCGCCGACTCCGCCGCTCTGTGAAATAACGGCGATTTTACCTCTTTTTGGCATAACGTCCCTTTCGAAGGTTGTGTTTAAACCATTTTTAGTGTTTATCACTCCCATAATCGTGTTTGGACCCAAAATTCTTACGCCATACTCCTCCTTAAGCTCAAGCAGTTTTCGACGCTGATCGTCTTTGTATCCGCCAGTAATAATTACAAGCGCCTTTACGCCATTTTTTGCACATTTCTCTGCTTGCACCAAAGAGTTTTTTGGTGGAAGCATTATAACTGCCAATTCTGGAGTGGCAGCTATCGTTTTGATGTCTTTATGCGCTCCTTCACCGTCAACATCCACTATGTGAATTTTGCCTCTGAAAAACTTCCTCATGTTGTATGTTACGCTTCTGAAGAGCTCTGGAGAGCTCATTCCGACCTTTTCGCGCAGCCTACTTGAACCTATCAAAACCACGCTTTTCGGCTCGAAGATGGCTTCCACTCCACTCATAATTTTTACCTTCAAGTAGTAGCACTTCAGCATGGTGGAAGGAAAGAAGGTATGTCATTCACATTCATAAATCTAACCATGATCATTTCTGTGTTACCTTCATGTATGCCAAAGTGGCAAGAGAAGCGAAGGCTAACGCAAACAAGGAGATGTCAACAAGCATAAGCGGGTTAAACGGCGGGTTTCCCAAAAGAAAAGCTCTGGAAAGGTCTGCGCCGCAGCTTAGGGGGTTATACTGTGCTATTAACGTCAATTGTGGAAGTGCGCTCTGTATAAGTGGCATTGGGTAAAAAACTGTGCTGCAGAAGAAAAGGACATAGTACACAACGCCTCTCGCTGTTATGTATTTCTCGAAGCTTGTAGTTGATAAAGCGAGGGCTATGCTCAAACCAGAAGTTCCAATAGACACTAGGAAAAGAGCTAAAAGTATGGTTAAAAGCTGCAGTATGTTTGGAAAAACTCTAGTGTATATATGGGTTATGCCAAGGGTTGTAGCGAGAAGCGGCGCCATATAAATTGCCCCCCTGATTCCCCCGGCCAAAACTCTTCCAAGCGCCAACTCAAAACGTCTTATCGGTAGGCTTAACATATAATGCGAAATTTCCCTTCTGATTTCCATGTTTATCTCTCTCCCAATCATGAAGGCTGCTGCAAAAAGTGCTGTTATCGTTAATCCTGGGGCGAAGAATACGAAGTATGATACGTACTCCTTCGTTATGTTCGGGTTAACCATATTTGTGTAGACAACTGCCATTATAAAGAGGTCTGCGAGGTTCATACTTAACATTCCGGCAATCCACCACTTATATCGGAAGAAGTAGCTAAAGTCCCTTTGGATAACATGCAATATTGGCTTTATTGCCACCCTCCCCCCTCCAGCCTCCGCTCATGCAAGACAATGCCTAGAAAAGTGAAAACTGAGAAGAACGCAACTATTCCAAAGGTAGCCAACAATGGTGGAGTTAGCGCTGCAGATTCAAGTCCAGCACCCCACCTAAAAAGGTCAGCGGCAAAAGATAAAGGGTTTATTGACGCAAGCCCCTTATAATATTGCGGCATGTAAGCAACAGGATAAAGTGTTGTGCTTAACCGCACTATTAGGGCGTCAGTGACGCCCATAAGAATGTCAAATCTATCCGAGGATTTTATGCTAACAGCCATCGTTATGCTGAAACCTGCAACGCCGAAAGTGAATAGGAAAAGTGATGATAAAGCCGCTAAAAGCTGGAGAACACTTGAAACTCCGATTAAATATAGAACAAAAAGCATCATCGGGCCTACGTATAGGAAACTCCTTAAACCCCCTCCGATAGACCTTCCTAAGACGAGTTCCTTACGCGAAACCGGAACGCTCAGCAGATACTCAATAACGCCGTGGTCAGCCTCCTCGTAAATGTCGTATCCGATAAAAACTGCTGTCGAATAAAGCATTGTTATTATTATTCCCGCAGTATAATAGTTGAAATAGCTGCCGCCAACATCCTTCTGGACATCTGTGCTGAACATTTGATTAACTACCAAGCCGAATAGGGCTATTTGCGCTACAAACCATATTGCACGCATTATTAAAAGAAACTTGTAACGGAGAAACATCTTTATGTCCCTTTCAGCCACAGTCCAAACTCTGCGTAAGCTTATCATTCCCTTTGAGCCTCTTCGATTGTTAGACCAGTATAATGTGCAAACACATCATCAAGTGAAGGTTCACTCATGCGAATAGCCTTTACTGGTATATGCGCCTTCATGAAAAACTCTGTTATCTTCGGGAGAACTTCCTCTGCATTATTCAAGTAAATCTTTAGATAGTCCTCTTTTATTGCCAGAACATTTACGACCCTCTGGATTGCCTTAAGCTCTTCAATAACCCCACTTGGAACAATTTTATCCAAGGCTATTTCGACGACATCACCGCCGGGTATGCTGTCCTTCAACTTCTTTGGTTCATCACAGACAAGCAGTTTACCCCTATGCATTATGGCAACCCTGTCAGAGAGCACATCAGCCTCATAAAGCTCGTTTGTAGCGAGCAGTATTGTTGAGCCTTCATCGCTTAAATTGCGAAGCATATTCCATATTTTATGTTTGCCAACAATGTCTATCTGCGCTGTAGGTTCATCAGCTATGGCGATTTTTGGTCTTTGAATTAAAATTTTCGCTATTTCAACTCTCTTACGCATACCACCGGAAAAAGTATGAACGCTCTTAAACCTCTCATTCCAAAGCTCAAGTTCTTCAAGAACCCAGCGCACCCTCTTCTTGCGCTCCTCAGCAGACAAACCGCAAACCTTAGCATGCCAGTTAAGGATATCCCAAGGCGCATCAACCCATAAAAGCTTTGGCTCCTGAAAAGCCATGCCAATCAATGTTCTAGCTTTATCGGGCTCACGTGTAACATCATAAGGACCAATAAACGCTGTGCCTTCAGTAGGCTTAATAACAGTTGTCAACATAAGCAAAGTTGTCGTCTTGCCAGCGCCGTTTGGACCTAAAATTCCGAGAATTTCTCCCTCTTCCACCTCAAGGTTTAGATGGTCAACTGCTGTGAAATCTCCAAACTTCTTTGTGAGGTTGACTATTTGAACTATCGGCGCCATTATTAGACCCAACGCTGAAGCAGATAAGATGAATAAGCATCTAGATAAAATTAACTATGCACGCTATAAACTATCTTGAAAGTATATCTGAAGCCACTTTTTCTGCTTTTTTCATCACGCCTGCTTCGTCCAATGTTTCCAAAATTCTGTTCTTCATCAGAACCTTCCCGTCAACGATGACCGTGTCCACGTCGCCTCCCCTTGCAGAGTAAACAACGCTTGAAAATATGTCATGCAGCGGCTTCAAATGTGGCCTATTAAGATCTATTAGGATTATGTCAGCCATCTTTCCAACTTCCAATGAGCCAATAGCATCTGCCAGACTCAAGGCCTTCGCCCCGTTTATTGTTGCCATCTTTAAGACCTCGTAAGCTGAAAAAATCGCAGGATCGTGATAAGTGTGCTTCTGAAGTAATGCGGCGAACTTCATTGTTTCAAACATGTCAAGTGTATTGTTGCTTGCAGGTCCATCTGTGCCCAAACATACATTAACGCCCAATCCAGCCAAGTCCTTTATCTTTGCTGCTTCTAAACCGAGTTTCATGTTAGCCACTGGAACATGTACAACGTTAACTCCACGCCTATAAAGTGTCTGCATATCCCTTCTTGACAGGTTTATGCAGTGCGCCGCAAGAGTGTGCCCATCAAAAAAGCCAAGTTTATCCAAAAAAGCAACCTCGCTCTGGTTCTGCGTTTCTTTCAACATTGCTTTTGACTCGGCTAAATGCAAGTGAACACCAACGTTTAACTCAAGCGCTTTTTCGCGGACCTTCAAAAGCAAGTTTTTACCGCAACTGTAAGCTGCATGCGGGCCAAGCATGGCTTTTACTCTGCCAAAGGCGTAACCATTAAAATTTTTAACAAAATCTACACTCCGCGAAAACATCTCCTCGCCTAAACCGCTTTTTCCAGTCTCAATTATGCCTTCTGCCAATGTACCCCTCAAACCACTTTCAGCCACAGCCTTTGCAACCATATTCTCATGGAAATACATGTCCGCGAAACACGTTGTCCCGCTCTTGATCATCTCTAAACAACCCAGAAGCGCTCCAGCATAAACATCGTCGGGCTTAAGTTTGGCTTCTAAAGGCCAAATGGTTTCCTTAAGCCACTTTTCTAATGGCTGATCTTCGGCTAATCCCCGAAACAAAGTCATCGGCACATGCGTATGAGCGTTGATCAGCCCTGGCAAGGCAACTTTTCCACGTCCGTCTACGTACGTCTCTGCTTTTACACCGCTCGCACACGAAGATTTTCCAACAAACGTTATTTTTCCATCTCTTATTGCAAGCGCGCCATTTTCTATTGCACGCTTGTTGTCCATAGGCAGGATTATGCATCCTCGAATTAGGATGTCAGCCTTCTCCAAGTTGTCTTCCCAAGTTTTATATGGTGGATTAAGAATAAAAGCGTATTATGAAATTATGAAGGGATGTTGGCGTTAAATTATGGTTTTCGGCTCTTCCATCTTCTTTATTAAAGAGGGCCTTATGTGCGCTTGTGGTGGTTGCGGAATTTCCTCTTCGCTGATTATGCCTTTTGGCAGTCCATTTGTGCCTATTTTTCTGCATATGAAGTTAAGCGAGTCTTCTGTGAAGTTCAGTAGGTTTCGTCCCTCAACGGTAAGCTTATAAACTTTCCTTGGTCTTTCGCTGTCCATGCTCCACTCGCTTTTCACGTATCCCTTCTTTTCCAAAGTGTTTAAGAGCGGGTAAATTGTGCTTGGCCCGAAGTAGACACCGAAGTTTTTGCGTATCCGCGTTATTATTTGGTAGCCGTGCATCGGCTGGCTACCTAGAAACTGTAGCACGATTAGATCCAGTAATCCCTTCATTAATTTGACCTGAACTTCCTTCGGGTTGTTATCCATATTTTTCCTTCCTGTATTTTTGTTGCACGCGAATACGATACGTCTATTTCTAGACATATCTCAAGACTTTATACTGCCTAAACAGGAATATAAACGTTCATGCTCAAACCAAACATAAAAAAGCATACTACACGCATACCGGAATATTCTAAACCATACATAAACCTAAATAGGCCAAAACATGAACACTACAAAACAGAACAAACACGGAAAGTGAAAAATTGAGTGAAACCTTCAAAAAAGAAATTGTTCAACGCATAACCAGAAGCCTACTAGACATACAAATACTGAGGCTGATAAACACAGACCCCATGTGGGGATACAAAATAAAAAAGGAAATAGAAACAAAATTTGCTGTGAAACTAAGGCATGGAGCATTATACCCTCTACTGAACAAGCTGGAACGAGAAGGCTTCCTAAAAAGCCAAAAGCAGCAACAAAAAGGAAGAACAAGAAAAACATACACGATAACAGAAAAGGGAAAGCACTACATAGAAACATATTATAATATACTAAAGGAACAAATTGAAAATTTCGGATAACTAATTGTAATTGCTTCTTTTTTCAGTCTTTGCTTTTCGCCATTTCAGTTGGCCACCAACCTTCTCAACGAGACCCCGCTTATAAAGGGTTGTGAGGCTCCTATGAACTGAACTGTATTCTGGCGTTTTATACTGTATGTCTCTAGCCCATAAAATTTCAGCGATGTCCCTAGCCGTCAACTCCCTATATTTCTCCAAAATCTCCAAAATTTTCCTCTGGTTCCTGCTGAGGCGTCGACGCTTAACCTTCTCAGCCATCACCTTCACCTATATGCGCACGTAGGTTAGCCTTGCCCAATATTAGTGAAAACTTGTGCTTATTAGCTTATTTAATGCAAAATTATAATTGAAAATAAGCTTTGGCTAAATCTTTTAAATGACAAAATATGAATAAGAATGTTGTATGGTTAAGAAATTAGGCAAAAAGATAGTTGCAGATCTTAAGAAACGCAGTGAAAAAAGTCTAGATCTTGCGAAGCAAATATTGCAAAAAGAGAGAATTGAAGATTCAACACTATCTAACGCGCTTAAACATTACATTAAAAACTGGAACGATTTCACGCATCCAGGTTTTTTCTCCCTCGCCTGTGAAGCGGTAGGAGGCAACCCTGATGATGCGGTTTCTGCGCAAGCGGCAATAGCCATGATGGCTGCTGCATTCGACATACATGACGACATCATAGATAAATCCAAAGTTAAGCACAAAATACCAACAGTTTACGGTAAGTTTGGCACTGAAGTAGCCCTTCTCCTTGGTGATGCACTTCTTATAAATGGGTTTAAACTTTTTATCGAGTCAGCAAAAGCCTTGCCAAGAGAGAAAGAAGCACTTGAGACACTCAAACGGTTGACGTTTGAAGTTGGCAATGCGCACGCTCTGGAAATTAGCTTAAAAAAAAGAAAGAGTGTTTCTACAGATGACTTTATGAAAATAATAGAGATGAAAGCTGCAGCAATCGAGTTAGACATGTATGCAGGCGCACTTTTTGGTCGGGCAAAAGATGCTGAAATTGAACTGTTAGCAAATTTGGGGAGAATTATTGGAATATTAGTTATGCTTAGAGAAGAATTCATAGATATTTTTGAACTTGAAGAACTTCGTCAACGAATTTCTGTCCATGACTTTCCAGCACCACTATTATTCGCAATACAAGATAGTGAAGTACAAGGGGAAGTCGCCAAGATTATTTCAAAATCTAATATAACACAAAATGATGTTGACAAGTTAGTTCCGCTAACTTTGGAGGCTATATCTGTTGTGAAGCTCAAAGAGAATATGCAAGGCTTAATAACAGAAGGATTACAACTAGCAAAAAACCTGTCAAACGTGACAACACAAAGCAAACTTCAAGCAATTTTAGATTTTATGCTTGAAGACTTATGAATCTATCCAAGTATTCGGACAGGAATTTCTCGCTTTTTTACTCTCTTAACTGACGCCTTCTTCATATTATTCCCCTCGTATTAATGTAGAACATATCTACTTATAAGGTTTATTGTTGAACAGAAATACAGAATTATGATTAAGAAGAGTTTTATCCTTAAAGACTGCATTTTTTAGTGAATTAGAATGAGCTTAATAAACACAATTCGAGTGAAAAACACTTGGAAAGAGGCTACACCGTCGATTCTTTTAGTGCTCAACAGTTTCGTTTGGTATGTAATCACTTATGTTGTTTTCAGCACAACTGTGAACAAACTGGAGTTGCTTGAAATAGAAAAATTGAGTTTGTTCGCTATGTACTTTCTAGGAGTTGCAGCTTCGGCAATATTTGGATCCAAAATTTTTCCACGAACGCGTATCAAGTTTTTATATTTGTGGTCGATTATAGGAGCAGCTGCAACATTACTTTTAATTACGGTTCCTAGTAATTGTATGTGGATCAATATCTTGTTTGTTCTTTTTTTGGGCATTTCGATTGGGATAGGTTTGCCTTCTTGTTTAGGCTATTTTGCCGATTCAACGCGCATTGAAAATCGCGGCTTCGTAGGAGGAATAATATGGAGCGGTGTGGGATTTACTGTTTTGTTTTTACTCCTTTTAGTGAATACGTTTGGAAGATTGGAAGCAATTGCGGTGCTAACAATTTGGCGATTTTTTGGGGGTTTTGCTTTCATTCTTCTGACTAGACATCATAAGGAATTTGGCGCGCAAAAATCTCCGAGTTACTTAGAACTTGTTCGCAACAAAAAAATATTGCTTTATTTATTTCCATGGATCATGTTTTCTCTTATAAATTTTACAGAGGTACCAATTTTGGAAGGGGTATTTGGTGCCGAATCTTTTACTTTTGTGGGATTTGCGGAGTATGTTTTTGCAGGTATATTTGCTAGTGTTGGCGGTATTATGGCAGATATTGTTGGAAGAAAGCGTATAATCATTACTGGTTTTGTTATGCTTGGCATTGAATATGCTATAATGAGCATCTCTGTCGGCTCGCAGAGTGCTTTATACTTGTTCATGATTCTTGACGGTGTAACATGGGGTCTATTTTTTTCAGTTTTCCTCACCGTTATCTGGGGGGATCTCGGCGAAGGCTATGAGAAAGAGAAGTATTACGCCTTGGGTGGTCTTCCTTTTCTTCTTTCAAATTTTGTGTATATATTGGTTAGTCCTTATGTTAGTGTTATTTCTCCGACAGCGGCCTTTTCTTTTGCGAGTTTCTTTCTATTTTTGGCTGTTATTCCTTTGATGTATGCTCCTGAGACTTTGCCTGAGCGTAAGATTCGTGAGAGGGAGCTTAAGGATTACATTGAGAAGGCTAAGAAGATTAAGGAGAAGTATGTTTAGGTTGGATGGTGGAACATGTGTTTTTTCACGTTTTGTTGACTACCGATTGCAATCTCACGTGTCGCTATTGTTTTGGTGAAGCGTTGGCGGATGTGGATTCTGATTTTGGAGATTTTAATGTTGATTATTCCTTGCCTAAACGGATAAGTTATAATGTTGCGGAGCTGGACAATTTTTGTAGGAAGGATCCAGATTGCGTTTTGATCTTTTATGGTGGCGAGCCGCTTTTGTGCATTGATAATGTTAAGCGTATTATGGACAATGTGCATGTAAAGCATTTCCTTATTCAGACGAATGGTTTGCTTTTGGATCGTTTAGAGCCAGAATACGTTAACCGTTTGCACACTTTTCTCGTTTCTTTGGATGGCGATGAGGAACTAACCGATTTCTACCGTGGTCATGGCGTTTTTAGACGAGTTATTGACAATCTGAAGTTAATTAGACGAAATGGTTTTTGCAGCGAAATTATTGCGCGCATGACTGTTATGGAGCAGACTGACATTTACAAGCAGGTTAGGTGGCTTGTTGAAAACTGTGATTTTCCATTTTCTTCCGTGCATTGGCAGTTAAACGCTGGCTTTTGGGATGATTTCGAAAGGAGAAACTTTAAACATTGGGCTGAGCAGAGCTACAACCCTGGAATACGCAGGCTCGTCAAGTTTTGGGTTAATTATATGGAGCAAAATGGCGTTGTTTTACGCCTCTATCCTTTCCTCGGAATTGCTGATTCATTTTTAAAAGGTGAAAGGGAGAGCCTTCTACGCTGCGGCGGTGGATGGATAAACTACGCAATTCAGACGGACGGCTACATAATTCCCTGCCCAACAATGTGGGGGATGAAAGACTACTATTTGGGGCACATAAGCAATACAGACCCGCTGAGTCTGAGGAAAGTCTTTGTAGGTGGACCATGCACGAAGTGCGACATTCTCGGCTTGTGCGGCGGAAGATGCCTATACGCCAACATAACTAAGCGCTGGAAAGATCAGGCCTACAAAGAAGTTTGCAAAACCGTGCGCAATTTAATAGACGCTGTTTCAGAGGAAATTCCAAGAGTAAAGAGGCTCATAAAAAGTGGGAAGATAAAACTTGAAGATTTTAACTTCATGAAATACAACGGATGCGAAATAATCCCATAAATTTTTTCTGCATCCATTATGCGGCTACTTCTTTTCCAAGCTTAGAGCTTTACATTCTTCGCTGTCCAGGTAGCCTGTATAGTTTCGCTTTTCCTTCCCAGACCTACAACATCGCTCTGCTATCTTAACGGAGGTAATGTGTTTTAGCTCCGAAATTGCGCTGTTTGCTTATTGCTAAAACTTTCACCATGGAGAATTTGATGAGCTTAATGGGAAAAAAATTGTTTTGCATGCGAAAGCCTAAATTATTGTGTTTCAACTGCTTACCTTAATGGGTGAACAGTGTTGGTGGTTGTTAGGTGGCTTGGTCACGCAAGCTTTCAGATTGTGGCTGATGGAAAAGTTGTCTACATAGATCCTTACGAGGGCGATTATACTGACAAGGCGGATTTAATCCTTGTCACACACTCGCATTTTGATCACTGCGACACTTCAAAGATAAAGAAAATCCGTAAGGGCGACACTGTTGTTATCGCTCCATCTGACTGCGCCTCCAAAATCGGAGGTAAAGTTAGAAGCCTCAAACCTGGAGAAACCATTAGCATCGGAGGCATAACAGTTGAAGCTGTTCAGGCGTACAACGTGAAGCGTTTCAGGTCTCCTGGAAACCCCTTCCACCCGAAAGGCTTCGGCGTCGGCTACACGGTAACTGTCGGCGGAAAAACCATCTATCACGCTGGAGACACAGACTTCATTCCAGAAATGAGGGAGTTAAAGGGAAGGAATGTTTCTCTGGCGTTGTTGCCAAGCGGGGGAACATACACAATGGACAATGAGGAGGCGGCTGAAGCTGCTTTAGCCATAAACCCTGAAGCGGTAATACCGATGCATAGGTGGGACACAAACCCGGAAGAGTTTAAAACAAAGGTTGAATCTTCATCGAAGGTAAAAGTGGTCCTACTGAAGCCAGGAGAAAAATATGAACTTTAACATCCCACACATAGAAAACACAGGCTTATAATATACGTAAGTTGCGTCAAGCTTTTCTCTTTGAAGTGAAGGGATGAGAACCTCTGAACCAGTCTGCAAATAAGTCTTAGAAAATCTATTCGAAGCTGATGTTTGAAAGAAACTACAATCACATTAGACCCTACATGCAAAGCTGTGAAGAGTGTATGTGCCTAAAGCGATGAGGGACTGTAGAGAGTTCTGAGTTCATAACTGTTCTTACAGTTGGCTTTTGATGTAGTTTACTGCAGCTTTAACGGCGCTTTTAATAAACTGGAACTGTTTCTGTCTAATCCATTTCAAAATGGTTTTAGGCTTCATGTAGAAGGTTAAATAGGCTTTCTCGAATAGGGATTGAAGCTGCTTAAAGGTTAGGTTCTTCAGCTTCATTACTGGTTCTACAGCGTTAAACCTTGACCAGTCCCTAGTTATTAACAGATTGTTTTCCATCGCATGTTCATATATTGGTGTTCCTGGATAAGGCGTTAAAATTGAAAACTGCGCATAATCCAAATTTAAACTGCTAGCGAAGGTTATTGTCTGCCTAGCGGACTCCAATGTCTCTTCGGGGAAACCTAGGATAAACGATCCTAACACTTGAATTCCAGCATCCTTTAATGCTTTAACAGCCCTTACAATTTGGCTTACGGTTATTTTCTTCCCAACAGCATCCAGGATTTTCTGGGATGCAGATTCAATACCTAAATACGCTATCCAGCATCCAGCCCTTCTCATCTTTTCAGCTAACCTCCTGTTAATAGTGTCAACCCTAGATGAGGCACCCCATGAAATGTCAAGACCTTCCCTTAAAATTTCATCACATATTTTTTCAGCCCTTTCACCATTCAACGTAAAGGTATCATCGGCAAACTCTATGTTTTTTATCCTAAACTTATCATGAACAAGTCTTAACTCCTCAACAACGTTTGCTGGACTTCTACCACGCCAACAACTTCCAAAAAGTCTTGAAGAGGCACAAAATGAACATTTAAAGGGGCAGCCTCTGCTGCTAATAATGGATAAATATCTGATCCCTCCAAGCTCGTACTTTTCGACTGGAAGCAAATCAAGGCTTGGGAAGGGAATCTCGTCAATATTCTTTATGAAGGGTCTTGGCATAGTGCTTATTATCATGTCGCCTTTCCTATACGTTATCCCCCTAACATTCTCCAAGCTCCCACCACGTTCAATTATATCAACAAGCTCACAGAATGTCTCTTCGCCTTCACCCCTCACAATAACATCTGCATTTCCACATTCTGTGAGAGTTTCCTCCGGCAGAAAGGTTACATGAGGCCCTCCCAGAACAACGACACAGTCCTCTCTAACATCCTTCGCAGCCTCAGCAACTCTGTAGGCTTCATAAATTGATGGTGTCGTCGATGTTATCCCTACAACGTCAGGCTGAAAGGCTTTCAACTCCCTCTTAACATCCTCTAAACCGTAATCCAAAATATTTGCGTCGACAACTTTAACCTCACACTTATTCCGAATCGTTGAAGCCAAATAGGCTAAGCCTAAAGGCGGAGAGCTTGTCCCGACAACAGACGTCACAGCCGACATGTAGGGAGGAGAAATAAGGCAAACCCTCACTACACATCACCTTATATACCAGACTTTTATCAGAGCATCAAATGCGGAAATCATTATAAAAAAATTACCGCGTAAAACCGCACGCTTTTGGAGGATTCATCAAAAGGCTCGAGACTTAAGCGATGTGGCTCCATCCTAGCTTTTCGCCACCTCCCCACGTTAACCTACAAACCCACTTAGCATCTCCATCAAAACCCCAAGATAGACATTTCACTTTAGAGATAAAGTTATTCAAGGCTTATCACATATCTAAATTGGGATGCAGCGTGAAGGAGCTTAAAGTTAAAGGAGCCTTAGATGCTGAGGAAAGAGCGAAGAGACTAGTCTTAGAAAAGCATTCTAAGGCAACGCATATCCAAATCAAAAGGATGGACAAAATGGACAACTCATGGCTTATAGAAGGGGAGTTTCGGTTTAAACGCCTACACCTATTTACAGCTAAGAAACTCTTCAAGGCCGAAATAGACGCGGAAAACGGGGAGGCTAAATCTTACATCGAATGGCCCGCCTCTGTCAAGAAGGAAAGCTAGGTGAGAAAGCGTGAAAGATTAAATTTTGACAAGCATAGATGACGAGAATACACGCACGGAACAGAATAAAAGCTACCCTCCAAATCCAACGTTCGATGGCAAAGTTCAATGTGCTCATCTCCTAGGCGAGCCTCGTCCTCTACAACATGTTTAACATCCTACAGTGACAGGCGCCAACGGTTAGAAGGCCCGAAGTGCCTGCTAAACCGAAAAGAAAAATAGCGAACTTAAGTAACGCAAATTCTGAATAAATTATCTGAGCATGCTCACACTTGTTTGGGTAGAATCCTATTAGGTCAAATGGAGCGCCCTTCTCCAAATGAGATATTTCTCTTAGTCTTTTATGAAACCGCAATGTTCCAAATATTAACGTAAAACAGGGCTCTCCAGTCTAAAACGGAGAGTATAACGCCGCTGAACGTTAACCCCGCCATTGCACCAAACCTAAAGGCTATCTGGTTTATGCCTAGCGATAAGCCAAGATCATCCTTTGGTGTAGCATCTGTTATTATTGCTACGCTGTTTGTGATGAAGATGCCGAACCGAAACCTTGTATTGCCCAAACTTATGATGCATCTGCCATTATGAGGCGACTCTTGAAGATGCAAGTTAGCGATGCCTAGTTCAAATTTAAAAGTTATGCCAAGTGTTTGAGCTGTTGCATCATTTTATGATGAAAACCATGTTTTCACTTTGGTTGGCCAGCTCTCTAGAGTAGCTAATCGTACGTATGCTTAATTGCACAACTTTTATAAAATATCGTTGATGGAGAAATTAGAAAAACTCTTAGAACAAGGAAAAGACTTTTCTTTTATGAATGTTAGGTTCTTAATGCGTGTATTATGTCGCTTCTTGTTAGAATTCCGAGCAGTAAATCCTTGTTTTTATGGTCGACGACCAGCAGTCTTCCAATGTTATACTTGCTCATTTTTTCGAAGGCTTCTGCCACCGAGTCTTCTGGGAAGGCTGTAACCAACTTTCTTGTGCAGATTTTTTCGAGAGACACATCGTTCCTTTTTTCCTTGGCGACTTTCATCGCATCTTGTAGTGTGACTATTCCCACAAGCTTTTTAGATTCATCTACTACTGGAAAACCTGTGTGATGGTGTTCAGCCACTTTGTCGAAGAATTCGTTCACCTTCATTGCTGGCGCTAGCGTAATTACGCTTTTCGTCATAATTTGTTCTACTTTCATTTCCTTTAGCATACTAATTTCGATCGATGTTGGCTTCATGTAAAACTCCGCAGCCGAAGGAATCGTTATACCATTTCTCTCCATGTTTTTTGCCTCTTGTAACGCGTTATTCCTTTTTTGGGTTGATAGATTGATTAGGTGTGCTAATGCGTCTGGTTCAGCGGCTATTTCTCTAACCATTAAGATTCCTTTTTCAACGGCTAGGTTAAGCAACTCCTCCCCTTTTTTAGTCCTGACTATTATTATTGACCAGTCTTTTAGTGGAGTTGCCCCGCCAATGCTTAAGTCTGCAAGTTCAGATGTGAAGTCTGTGCATGTTTTGCAACGATTCATAATATGGGGCTTGACTTCTGCTAGGGGGATTTGGAGCGTTCGATTTTCAGTAGTTACTATATACTTTTCTCCTTCCAAGTCAACATTCATAATTTCGTTAGCTGCAACATCATGTTCTTGCAGAAGATACTCTAGTAGCCGACCAAGTGAAAATGTCCAGAGGCAAAAAAGCCCTATGGTTAATTCTAGACTTTCGATAAGTTTGTGCTGCCAAGCTTCAAGTTTTCGAATGGCGAGGACGTGGCAAGGGACGCCAACGAAGGCTATGTGAACTTTGCCATGCTCAAAAACTGCACGTCCAAAAGCCTCCGCAACAGCGCAAGGTATGATTTTTGAATCTACGGCTGAAAGGGCATCGTCAGGCACGAGACCTATTAAAGGCTTAACTTTTACGGAAAGGCTTGGAGACACTTTTGAAACAATTGCGCTGTCAATTATTTTCTGGTTAATTGCGAAGTTTAACAGAGCGTTTACGACCCCTCCGCTTTTTGTTGCCTCTCTTATCGTTGGGTTAGTGGCTTGTGCGAGCAGAATTTTTCTGTAATACCCTAAAGCTTCTCTTCTATGCGGCGCATCAGCAACGAATCTCAAAGTTTCATATAAAAGTGCACTGGTGTGTGGGCATATATTATAACAGATTGGGCAAGTGTCTAAATGTTCAGAACAATCATACAATCTTTCTGGCTTGTCTGTGACTTTTATTGCGTGAATTGGGCAGGCAGCTTCACATGCACCACATGCTGTGCAGAAATCACTGTCTATCACAAGCTGTTTCAAATCGTTGAAAGCTATAAGTTTATTCTTGTTTTTCTGCGTTTTCTGCTCCTCCTCCATTTAATATTTAAATAAAGTTATGGCATAAAAGGTAACTGCTTTGTCACAGGGTCTATGAGGTTTAAAACGGCTGTTGGATATATGCCTATTAATATTATTGCAATAGCAAAAATGAACACTGGGACAAGTAGTTTTTTCGGTTCCTTAATTTTTGTTTCGGTTTCCTCGTTAGGTTTTTTACCATACATGTAATTGATTAGCCTCAAAAGATATGCGGCTTGGATGACGCTTGTTAAAACACCTAGGACTGCTAGCCAGCTTAGGTTTCCTTCTATTGCTGACGTGAAGACCAGGTATTTCGCCATGAAACCAGCAAGCGGTGGGACTCCAGTGAAGGAAAAAGCAGCTAAAAGTAGAGCTAAACTCGTAAGCGGCATTTTTCTGCCCACTCCACGAAAGTCTTCAAGAGTTTTGAAGCCCGCACTGTTGAAGATTCCCACAGCCATGAAGGAAAGAGCTGTCGTTATTCCACCAGTAAGGAAAAAGTAGAGGTTTCCCATTATTCCGAGCGGTGTTACACTTGTTATGGCTACAAGGTTATAGCCAACATCTGCGATGCAAATGTACGCGATTAAACGCTTCACGTTTCTTTCCGTCAAAGCAAGCAAGTTGCCCACAACCATAGTTAATGCCGAGAGAACTGCAAACATAAAAGTCCACGGCAAAACTGTCGGTGGAGTCAAAATGTAGATGAGAACCCTTAACAGGACATAGTAGCTTCCTTGGTCGACAAGCGCTGAAAGGAAAGTTGAAGAAGAGGCTGGTGCCGCCGTGTAAGCATCTGGAAGCCACATGTGGAATGGCACAACTGCAGCCTCTATGGAGTAGCCTGCCGCGATGAAGATGAACGCAATTTCAAGTAGACGCTTATCCGCAAGAACTGCTAACGCATTTTTCACAGCCCAAAAATTAAGTGTTCCTGTAAGGGCGTAAATCACTGAAAGCCCATATATTATGAAGGCTGACGCAATTACTATCATCACCAAATACTTTAGCGTGGCATGCAGCGAGCCTACTGTTTTTTGGTATAACATCAAAAAGCTTGAGCCAGCCGCTGTGGCTTCCCAGAAGATGAAAAGTGTCAATAAATCGCCGGCAAGAGCTGTTCCTATAACGCAGCCAATTATTATGAGCATGATTGCGTAGCAGCGTTCTGAAAATTTTTCGTTGGAATCTATGTAGAAAAGGCTGTAAATAATTGTTACTGCACCAACTGCTGTGAATATTATCGCCATATAAACCGAAACTGCATCCACAAGAAAAACGCTGGAGAAGATTTTTAAAGAGCCCTCAATCAGCGATAAGTTTAGAAAGGGCTGAGGTGTTGGTTCTGAGTAGTATTTCAATGCAAGGTTTGCAACCATTGCGCCTGCGATGGCGAACACTGTTATGAACCAGCAGAGGTTTAGAACATTTTCCCAACGTTGCCTTTTTCGAGCTACTTTGATCACTGGAATTGTCAACAGCGCAAAGGCAATGAAAGCGATTATCGGTATGACCACATCTGAAATCTCTACCATTGGCTCGCCTCACTAAACAAGACTTACTGTCGTTATAAGTTGTATAAAGAATGTAGGCCATACGCCTAGAACAACGACGAACACAGCTAAAATGATCATGGCTAATTTCATGAAGGATGGAGCATCTGCAGCTTTCTCGTGCTTTGTGGAACCTAAGAAAACGTGGCTTAAGAATCTTAATGCGTATGCTAGGGATAAAACTGTGGCTACTAGCATTAGCGCTGTTGGAATAAGGTAGAAGGAGTCAGCGTTTATTGTTTGAAACGCTCCAACGAATATTAGGAATTCGCTCATGAAACATGCAAAGGGTGGTATTCCAGCGATGCTTAGCGCAGCTGTTGTCGATGCTGTAGCTGTAATTGGCATTTTTCCTGCAAGCCCACCCATTTCACGTATATCGCGAACTTCAAGTTGCTTCATAACGGCGCCTGCCGACAAAAAGAATAAACCTTTACTCACAGCGTGGTTTACAAGGTGCAGCACTGTTCCAGTTATGGGCTCTTGAAACGGAAAAAGGGAAAGTCCGAATAGAACGTATCCCATGTGGGATATGCTAGAATAGGCGATTATCCGTTTTATATCTGTTTCCACCAATGCTATGAGAGAGCCAAAAAAGGCGGATATCACTCCAAAAATCGTTAACACGTGCAGAAATATGTTTCCGAATTCTGTTGCGCTGATTGCTGGAAAAACAGTTAACAAGGACACTCGCAGTATGGCGTAGGCACCAGCGCTGATTATTACACCGCTTAACAATGCGGACATTGGTGCAGGAGCTTCAGAGTGTGCATCCGGAAGCCACATGTGAACTGGAACCGCAGCCATTTTAACTGCAAATCCCACCGTAAGCGAGAGTAAAATCCATTTAACGATTTCCGGGTTAGCCTTCATCAACGCGGCTTGCGCTTGGAACATGTCCAAGTCACCTGTGACCATGAATATCGCACCTATGCCTAGTAGGACGAAGACTGCACCTGCGTGAGTGAATATGAAGAATTTAAAGGCTGCCCTGTATGGTTCTCTGTAACCCCACCCGCCTATTATGAAGTATGATGGCAGAAGCATCAGTTCCCAGCAGAAGTAAAATAGCATAAGGTTTGACGTGATGAAAACACCTACAAGTCCAACAGAGAGAAGCGTTAAAAGGGCGTAATATTCTGCAAGTCCCTTTTTCTCTTGCATGTAATTAATTGAAAAAATTGCCGATGCAAAAATGAGCACTAAAGTGATTATTGCCATTGAAAAGCTTATTCCGTCAACAAAAAGCGTGAAAGAGGCGCGGAGAATTGGAATCCAATAGTAAGACTCGACATATTTGTGGTCTGCGCTGTTAAGAATTGCCGGCACGATTGTAGAGAGAAGCGCAATATCAATTACACATATAAGAGCTATTAGTGAGGCAGCTGTTTTTGAAGATTTTTTACCAGTTAAATAGATGAGCGGAGTTGCCAACGCTGGTAAGGTTATTGCTAATAAAAGTGTGCTTTGCATTTGTTTTCACCTAAACATAGTAACTATTATCAATATTAGAATTATTAAAAACCCTACTAATGCCGCTGCTATGTAATGCTCCAAAGAGTTTGTCCTTATCTTTTTAATTTTGGATGCCGACGCTAATGTTTTGTTTGTTGCCACATATAGCAGCTCATCAGCAAGTATGTCCAAATACTTTTGGGTGCCGTTGGCCAATCTAACGACGCCATAGGCTAAAAAGTAGGGTATTCGCCCAAAAAAGTCCGTTTCAACCCGTTTGAGACCCTTTGAAATTAGTAAGACACCGTGTGCAACAATTTTTTCATAGAAAACATCAAAAAAGTATCCATACTCCAAAATTTTATTCAAGGGATAAAGTTTCTGGTGAATTTGCACTGTTAGCAGCGGTTTTCTGTAATAAGCGAGATACACTGAAATTCCACCTATGTAAAGAGTGCAAAGGAAAATCAATGTTGATGAGCTTAGCATTTCGTCTAAGCCAACTTTCGATTCAGATAGCATAAATTGAGAGATTGCGTTTCCAAAGAAACTTGTTACGACGCAGAAGATGACTAGGATTCCAGATGAGAAAAGCATTATTTTTGGCGCTTCGTTAAGGTGAAACTTTTTTAAATAGTCCGATTTTTCGCGTATATACACGAGTGTTATGACCCGCAGGGTGTAAGCAAACGTGATTGCAGTGGACGCGTAAAGTATAAGTGCAGCATAAAAGTTTCCAGATGATGCGACGCTTTGAAAAACTAGTTCTTTACTGAAGAAGCTTATGAATGGGGGTATTCCAGCGCGCGCAAGTAAGACAATTATGCTGAAACTAAAGGTCACTGGCATTGCCTTGCGCAGTCCGCCCATCAGCCGCATGTCACGCGTTTTCGTCGCGTGGATTATTCCGCCTATCAATAGAAAGTCGAGACCTTGAAAAAGTGCATGGCTCACCAGGTGGAGTGTACCAGCGAACCATCCGGAGGATACGGGGGAAGATGCTGTGCCTAGCGCTGCAAACATGAATCCTATTTGGCTTATTGTGGAGTAAGCAGCCACACCTTTTATGTCTGTTGTGGACATTGCCAGTGTGGCTCCGATGAAAGCTGTTATTGTGCCAATCCATAAAATGGTTGGCAACCACATTGGAATAGAAGCCGTTAATGAGCTGAAGAGTAATATCAGTCTGGCAATTAGGTAGACACCTGCTTTAACCATCGTTGCCGAATGCAGAAGCGCACTTACTGACGTGGGCGCTTCCATGGCGCTGTAAAGCCACGTGTGTAATGGTAATTGCGCTGATTTTGCAATTGCGCCGGCAAGCATAAGGAAAGCAGATGCCGTTAAGACTGGCAAAGGAACTTGCATGATATTTCTGGTAATGTAGGAGAAGGAGAACGATCCTAAGCTCGTGTAGAGCAGGCAGATTCCCGCTAAAAGGCAAGCGTCGCCGATGCGGGTCATGAGGAAAACTTTGGTGGCTGAGTATACTGTCTCTGGGCGCTTATACCAGAATGAAACAAGCGCGTAAGAGCAGAGTCCAACCATTTCCCAAAAGATGAACAGTTGGAGGAAATTGTCTGACATGACTAATCCAGTCATCGAACCTATGAAAAGCAGCATGAAAAAGTAATATCGTGTTAAGCCTTCCTCACCAGCCATGTAACCTAGAGAATAAACAGTTATAACGAAGCCAAAGAAGGTGACTAAACATGCGAGCAAAACGCTTAACGGGTCAATGTATACGCCCGCGTTTATGCCTAAAGGTGGAATCCAAGATATAGTTAAACTTGGGCTCTCTAAAGTGTTAAAGTAAACGTCTGAAACCATAGAGAACGCGAATATTACGGCGGTCATGGAAATAGCAACTGCAAAGTAATCTCTCGCTTTCTTGTTAAAACGTGCAATTAACGGTATAAACAGGCTGGAAAAAGTCGGAAGTATCCAAACGAGCCAAGGTGCGCAAGGAAGCAAGGTCATCGCCTCACTTTTTGAAATGCATAAGTTAGCGTTATCTGCAGTTTCCTCGTGTCTTACGCCCTCTTAGCTCTTTTTAGCCTTCTGAAAATAGAATGTCCACGATTTAAATTTTGTCCAATAAATAATTGTAATTAAGGCAATTTTCATAAATTTTTGCAATTGTTTGACACGTAGTTTTTATACAAGCTGCGATGTCTGCTTTGCGGGGGCGTCATGGACTCTCATGCAGTGGTTGCTCTAGCGATCTTTGCAGTAACACTTTACATGATGATAAAGCGTCCACGTGGCATCAGTCTAGGTCTAGCCGCTGGAATAGGCGCAGCATCTTCGCTTTTGTTTGGAACGGTTACATTGGATGACGCCGTAACAGCATTTGCTGACATCTGGGATGCTGCTTTAGCCTTCATTGGAATTGTAACTTTATCTGTGACGTTAGACACCATGGGATTTTTCAAATGGGCGGCATTAAAAATTGTCAAGTTGGCTGGTGGAAGCGGATTAAAACTTTACTTTTACGTTTCCTTGCTTACTGCTTGTGTAAGCATACTCTTTGCAAACGACAGCGCCGTGCTTATACTGACACCAATAGTTCTCGAAATCATCAGCCAATTAAAAATAGATGCTGAAGGAAGACTAGCCTACCTTTTCTCTGCCGGGCTTATGGCTGACACCGCTGCGATGCCGCTGATTACGAGCAATCCGATAAACATTGTGAGCGCCGACTTTTTCAAATACAGCTTCATCGACCATCTTATTTTCATGGGACCCGTAGCTGCAGCCACCATAATTAGCAGTCTCCTTTTGGTTTACGCTTTTTTCAGAAAGAAAATTCCAAAGTCTTATTCGATTGAGCTTGTAGAGGCCTTAAATGTTGGAGGGCAACTGATAAGTCCTTCACTTTTAAGAGTAAGCATAACAACTTTGATTGCAATTGATATAGGCTATGTTTTAGCTTCTTTAAATAGGCTTCCAGTTTCAATTGTCATATGTTCCGGCACACTGTTTCTTCTAGGAATTTACATGGTAACTTTAAACAAGCCTTCAATGTTGAAAGAGGAGCGCAAAGGCATAAAAGGCATAGCAAAGGAGATCAACTGGGATATACTGCTTTTTATGATAAGCATATTCCTAGTTGTTCAAGGATTAAGGCATACTGGCGCCGTGGAATTCTTTGCATATCTTTTCACAAAGACTCTTTCATTGCCGCAATTTCTATCCGTGCTTGCACCAAGCATGATTGTCACAATAGGCGCAAGCGCAATGAACAACTGGCCAATGACTATCCTAGGCCTTTTATCGATAAAGCAAGCAGCAAACAGCGTTAGCCTAAACTCTCAGAACCTTACAAGCTTGGTATTCTCAAACAT
>JBMFKI010000017.1:0-30038 GCA_049972525.1 Bathyarchaeia archaeon
AATTCCCAATCCATTAATACTCCTGCTAACAATAACATTCATTGGAATAGCAATTAACATGCTCAAGAACCAGTTAAAAACAAACAACAAACCAATAAACACAAAAAATGGAACAAGCATCACCGAACTTCGTTTAGTCGCTGCTAAAGGAACATTTAGACGCTTATAGGAAATTGTTATGCTTGGGCTTTAACTTTGCTTGTTATTTGTTGTATTCTCTTTAGATTTTCACTATGTTACGGGCTTCTTTGAGCACTATTTCTTGATTTTTTTATACTTAGGCTCTCAGCATTTGATCCACGTCTTCATGCATCTGTTTCGCCTTATCCACGCTGTTCATTGCAACCACTTCAAAATTATATTAAAAGTTGTAGCTTAGGGTTATGGCATATGGGGGGATTATAAGTAATGCGCACACATAATCTTATGAATTAATACTTAATAAATAATGTGGCATTAGAAAGTTTATTGGTTTTCTTTGCGTTGTCTACAGTTACGGTGGCTGTCTTCTTTTGTAAAGTATCACCATTAGTATTGCTGCTTTTATGAATAGTACTTGTCTGTAATGGTAGCGAGAAGCGTTTCACTGGTATTCCTTGTAGCTTGGGACCATGTCAGCATCATCGAGCTCGCTTTAACATTGAATGACGACTTCAGTATTAAACCCCGCGAATCCAGTCCTAGGTTCTGTTGAGTTGAAATTAGGTTGGCCTATCACGAGATCAGCTGGCGCGCGATGAGAGTTGCGTTTTAAATGAGTGTTTCGTATATTTCTGCTGTTTGTTCTGCTGTTTTTCTCCATGTGAAGTACTGTAGCACTCTTTTCCTTCCGTTTTCTCCCCATGTTTTGGCTCTTTGCGGGTCTTTGAAGGTTTCCTCTATTCCCCATGCTATGTCTGCTGGGTCTTCGCCATTGACATGAATGCCGTTTTGTTCTGAACCTGATGGAACTACTTGTTCTCTGAAGCCTACCACTCCGTGAGCGCCGACGATGACCGGTTTTGCCATTGCCATTGCTTCTAGGCTAACTATGCCGAAGGGTTCATATACTGATGGGAAGATGCAGGCGTCTGCGGCTGCGTAATGTAGTATCCGTTCGTCTTCTGGGATGAACTCAAAGCGGCAAACGACATTGTCCTTTATTCCAAGTCTTGCTGCCGTTTCCTCCACGTCTCTCTCTTCCTCGCCTTTGCCTAAAATCACGAGTTTTGTTTGCGGGTAGTCTTTCAAAACTGTTGGCATTGCCTGTATGAGGTTTTTAACACCTTTCACCCATGTTAACCTTCCAAGGAATAGGAGCATTTTCCAATCATCTGGAATCCTGTAGTTTTCTCTAATCCTCTTCACATCTTCAGGTTTACAGTTTTGAGGATTGTAACGTGTTGGGTCTACGCCGTTCCATACAACGCTTATTTTCTGTTGAGCCCAACCGTGACGTGTTAAGTCATCTTTCATTGCGTGACTAACAGTTATTATTTTATCAGCCGCTTGTGCAGCAGCCCATTCAAGATGCGAAACAACCTCTGAACCCTGCCCGCCGCTCCTTCCCCACTCCGTGCTATGAACATGAAAAACAACTGGGATTTTCGTCTCATTTTTGATTATTAAGCCAGCTATGCTGCTTAACCAGTCGTGCACACAGACAACATCAAATTTGTAGCCTTCTTTTCTGATTAGCCCATTAACAAATTTAGTGGCGCTGAGAACATTGTAGATGAAAATGTCATTAAAGAATCGGATGTTTGTTCCCCATCTTCTAAGATCCTCCGTTACAAACATTGGAAAAACATTGCTTGCATCAGCGATGAGTGGTCGATGAACTTCAACCCCCTTTAACACTTCTCGCGTATTTAAGTCTCCAGAATTAAGTGTGAAAACAGTGACATCATGGCCTAACTCGACAAACTCGTGAGTTATGTACTCAGCATATGTGCCCAACCCACCTACGAGTTTCGGCGGATATTCCCAAACGAAAAATCCAATTCTCAACTGCTTCACTCACCAACATTATGCGTGTCTACAATTCCCATTAAACCATATTTATCTTTAACTCCTACTTACGTGTATTGCAGTGTAAGCTGAAGACTATTAATATTAGGATGCTCTAATAGAATTGGAGCATGGCGTTTTACATGAAAAGAGGGGGAAGTGGATTTTGACCTGGAAGTTTCAACAAACAAAACGCTTGAAATGCGAATTCTTTTTGTAGAAGGGTAATGTGAACGATAGGTGGGTGTTATGGTTAAAATTAGTTTTGGCACAGATGGTTGGCGTGGCGTCATGAACAGAGAATTCACGTTTGATAACGTAAAAGTTGTGGCTCAAGGAATAGCCGACTATGTCCAGTCCCATCGCCTAGAGAGCAGGGGCATCGTAGTCGGATATGATACGCGAAAATGGTCACGCCAATTTGCAGAAAGCGTATGCGAAGTGATGATGGGAAATAATATCTTAACGTACGTCACTAAGAGAGACACTCCTACACCTGTAACAGCCTTCGAAGTTTTACAGCTAAAAACTGCTGGTGCAGTAATGATTACAGCTTCTCACAATTCTCCAGAATGGAACGGCATTAAGTACATCCCGGAATACGCAGGTCCCGCATTACCGGAAACTACTGAAGAGATTACTTGTAATGTTGACAGAATTTTCAAGGAAAATAAAATAAGGGAACTCTCGATTACGATTGGAGCTCGTCGCGGTTTATTAAAGTGGATTGATCCAACACAACCCTACATAGGATTTGTTAGGAAACAGTTAGATCTAGAAGCATTCAGAAAAACTAAGCTTCGAGTAGTTTTTGATGCAATGTATGGAACGGCACGGGGATATTTAGACCATATTTTGCGCAGTCTCGGCTGTGAAGTTATAACTATTCATAACAAGGTTGACCCAAACTTTGGCGGAGGGCGTCCTGAACCTCTTCCCGAATTTCTTGCAGAGTTAAGAGATAAAGTTGTTAGCCTTAATGCGGAATTGGGGTTAGCTACGGATGGCGATGCTGATCGTCTGGCAGTATATGGCGGTGACGGTGTTTATTTAGCTGCAGACCAGCTTCTTCCACTACTATTTGACCATAGCATTAAAAGTGGAAGAGTGAGTGGAGGCGGAGTTGTGCGCACAGTGGCAACAACTCATCTTCTTGATCGAATTGCTAAGAAATATGGGCTCCCCGTGTATGAAGTGCCCGTGGGCTTCAAATTTGTAGGGCAGTATTTACGTGAGAAAAATGTTATTATCGGTGGAGAAGAAAGTGGCGGCATAAGTTTCAAAGGACATATCCCAGATAAGGACGGCATTTTCACGGGTGTTAAGGTGGCTGAAATGCTCGCTGAAAGTGGAAAGACTCTGGCAGAAATGCTTAAAGAATTAGAAAAAGAGTATGGGCTATTGTTTAGTGGACGGATTGATGTTGCATGTTCAGAAGAGTTGAAGCACGTTACCATGGAAAAGATTTCTTCAAGCATTCCAGACATGGTAGCAGGGATAAAAGTATTAAACGTTAACAGAATAGACGGGTTAAAGCTTACTTTGGAAGACGAAGGATGGTTGCTCATTCGACCTTCAGGGACGGAGCCACTTTTCCGAATATACGGAGAATCGCCTGACAAGGAGAGATTGCAGAAGATATTGGAGGAAGGAAGGAAACTTGTTATCAAAGCATTAAGTGAACTGGTTTAGTCCACATCATCTACTCTTTCTTTATTATTTCTATTTCAGCATAAGTGGATATTCCCTTGTGTCTCCTTTCAAAATCTTTCAGCAACTCTGTAATTTTTTTCTCTAATTCATCCAAATCATGTTTTGGTAAGAACTCAACTTTAGTTAATGAGACATCCGGCATATTATCACCAATCAAGTGTACGTGTTTTTGGTAGTTAAAATTTACCCATCACAAAACAATAAGAAGGAATTAACAGCTTTTGCTGCGTCGATGATTTTAAATTGCAAGCAGTAGAACTCCAATGAATATTAGGGTTCCGGCTATCGCAGTTTTGAGTGTTATTTGTTCACCAAGAAGCAACGCAGATAGCACTAACACGAATAGTAGGCTTGCTCTGTCCACTGGCGCAACCTTTGAGGCCTCAGCCATTTTTAGGGCGGCAAAGTACAGCAGCCATGATATGGCGCCAGCAACTCCAGAAAGCACGATGTAAAACATGTCCTTACTTGTTAACTGTGTCAATTGGGGACCTTTGCCTATTGCTATCACGAAGCCAACTATGAAAATGGCCATGATGATGGCTCTCACAGCGGTAGCAACGTTAGAATCAACGCCTTGCAGTCCAACTTTTGCAAAAATTGCCACAAGAGCCGCAAAAAACGCGTCTAGAATAGCTAAAACAAACCAATCCATCATTTTGTCACCAATCTTAAATTGTGTGTGCGCTATATTATTTTTATCCAAGTTTTATGAAGAACGGTAAACCTTTTTGTAGTCGCATAATTAAAGTACAGTGAAGGGTAGGTTTTGCCATGGTGTTCAGAACACGATATTCTGTCCAATTAATTGACCCCGAAGAAAAAGATGAACTCTATCAACAATACGAAGATAGATTTTTGTACACAGCGAAAGCGGGAATATATGGCTGTTGTATAAAACTGCTCACTGAAGTTGAGTATGTTAAAGATCGCTGGGAAGATAACTTCTACACGATGAGTGAAGATGTTAGATCTCATGGGAGACTGATAGTTCTTGAAGAACCTGGGCAGCAGATGACGGTAAAATATGATCCTTATACTAAAACGGCTTTTCTGGTGAATGTGGACTATTATGGGTGGATAAAAAGTATAGCCTTAGCTGTTGCTGGAGACATTCTAGAAGACGAGCATAGGATTTATTCTGTTCACGGCGCGGCTATAGATATCGGAGGTCATGGCGTATCGCTGATAGCGCCTTCTGGAACGGGTAAGACGACACATTCTTGGGGGTTGCTGCGCCTCAAAAATGCAAGGCTTGTTTCTGATGATTGGTATTTTGTCAGACTGTCCAGCAGGGAGCCTTTAGCATTCGGTTCGGAAAAGAATTGTTACATTGAAGCGGATATTGGCAAAATTTGGAATGAGTATGAACGACTTGTGGATAAGGCCCACTTTGATAAAGAAGGTAGGGCAGTAGTGAACGTCAGATGGATCGTTGGAAGCGGAGGCGTCATACCCCTAACTACGATGAGGAATATAATTCTCTTAAAAAGAGACCCAACAGACAGCAAGATAGCTACTGATTTGAGTACGGATGAGGCATTGCAATATATGACTAAAAACGACTTTTGCAATCCCCACCAACTTGTGAAAGACAGGCGAAAACTTGAGTTACGAAAGGAATTCTTCCGCAGATACTTTGAGCAAGCAAACGTTTATTTGGTCAATACCATTGCGTCTCCACAAGAGACTCAGCAGAAAATTAGGGAAATCCTAAAAGTAAGCGATAGCCTCTAATTGTTAAGAAAATGGGGAGCGTTTGCCTTGCCAGACCTCATTGCCATTGGGCATGTTTTGATGGATATTCGCATTTTTGTAGATGAATTCCCCAAAGCCGATGAAGAGGCAAAAACTGATAGGTTAAGTTTGGGTGGTGGGGCTCCGCTGCAAATTATTTCCATCCGATTTGAATAAGGAGTATCTTTCCTCCAGCGAACATGTTCATATTACTGGCCTTTCATTTGACACAGCGCTGGCAGCTGCAAAAATAGCAAAGAAAGCGAACATTACTGTTTCTTTTGACCCTGGAAGACTCATGTCAAAGGTGGGGCTGATAAAACTATTACCGCTTTTAAGACACGTTGACCAGATTCTTCTAAATCAAGATGAGGCACGAGAGCTGACAGGCGCAAATGAGCTTGAAAAAGCAGCAAAAACACTTCTCAAATTCGGACCGCAGACTGTGATAATAAAAAGAGGCTCTGATGGCGTATTTGCAATGAATCATTCCGAAAGTTTTGGTGTTCCCGCTTATTCGGTGAAGGTTGCTGACACGACTGGAGCTGGGGATGCATTCTCAGCTGGTTTTATCACGGCTCAATTGGAGGGTAAAAATTTGGAAGATTCCGTTGAGTTCGCTAATGCTACGGCTAATTTAAAAATAACAAGGGTTGGAGCCAGAGCCTTACCGAACAGGAAAGCCGTTGAAAGATTTTTGAAGAAGCGTAAAGAATCGCAATAATGCTACGCTCTTGTTAATTGTTTTGCGAAAAATCTATGAACCTGAACAATGAAAACTGAATAGAAGGGGTAAATTTGATTACAAAAATTTTGGTAGCGATTGACGGTTCTGAACATGCAGATAAAGCACTGGACTTCGCACTCGATATGGCTGAGAAATATTCTGCAACGATTACATTAGTAAATGTTTTTCAAGTACCAACGGTTGGCTATTTAGGTGAACCTTTTGCTTATCCAGCCCTTTTGGCTGAGTTTACTAATGAATTGAAAGGGATTCATGAACAAATATTATCCAAAGCTCTTAAAAAATCTGAAGAACTTAAACCCAACTTGAAAATTTCAACTGTTCTTAAGGAAGGTCGGCCGTCAGATAAAATAGTTGAAACAGCTAAAGAAGGAAACTTTGACCTAATAGTCATGGGACATAGAGGATTAGGGAAAGTGAAAGAGTTCTTCTTAGGAAGCGTTAGCGATAGAGTTGCAGATGAGGCACATTGTCCCGTACTAATAGTGAAATAGCCTTTATATGTTGGGGCTTCAAGCTATAAAGAGGTGAATAAAATTTTAAAACTGATTTACGTTGTTATTGATGGAATGGGCGACTTACCCATTGAAGAATTAGACAATAAGACCCCACTTGAGGCTGCAGACACGCCAAATATGGACTTTCTAGCTGCACATGGAAAAACAGGGTTAATGTATACTGTTAAGAGAGGCATCGCTCCAGAAAGCGACGTAGCTGTAATTTCAATTTTGGGATATGACCCTTTCAAATACGGCACTGGCAGAGGAATCCTTGAAGCCGTTGGCGCTGGCATTGAAGTAAAAGATGGCGATCTTGCCTTAAGATGTAACTTTGCAACCTTAGGCGAAAAAGGCGAGCTTATTGATAGACGCGTGGGAAGAAACTTAACCACCGAAGAGGCTACTGAGTTATGTAAAGCTATTAATGAAAATGTGAAACTTGAATCTCACTCTGCAGATTTTGAGTTTAAGAATACCGTTGGCCATAGAGGAGTTTTGGTCATAAGAAGCCATGAGAAACCCCTCTCCAGCAGAATAACAAATACCGATCCAGGCTACGCCAAAATAAAAGAGCTTGGAATAGCAGAAGCCAAAATTAGAATGTTCCCCCAAAAATGCGAGCCCATGGACAGTAGTGAAGGAGCAAAAATTTCTGCAGATCTTGTGAACGAATTTGTCAAAAAAAGCCATGAAATCCTAGATGCACACGAGATTAACAGAAAACGCGAAAGGGAAGGTAAACTTAAGGCAAACATTATACTCACAAGAGACGCCGGACATCAACTGCCAAAATTCTTCAACATTAACAGACACTATGGAGTGCGTTTTGTTTCCTTAACCGATATGCCTGTTGAACGAGGAATCTCTAAATTAGCAGGTATGGATACCGTAATTCTTCCACCACCTTCACATGACCTTGAAAGTGACTGTAAACTCCGAGTGAAGAAGTTAATTGATTGCCTCACCGCTTATGATTGTTTTTACATACACTTAAAAGGTCCAGACGAGCCTGGACATGACGGAAAATTCGAACTTAAGGCTCAGCTCATATCTATAATCGATAAGCACTTTTTCGGAAAACTTTTGCAAAAAATAAAATTGGAAGACCATATAATCTGCGTTACTGCAGATCATTCGACACCTTGCAAACTTAAAGCTCACAGCGACGATCCAGTTCCACTTCTAATATCGGGAGATAAGATCAGAGGCGATAACGTTTCCAAGTTCTCTGAAAAGGAATGCAAAAGTGGAAGTCTAGGTATATTGGAACGCGGCACTAAACTATTGCCTATGCTTATCGGTTTGCTGAAGAAAGCGGAAAAGTAGAACATGCCAATTTCTGTTCATATCATTTCTTTTTCTTTAACTTGATACTTGTTCTTTTGTGCCCAAAGCCTGATTTCGTCCAGAATTAACCAGAAGTCCTCTACGGTCTCTACGAGTTTCCATTTTTTATGCTCTTCAGCTATAAAATCTATTTTTTCTACATCCCTAATTTTTTCCTCCTTCAAATGCACATCGTGTTCAACTGAGAAAATGTCATACAGAACTTCACGTGCATCATTGTCTATGACAAGTTTGGCTGTGATGGACTTGTCTGGGCTTTCAAGCCAAAATTCAAAATCAGAGATCTTTCGCAGTTTTATCTCAATTTTTTCCTTTTCCAAGAACTTCAATAACTCTGAAATGAGATAGCCTTCCATTTCAATATTCCATCCAATAGACTGCAATAGCAATTACTGTTCTGCAATAGCAATTACTGTTCTATTTTGAAGGTTTATTAGCTTTTAGAAAGTCTAAAAAGTAATTGCACCTTAATATTGTCTTATGAAATATTCATTTAAATTTGGTTCTGTTTGGGGAATTCCGGTTGAGCTTCACATTACCTTTATACTTTTGTTGATTATCGTTGCGTTCTTCTCAGCCTATTATTTTCTTTTAATTGTCTGCCTATTTTTCTTCGTGACTATCCATGAATTGAGCCATTCTGTGGTTGCAAAGCATTACCACATAAAAGTTCGCAAAATTATTCTATATCCCATAGGTGGCGTTTCAGAGATAGAGGAAATTCCTGAAAAACCTGGAATTGAGTGGAGAATGGCTGCAGCAGGCCCTGTGGTCAGTTTTGCAATAGGGTTATTTCTACTTGCCTTAGATCAGTTGATACCCATCAAACTGCCATTTGCAGAAGCTCTCCCATTCGTCGCAACAGCGCAAACCTTGATTTATGATTTAGCCATCTTGAACTTGATTCTCGGCGGCTTCAATTTGATTCCAGCATTCCCCATGGATGGCGGCAGAATTTTAAGAGCCCTTTTAGCCGAAAAAATGAAGTTTTCCGATGCAACAAAATATGCCGCGTTCATCGGCAAGATTCTGGGCATAATGATGGCGCTTTTCGGAATTTGGTATAACCTTTGGCTTGTTATAATAGGCATATTCATTTATATAGGTGCAACTGAGGAAACAGAATCAACAATCATATCAACGACTATGGCGCGAGTTCGCGTTAAAGATGTCATGTACTCTGAGGTGGCTTCTGTTAAACCTGAAACCACCCTCTCAGAGGCTTTGGAAGTTATGTTTAAAGCACGATATCATGACGTTTTGGTTGGAAAAGACGGTGTCTTCCAAGGAATTGTCACATGGAACGAAATCATGAAGGTTAAGCAAGAGCAAAGAAGCCAGCTGCGGGTGGAACAGTTGCCTATGAAGCAGATCTCGGTTTTTTCTGACGAATCGATACTTGAAGCCTATAAGATAATGCTTCGTGAAAAGATTGATTTGGTGCCGGTAGTTGAAAGAGAAGTGCCCGGCAAGGTTTTAGGTGTAGTAACCAGCGAAAGTGTAGCGTATGCCTACGAGAAAGCTAAGGCTCTTCGCTAAAAGTGCAGAATACTCGTTGAAGAAGGGATTTTTCAAAGGTGAATAAAGTACCACGGAGTCTGTTCTTCAAGCGTTTTCTTGGCTGCTAAAAAGTCTTCCTTAAGCTTTGGAGTAATTAGAACGGATTCTCCATTTTGCAGATGGCGCATCAAATCCTGAAAGTTGATTTTCCTGACTTCTACTTGACGAATACTCTTATCTCCGTTCAGAAACAGTAGTTTAAATCCCTCCACAGAATTTGTTTCCATCACCAATTTTTCTGAATGTTCCATTTCCTCTTCTTCTAATTTTAACGCTAATACTTTTCTCATCATTCACACCACAAAGATTCTGTGTGGCGCTGAAGTCTCATAAATGTATGTCAGTCATGCGACAATCTTACAACCGTATATACATCTGTTTTATCACGAAGTCCTTTGCTGAAGTCGACAACAACTATTTGAGGGGAAAGGAGAGGAGAGCGAAAAACTGTTTCCTCGCCAACTTCAGCTATTTTAAACGCTGATCCTTCTAATTTAAATATATGTCAGTCATGGGGCAAGGTGACGATGACTCGTTTGCTTTCGTGCAATGCGAGTTATCTTAACTGATTTCCTTCTTTACTTGCTCTATTTTCAACTTTGCAGGAGTGGAACTGCTCCAAACTTTTTCAAAGAAATCCTTCATGATGTTAACGTGGCCTAAATCGTTAGTCCACAGTTTATGCCTTAACCCTTCATCTTCTAGACTTTCGCTGAAATGCACTGCTGAGCCTATGATAAGTTCTTTGTCATCGACAATGGTTATTGTGGATGTTACATTTGGAGCATGCCTTATTTCACAAAAATTTTCCAGTTTAATGAGATCATCAACATTTTTTTCATCCACTTCAGTTATTATTCTAACCTTGACGTTTCTTCTCGCGCATCGACGGAGCATATCATCTCTGCCGTAAATGACGGCGACCTTAATTTCCAGTTTTGGAGTCATCCAAAGCACTTCGTTTTTCGCTTTTTGCAGCATCTCCTGAATTTTTTTGTTTACCAAATGCTGCCCAGAAATCAGAATATAATGTGCTGGTTCAAACCGCGTCAACCCGGCAGACTTGCCCTCTAACTTTTTCAATTCACTTTCCAATGCGCTCTTTTCTCGGCGGAGTTCAGAAATTTTATTAGCAAGAATTTCTTGCTGGTAACTAATTAATTCAGAAAGTGCTTCTTCAGGGCTAATTGCAAGGAATTTTGTAGGCTTACTAACAATTACTTCCACTATGCCTAATTTTTCGAGGCGGGGCAACACGCGATAAGTTTCTTGACGTGGAACATTAGACAACTTTGCTATTGCACTGGTACTCGCCTGTTTAAGTTGCAACAATGCAAGATAGATTTTTGCTTCATTTTTACTTAGACCAAAAAGCATTAATTTTTTGATAAGGTCCTCTGAAACTGGCATAAACATTGGCTGTCACCTTGTCAGCTGACTTGATATACAATAGATAGCTCTTAAGTTTTTTGCAGCCCTTGAATCTGTGAAAATGCGAGTATTTCAGTAACCTTATATGTTAAAGCTCTCTTGAATTATACGCTGGTTGAAAATGATTGGGAATCATTGAATTTGCGTTAATAGCCGTTACATCCATCGTCGCCATAATGGAACCGTTCAGCACCATAGCAGTTTACATAACCTTAACTAGGAACATGGAGCAAAGAAAACAGCGTAAAATCGCCGCAAAGTCCATGAAAATATCATTTCTTGCGCTAATATTTTTTGCTTTAACAGGCCATCTTCTTTTCTTAGTTTTTAACATTACAGATTACGCCTTCAAGATTGCTGGCGGCATCCTTCTTATTGCAGTTTCGTTAAGAATGCTGTATCCTGGAAAAGGCGAATATTCCACTGATGAACGTGAAGATGTTGCAATCGTGCCACTTGCTTTTCCTCTCACCGCCGGTCCAGGCACAATAACAACGGTGATGCTTCTCGTTTCAGAAGCAAATAATTTTTTAGAAGCCTCCTTCGTTTTTGTTGGTATCACCATAGGGATTTTAATATCCTATGTTGGAATGTTATATTCCTCTAAACTTTTCAAGTTGTTAGGTGAAGACGGCCTTCGTGTAGTGACAGCGTTGATGTCCATACTAATATTGGCTATAGCGATTCAGTTTATAATCAACGGAGCGGCTGAAGCCGTGTCACAAATTTTCAGTAAATAAAATAACTAAGCTGATTAAACGGTTGTAGGCTATTATACGCAAATGTGCTATGCCTTAAAGTTGGAGTCTTTTGAAAACTAGATATTTAAATGGGTCTATAATTCCGACGGTGAATAGTGCTGAAAACCCTAGGGCAACGAGAACGTGATATGGTGGGAGCGATGGAATGATTAGGCCGTATATGCCTAACAATGTAAATCCGATTAGAGTGGCAATAATGGAGATGGTGAGTCCTTTGCCTGGTTTTGAGGACCAGAAATGCCTTCTTTCTCTAACGATGTATACTCTGAATTGGCTGTAGAAGACAAGTGTTAGCATTGTAAAGGTCTGGAGTTTTTCTTCTTCTAAATTAAAATAGATTTTTCCTATTGCGATTGTTAGGATACCTCCGATGACCATTAAAGAACCAACTACAAGAGATGCTAAAGTAATATTTTTGATGTTCCACTTGTTCGGGTTGCTTGTATACTTTACATGATCGGTGGCTAATGACATTGTTGCGAAATCATTTGCGAAGATAAGAAGTGTCATGCCTAAGAGACTAAGGATAATGTCATGCAACCAGAAAAAGCCTATAGTCAGTAAAGCAACAAACTGTATAACCTTAGTAACTTTGTTTATGACCCATGTTAGCATCCGCTGATATATTTGCCTACTAATCTTTATTGCGCTTACTATCACCTTCACGCCTTGTTCGGTTAAAACGACACTTGCGGCCGCTTTCGCAACATCAGTTGAATTACTTACAGCGATTCCCATCTCCGCTTGTTTTAGAGCCGGCGCGTCATTAACACCGTCGCCAGTCATCCCAACCATATGCCCTTTAGACTGTAAAAGTTTCACAATCTCATACTTGTCCTCGGGATACACTTCGGCAAAACCATCATACGTCTCAACAACTTTGGCCTTATCTACCTCGTTTAATGCCTTAAGTTCCGCAATGGGAATGATTCTCTCACCAATGGACGCTTGACGGGCTATTTCCTTAGCAATACTAATGTTATCGCCCGTAAGCATCATAGGCTTTATTCCAAGTCGTTTAATCTCCTCTATCATGGCTTTTGAATCTGGTCTTATGGGATCAGCTAAAGCCAAAAGCCCTACAAACTGGAGGTTGTCGAAATCCTCGTTTTCAGATTTGGCAACAGCCAAGGTTCTGTATCCTTTCTCTGATAACTTATCCAACATTGCGTTTGCTTCTTCACAGACGGCATCAGCTTTTTTGCATAGGCTTACAATTATTTGTGGTGCGCCTTTAACAGCCTTAAAGCGCGTTCTATTACTCTCAACTACGGATTCTGATCTTTTGATGGATGGATTAAATGGTGTAAAGGAAACATGCTTATATGAATCTAAATTAACCCCTAAAGATTTCGCATAATTTATGACTGTTAAATCTATTATGTCTTTGCTCTCTTCTTCAGAAGCCAATGCAGCTATAAGCGCTACGTCTTCTTTCTTATATGAGGAAAATGGAATTACTTCAACAACTGATAACTTATTTTGAGTTATCGTGCCCGTTTTATCCAAACAAACTATGTCTATGGAAGCTGCATCTTCAATTGAGTCAAGCCTCGTCACGAGAACTCCTTCTTTAGCAAGTTCCATAGCGCCGACAGCCTGAACTATGGTAAGCACCGCTGGCAACGCAACTGGAATAGCTCCCATGAGGAAAATAACGGCAAACGTCAATATTGACAAAACACCTATGTTCAACGGCAGTGCGTACGCCGAAGTTAATGTCAACGCTGCCAAGCTAAAATACATCATATATTTGGTTATAGCCATCATTATTTCTTCTTGATGAGATTTTGGTTTAGCTTTCTTGACCAATTCGGCTGTTCGCCCAAAATACGTGTTCACTCCAGTGTTAACCACAACACACTTAGCTTCTCCTCGCGTAACAATTGAGCTTGAATAAACAATGTCTGATGGACGCAAATTTACTGGCAGCGATTCTCCTGTTAAGGCTGACTGGTCAACAGAAAGCTCTCCGCTGATTATCTTGGCGTCTGCAGGCACCAAGTCGCCTAGGCCTACGAGTATAACGTCTCCTAGAACAATTTCTTTAGCATCTTTTACTGTCCATTTTCCTTCACGCAGAACCTTCGCCTTTACAGCAAGCCTCTTTTTCAAAAAGTTAAGCACCCGTTGTGAGCGGCTTGAATGCACAAAGCCTATTACAACATTTATGGTGAGTAACACAAAAATTATAGCAGCCTCGACATAATGCCCTAGCACGCATGAGAGCACAATCGCTAGCTCCAGCAGCCAAGGCATGGGACCCCAATAGCGTGAGAAAAACTCAATTAAGGGATTTTTCTTTTCTTCTGTTATCTCGTTGTATCCAAACTTTTCTATTCGATTTTTTGCTTCAGACTCTGTAAGCCCAAGCATGGAGGTTTCTAAAATTTTGAATGTTTCTTCTATGGAAAGCTGCTTAAAGTCAGCTGTACTCTTTATCTTTGCAGACATATTTCGTAAACTCAGTAAGTTACAGTAGCATTATAAGCGTTTGATGCCTCTTATCTGTGAAAGATTATTCCTTCATGACTCAACAGCTTATAGAAACGGATCTTGAGAAAATCACTTACCAGAAATAGCGTTAAGGCATAACCCCAAACGAGACCTGCAAGGCTCCAACCCATTGCTGGAAGCAGTATCCCATAAACGGTGATTAATGTTGCAGTTAGTTGTGTAAGTATAACTGTGAGAAGTAAGATTTTCGCTGGCTTCACAGACCAGAATGGCCCTTTTGTTCTCGCCACAAATAAAGCAAGGTGCCCAGCTACTGATAATTTGAGGTATATGAAAGACTGAAGAATTTCTGCGTTTAAGTGCAGTAGTTCGCGTCCTATGTAAAGTAAACCGAAAGATGAAAAGACTCCGATAATTCCAAGATAAGTGGCTATACCTAATAAAATTCTCATGTTCCATTTTTCTGGCTGACTGGAGTATTTTACATTGTCATAAGCAATCGTCATAATCGGTATATCATTTAGAATCGCCAGCAAAACTATCATAAGCGGAGTAACGGGATAAAAATTGAATACAATGATTGACGCTGTGATGAAGAATAAAACTCTGATCGTTTCGCAAATGCGGTAAATGGCGTAGTTTGTCATTCTCTGGAATATTTTGCGACTTTCCTTAATGGCGTCGATGATGACTGAAAGTCCAGGTTTTGTAAAAACGATATCTGCTGCGGATTTTGCAGCATCTGTAGCACCAGCAACAGCTATACCAGCATCCGCTTTCTTCAAGGCAGGAGCATCATTTACGCCGTCGCCTGTCATGCCTACAATGTGGCTTCTGCCTTGAAGAAGCTCCACGATGCGGTATTTGTGTTCAGGAAAGACTTGGGCGAAACCATCAGCATCCTCGACAACGCGTGCAGCTTCGCCAGCTTCTTTATCTATGAAAGCTGGTGCTGTAATAATATTCGTTCCTAAACCCACTTGCTTTGCAATTTCTTTGGCGATGGCTATATGGTCGCCTGTAACCATTTTTACGCGCACACCCATAGATTGTGCTGCCTTAATTGTTTCAGCTGAACCTTCACGCGGCGGATCGTAAAGGGCGATGAGCCCGATGAACTGCCATTTTCCCTTTTCATCTGTTCTAGCTACTCCCAGAGCGCGGTATCCTTTTGAGGCAAATGAATCTACAATTGCAGCTACATCGGTGCCTACTGCCTCTTTATCGGCTACAAGCGATAGAATTGCTTGTTCTGCACCCTTGGCAACCTTAAACTTGTTTCCGTTATCAGCCTCTACCGTGGCTTCTGTCCGTTTTGAAACAGGGTCAAACGGCTTGAAAGATGTAACTTTATAATGGCGAATAGCTTCAACAATTTCACGTGATGCATTTGTTTTAGCAATTATCGCATCGTCAATTGGGTCGCGGTCTTCCTCTCTTGATGCTAAGGTAGCGAATAATAACACATCCTTTTCTGTAAACCCTCTAAGCGGTTTCACTTCGCCAACTGTAAGTTCATTTTTTGTAATGGTGCCGGTCTTGTCAGAGCATAAAACATCCATTCCCGCCATTTCTTCAATAGAGACAAGTTTGCTTACAATAGCCTCTCTTTTAGCTAAGGCTATCGCGCCTATTGCCATCGTAACCGAAAGAACAGCAGGCAATGCTGCTGGAATTGCCGCCACAGTTAAAACTAAAGCAAATTGTAGTATCTCAAGGATGCTTTCACGACGGAAAAGTGCTACAAAAAAGATGACAGCAACCAATATTATGGCGAGAGCTATTAAATAATCGCCAATTTTGATTATTGCCTTCTGAAAGTGGCTTTGTGTTTTAGCCTCTTCTACTAGCCTAGCAGTTTTACCAAAATACGTGTTCATGCCAGTAGAAACCACCAAGGCGGTCATCTCTCCCTGTCTTACTATGGAACCTGCGTATCCAACATCCCCGACATGCTTTTCCACAGGCAAAGATTCGCCTGTCAATGCCGATTCGTCCACAAGCAGATAGTCGCCCTCAAAAAGTTTAATGTCAGCTGGGATTATGTCGCCTAGGCGTACACGCACAACATCGCCTAGCACAAGTTCTCTTGTAGGAATTTCGCGCCATTTGCCATCACGCAAAACTCGTGCTTTTGGCGCGAGCTTCTGTTTCAACAGTTCAATAGCGTTGCCTGCTTTATGCTCCTGCCAAAAACCAACCACTGCATTAACCATAAGAAGCACGAAAATAATTCCAAAATCTATCCAGTGTTGGATAAACGCCGATACGATAACGGCTGCCTCAATCATCCATGGAATAGGACCCCAAAAATAGCCTAGAAATTTGACAATTGGATTAACCTTTTTCTCAGGAATCTCGTTAGGACCAAACTGTTGAAGCCTTTTCTCTGCCTCTAAATTAGCAAGACCATTCTCGTTTGAAGAAAGCCTCCTAAATAATTCCGCTACAGAGAGCTCTTTAACATCCTCTGCACTAGTAAAAGTCGAACTTTCTCTACGAGACGTCATGTTTGATGCGCTTCTGCTAAACTTTTATTTCCTTACATTTAAAGTTGTTTTGGTCACGTACAAGTCTGACAATCTATGAGGTATAGACGAAAATTTGGGCGAAAAATATAGGCTTGCAATTTTATGCTTATGTTATTTCTAATGTCAGTCTTTTCCCTTCATGATTATATACTGCAACGTTTCCATCGTCTGCAAAGGGAAAGCCTACGATCATTAGGATTTTTCCCCAAAAATGGTTTAAATCAGCTGGTGAAGGCATTAAGTTTCCCGATGGATGAGAATGTACTGTTCCAATAATGGAAAAATCCATGGGCAACATGTGTGTTGGGATATTAGCGAAACCTTGTCCATATGTAGCCAACGGAGGCACAATCAAATCAGTAATCTTGATGACGTCTTTGCTTTTTTCACCGCGAAGCAGTAAAATGGTCTCTTTAGGATAAAGCGTTTTTGCGCTTTCTAAAATTGCCTTCATTAAGGTTTGGCTTATCGAAACGGTTGTACAACCCTTCATATAAAACCTCATTGATAAGCAATTATTTTTGCTTATTGTTTCTGCAAAGTTTTTAAGCAGGTGGTAATAAGCTGAGTGGTTGATTTAGAGGGGTATCAAATGGATTTTGCGGTTCAAGTTAATGGTCTGGTTAAGGTTTATGATGGGAAAGTGCGGGCTTTGGACGGCGTTGACTTGAATGTTGATCATGGAGAAGCCTTTGCGCTATTGGGTCCGAATGGTGCTGGCAAAACCACGCTTATCCGTATCTTAACAACGCAACTTAGGCCTACTGCTGGAGAAGCGTATGTCTTCGGCTTAAATGTTGTCCGTAATGGCAGCAAAGTTAGAAGGTTGATAAGTTATGTTCCTCAAGAGATGAGTGTCTGGACTGACATTAGTGGTTATGAGAATCTCTTATTGTACGCAAAAATTTTTGGCGTGCCACAATTGGAAAGAGAGAAAATAATCGGTGAAACCTTGGAAAACATGGGCTTGACACACGTGAAAAATGACCTTGTTAGAACTTATTCCGGCGGAATGATTAGAAGACTTGAAATAGCCTGCGCCATGCTCATAAAACCAAAAATTATGTTCCTAGACGAGCCGACTATCGGTTTGGATCCTGCCGCAAGAAAGGTTGTTTGGGAAAGGTTAAACATCTTCAAGAAAGAATACGGTGTAACAATCTTTTTTAACACGCATTATATGGATGAGGCTGACTTGTACGCGGATGAAATAGCAATAATCAACGAAGGAAAAATAGTGACGCGCGGAAAGAGTGAAGAACTAAAGCATTCTTTAGGCGGCGAAATCATAGTGTTCACACTCGAAAAGACAGCTATTAAGCCTAACTTGGTTCAGAATATTCGAAAATTAAACTTTGTGAAAGACGTCTTTGAAGATGGAAATTTAAGCGTGTTCGTCGGCGATGCAGAATCCACGCTGCCCTATCTTATGAATATTTTAAAAAATGAAGGAGTATCCGTTGAAAAAGTTTCTATAACTAAGCCAACCTTGGACGATGTCTTCCTTAAATATGTGGGAACAAGACTTGAAGAGAAAGGCAGAATCAGCGATGTTACGCATATGCGTTACATGATTAGGAAGGGATAAAGCATGATGGAAGGTCTTAAAAACATGCTGGTTATGATTGAGCTGGAACTGAGGAGACTTCGCCATGATAGAACAGAAATATACACGAGGGCTGTTCAGCCAATACTTTGGATAGTCATATACGGGCCAGTCATGAGCAGCGCAAGAGCAATACCAACCGGCGGAGTGCCATACACGGATTTCATAACGCCTGGAGTCATGATCCAAACAACAACTTTCGTCAGCATATTCTACGGATTAACAATAGTTTGGGAGCGGGAATCCGGCATTCTAAAGAAACTGCTTGTCACGCCGGCATCACGTTATTCCATGGTTGTAGGTCGTTCAATGGCTTCTGGCGTAAGGGCAATATTCCAAGCCTTAATAATTTTACCCATAGCCGTCCTAATTGGCGTACACTTTGTACTTAACCCAGCCTACTTTATCTTGGCCTTCATAGCAATTTTCTTCGCGTCTGGAGGATTCGCCGCTATATCAATCCTCGTCGCCTCTTTCATGAAAACACGTGAAAGGTTCATGGGCATAGGTCAAGCCATAACCATGCCGCTTTTCTTCGCAAGCAACGCCCTATACCCTCTTCAAATGATGCCTCCAATCCTAAGAGAATTTTCAACGTTTAACCCGCTAAGCTACGTTGTTGACGCGGTAAGGGGACTTTTAATCACCGGAGACCTCTCAAATATCCTAATAGACTTGGTTGCAATCGCCATTTTCGACGCGGCGTTATTCATCTTAGCATCAATAAGCTTCAGGCGTATCATCGAATAACAAACAGAGGCATGCACACACGCCATTGCCATCGTTAACAAGGTATATAAATCGCTTAGACAACTGATTATCGTGTTCTCTGTTTGAAGGAAAAAAGTATGCAAAAAGCAACGCCTGTTTTGGAAGTTGAGAATCCACATTTCACAGTGAAACTTTACGAGAATCTATTAAGGATAGACTTGAAGGGAAGTTTTAAGAATGAAGTGGAAGAGGCTCTTGAGAATAAGCCAGTTCTTAAAGAAACAATCGGCGGGCTATTAGGGATATTTGTTCCGTTGCACATACGCCTGATAGATATAGAATCGGTAGATATTGGTGAAGCTGGGAAAGTGAAGGTAAATCTTCCAAATCACAGGCATATTGTAATTCAACTTGAAAAACAGCATGCAGAAAACTTCGTGGCTAAGCTAAATCAGCTGGTTCAAAAAGCAAAAACTCGCGAAATTAAAGAACGTGTTATGAGAAATAAAGTTAAAAGGAAAGCTCTAAGAAAATCAAAGGGAACTCCTCCAAGTTCATATGTAACAGTTCCATACTATTTTCCTACGGAACAAGTGGATATAGTTGATAAGTTGTGGCGAAAAAAAGGAAAACGAAAAAAGCGTGCACAACCTTAGGATGCAGGAGATTACCTTATATATGGCAAACATTAAAATTGCTATACATCATTTAAACTGTTGATGGGGAGGCGTTGTTAGCTTTGTTTTGTCCAAAATGCGGTGCACAACTTCCAGATGATGCTGTCTTCTGTATGAAATGCGGAGCTAAACTTGCAGCTCCACCCACTCAAGCACCATCAACGCCCGTAATAGCCTCTTTAGAGGCGAAATCTCTCAGATGCCCACATTGTGGTGCGCCTCTTACGCCAAAATTTGGCGAGATGATCATAAGCTGCGAGTACTGTGGAACTGCTGTTATGCTGGGAAGCGACGGTTGGAGAGGCATACATAAACAGTCAATGTTACCACTTAAACTTGCAGAACAAGAGAGAGTGTCTGCTGAAATTCGCGGTTTAATGGACAGAGGGCTTCTGCATAGGCATCTTTACGAAGACTCGAAACTTGAAGAGATGAATTTGAGTTACGTTCCATACTGGATAGTTTCAGTATCGGCGAGAAGCTCAATTGTCGCAAGCGACGTTGCTGTTCAAGTTGGTGAAATAGCGACCACCGCTGCTCTTTTCGGTGTTATGGGTTCAGCCATGAGCGGTAGAAGACGTGGAGTAGGTATAGCTGGACCACTTCTCGCTGGGGCTATGCTTGGCACCATGGCGGGCCCAGCTCAGGCAGGTGCAAGAAAAGCCTACCAGTTGAACAACAACTACAATCTTGCTATTGTGGCGGTTAAGGCTTTCAACGAATATCAACCTAGAAACTACGAGTTTAACCTCCAAGACAGAACATTCTTTGACATTTCAAAAATTCCTAAAGGTGTAAAAATTTTGAATGGTGATGTTGGAGAGGAAGCCGCCAAATATCAGGCTAAAGCTATTGCCGAACAGTTGCAATCAGAGAAAGCTCATGCGCAGTTTCACATGATTCAAGAACTGCATACAGATGTTGATGTTACAGAGACGGAACTGCTTTACGCTCCAATATGGTTTGCCCAGTTTGACCACAAAGGAAAGAAGATAATCCTCGTCGCTGACGGCAATTCAGGCGGCATAATAAACAGCATAGGCTTATAATTTAAAGGAGAAAAACGCGTTTAATTTGCACTGAGGATATATCATTGAGCAGAAAAACCATCTACTGTCCTCACAGTTATGGCATCTTTGTAATTTTATTTCTGCTTCTTCTATTGGTTGTGAGCCTAATTTTTGTCGGCGCTGTAGGTCTCGCTTTCCGCCAAGTTGGCTTCAGCCCACAGATAACTGTGCTGATTTTGGCAACCACCTTTTTTGGAAGCTACGTGAACATTCCACTGTTGAAACTTAAGGCAGTGATTCCTATTATTAGAGAGGAATACGTAAGCTTTTTCGGCATAGTTTTTAGGGTTCCACAGTTTGAGTATGGGGAAACAACCACGCTTGTTGCAATAAACATGGGCGGCGCAATAATTCCCACGTTAGTATCACTTTACCTTCTTTGGAAGTTGCCGTCAGCCATACCCCACGCTTTAATCGGGATAGCGATTGTTGCAACAATAACACATTTGGTTGCCAAACCAGTTAAGGGACTAGGCATAGCCACGCCAGCTTTCATTCCACCATTAACAGCCGCGTTAGCAGCATACATTCTGCCCTCTGAAGCTCCCACCATAGTGGCTTACGTTTCAGGAGTACTTGGCACACTGATAGGCGCGGACATAACCAACCTGAACAAAATTCCAAAACTTGGTGCAAAAATAGCAAGCATAGGCGGAGCAGGAACATTCGACGGAATCTTTCTAAGCGGAATAATAGCTGCCCTACTCGTCTAGTTAAAAGCTAGTAAATTTGGAAAAGAAGGCTCTCAGCACAATGGAGTACATCCTAAAAGAAGTACGTGTTCGTGACATTAACATAAGCCAATATGGTTAAATTAGTGATTTTAGAACCGTTTGCCCTTATCATTCTAGTATTTGTGCTCGTTTGAAAGCATACCACGAAACCGAAACGAAGATGGCGATGTAGGCTAATGCTACCAGTATTGATCTTGCCAAGACTGTTGAAAGGGGTTCCGTGTATAGTTCAACTAATTGGGCTTGTCCCCTAAGTGCGCCTATCTTGAAGAAGGTTACGTCTGATGAGGGATAAAGCACGTAGTTAATTAGGGTTGCAGCAATGTTATCTGTTCCAGTTGCCACCGCTATGCCAGGTGTGTAAGGAGTCTGCGGGTTTGTTCCGTTAATGTATCCAGTCATTCCGCTTCCCGGAATGTAATTGAGGACCCATGCTTGGTCCGTGAATATAGAGATTATGGGACTGCTTATAGTTAACGCCATGAATATCCCGAAGGTTCCTAAAGCTGCTATTAAGGAACTTTTGGATATAGTTCCTATAGCGAGCACGATGGCTATCCACACGAAGGTGCTAAGAAGTGTTCCGAGCAATGTTAAGGGCAACAAATGAAGATTGTTTTGAGGCCCATAAACAATTGTTCCACCGACAGTCATGTAAATGAAAAGGACAGCGTATGCTGATAGGAGAGTTATGAAAGCTGCAAGCAGTTTGCCGAGAAAAACCATTGTTCTTGAAACAGGCTTTGTTAACAATGGGACGATTGTGCCGCTTTCAAACTCGCCTGAAATGCTGTTCATAACCACCACAACAGCAAAGAGAAACATGCCCAATCCGCCTATACCAGCTCCTGTGCCTATGACGTAGTCTGGATTTTGCTTCAGTGGTTGACCTGTCATATTACTTAGAAGAGCTGGCAGTACCAGTGAAAGTGTGGCTAGGGTAAAGGCCACCACCATCATGCCTAGAAACTTTTTCTTTCGAATATTCCATAAAAGCTCATATTTTACAACCGCCCAGAAGCGGGTTTTCCAGTTTAAGCTTGTTTTTCCGTTCATTCCGCCGTTCCTCCTTGTGGTTTGGTTATAAGCTGCATGAAAACTTCTTCAAGGGTTTGCCCCTTTAAATTCATAGAAACAATAACTCCCCCAGCTTTTGTTATTTCTTGAGAGATCTGTGCTCTAACGTCATCCCGTGTCTTCAGCTCAATAGTTAGCATGTTGTCATCTTGTATTATATTAGAAACAAAAGGCAACTGTCTAACAGCTTCAATGACTGTCTCTGAAGTCTTGGCTAATTCTACTTGCACTGTGGCTGGACCGGAAAGCTTGCTTGAAACATTGTGGAGCGTATCCGAAATTAATGATTCTCCCTTGTGGATTATGGTTACGTGGCTACATATTTGCTCAACTTCAAACAACAAATGAGATGACAAGAAGACCGTTCTACCTTCTTTTGCAATTTCTTTAATTAATTCTCTAACTTCAACCATACCTACGGGGTCTAAGCCCAAGCTTGGTTCATCTAAAATAACCAGTTCAGGCTCGTTCAGCAAGGCCTGCGCAATACCGAGACGCTGCTGCATCCCCTTACTGTACTTTCCAACAAAGTCCTTTTCCCGCCCTTTTAAACCCACCATATCCAGCAGTTTAGGTATTTGCTCCATACGCTTTTGCCTCGTCATCCCGTACATTCTTCCATAAATATCGAGTAATTCCCATCCCCTGAGATGTTTTGGAAACTTTGGAAGTTCAGGCATATAGCCCACTTTTAACCTGACATCAGGCATGTCGCCATGCACTTCATGCCCAAGAACCTTAACTGTGCCCTCGTCTGGTCTTAGTAAGCCTACTAAAACTTTTATGGTCGTAGTTTTTCCAGCGCCATTCGGGCCCAGAAAACCGTGTATTGCACCCTTTTCAACTTTAAGGTTAAGCTTGTTTACAGCGGTTAAAGAGCCATACCGCTTTGTTAAACCAATAGTTTCAATAACTAATTCCATTTAGAGAACCCCGTTGCTTATTTCTCCGTTTTCCGTAGTAGTTCTTCAGCGCTATTTAAAGCTATTTTACTAGCCACATAAGTTATTACAACAGCGATAACTCCGCTTACTGGTAACGCTACATACACGTAATAGTCTGGCAAGAAGGATGTTTCGAGCAACAGCTGGAAAATGCGCTGAACACCATAAGGAATCATGGGAGCAATTACAGTTAATCCAGCTATGGCACAAACAATCGTATTGATTAAACTCCAAACTAGTCTTATCATTCTAGGTCTAGGCGGAAGTTCACGAAAATCTGCCCCCTTTATCCCGCAGGTAAGTGAAACCATAGCCAAGGGGAATAATAGAAAAACTGCTTCAGCAAAACCTATAACTGTTGCCCTCATAGAGGGGGTCGTTAAGAAGATGGCGACAAATGAGCAAACTAGTATTACAAACAGACTGAAGAGAACAACGAAAAAATACTTTGCTTTTACAAGACTTCCTGCTGAAACAGGCGACGAGTGTATGAACCATACGCTTTCACCCTCAGAACCAACGATTATGCTTCCAAGGATAACAGCCATTAAGGTTCCAGGCAGCAAAGTTAGATAGATGAATAAGAAGGAAGAAAATGTTGATGACATTGCCGTTCCTCCCCTCATTGTTGAAAGAAGCGGCATTATTATGAAAATTATCGGAAATACAAATATATACATCAACTCACGCCGCCTAGTAAAAGCCTTTAAATCTTTTCGTATTATGGCTGCCTCAAGAGAGGAGAACCCCAACTTTCCAAGCAAACCTGCCCTAGGAACATAAACCCCGCGAGAAACCTTAATTGAAGGTGCCTCATACAAACCAAACTTCGCGTTTAAATTAACAGCAGCCAGAAAGAGAAGATAAGTGAAAGCTGCAGAGGCCAATAAAAATAAAGATGTTTCCAGCCACAAACCAGTAGTAAATGCTGACAGAACCATACCAGGCCATAAATATGGAATGAACCAAAGGAGTCTCTGCCCACCAGCAACTGCTTCGATTAGATTTAGAGGCGACACGCTATAGTATAGAGAAAAATAGATAATGTAAAAGACTATGAAAAACAGAATGGAACCTACAAGCCTCACCCAAACTGCAGCCCGCCCTGCAGCCTTCGTAATGGCTCCAGATATTCTAACTTGCAAAACCTTGAAGGCTTCGGTTGTTATGCTGGCTAAAAATAAACTTGCCAAGAGCATGAGAATAGTGAAAACAGCCAGAGGCACCAACCCCAGAAAGAACGAGGCTATAAATATGCTTGAACAAACAAAAGTTGTAATTACGAGAGGAATGCCTAACATATTAGCTATTACAGAGGCAAGTGTGTGCTCCTGCCATGTAATGGGTAACCAGTAGAGAGGCTCGATTGACACTTTAATGCCAATTCGCTGAAATTGGCTCATTTGTGTAAAAACAAGACCATAAAGAAGCGTTATTGTCGGGAGAGTTATAAAAAGGTTAGTTGCGCCATTCAAAATAAGCTGTTTTAGCGTTAAGTCAGTTGTCACGGCGAAAAAGTTTCCAACAACCCAGCCGACAAGTAACCCTAAAACACATGCACCAATGTATAAGGCATACGTTACGACCTTGTTTTCTCGAAACCGCCTAAACCTTGCTCCTCTAATCATCCTGGAAGCCTTAATGTCCACACTGATCAGTCTAAGGACATTCTTCAATTTCACTTCATTAACGCCTCAACAATTGGCTTAATATCTCCTGTTCCCGTAAGCTTAAGAAATATGTCCTCTAATCCAGATTCAGGCATTTTCGCCTTCTGCCTTAACTCTTCCATCGTGCCCAAAGCCAACAACCTTCCACCATACATTATTGCTATCCTATCACACATGGCTTGAGCTATCTCCAAAATATGCGTGGACATCATCGTGGTTACACCCTGCAACGCAAGCTCACGCAACAAATCCTTAACAATTCTTGCAGATTTTGGATCTAGACCGCTCAAGGGCTCATCTAAAAGCAGAAGCTCAGGCTTATGCATCAAAGCGGAGATGATAACAACCTTCTGCTTCATCCCCTCAGAATAAGAACTTATGATGTCGCCTTCCCTTCCCTCCAAATCCAAAGCCCGCACAAACTCTTCAATTCGCTTTTTCTTCTCTTCGGAAGCCACCCCATAAATGTCCCCAGTAAAATCGAGAAACTCAAGGCCAGTTAAGAACTCATAGATACGAGGAGATTCAGGCACATACCCTATTCTCCTCTTAACCGCAACAGGATCATCTTCAACATTAACACCTAACACGTTCACAGAACCAGAATCAGGTTTAACCAACCCCAAAATCATCTTAAGCGTCGTCGACTTTCCAGATCCGTTTGGACCAAGAAGCCCGAAAATTTCGCCTCTTCTCACCTCTAAATCAAGATAATCCACAGCCGTCACATCACCATAACGCTTTGACACACCTGAAAATTTGATAACTGGTAAATCAGCCATAGATTTATCCCTTAAATGAGACAAAACAACCTTTTAAATAAAACTTTACTAAAAATAAAGCGCAACATTGATTGCTCAAGTTCAGTGACCTGAACTAGTTATTAGACAATGTTACCCGTGAAATTAGTATTTGATACTTAAATATACTAAAACCATAAGCGCTACAAACGTGAATAGGTCTGGCAGCAGTGCAAACGGTCCTAAACCGAATAACCTGAAGCCAAAGGTTGATATTACTATCGGGTTCGAGGCGAGCGCGTAAAGAAGGAGCGTTGCAGAGAATATCATTAACCCAATCGTGAACTCAGCTCTCGTCTTCCTGTACAGGTCTACATATACCAGTAGTAGGAAAATTAGGAGAGTAATGTTGATTGTGGACACCACTGTTTTGGCTACGTAAAAGAATTCTATGTCGCCGGGAATTTCGGAATGACGCGATTGCCACGGAAAGCGTGGATACCAGAAAGTTGAAACTGCCCATGTAGCCGCCAATATAGCCACAACTAATAAAAGTGGTAATAACATCAGCAGCAGCCATGTTCTTGATTTTTGACTCATTTGCTGGTTCATTTGCTTTACCTCCTTTTCTACTTTTTCCAAATTTTCTTCAAAATTTCCTCAAACAATGCGTAGTTTTCCTCCATAACTTGGGATAAGAAATATGTTGTGCCATACCCCTCACCTGCAGATACAATAATCCTGTTTTTTTCAAGAACCTCAAGATGATGCCTTATTGTTCTATAATCCATTTTAAGCCGAATCGCCAGCTGATTCGCATTTTGCGGAGTCTCCTTTATAGCCATAATTATTTTTGCACGCGTCAAACCCCCTCTGGTACCTGCAATTAACCATCCAAGCAAGTACTTCAAGGGGCGTGTGTTAGCAGACATACGTGCAGCTCCAGATTTAGCTAAATTTATTTAACTTAGCAATAAAAATGTGTCTTATGCAGCTATCAAGATTTGGATTAAAATTTGGTCTAATCTTGAAAAACCTTTAGTAATTCGTTTTGATGGTCCATCATTATGAAGGTTGGTGGAGGAAGATGCGAGGTTTCCCCTCTCCTTTCTCCCCTATTTTCTAATCCTCCCCAACCATTTTTTAGAATAGCAGTTCCTATATTCCCTAGTCAATTGAATTTTGCGAAAATTTAAAATTACTAAATCATGAAGCATGCTACGTGTATGAGAACCATAAAGCTTGCTTCACTAAGGCTTGACAAGGGAATTCCGGTAATGCAGGCTTTAAAAGATAGGAGATCAGAAAGGTCTTTGTCGGAGCTTTTATGGGCTGCGAACGGGAGAAATAGAGAAGATAATGGACGAACAGCACCGTCAGCGATGAATAGACACCCAGTAGACGTTTACGTAGCTTTACAAGGAGGCACATACATGTATGACCAGTTGAACATCAACTTACACCAATTGCTAGCGGAGACTTCTGAAAATTAGTGGGAAAACAAGATTTTGTTTACACTGCTCCAGTGAACTAGTCTACATTGCCAATATGGCTAAACTGGAAAATTTACCTAGACCAGCACCAGAAGAGGGAAAATTGAAGTGGGCTTAAATCGAGGCTGGACATAAAGCCCAAAACGTTTACCTTTACTGCGCTTCTGAAGGATTAGGTGCTGTTACAAGAACATTAATTGACAAAGAAGCCTTTAGCAAAGCCATAGGATTAAACCAAAAACATGTGGTAATTTCGGCGCAAACAGTTGGATACCCAAGCAAATAATAAACTTGCCTTCTCCCTAATTACCAGTATAAGCCTACTCAACCATTAAATCTATTGAAAATTTAGCTGATTAGGGACATAATTGGGGCTAATTCTGAAAAACCCTTTAATAAACTCACAGCGTTGACCTGCGTTAGGTGCGCACCTCAAGAAGGAAAGATGGAGGTGATTGAAAATAAACAAAAGAAAAGCCTTAATTCTGCTCTCAGTCGTAGTTGCAACAGCGATCATAAGCGGTATAGCATTAAACTCTTATCTTACGGCAAACGCGCAAACAACAGTCAACGGAGGGCCATTCTGGGGTTACGGTGCCGGATGGTTCATCGGAAACATGAGTATGGGAATGCGCGGTATGCCTCATGAAAAAATGCGTGGACAAGGATGCTATGGATCCATCGAGGTTAGTGACGCATTCAAAGAGAATATAATTAACATCGCTGAAAATGATACGGACGTGCAGAACTTGCTAAACCAAGGATACAACATTACAGGTGTTAGACCAATCATCAAAACTATGGTGGAAGGGGATGGCACCGTTGTTACCAAGGCAACAAGCGCCATTCTAATGCTACAAAAGGACACAACAGGTCGTGCAGTTGTGACGGTTGATGTCGAAAATGCAAAAGTGACGGAGATAATGATCTTAACGAAAACAGTAATTCAAAAGCCTTAAGTTGGCATGCAGAACCTCCTTTTCTTTTTTTATATAGACAAAAGTAAGATGTAAAGAATGAGAGTTGTCATGGTTGATGGAGGGAGTATTTAAAATTGAAAGTTTTAGATTCAGCTTTTATTGCCTTTCTTCCATTCGGCACACTCGCAGTTTCTTTTATCTATGAAAGTGTCCCTTTGAGGTGGGCCTGTTTAGCTTCGCTTCTTAAAACATTGTCATTAACATCTTTTCTTTCAAATTTTATGGAGCATTTTTGCTTTCTATGCCTCTATGCTCTCGAGTCTTCCAGTTTACTTCTGCACAGAAAAAGTGTTAAAAAACGAAAAATCTATGTGTAAATGTGATAACTATCCAAATAAAGTAGTCTTTTCAGAGCTTTTTAAGAAAGTCTATAATGCTGTGTTTTCAGATTATAGAATCTCATTGCTTTCCAAAGTTCCGCTTGCGATACAAGTTGTGGTTGCTGGATCACTTTTATACTCCATTTTTGGTTTGGATTGGGTGATGCATTTGTTGGCTGGGTTCGGTGTTGGCATAGTATCTTTGAAGACATACAAAACAGCCGTGAACGTTTATGGTTATGACAAACTATCTTCATATTTCGGCTTAAATAGGTTTGACTTGTTTAAGAAAGAACATAAATATGCGACTTTAGAATGGACCCTTTTCTGTCTAGTTGTAGTTGCTGTGCCTTGGGAACTTATGGAGCGTGCAGTATATTTTGTATCTCCGAACAACCCCTTAAGAGTGGGGCTAGAATCAGTTTGGAATTCAGTCGGCGACGTTATCTTCGGCGTCATTGGCGGAATTATAGCATGGTTCCTAATTGAACACCAACTCCGCTGGACTTAACCGTCTGCGAAACGTCCGCTTAATTTAATGTTTGGAACAATGAAATAGTAACAGGAAAATTAACCATAACTGCAATTGAAACGTAGAAGTTAAAAAGGAGTTTTCAAACTCACTTTTCTATTTAGCGGTTTACCACTGGAAGATTTAACATATCGTTTAGAGTATTATAAGTTTAGGGGTGGTTCAAGCATGTCAGAAGATACTGTTAAGACTGTTTTAATTCGACGAATAGAGGGAATAAAGAAGAAAGACGCACAGTCCATTGTAGATCTTGTAGATAAGGATAGATATACAAAATTTGACGATTGGCCTCCTTTTGAAAGGCAAGGTTTAGATGCTTTAAATCGTGAGGCTGAAGCCTTAAAGGTGCTGAAAGAGTATGACTATGAAATCAGCGAGTGGAAAGTAGACGTAATAAACAACGTGGCGATAGCCTCGTTCATCATAAACTATCGTGGAACAATAAGGGATTTAAACTTCAACATAAAGTCACGCGTCACGGCAGTTCTAGCTAAAAGTGACGGTGAATGGAAACTAATCCACGAACACTGGTCACGATTTCCCCAAAAATTGCAGGACATACCGCAGAGACCACGAAGACGTTTTCCATTTCCATAACGTGCATGATTTTGGTGTAATTCTGAAAAACTCTTTAATAGCCCTCCGCGTTTTTGCTGAAAACGCGGCATTTCAGGGGTGTACCATTTGGGTACATTTACAAGGGCTTTGAG
>JBMFKI010000018.1:0-24997 GCA_049972525.1 Bathyarchaeia archaeon
CATTGTAAATGTAGACGAGGAGGAATATGGCTAAACCTATTACAAAACCTAAAATTAAGGGCAAAAACCAATACTTGGCAAACTCGAAGAACCTTTCACGATTCAGCCTCAAGACTTTGTATGCTCCTCATCCGCGCTTCGTTCTATTTCTGCCAGTTTTCTGATGTCACATGTCCCATATTTCTTAGCAGCTATAACGAGCAAAGCAAAAACTATGGCAGTTACACAAGTGTCCGTGGAAAAAGCAAGCACCAGAAATGCTTCACCCAAAGCTCTATTCAAAGAGGACGCCAATAAAACAAAATTCATCGAAGCCGCCAAAGCAATAATTTCAATGGAAATTAACACTTTCACGAGATGACGCTTGGTTAGTAAGCCGTAAATGCCGACAGCAAGCAAAATAACCGACAAAATCATATAATCCATCAGCTCTCACTCTCCCTCCGCTCATAAAGAATTATGGCAATGCCTAAAGCAACAGTCATTATAACTAAACCTTGTAGTATCACATCTATAACTCTCAAATCCCAAAGCGCCTTCGCAAACGAAAAGTCCGAAGAAATATTAGCTGGCGTAACTGCAACAGACAAGAAAACCGACGGAAGAGACAAAACAACCGCAAGTAAGGCAACAGGGAAAATTTTCTTTAAAGACTTTTCCTTTTCTGGCTTCTCACTGAGCATTTCACCTGCCAAGAAGAGAACGGCTAAAGTTCCAGCGCCCACAGCCAATTGAAAAACAGCTACAAAAGCTGCACCACTTAAGGCATACGAAATACCCATCAGCGCAAACATGCAAGCTAAAGAAGCAACAGAATAAACTGCCTCATCAAGGTGAACAGCCAAAAAAGCCGAAACAACAAGTGCAACAGCAAGCAACTCAACAATCATATTGCTGAGCTACCTCCACCCGCAGAGTCTGCCTTAGGCTTCACAACCAAATCAGATTTATTAGTTGATGCAAGTTCAAAAATCTCTGAACTCTTTATCGCATTTCTAGGACAACTTTCAGCGCACTGATAACAAAAAATACAATGGTCCAGGTGAAAGAGCGGCCTCATTTTACCTTCCACATTAACCATCTCAATAGCCTTCGCCGGGCAATCCCTAGCGCACAAACCACAACTAATACAAAGATTTATATCAAATATTTGCCTGCCACGAAAGCCAGCGGGAATCTTCGGCTTTACTTCTGGATACTTCTGAGTTGCAGGCTTCCTAAACACGTGAGAAAACACTTCCCTCAAAATCGGCGATAACTTGACCATTTTCCGTTTTCACCTCAATAAATTAAGCCACAAGCCAACGCCAACAGTCGCGGCTAGAGAAAGAAACGCCAAGGGCAAAAGCAATTTCCAGTTAACAGCTAGAACCTGGTCGATGCGTAACCTAGCAAAAATACATGTTAAATACTCTGTGATCACTACGACTATCAGAAGTTTAAGCATAAACCACAATGTATACCATGCAGCAGGCGAGCCGTAAAATACAGGACCATAAGGTCCACCCAGGAACAGTTCAACAGCAATCGCTGCGCCTAACACTATTTGTACATCTTTGGAGAGCTTAAGGAAAGCCAATCGCCTACCAGTGTATTCGGTTTCATACCCAGCAACTATCTCAGTTTCAGCATGGGGGACATCAAACGGATCTTTCTCTAACTCTGCTTGAAGAGTGATTAGGAAAAGCGCGAAATTCCATGGAACTACAAGCGCAAAAGGGATACGCTGCACAGCCGCTATTGCTGATATACTAATACTTCCCGCCAAGAAGGCTGGAGCTAGAGCGAGGATGAAGAGGGGGATGTCGTATCCCAAGAGTTGCGTTAAAACTCGCGTCGCACCTATCGCACTGTAGGGGTTTGTCGAAGACCATCCTGAAAGGAAAAGCAGAAAGTTGGCAATAGAAACCAACGCTAAAACAAGAATTAAGTCGCCTTCAAAATTTGAACCAAAAATAACGTTTGTTCCATCAATTGGCAAGAATGCAAAAGAAAAGATAAAAACAGAAAAGGAAAAAATGGGGGCAAATCTGAAAACAAAGTTCTTCACGTTAAATGGAACGATATCCTCCTTTGTCAGCAACTTAATGAAGTCAGCAAGTGGCTGAAGAACCCCAGCGGGACCAGTATAAACGGGACCCATTCTATTCTGCATTCGAGCTTCAACCTTCCTTTCAACCCAATCACAAAACATAGTAAACAGCAATATGAAGGTAAAACCAGGAAAAACCAGAACACGGAAAACAAAGTTCAGGTCCAAACTCATTTTAAACTCACCTTTACCTGTCTGTGCATGAGAAACATGGATCAAGGCTTACGAAACTGGCGGGCACATCTGCTACGTTGCCACCCTCTGCTATATGAGCAAAAGAGGGAATATTAGCAAATGTTGGAGTGCGCACTTTAACGCGCTCTGGATATGCTGTTCCATTGCTTTTCACATAATAAAATAGCTCACCTCTAGGCGCTTCCACGCGGCCGATAGCTTCACCGGCTGGCACGGTTCTAGGAACTCTAACTCTGTAGGGTCCACTCGGAAGATGGTCTAAGGCATATTGTATTATGCTTACGCTTTCGCCAATTTCATCCAAACGAACCATAAGCCTTGCCCACGAGTCGCCTTCACTGTAAGTGATAACGTTAAATGGTATCTCGTTGTAAGCAGCGTAAGGTTCATCTCTTCTAACATCCATGTTTACCCCAGAGCCTCGTGCCACAGGACCAACAACACATAGTTTTAATGCGTCCTGTTTGCTAAGAACTCCAACATTCCTTGTTCGCATTTTCAATGTCGAGTCACCCTCAAAAAGGCTCTTGTAAAAAGTTAGCCTTTCCCTTAAGTTTGCTAATTTCGCCTTAATTTTTGGCGCGTCTTCTTCTTTCAAATCTCTCCTTACTCCGCCTATCGTGATGAATGATGCAAGAACACGATTGCCAGTAAGCATCTCCACAATGTCCATTATTGGCTCTCGGTCCCGCCACATATAATGAAACAAAGTTTCATATCCAATTTCAAAACCAGCATGACCCAAAAGAAGCATGTGACTGTGAATTCTATTCAGCTCTAAAATTATCGTGCGCAAATATTTGGCTCTAGGCGGTACGCTTACTCCCATAATTGCCTCAACAGTCTGACAGAAGCAAGCAGCATGACATGCATTGCAAATGCCACAGATCCTCTCAACAAGATAAATATCCTGCAAATAAGTGCGGTTTTCCGCAGCTTTTTCAATACCCCTGTGAACATAACCAATTCTGGGCTCAACTTCCCTCACAATTTCCCCCTCAACTCTCAAAGAAAACTTTTCAGGTTCTATTAATGCGGGATGCTGCGGCCCCAGCACGATGTTTATTAACCTTTCTCCGTTGGAAGCATGCTTTCCATCACTTAAAACTTTAGAGTTGTCTACTTTACTTGGAATATTCGCCACGGAAGCTTCCTTTCTAAGCGGGAAAACGTTTTCAGGCCAGTCTTCCGGAAGAATCAACCTTTTCGGATTTGGATGCCCCTCAAAGGTTACACCGAAGAGGTCGGACACTTCCCTTTCATGAAAATTGGCTCCTGAAATGATGTCTGTTATACTTTCGATTTTTGCATTTTTCTTGGGCACTTCTGCTCCTATGGTAATTATGGTGCCACAAGTGCGAATATGATACATTAGTTCAATTGTCTCGCCGAGGTCAACGCCAGTGATTGCAGCGATACCTGCATTCTCATCTAGCTTAAGCACGGTCCTTATAGCATCTTTGTGAGCCCCAGTTTGGACTCGAACACAGCTTTTTTCAGGCTGCAGGGTTCTTGTTTGAACTATTCTATTTCCAAGCGAATCGCTTAAAACTTTCAAAAATTTATCAACACTTGCCACTCTGCTTCCCTCCTTCGACGGATTTTAGCAGCTTCACTACACCGTCAATTATTGCCTCCGGTTTTGGCGGGCAACCTGGAATGTAAACGTCAACTGGAATGATCTTGTCAACTCCGCCAATCACGCTGTAATTTCCTTCAAAAACACCTCCAGAACATGCACACGCTCCTATCGCAACAACGAATTTAGGTTCAGGCATCTGCTCATAAATGCGCTTCAACCTATCAGCGCATTGTCTAGTAACAACACCCGTGGTTAATAGGATATCTGCGTGTCTTGGCGAAGGTTCAAGCAAGATCCCGAAACGTTCAATATCATATCTGGGCGTTAAAAGCGCAACAACCTCAATGTCGCAAGCATTACATGCCCCGGAATTGAAGTGGAGAATCCACGGTGACTTTAGCCTCGCCCACTTCAGAAGACTAGCACCACACGTTAATGGTCGCCTCCTTCTAACAGAAGTAGACCTGATATAAAAACAACAAATAAGTAAATCATAAAGAGAAAGACGTTGGACATGCAAAGCGCTAGCGCTGCAAAAGCCATCAATAGCACCGATGAGTCAAGAATAATAAAGTAAACGAGATAACTAAAATGAGAAACGCTTATTTTCAATTTTCCGAAACTCAATTCTTCACCACAAGCATAAGTAGATTTACGATCTCCGTCACGCACAGATCTAGCTGATAGCGAAAGACCAAGAAGATACATTACAAAAGACAAAACGAGAATTAAAACGAAAGCAACAGCTAATTCAATGACCGTATAGATCACCATCACTCACAATCTTAGCCCTCATATATCATCGCTTTGCACTTAAACACCTTCTCCGATCAAACCTCTCCAGACACCACAATGATATATACTTTCTGAGGCTCTATAGCCGTGCTCATCATTAATGCGTTACAAAACAGACATCACGATTTTAAGTTTTCCGTTGTTAAACTTGAAAATTTGAAATAATCCCCTTAAGCTATTCAGCTTATTTTTTGTTTTCATCCACGCGCGTCATTTCTGTCGCAGATCAGGCATGCCGTAATACGAGTATACACACGAGTAAGTTTAAAAACGAGGAGAAAATCAGTCAAATAGAGAAAGTGGAAATGCTAGAGCTTTTTGTATACGATGTCCCTTTCTCTTACACGCTGAGTAACCTTTAAGCCTACGCTTTGCCCAGCTTCAGCTCTCTGAACATTTTTATGCTCAATCTGCATTGACTCTACAACTTGTTCAAAGTCCGTTGTTGGTCCCTTGATGGCTATGTGGTCTCCGACAGCTAATGGTGCAGTAAGCTCAACCACCGCAACGCTGATTTTTGAGAAGAAGTGAGTTATACGTCCAACTTCAACAACGTTTTCTCCGCTCAATTTTTCATCTCCCAACAAATAAAATAGTTGTTTCAACATAAATAATTTATTAGCAAACAACCCCTCTCAGATAGTTGCTGAAGACTTCGACAATTTTAACATTCAATATTTTACCAAAAACATTGGCATCGCCTTTAACTGCAACTGGCTTGTAAGCGAAGTTCCGTCCAACCCAAGTGCCAGAAACCTTTCCAACTTCATCTATCAGAATTTCGCCAGTCCATCCAACCCAACGATTATTCCTTTCAAGAGCTATTTTGCGTGCGATACTTGCCGCTAATCGACTTCTGCGCCTAATTTCGTTTAGAGGCACAAAATCCTTTTCCATCTTTGCGGCAGCAGTTCCTGGTCTGACAAAAAACTTTGAAACGTTAACTATGTCTGGCTTAACCTCCTCAATTAGCTGAAGGGTTTTTTTGAAAGCTTCTTCGCTTTCTCCAGGAAAGCCACATATCACATCGGTTGCTATCGTAATTTCCGGGATGCCTTCCCTGAAAGCTTCTACTATCTTCTTGAAGTCTTCAGCTGTATAGAACCTTCGCATGCGCTGCAGAACTTGGTTGTCGCCACTTTGAACTGGTAGATGGATAAACTTGAATATTTTCTCAGCTTTAAAAGTTTCAATTAGCTCGTTTAAGATGCTCATTGTCATGTTTGGGGTCATCATGCCCACTCGCACTTTGAAGTTTCCGTCGATACTGGAAATTGTCCTAAGCAGTTTTGCGAGGTTTGTGCCCAAATCCAGTCCGTAACATGCAACATCTTGTGAGGTTATCCAAAACTCCCGTACGCCTAAAGCCAAATCTTGCCTGACTCTATCAACTATTTCCTCTAAACCATAACTTCTCAAATGTCCCCTAGCAAAAACTACGCAGCAGTAGGCACATGAGCCCAAACAACCATAGTTTACGGGGATAATACTTACCAATGGATTTATGGGCTTTCTCGGCGAGTTCAAGCTTGGCTTGGCAGCTGAAGCGTCTTTTAATGCAACCACCTTTTCTCCGCTCAATACACGCTTGACAACTTCGACAACTTCTTTTCCAGCCGCTGGTCCAATAACTCCATCGAATCGCACCTCTTTGACCAGCCTTTCAAAGTTGATGAGCGGCAGACACCCGGCAACAACAAGCGTTTTACTTTTTGGAACACGCCTTAAGAGTTCAATCATACGGTTTTCTGTCGGTCCCTTAACAGCACACGTGTTATAAATCACAATTTCAGCCCTCAAAGGAGAGTCAACCAGCTCGTAGCCAGCCTCCGCTAGACAACCAGCCAAAACCTCACCGTCAGCCACATTTGAAGAGCAACCGAAGCTTTTAATGAAAACTCGCATTTTACCATCACAATACATTAAATGCTTCAAAAAGAGATAAAAATATAGAGGTTTCCAGCAACCGAAATTAACATGTATTTGAAAGGGAATTAGCGTAATCCTTAAAAAGTCAATACCCAACATAATTAAAACATAATTAAAACATATTATATACAACTATAGGCAATCCACAGTGAATTTTATGCCACCAGGGGGAGATGCCATGAAATTAATTACAATATATTTGCCTGAGCCTTACATCAAAATGTTAGATCAGCTTGTGAATGAGAAGTATTACCCGAATAGAGCTGAAGCGATTCGCGTTGCTATACGCGACTTAATTAACGGTGAGATTGAACGCAGAAAAAGAGTTGACTAAAATGAAACCAATGGAACATGCATTTAAGTATACTTTGCAGGGTGCAAGCGCAGAAGGAGTTCCATTAGCAGACACTTGTCACATAGCGGTCATTGGTGTCGGTGGAGCTGGAAACAACACTTTGACGCGGCTTATGGAGATGGGCATAGCTGGTGCTGAGTGCATTGCAGTGAACACTGATGCAATCCACTTGAGGGTTTCAAAGGCACATAAAAAGGTCTTAATAGGTGAAAAGCTTACTCGTGGACTTGGAGTTGGTGGAGACCCGAAGCTTGGAAAAGCCGCCATTGAGGAGTCGAGGAAGCAGATTGAAGAGTTGCTTTCTGGTGTTGACATAGTTTTTGTAACTGCTGGTTTGGGCGGGGGCACTGGAACTGGAGCGGCGCCTGTTATCGCTGAGATCGCGAGGCGGAAGGGTGCGCTAACCGTTGGTGTTGTGACTACGCCGTTCAGAATTGAGAGGGGGCGAATTGAGTATGCAGCCTTAGCTTTGAATGAGATGCGTAGACACTGCGACACTGTTGTTGTTATAGATAACAATAAGTTGATGCAGCTTGTGCCGCAGCTGCCGATAAATGAGGCTTTTAGGGTTGCAGACCAGGTTTTGGCGAACATGATTAAGGGAATCGTGGAAACAATTTCGGCGCCAAGTCTAATCAACCTAGACTTTGCAGATTTCAAAACAATTGTTAAGCGTGGAGGCGTAGCAGTCATCGGCGTCGGCGAGTCAGACGCTCCAAACAGGGCGGAAGAGGCTGTGCGAAACGCTTTAAGAAGCCCACTATTGGACGTTGACTATGCTGGCGCAACTGGAGCGTTGATCCACGTTACTGGAGATCCGCAGATGACGATTGAGGAGGCAAACCGTGTAGGCGAAATAGTAACGGAAATGATGGATCGCAATGCACTTGTAATTTGGGGTGCAAGGGTTAATCCAGAAGAGAACGGCAAGCTTAGGGTAACCCTAGTCATGACTGGCGTAAACTCGCCGCACATCCTAAGTGGTTTTGGAACAATTGCACCACAGCTTTTCAATCTGGAGCCTTACGCAGAGCCGGAAAAACCGCTTAACATTCAACTCGACCTTTACCAGATGGAAAACTTATAGCCAACGCTTTTTTCTAAACTTAAATTTTCTTAAAACGCAGCAAAACTCTTTTTAATCTTAAACGCAAGGGAATTGCCGTCCCGAAAGGCTTGCAAAAGCCTCTGGTTAAAGCGTTAATTATACTTGGAATTTCTGGCTCAGCGTCAATAACCGTGTAGGCGTAGCCTATTTCGGGGGCATAATGAGCATCGCTTCCGGCAACCTGCGCAATTCTAAGGTTTGATGCAATTTCCATGCTGCGTTTTACAGCGTATCTAAATGGGAAAGCCGAAGAGTTTATCACTTCCACAGCATCAAATTTTGCGTTTACATGTCTTCCTAAACTGCCTTTGAATAATGCTATGGGATGGCAAGCCACTGCGACGCCTCCAGCCTCGTGGATTCTGTCGACTGTCTCTTCAACGCTTAAACCTCGTGGAATTTTATCGTTGACATTAAGTCCAACAACATGCCCATCCATGCTTGAAACTTCGATGCCTGGGATTATGAGAAAGCCTTCTTCCCCTATGATTTTTGTTGTACCTTCAGTCGTGTCGTGGTCTGTTATTGCAACGCCGCTCAATCCGCGTTTTTTTGCGTAACAGACAAGTTCTTCTGGCGTGATTAAAGCGTCATAGGAATATTGTGTGTGCACATGTAAGTCTATTTTTAGCTGCAAGTTTAAGCCAGCTTTTAGGCGTTTTTAGCTTTTGTCCTGACGTTCTCCAGAAGCTCGTCCAACTGTTGTTCATCAGCCTCTATTTTCTTGAAAAGCGGCTTTGCACTGGTTATTTTGTGTTTTGCTGGTAGTGGCTTTAGGGCTTCTTCCCAAGCTTGCTTATGAACGCTTCCTGGCAAATTGAGTGTTTTCCATATTTCTTCTGCGGTGAATGGCATGAAGGGTGCGGAGATTATTGCTAAAGCCTTTACGATTTGCGCTGCAACGTAGAGGATGCTTGCGGCTTTAGCCTTATTCTTCTTTATTAGGTTCCATGGTTCTTTTTCGTTTAGGTATTGGTTTCCGATGCGACTTATATTTATCATGGTATTTGCTGCGGACTGAAGCTTGCACTCTTCAATTTCCTTAGCTACAGCCTCAACTTTTTCCTTTAAAGCTTCAAGAACGCGTTTATCATTTTCTTCCATGTTTTCTGGCTGCGGAACTTCACCGTTGAACTTCGTGCTTATGAATGTCAGAGTTCTGTGGACGAAGTTTCCGAACGTGTCGTTTAAATCTGCGTTTATTTTTTCTTTGAAGAACTCCCATGAGAAGTTTGAATCTTTTGTTTCTGGTCTCGTCGCCATTAAGAAGTAGCGCCAATAGTCAGCTGGGAAGAGCTCTAATGCTTCGTCTATCCATATTCCCTTCCTGAGGCTTTTGGAGGCTCTTTCGCCCTTGAATTGGAGAAACTCTGTTGTTGAAACGTTCCATGGAAGAATGTATCCTTCATGTGCACCCAAAAGTAGTGCTGGAAAGATTATTGTGTGGAACGGTATGTTGTCCTTGCCTATGAAGAACATCGTTTTCGCATTTTTGTTCAGCCAGAACTCCCTCCACTTTTCTGGTTCACCGAGGTTTTTGAAATGCTCAATTGTTGCCGAGACATAGCCTAAAACAGCTTCAACCCAAACGTAAATCGTTTTTTCCTCTGCACCGGGAAAAGGTGCGGGTATTCCCCATTTGTTGTCTCTTGTAACTGCTCTTGGCTTTAAGCCTTCCTTTATTAGGTTTAAACTGAAGTTTCTGGCATTCGTTGGTAACTGCTTATTACTTTTTATGTAATTTTCAAGCTCTTCTGCGAATTTTGATAGATCAAAGTACCAATGTTTAGTTTTCTTTAGCACTGGAGTTGCCCTGCATATGGCACAGTAGGGTTCCACGAGTAGGGTTGTTTCCAGTAGCCTTCCGCACTCGGGACATTGATCTCCTCTTGCTGGAGTGTATCCGCAGTAGGGGCATTTTCCCTCAACGAACCTGTCTGGAAGGAAGCGCTTACAGTTTTCGCAGTAAAGCATCTCTGTCTCTTTTTCGAAGATGTATCCATTGTTGTAGAGTTTCATAACATGTCTTTGGACAAAATCTTTATGCGTTGGATTTTCAGTTCTCGTGTAGTTATCGAAGGATATTCCCCACTTCTTGAAGAGCTCGATAATCTTCCCGTGAACTCTATCAGTTAACTCTTTAGGCTGCACACCTAACCTTATAGCTTCAACTTCTATTGGCGTTCCATGCTCATCAGAACCGCTGACCATCACGATGTCTTCGCCTTTTAGGCGGTAATACCTAGCCACAACATCTGTTGATAAAATCTGCAACATGGTGCCCAAGTGCGGTGTGTAGTTTACATATGGCCAAGCAGATGCGACTAGAACTTTCCCGAGTTTCACGGCACCTCCAACGTGATTGACAGTATATTTTATTTGCGGGTTCTATTACTTAAATAAAGTGGAAAATTAGGTGTTTAGCTGCCTTCCTTTTCTTCTATTTTTAATGTTTGCGGTTTATGTGTGGAAAGGAATATTGTTGCTGAGAGTATTATTGTGCAAACTATGAGGAGGACTGCTTGTATCGTGAAAAGCGTAACTACTTGCTCCATGTATGGTGGAGTTTCTGAAACCTTTATGGAGGTAGCATCGCTTTTAGTTTCATATCCAAGGTTTATTCCAATTTTTATGTCGACTTTTGTTGTTTGTGCTCGTCCATCACTTGGAACTGTGAATTGTATGGCTAATGTGGTTACGTTGTTACTTGTAACGTTAACGCCAACATTGAAAGTTTCGTTGCCAACCCATTTGTTGTCAATGTATGCTTGCCAAGACTTGTAAGTGACTGTCATGTTATCCACGTAAACTGTTGTGCTTCTAGTGTTGAGGAAATTCACGTATAGGGTGCCTTTCTCGCCGGGGACATAAACTTGCTTGTCCGTCCATGCTGTTATTGGTTCTATGTCAGCGTTTGCAGCCCGAATTAAAAGCAACATGGATGCAATAAGCACCATTAAGGCTAGCGTTCTCTTACTCAATACGTTCACCTAGCTCTTTCATGTAAAACCCAACATTATTTAAAACTTGCCAGACAAGCGCAACGCTTCACAAAGAACTTCTTTCAACTTCGCCGCTGGTGCATTCGACTTCACCCCTTTAGAGTTAAAATGAGTTAAAAATGCTTGAAAATTCTCTTCACGCAGACCCTCAAGAACAGCTTTCAGAGGTGGAACAGGCAAGTTTAAAGCATCGCAAAACTTGTCAATAACGTAATATGTTGGTGGAGCGTCAGCCTCGCCTTTCACAAGCGTAAGGATTTTCTCAATTTTTTCTCTTTGTCCAAGTCTTTTTTTATGAAGCTCATTCTCCATCAACTCACAGAATTTTTTGTCAACTAGCTTTCCAAGCCATAAGGGACCACTGATGCTGAGTTTTGCATCGCACTCACTGCATTTTGATGGTAAGATGCTTGGAAATAACCCCTTCATAGTTTCTCTATGAAAGCATGAGAAACAGTGGGCAATATATCCCATTTTTTTGAGGCTTTCATCAGCCTTTTTTGCACCGTACGCTATTTTTGCGTAAACTCTAATGTAGTGATCTGTGCTGTGACTGAACAAAAGTTCAACTCCAATGTTGTATTTGGCTGCTGTAAGGGCTAAAAATCCAGCCAAAAGCCTAACAGCCAGTTCGTGGCAGTACTCTGTTCTAAGGGGTTTCCCATAGTATCTTCTAACGCAAGCTTTGGGGTATACCCCACACAATGGCGCCATATCGGTTGCTGTTAAAGCCAAGAAACCGTCGTCACGCAGGGCTCTTAAAGCCGAATCCGCGTAAGGTGCTGGAGATCCGAAGGGATCTATGTCTATGGCATCAAATCTTTTGTGGGGCGCTCCATATGTGGCTAAAAGAAAATTTGCATCTTCATTCTTTACGATGACACGTTTATTCAGCCTATTAGTCTTTACGTTTAGCATTGCGAGTTGGGATGCTTTCTCGTTAATGTCGTTAACTAAAACTTCTTTTACACCTTCAACCTCAACTGCAAAACGTATTCCCCTAACACCACAGCCAGCCAATGGTTCACAAATGAAAATTTCACGGTTAACCATTTTTTGGTAAGCTTGGAGAGCCAAAACTGCAAAGTCGCGGTTCAACTCCATGCACGGGTTGTAAAAAACTGGAGCTTTAGATGGGGCATATTCTGAAGGAGACCTAATGAACGCTTTTAACTTTGGGACAAGTATCTTAACTTTGCCTTCTGTAACAGTTTCTGTTGGAAAATCAATTTTCACCTTGCTTTTCATGCTTTCGCAATACCCCAGTCCAACAGGGCTGAATGTATCATTTGCGAGGCTATTGCGGCTAGTATTACAGCCATTATTCGACTTGCTGCTTGAACACCGTTGTTGCCAATAGCTGAAACGAGAAATGGAGCGAAACGAAGCGTGAGATATACGCCTATAGTGGCTATTAAACCGCCTATTAGAACGTTCATTATAGCATAGGTGTTTGATAAAACAATCAGCGTCGTCATGGTTCCAGGTCCGACCAAAAGCGGAGTTGCTAAGGGCACGACAGCGACTTGTTTTAGGTCTATTGATTTTGATCTTGACATCCCACCAAGCATGTCTATGGCCAGTATCAGGAGTAGAATGCCTCCGCCAAGCCTAAAGTTGGTAACGGAAACATCTAGGGCGTTTAATATTAGCGGCCCGAAGAGGGTGAAGGTTAACAGAAGAACTACAACTATCATTGTGGTTGTGCTTGTTATCCTTTGTCTTTCATCATCTTTAAGTTTTCCAGTGTATATGAGGAACGTCGGGATTGTGCTAATGGGGTTCATTATCGTGAAAAGTTGAATTGCTATATTGAGAATGGCTGCTGGTTCAATTTGAACCCACTCTTTCAAGCCGCCTATCGTAAATCTAAAAGATGCCAAGAAAACCAGCAGAATTATTGCTATAAGCAAAGCTAGCCTAAAGACTTTACTATGCCTATGAATTACCCACTCACTGAACTGTTTTTCAAAGGAGAATACTTTGCTTTCCCGCCCTTTCTCGCTGCTCATGCGCGACCTTCATTCCGCGATGACAGTTTGATTTAGCATAGAAAATTAGCTTAATATTAGACTTCTGGTTACGTCTTTCTGAATAGAAATGCTTTAATTCCCTTCGAGATGATTTTTAGCCAAGTGAGTTTGATGAAAGCGTTCGTTTCTGTTGATTTGGAAGGTATGCCCTACATAGTTATCCCAGCCCACTTGAACCTAAAGGGTTCACTCTACGATGAGGCAAGGAAAATCGCCACAAAAGTTACAATGATTGTAGCAGACGAGCTGCATAAAAATGGATTCAACGAGATCGTTATCGCCGACAGTCACGGACCAATGGTGAACCTTCTGGTGGAAGACTTACCAGAGTACGTGGAAATTGTTAGGGGTTATCCTAGACCATTAAGCATGATTTCTGGAATTGACGGTTGCGATGCAGCAGTATTTCTTGGTTATCATGCAAAATTTGGAACAGGAAAATCCACGTTTGACCACACCTTCAGTGGAGGAAGCATTAGAAAGATAGAAGTTAACGGAGTTGAAGCCAGCGAATTCCTTTTAAACGCTTATGCTGCAGGCGAATTCCAAGTTCCAGTAATACTTGTTGCTGGAGACGCCCAACTGCTAGAAGACATCAAAAAATATGCGCCTTGGATTGAAACCGTAGAATTGAAGCGTTCTCTAAGCAGAGTTTCAGCTAAAAGCCCGAGCATGGTGAAAATCGAAAGGGAACTAAGAGAAAGCATAAAAAGAACATCCTTAGATTTTAAGCCTCACACAGCCTCTAACCTTTTAGTTGCCAAACAACCAGTTAACATGCGAGTAACATTTCTCGCAACCCACTTTGCAGACGTCGCGGAACTACTTCCTTCCGTGAAGAGAATAAATGGGCTATGCGTAGAATACTCTGCCAAAAGCATGATTGAAGCATACAAGACATTTGAACTATTAGCCATAGCCGCAAGCGGCATGTCCACGATGCTTACAAATCTTTCATAACAGTTTAACTTGTGGAGCCTAAAAATGGAAAAGCGCATCTTCCTTTTGACAGGCGCTCCAGGAGTTGGGAAAACAACTGTTCTTTTGAAGATCGTAGAAATTTTGAAGAGTAAGGGCTACAGCGTCGGCGGGATGGTTAGTCGCGAAGTTCGCTCATGTGGGACACGCATTGGCTTTGAAGTTTTAGATTTATTCAGCTTAAGGCGTGGATGGCTTGCCCATGTAAACCAGAAGTTTGGTCCGAAAGTTGGCAAGTACCGTGTCAACGTGGAAGACTTAAACAACGTTGGTGTAAATGCGATAGCAAATGCTGTTAGAGACGCAGATGTGATAGTTATAGACGAGATTGGTCCTATGGAGCTTTTCTCTGAAAAATTTAAGCAGGTTGTAAGGGTGGCTGTTAACAGTGAGAAACCACTTGTAAGCATTGTCCATTGGAAGGCAAGAGATAAGCTCATAGACGAGGTTAAGGCTAGAGAGGACGCTGAAATCTACAATGTAAATTTAGGAAATAAGGATGAGTTAAACGCGTTTATTGCCGAAAAGATTGCTGGGCTGCTTAAGAAATGATAAAGTTATTAGCCTTAACTTAGAATACATTCGAAAGGCGATTTTAATGTTAATTGCAGGGGTTGACGATGCGGGGCGAGGTTCCGTTATTGGTCCTCTTGTGATTGCAGGAGTTCTGATGCGAGAAGAGAATTTGCCGAAACTTGTCGAGTTAAAAGTTAAGGATTCAAAGCTTTTGTCGCCACGTAAACGGGAAACCCTTGCAGTTGAAATTAAACGCATCGCAGATAAATATAGTGTTGTTAAGCTTTCACCGAAGGAAATAGACAAAGTTGTTGAGTCTGGAAGAAAACTGCATAAACTGAACAGATTGGAAGCTCAAACCATGGCAAAAGTCATAGAAATGTTAAAGCCAGACATCGTCTACGTTGACGCTTCAGATGTTTTAGAGGAAAGGTTCAAACAACATATTTTAGAAGCGCTCCCAATTGCTGTTCAGGTAATTTCAGAACATAAGGCTGACAGGAAATACCCAATAGTTTCAGCCGCCTCAATAATAGCCAAAGTAGAAAGGGATAAGGAAATAGCTGAAATAGCAAAGATACACGGGGAAATTGGATGCGGCTACCCCTCAGACCCGAAAACCATGAGTTTCCTCGAGAAGTGCATAGTAGAAAAAGGTGAATACCCAGAATTCGTTAGAAAGTCGTGGAAACCAGCTAAAAGAACAATAAGCGAAAACTCTCTGCGCCAGTCAAAGCTCATTTAAAACCTATTTATCAGATCTTCCGGCTTTCTAATTTTTGATATTTCCTCGCTGCGGATACATGCTATATCCTTACCAGCTGGTCTCTGTCCATCAGTAACAAGAATTGAATACGCCTTAACTATTTTGCTTACACTTAGGATTTCGTCAACTCTTCTCTCAAGCTTCTGCTCCCTACTTGTTGCAACTCCGCCTATTATTCGCACTTTTTCCTCAGGAGCCGTTATGACAAAGTCGAAGGGCGCTCTTCTAACTGTTGTTATGTTACATTTTGAAAACTTTTTCAGGAACTTTCTGACAATTTTGTTTCTTGCAATTATTCGCTTGGCTGTTGTTAAGAAACATTTGCGCTGGTTCTTCGATCTTTCGAATATGTTCACGGGTTTTGCAACTGGGACCCCCAATGTACACATTAGATTGTATGCAGCTGTAACTGAAGCTTTAGCCATTCCACGCTCATAACCATAAAGTGTCCTACGTGATAAACCAACCATCTCAGCCATTTCGCCGACTGATAAGCCTAACTCTTGCCTCTTGCGCCTTATCGCCTCACAGTCTATCTCAACATAATAGCCTCCAGGGCCAGCTTGAATTAAGGGGCTTATCTTGTGGGCTACAAAGTTTTCGAATGTTTTGGGAGTGACGGCGAGAATATTGTAACGCGAATAAACCGTGTCGTCTTCTAACGGTCTTTCACGCATGTTTTCGCTTACAAGAAGCGGTGTTGCCCTAACACAGTTCGAAATTTTTTCCAGCTCAAAAAAGTCACTTTGGGAGAGCGCATCAATATCTGAATGCACCTTTATGAAGACTATTGTTTCCTTTTTCCTAGCGGCAAAATCAAAGCAACTTGGGCGAGTGAAACATTTTTCCGAAACGGAAAAACCAGCTTCCCTTAATGCGATGTCTGGCTGTTTTGCCTTCTCCCTCTCCTCGCCAACCATAGAAATATCACAAGAAATACCACCGCACTGTCTGATATAAATCATACTTTAAAACTTGCCACTATCATGGCATGAGCCTTATCGTAAGGTTCCAGGTGAACAACCTCCTCTACGTGGAAGCCTCTGTTTTCCAAAACTTTAATTTCACTTTTGTAAACCTCCTCCGGCTCCTTTGTTACATCTATACTTTGAGCTTTCACGGCGAGCATTATCCAACCAGACTTTTTTAAGAATACATCAGCGTTGTCAGCTAAAATTTTAGCTTGCTCAGGTTGGGCAATGTCGCAGTAAATGTCGTCAACCTTTCCACTTATGAAGATCATGTATTTTTCTGGAAAACGCGCGTCCTCCAATATGGGCAGCATGTTAACCCTATAAGCGCATACATTGTTGACTAATTCTCTTAATGCACGGGCTGCAAATTCCACGCAGTAAACGTAGCCTTTCTCTCCAACTATGTCTGAGACATGGCTTGCAGTTGTTCCAGAAGCAGCCCCTAAATAGAGAACTTTATGTTCAGGTTTTATCGGAACAGTTTTTAAATTTTTGAGTATGGCTGCTGCAAGCTTACTTCTGAAGGCATCCCAAATGCGGTATTCAACGCCTTCGTAGCGGACAAGCCTTTCACCATAAACGTTTCTTCCAGGTGTAAGGTTTTTTGTTGCAAGCCTTTGGGCTCCATCCTCTAATGTCGCTTGGTAAATCGCCGGAAATTGTGGGTGCGGCTTAACTTTTATTTCCACGTCTTCCTTTTCTCCTCTTCCTCTCATGTTCATGCTTTTTCTCTTTAATTGGCGGTGGCTCACTGTACTTCTCGTGAATCTCCTCTAGGCGTTTTTCCAAATCTGCCTTTAACTCTTCGCCTATGTACCTTCCACCAAAAGCGTCAGCCCTCGCCGCAATTGCAAGCTTACCAGCCAAGGCCCTCGCTATTTTGCCCCTATGCCACTTTTTCGCGTCATGTAAATACGTGTGCTGAAAGATTATCCCATGCTTTGGCGGTTTTGTACCAGTTTTCAACGAGCGGAAAAGTGCTTTCTCTGCACCTATAACCTGAATTGTGCTTGCAGGTATTCTAGCCAAATTCGTTAGACCTCCAGCCAAAGCGATCAAGCGCGCTCCAAGCAAAGAACCAGTTAAAGCTTTCACGTTCGGCGCAACCTCCTCCATGGTTTTATCTAAATAATCCTCAAGTTCCTGCCTCAGCTCATACATGTCAATCACGCTTTTGCCTAAGGCTTGAATTTGCAACATGTCCTTTTCTGAGAGGTCTGCGCCCATTGATGTTTCTGCAGCTTTTGCTATTTGCTCCGCCTTCGCCTTTGGAACGCCTTCCGACTCAAGGTTTTCAACTGTAAAGTTTTCTTTGTTGCCGAGTTTCAACACTAAGCGTGTATAGGTTTCATGTTTGTCCACCAGACGGTCAAGCTCTGGAAAGTGTATTCCGTACCATTCTCTAAGCCTTCCAATAAAGAGGTTTATCGCTTTGTCAAGATCATCTAATGTTTGTATCGCCTGCACTATGAGTAGATCTCTTTTTTCAACAGCACCTTTGACTCTCAATTTAGCTATTTCCACTGATAAGTTGTGCACCCAAACCCTAAACTCTTCAATATCCTTAACAAAGCCCATTTCAACTGCGAGCTTCTCCATCCCAGCACGGACAAATTCACCAGCACTGGATGGCTTTAAAACTTCAGTTTTAACGTTTAGCCGTTTTTGAACTTCTCCTGCGAGAATAGCGTTCTCAAAGATAAAGGTGTCAAAACCGCCGCTTTTAAGCTTATTAATCAAAGATGCAAGTTCATCAACTATTTTTCCAGACTCAATTTTAACTAGCGTTTGGGCTGCGATTTGCGAATTTTTTGGGAATAAACTCTTCTCTACAATTTTGCCTTCTTCATCGAAAGCCAAAAAGCCGAAAGAGCAGCTAACAACAATTGCCTTCACGATTTTCTCCTCCGTAATTGAAACTTCTCTACTTAATCATTTGACCGTTCTAATAAATAGTTATTGGGACACACGAAAAATTTCCATTCTGCAAAAATCTTAAGTGCTTAAAGTATGATAGTATTTAACGCGAGAGCCTTCTTATGAGCAGCATCAAAACGGTCATAGAAAAAATAAGGAATCTAGAAACTGAGAGGAAAAATCTTCTCTTGGAAATTGAAGAGCTTAAAAAGATGGCTGATGCCAAAGCTAAGGCTTTGGAAGGTGAAATAAGTATGCTGAGAGAAGAGGTGAAGTCGCTGCGTATACTTCTAGGCGCTGAAGAAACAAAACCAGAAACAGAAAACGTGCAGAAAAAGAAAAAGTGAAGACTAAAAGTATACGCTTTCCAGTTTCATTCTTCTCCTAACCTTTTAAATAGGTTACGCTGCTAAAAATAGAACTTGGCATGTGAAGCTTGTAAATAGACGCTTGCGGTGAAAACGTTTGAAAATAAACATCAGCGTAAATTTAAGCGGTCTAAGACTTCCTAATCCAACGATGCTGGCTTCTGGAGTTTTAGGTCACACGGTAGAAACCTTAGAGAGCATCGCTGCAGGGGGCGCTGGTGCTGTTGTAACAAAGTCCGTTGGACTAAAGCCGAGGACTGGCTATGCAAACCCAACGATTGTTCAGGCTGATTGTGGCTTAATTAACGCCATGGGTCTACCAAACCCAGGCATAGAGGAGTTCACAAAAGAAATCAGCCAAGCAAAAAAGACATTAAACATTCCACTAATCGTCAGCGTTTATGGCTTTAGCGCAGAAGAATACGCTGAGGTGGCAAAAAAGGCCGTAGAGGCAGGGACTGACGCTGTTGAACTAAACGTTTCTTGTCCACATGTGAGGGAAACAGGCGCCGAAATTGGACAAAGCCCAAATGTTCTTTCTGAAGTCGTTCATAAAGTTAAGAAAACCATTAATAGGCCAGTATTTGTTAAACTTTCCCCAAACGTTACGGATATTGTTGAAATTGCCGTGACTGCTGCTAAAGCTGGCGCTGACGCATTAACGGCCATAAACACCGTTCGCGCAATAGCTATAGATGTAGAAACAGCAAGGCCAATTTTGAGCAACAGAATCGGGGGTTTATCCGGTCCAGCCATAAAGCCGATAGCTTTAAGATGCGTTTATGAAATTTACGAGAATGCTGATGTGCCCATAATTGGTTGCGGCGGAATAAAAAGTTGGCGTGACGCCGTGGAATTTCTCTTGGCTGGAGCTTCTGCTGTTCAGATAGGAACAGCAGTGGCAACAAAAGGTTCAAGCATATTCAAAGGTATCGTAAGGGGGATAGAAGCATATTTGAAGAAGAAAAATTTCGGAGGCATAGAAGAAATTGTCGGCTTATCGCATCGCCGCTAACAGGCATAGAGTAACCCAAATTCTAAAAGTAGAGGAAATAAGTCCAACCGTCAAAAAGTTCACATTTAAGGATAGACTCTGCGCCAAAGCCATGCCTGGACAGTTCTTGATGCTTTGGATTCCAGGCGTCGATGAAATCCCATTCAGCATTCTAGACGCTGAGGGAAAAAAAGTTTCAATTGCTGTTAAGAAAGTTGGCGAGGCAACAGAAGCGCTTCACGCAATGAAGGCTGGCGAAAAAATTGGCGTTCGCGGACCATTCGGCAACAGCTTCACAATAAAGCATTGTAAAATTCTAATGATAGGTGGTGGAACAGGCATTGCCCCACTGCTTTTTTTGGCAAAAAGGCTTGCTGGAAAAGCCGAGAAGCTTGTCCTAATAACTGGTGCAAAAACAAGGGGGGAATTGCTATTCTTGAATGAACTTAAAAAGGTCTTTGGTGAAAACCTAATTGCTACAACAGAGGATGGCAGCTTTGGCATAAAAGGATTGGCAACAGAGCCCCTTGAAGCGGTTTTAGCCAAGGAAAAGTTCGACTTCATCTACACCTGTGGACCAGAACAAATGATGCGAAAAGTGCTCGATTTAGCCGAGAAAAACGAAATAGCCTTAGAAGCAAGCTTGGAACGCATAATGCGTTGCGCAATAGGGATTTGCGGAAGTTGTGTCTTGGGAAATTATCGCGTTTGCAGAGACGGACCAGTTTTCAGTTTTAATCAGCTTAGAAGCGTCAAGAGCGAGTTTGGATTTCTGAAGCGTGACTTCTGCGGCAGAAAAGTTCCGCTGGAGTAAACATGCCTTTAACAATAAGCTTTGTAGGTTTTAGGCATTAAATTGCATACGTCTCATTAATAACGAAAGTTCTTTATAGTATAAAAGAAGAAAATTGATGTTATGTCATACACTCAAAATGCCAAAAAGAAGATGCCCGCGGACGCGACTTCTCGTCAATTTTATAGAGTAAGTTTAACAACTGTGCCACCACCTCCACCGCCACCACCACCTCAAACTATGCCATACCCACCCGTAGTAGAAGATGTCCCCGTATCCTATGTAGTGCAAACAGCAACTATATCCTTCGAGGAAAAGGCCTCACGACTTGAATTACTTGTGAGAATCTTGTGGTACATCCTGACAGGTTTAGTGGGCTTTGTGTACTCTTTGGTCTTCGGCATTATCATACTAGTTTACGGCATTATAGCATCGATTTTAAACATCATCAGCTTCTTCAAAATTCTGATAACTGGAAAACGCTGGAAAATCGCGTTTGACTGGCAAGCAAAACTCATAGCGAAAAGTGTAAACTATAACACGCGTCTCTATAATTACTGGATGAGAAGAGCGCCATACTTTGGGCTCATGATAGACAAAAGAACAGGCTTGGGAATGGAACCAGAACCATCAAAAACACCTGGCGGATCCCCAGCCTAATTCCACAAAAGGCTAACAGCAGCTCAGCATTAAAACTCCCATTTTCTGTTTTAAATATTAGGCTTAATTCCTTGTTCTGCTGAGAGAGCTAACGATTCCGCAAAGGGAACAAATTTATGATTCAAAAAGGTTATATGTTGCCGATGCTACTTTTGTGTATTTGCGGGTGCTTTGGGATGAAAGGTGACCGCCAAATTCAAAGCTGATTTCGAAGAGACGTTTACTGTTAATTATCGCCCGCTTGAAATTGAAAAGGAAATTCGCGATTTCTGGGAAAAAAAACATTTACAAAAGAAGTTAGCAGAGTTTAGAGAAAAGAATAATGTAGGCTTCGCTGGGTGGGTTGAGGGACCACCCACGCTTAATGGTATACCACACGTTGGGCATGCGAGGGGACGTGTAATAAAGGACTTGCGTTATAGATGGAAGACCATGCAAGGCTATTTTATGCCTTTTTGGGCTGGATGGGACTGTCAAGGCTTGCCTGTTGAGTTGGAGGTTGAAAAGTTTTTAGGCGTTAAGAACAAGCGTGAACTTCTTGAGAGAGTAAGCGAAGAACGCTTCATAGATGAATGTAAGAAGACTATTATGCGGTATCACCGTGAATGGGTTGAGGCTGACAAGAAGCTTGGAATATTCATAGATCATGAAAGGGCTTATTGGACATATCTTGACGAGTATATAGAACGTGAGTGGCAATACCTAAAGCGCGCTTGGGAGCAAGGATTGCTTGAAGAAGGTTACTATGTCGTTGCTTACTGTCCCGGGTGTCAAACAAGCCTAAGCAGCGCTGAGGTGGGTTACGAAGACTCTTACAAGGAAGTTGAAGATCCATCTTTGCATTTCAAGTTTAGGATTGCAGAAAGCCAGAACGACTATTTCTTGGTCTGGACAACGATGCCTTTCACGCTGATAACGGATACTATGCTTGCTGTTCATCCAGAGGCAGAATATGCAAAGGTGAAGGTTAATGCGGAAAACTGGATAATGGTGAAGCAAAGGGTAGAACCAGTGATGCAGGAGCTTGGAATAGAAAATTATGAGGTTTTGGAAACAGTTTTGGGCAGAAAACTAGAGGGCGTCAAATATGATTACCCGTTTAAGGATTTAATTCCGAAACAGGCTGAACTGGAGGGCAAGCATTCGATGGTGCACAGAGTTGTGTGCGAAGATTTTGTTGATGTAAGCACAGCAACTGGCGTCGTGCACTTGTCGCCTGGAAACGGGGAGGAAGACTTCTTCGCAGCGCAGAAGAGGGGAGTACCCATATTCGCCCCATTCGACGATGATGTAAGATTTACAGAGGACGCTGGAGCTTTTAGGGGCGTGTTTGCAAGGGATGCTGACGCCATGGTGATAGAGGAGCTCCGTAAAAGAGGCTTACTTGTTTTAGCTAAAACGATAAAGCATGAGTATCCGACGTGTTGGCGCTCCCACCACAAGCTTGTTTGGCTTGCAAGACGTGAGTACTTCCTAAGAACGGACAAGATAAATGCGAAGGTTGTTGAAGCTGCACAGAAAGTTGAATATTTCTATGAAAGCCCGAAAAACAGGTTTCTATCATTTTTGAGGGAGGGTAAGCCATGGTGCATATCAAGAGAACGCGTGTGGGGAACGCCACTGCCCATATGGGTTTGCGAAAAGTGTGGAGAAAAAACCCTTGTTGCAAGCAAAAAGGAGTTGCTTGAGAAGGCCTTAGAGAAGCCGAATGGCTATTTTGAGCTTCATAAGCCTTGGGTTGACCGCATAACAATAAGATGTGAAAAGTGCGGCGGAAAAATGCATAGGGAACCATTCGTCTTGGACACCTGGCATAACAGCGGCGCTTCACCCTACGCAAGATTTACTGATGAAGAATTCGCGAAGTTTGTGCCATGCGATTTTCTAACTGAGGGAATAGATCAAACTAGAGGTTGGGCAAACTCGCTTTTACTGGAGCATGTAATACTCACTGGAAGAGCTGAAGCGCCATACAAGGCCTTTCTATTTCAGGGTTTGGCGCAGGACGCAAAGGGTAGAAAAATGAGTAAGAGCCTTGGAAACGTTATAGAGGCGAATAAGCTTCTGGAAAAGTATTCTGCAGATGTCTGTAGGTTTTACATGATGCGCAAGTGTTCTCCAATAGACTTCATAAACTTCGACTTACAAGAGCTGAACCGCCGCCCATACCAGGTTCTCGCAACACTTTACCACTTAAACAGGTTTTTTGTGCAAAACGCGGAGTATGACAACTTTAACCCGCAAACGCACACTCTAGAATGGGCTAAGAAAGAGAAACTCTTAGAAAAGCCTGAAATGTGGCTGCTAGCAAAACTTCAAGAGACAATAGCGCAGTACACCGCGAAGCTTGAGAGATGCGAGTTTAACTTCGCCCTAGCGATTCTGGAGGACTTCGTGATAGAGACGCTTAGCAGGCTTTACGTGCCAATGGTTAGAAAGGAGCTTTGGACAGACGACCCAGAGACGCTGAATAGGCGATTGGCAATATATACAACATTGTGGCATACACTAAAAACGGTTGTTTTACTCTTTAATCCGGTTACGCCATACTTAAGCGAGGCATTATATCAAAAGGTTTACAGAAAACTGGACAATACGCTGCCAGAATCTGTAAACTTTGAAAGTTGGCCGCAGCCAAACGAGAATTTGCGAAACAAAAACGTGGAAGAGGAAATTGAGACGCTATTCAAATGCGTTTCGCTTTCATACTCGGCTAGGCAGTCTGCTAAACTGAAGCGGAGATGGCCGTTGAAGGAAATGATTGTTGTTGCCCCAGAGAAAACGTGCAATATGCTAAGAGGATCTGAAGAAATCCTACTGGAGCTTGCAAACGTAAAAAGCGTGAAATACACGCAAAAAGTTCCAGAAGACATAACCCAGAATGCGGAGTGGGTTTCAGCATCTGCAGATGGAATTCAAGTTATACTAAACACGAAACGCGACGAAAAACTGCTTGGAGAAGGCCTAATGCGAGACATAGCCCGAAGAGTCCAATCTTTAAGGAAGGAGCTTGGGTACATGCCGACAGACATTCTGGAAACAGTTCACATAGCGGAACTTGACGAGAAAAGCATAAGCCTACTCAAACCTTACTTGAGGAAGATGGCTGAACTTGTACGCACAAAAGATATTCAATTACACGCTAAAAAGGAAGAGGCGCGTGTCGAGTGGTATGAATATCAACTAGATGAAGGGAAAATTTATGTGTCGATTTCTTAAGCAATGTTGTTAAATTTTTCGTCTAGCGAACAGTTTATGACAGGTTAATTAAAAAACACTTTTACGAGGCATAGCAGTGAGTTTGTCAGCTAAGACCGAAAGCCCTAAATCCAATAGCAACCCGCTTCTTCAATCAGCAAAAACAGGAAGGGGCCGGTAGATCAGTCCGGTATGATCGCCGCCTTCGCAAGGCGGAAGTCGCGGGTTCAAATCCCGCCCGGTCCACTTAATTTTTTAAGTGAATCCTTAAATATTGGAACATCTCACTTCCTAATTGATGGTGTATGCGGGCTAAGTATGCGCACTTGCTTGGGGATGCGGATGTCCGGCGTTGGTTTGACAATTTGGCGGCCAAGTCCATTGTGACCGCCACCGTCTATCTTAGAACTTTAGGCTTTTACTGCGAACTTAATAGGACTGATCCTAAGGCTATTCTTAAGGTTGCTAAAACTAAGGCTTTCAGGGACGACTTTACAGACTTCATTAGGCGATTGGAGGGGCAGGGCAAGGCTGGCTCTTACTTGTCGCGGTTTAAGAAAGTGCTTAACTCTTGGCTCGCCTACAACGGAGTTAATGTTAAGCTTAAAGTTAACATTAGGGGCGAGTCTGACACGCCAAGAATAGCCGACGAAAGAGTCCCAAACAAAGAGGAGCTCGACAGGATCCTAAGGATGGCAACGCCTAGGGGCAGGGTTTCAATTGCTTTGATGGCTTTCAGCGG
>JBMFKI010000019.1:0-24656 GCA_049972525.1 Bathyarchaeia archaeon
GTTAATAATCGTTTCATCGGGGCTTTCCCCGATAAGTGATATGCTTTTGTTAATAACTATGTTCTCAGCGTATGTTCCTTTTCGAACAAGAATCATGTCGCCAGTTGATACACCATCATTTAAAATTGCCTCTTGAATAGTCCTAAAATCTCCTGAACCGTCTTTAGCTACTGTCCATATTTTTGGGGTTGCATCTGCATGCATCCTAAAATCGACGCGCACTATAAAAAGTGCGATGATCAGCATTATCTTTAATATGGCATATGCTTTTCTCCTCATTTTAACCACAACATTCTCATCTGTCTTTCAAACTATTAAGATTTAAGTTGCTATTTTTTGGAGAGGTTTCTTCCAAGTACTATAGAAAAAAGGGTGCTTACGGCTATGGATGGAATAAAAATTAATGTGTTAATTATTGGTTGTGTTAAAGCCCACGCACTTAAGATGTAGGAAACGATTAAAATAAGTGAGGTCAAAATTATGAGCATCTTGCTTTTTTCATTTTTGCTTTCTTGCAATAGGGATCGTATTGCTTCTTTCGTTTGTTTTATCTGCTGATCAGATGCTAGAACAACCACTTTTTTGTCTGCATCTTGAAATTTAAAACTTGATAGCGTATATTTCTGTAAGTCCCAAGGTTTTTCTTTTGGTAATATTTGGATGATGCCGCCTTTCTCCATTTTCTTAAGAATCGTCTGAATTTTACGTACAAACCGTATGTCCTTTACCTTTTCACTGCCGTATCGTCTATCTATTATGTCCTTCACGTTAGGAAATTGATGTTCAAGTAGGAAGGAGGCAATTGTCTTGGCTAAATCATGCTGGTATTCGCCTTCTCTTAAGCGCACATTAACAAGTTTAAGATCTGCATCGCAAGTTTCTTGTAGAACTTTTGCTTCGCTGGGCGTTAACATTTTTTCTGACAATTTTTTTGAACACCATTCAATAGTGTCAATTGAAAAATAAACATAAAAACTTTGCTTAATCACTCGTTTTTTCAATAATTTTTGCGAGTTGTCAAAGGAATCAACTGAAAAAAGCCGTAATTTATTCAATGAATAAAATCTAATTGCGGGTACGCCGTAATTGACGATAGTTATGCAACCTAGTCTCCTACAAAAATGTAAAAAATACAGGGGACACTTTGAGATCATAACGTTGATTCTTAAAGCCGCAAGAAATAGATATGTGACAAGATTTTCGATAGCAAAATACGCTAAAGTTAATTATGTGCAACTTAAGAAGTATTTGCGATTTCTTGTTGAAACGCGCTTTATCAAAGTTCATTTGATTGACGGTCGTCTTTTTTATACGACCAGTGTGGAAGGAGTTAATTTTCTAAAGCAGTATGACATCTTGTTAGACATGTTTTCAAATGTTCAAAGAGCAAATGACAGTTTAAAAACTGCAAATATTCAACTTGTAAAACAAGGCACATCTTGTGCGCGATTAAAACGTTGGAGGTAAGGGCAAGCGGAAACCCTCAGACTTCTCGAACTCCCTTCTCCTTTCGGCCTTTGAGTGAATTCCACTTGCCCCCTCAAATTATTGCGCGTCTTCAAAATTGGCAACTAATTTGAAATTACATATATACTGTTAATTAGGTACTAGTATTTCACATTATATTTAGAGGTGCTAATTTGACTCGAAAGTTCACATATGCTGATGTTGGAGTTGATAGGACAGTTAGGGCTGCATCTAAGGAGATGTTGCGGCTTTTGAAAGACACGTACATTTTTAGTCATTATGGAAGTGTTGTTCAGCTTCCTTATGGAAATATTTTTCCAATTGGAAAGGATCGTTATTTGGATCTTGTTGTTGAGGGCGTCGGTACAAAGGTTCTTGTTGCACAGTTGGCTGGTAAATATGATACTATTGGTATTGATGGCGTAGCCTTGGCAGTTAATGATGTTATAAGGTCTGGCGCCAAGCCATTAGCAATTGCGGATAATATTCATGCGCAAGTTTCTGATCCAGAATTGATTGGAGAGTTGTTGAAAGGCGTGGCTAGGGGGGCGTTGGAAAGTGAATGTGTTGTGCCGAGCGGCGAGATAGGTGATGTTGCCGAAGTGATAAAGGGTTTGGTTGAGGGTAGGGGTTTTGACTTGATCGTGGCAACTGTTGGCGAAGTTTCAAATGAAAAAGTAATTAGCGGCATGGACTTGAAGCCTGGCGATGTTGTTGTGGGTATGCGTAGTTCTGGCATACATAGTAACGGTGTCACTTTGGCGAGGAAAATTCTCTTCAAGCATTGGGGTGGAAAATATGAACCTTTTGATGTTCCTGATGGCTTTGAGAGGGAGATAGTTTACGAGGTTTTGGAGCCTATGAAGATTTATGTTAAGCCCCTGCTTAAAGTTGCTGAAGCAGTTAAGGTTAAAGCTGCTGTTCACATAACCGGAGATGCTTATCTGAAGTTTGGTAACTTGCAGAGGTTTTCCAGAGGAATAGGTTTTGAATTTACCAATTTTAAGCCGCAGCCCATTTTTGAGCTTATTCAAAAGACTGCTGTTGAGCTTGGCGGCAGAATAGCCGATGATGAGATGTTTAAGACGTTTAATATGGGTTGGGGTTTCGCAGTAATTGTGGATAAGGCGAATGTAGATAGGGCCATAGAAGTTTTAGAGAGATCTGACGTCCACAGCGAGCAGATTGGTTATGTAACAGATTCTGGTGCAATTGCGGTTCATTACAGGGGCAAGAAGATTGTTTTGAAGTGACGGTTTGCTTTGTTGATGATGAAAGCGTTTAAATTCCTTAAGTTCGAAAGTTAGCTTATGAAGTACCGTTTAAGAATCGAGATCTGCTTGAAGCCAGGCCACAGTGACCCGGAAGGCGAGACCACTGCGCGTTTGTTAAAGGAACTCGGTTTTAATGTAGAGAGCGTAGGTGTCAGCAAAGTTTACACGGTAATTCTCAATGCTGATTCAAAGCGAAGTGCTGAGTTAAGGGCTGAGGATATGTGTAAGCGACTTTTGGCGAATCCGACAAAGGATAATTACATAGTTTATGTTGAGGAAGAGAAATGAGGAGTTTCTATATCCGCAGGAAAACTGCTTTTTCACTTCACGAAATAAACATGTTTGGTGCTACTGATCAGCAGCTTTTAAGCATAAGCAAAGAGCTTGGTTTGGGATTGAATCTTCAAGAGATGCTGTCAGTTCAAGAATACTTTAGGCGCAAGGGGCGAAATCCAACGGATGTTGAGTTGCAAGCTATTGGACAAACGTGGTCTGAACATTGTTTCCACAAAACCTTTAAAGGTAAAATAATTTTTAATGGAGGAGAGATTGATAGTCTCTTCAAAACTTACATTGCAAAGGTTACTGAGGAACTGAAGCCTAGATGGTGTTTTTCGGTTTTTGAGGATAACGCTGGCATAATAAACTTTGATAAGGGGTATGGCGTTGCTGCAAAGGTTGAAACGCATAATCATCCCTCTGCCATAGAGCCATTTGGTGGAGCTGCAACAGGCGTTGGCGGTGTAATCCGTGACATATTGGGTGTTTGGGCAGATCCAATCGCATGCATGGATGTTTTAGGTTTCGGTCCACTTGATTTTAATTATGATAAGCTTCCACAAGGAGTTAAGCATCCGAAGTACGTGTATTTGGGCGTTGTGGCTGGTATAGGCAGTTATGGCAATAACATGGGGATTCCAACAGTTAACGGTGCCATATACTTTGATGAAAGTTATGTTGGAAATGTTGTTGTTTACTGTGGATGCGTAGGCTTGCTTCCTCTGAAGAAGTTTAAGCGAAATGCTAAGCCTGGCGACATAATTGTTTTGGCTGGTGGGAAAACTGGTCGCGATGGCATTCACGGCGTCACGTTTGCCTCCGCCGAGTTAACAGAGAAATCCGAGGAGATTTCTAGACCTGCCGTTCAAATTGCTAATCCTATAGAGGAGGAAAAGCTGAAGAGAGCTATCATTCGTGTAAGGGATCTTGAGCTTGCTTCCGCAATCACCGATTTGGGTGGTGGTGGCTTATCTTCAGCTGTAGGTGAAACAGCGAAAAAGTTTAGCTGTGGAGCAGTTGTAGAGCTTGATAGGATCCCACTTAAGTATGCTGGCTTGGCGCCTTGGGAAATCTACATCTCTGAGTCGCAAGAAAGAATGCTTCTTGCCGTGCCACCTGAAAACCTTGAAAAGGTTATAGAGATTTTTGAAAGCGAAGATGTTGAAGCTACGCCAATTGGAAAATATACGGATGACAAGATTCTGCGAATTTATTATAGGGATGAGAAAGTTGCTGAAATAGACATAGCGTTTCTTTTTGAACCGCCGAAAGTAACGCGGGCAGCTCGATACAAGACGGTACGCTATGAAGAACCATCCTTCCAAGAGCCGAAAGACTTGACAAAAATCCTCTTACAACTTTTGTCTTCGCCTAACATTGCAAGCAAGGAAAGCGTGATACGCACCTATGACCATGAGGTGAAGGGAAACACGGTGCTCAAACCCCTTCACGGCAAGTATGCTGGACCAAACGATGCGGCAATAATAAAACCTTTGGAAAATTCCTGGAAAGGCTTGGTAATTTCTTGCGGCATGAATCCAAGTTATGGCAAGGTTGACGCTTACTGGATGGCTGCTGCGGCAATGGATGAGGCAATAAGGAACAATGTTGCCGTAGGCGGAAGACGAATAGCCTTACTTGATAATTTCACTTGGGGCAGTCCTGAAAAGCCAGAAAGACTCGGTAGCCTTGTTAAAGCATGCGAGGCATGCTACGATTTCGCAAAGGCTTTCAAGGTGCCGTTTATTTCTGGCAAAGACAGCCTCTACAATGAGTCACCGCTTGGACCTGTAACGCCAACCCTCTTAATAACGGCGTTGGGCATAATTCCGGACATACGCCTAGCTGTTTCGATGGAAGTCAAAGAGCCAAATAATAGCATTTACATTGTTGGGCAAACGTTTAAAGAGTTAGGCGGTTCAGAATACTACAAAATGAAAGGTTTTCTCGGAAAAACCGTGCCAAAAGTTAGGGCTGTTCAGGCTAGAAAAACGTTTAGGGCTGTTTCTAGAGCTATTGACTTGGGACTCTTAAAGTCTTGTCATGACTTGTCTGAAGGCGGTTTAGCTGTTGCCGCTGCTGAAATGGCTTTTTCAGGCGGCTATGGAGTTGAGTTGCACTTGCAAAAGGTTCCTGTGAAAGGCATAAACCGTAACGACTTCGCCCTGTTCTCCGAGTCTAACAGCCGCTTTCTGGTTGAGGTTTCGGAAAAGGCGAAAAAGGATTTTGAAGCGTTGATGAAGGGAAAAGTTTTTGCGGAAATCGGTAGAGTCACAAAGACTCCGAAGCTGTGTATTTACGGTTTAGATGGCGATGCTGTTGTGGACGTTTCGCTTGACGATTTGTTGGCTAGCTGGAAAGGCGCGTTGAATGGTGATGTCCAAAAATGAAAAAGGAGGAGATTAGAGTCTGTGTTTTGCGTGTGGGTGGAACAAATTGTGATGCTGAAACTAAAAGAGCCTTTGAAGATTTAGGTGTCAAGGCAGAAGTTGTACACGCAAATGATGTTATAAGGCGCAAGAATCTTTTGGATTTTCACGTTTTGGTTTTTCCCGGTGGTTTTTCTTACGGGGATTACGTGCGGGCTGGAGCTATTTGGGCAAAGTGGCTGATAGCAAAACTCGATAAGGAGCTAAAAACTTTCGTGAAAGAGAACCGTCCCATTCTTGGCATCTGCAATGGTTTTCAGGTTCTTGTTGAAGCAGGACTTTTGCCTGGTTTTCATGGAATCAGCCAGTATCCAGAAGCTTCTCTGGCAACTAATTTTCCGCCTGGTTATAACTGCCGCTGGATTTATCTCAAGCATGAAAATAAAGGCAAATGTGTTTTTACGGAGAAAATTCCACATGGAAAGGTTTTACGGATGCCAGTTGCACATTCAGAGGGCAGATTTCTGTTTCCAAAGGAGAAAGAAAAGCTGTTTTTGGAGTGGCTTTACGCGAATGACCAGCTTGTTTTTCGTTACTGTGATGATGAGGGCAAGTACGCTGATGGGCATTTTCCAACAAATCCAAATGGTTCTTTTCATGATATAGCTGGGGTATGTAACCCGGAAGGAACAATATTCGGTTTGATGCCGCATCCAGAAAGAGCCTTCTACTGGTGGCAACAGCCAGACTGGACAAAGCAAATGGTTATGCCACAGCATGGTGATGGAAAGCTGATTTTCGAAAGCTTGATTGAATACTTAACCAAGAACTTTTAAATCCTCAAGGTGGGGAAGCCCTGTTCTGGCGCCTATTTTCATTATGCACCTTGAAGCCACGAAATTGCCAATTTTTCCGCATTCATAGAGACTTTTTCCATTAATTAACCCGTATAAGAATCCAGCGCAAAATGCATCCCCAGCACCAGTTGTGTCAACGACTTTCACGTTAAAACGGTTTATTTGGTGGTTTTCCTTTCCATTCGTGACATAACAGCCTTTACTGCCAAGTTTTACGGCAACTATTTTGACGCCCTTTGCAAGTAGAATTTCAGCACCTTTTTTGTACTCTTTCGTCCCTGTCAAAAGCTCGAGTTCCCTCTGGTTTGGTATCAACACGTAAGTGCGCCTTATTATGGACTCTAACACTGCTAGCCCTTTTCTGGCGTATAATTCTCCTGGGTCGAGGCTTACCTTAACGTTTTCTGGCAACTCTTCAATAAGCCTCTTTTGGGTCTGGAAGGATTTTTCTCCAACGAAGGATGTTAAATGTATGTAGTGTGTGTTAGATGCGTATTCCTTGTTTATCTCGTCAAAATCTATTGTGTCATTCACGCCTGGGTCCACGTATAAGGCTCTTTCACCTTTCTCGTCGATGAAGCCCATAACCGTTCCGCTTCTTCCACGCTGCGCATGGATTATGCCGCTTACGTCTACGCATTCCCTGTAAAAGTCTTCTAGGAGCATTTTTCCCTCCCTGTCATTTGCAACTTTTCCGATGAAACCTGTTTTGCAGCCTAGTCGCGCTAACCCCACAATAGTGTTTGCAGCTGAGCCTCCACAAGTTTCTTCACAGTCCTTTATGAATCCCTCTTCCTCCGCGCCAGCTATCTTGTTAACCTTAAAAAGTTTGTCTACGTTTAGTGCGCCGAAGCCAATAATATCAAGGCGTTTCATTTGAACAGCTCACGCAAATGAATTTTGTAATCACCGAGCTTTCCACCATAATTTCCAGCAGAAACCATTACAACACCATCAATTTTCAACGCTGCTTCTATGCCCACCTTCATAGCTTTCTTGACTGCCTCCATGGAGACGCCGTTAATTACAATTTCTGGAATATAGCCTACGCCTTCAGGCACCTTTGAGTTCCTGCCAAGCTTCAGCTTTAGAGATGGACAATAAGGATGGTTTGTTGTTGGTCCTATCCATGGGAAACTCGTTTCTGGCTTTGAACCAGCAGAGCAAATATCAAAGGGCGTTATAACCCCGTCCACCATGTGTATCGCTTCCAACGCTTTTTTAGAAGCCCTTTTTAACGCCTCTTTCGTTTTACACATTATCCAAAAGTTTGCGCCCATGATTCCCCGTGCATATCCGATGTAGCGTTCTATTATGAAGTCTGGAACCATTATTGGCACAATTATTACTTCACGCCCATAACGCTTCTCAATCCATTCGTAGCCATCTCCGCAGTGTCCCACACGTTCCATTGTGTCGATTTTTCCTTCAGCGTTTAACGTAGCGTCAAAAACCGCCGTGAACGGCTTGACAAGTATATCTTGCCTAATTCTATAGGAGAGTTCAACTTCAAACTTTTTCAATGATTTTGAAAAGGGTTTTTTGGCCTCTATTCCTCCCCAAAACTGCAGTACTGCGCCTTTACGCTTGTCTGGAGTTTCTTTTTCGCTTAGCCACTTTTCTATTCCGCCTTCAACGCGCCCTATAACTATTGACGGCGTTGCCGTTGCGTCTTCTGCAGCCTTTCGAAGTGTTTCTTCATCATCAGCTGTAATAATTACTCTTGTGAATATGCCTGCAAATGCTTCTGCGTAAGTGTCTTCGATTTCCGTCTTTCTGGCCATTTCACCCCAACCTTGCTATAGCTTCTCCTCTAACCTTTCTTCTGAATTCACTGCTTTCCTTTGCCAGAACCTCAATATCGTCTCTTTTTATTATTTTAACTTTGGGCAACTCTCCAAAGTCTAGGAGACTTTCGATCAGGGTTTGGCTTATCTGTGCGCGCCTTAAAGTTTCTAGGCTCCATTCTTCAATAATGCTTAACGTTTGTTTTTTCCCAAAGCGGCTGAAAATTTCGGCAATCACCGCTGTAGCTATGCAGTTGTTTGCAAGAACTGCAACTTCAGCGTTTTCAACAGCATATTTGTTGCCGTTAAAAGAAACCGTTAAGCCGCCATTTTCTTTCACAAGTTTAAACGCTTCCACATCGGTTATACTATCTCCAACGTACATAACGTCTGTCAATTTCGCTCCAACTTTAACAACTACTTCCTGAACTGCTTTAGCCTTCTTCACGCCGCCCAACGGATTAACTTCGGAGAGGAATCGTCCAGACTCCATTTTTGCCATCTCCTCCCAGAAAATTTCGTCTAAACGCAGAATTGCCTCTCGATATTCTGCTGAAAGGTCTTCTAGACACTTGGCTTCCGGCGAAATCTCAATAATTGGCATACGCACTATTTCTTTTGCCAACTCTTTGAGCTTCTTCTTCTCATTTTCTGTTATATGATACTTATCAATTCTCAATCTTGTGCAGTAAACGTTTCTGAGTGGAAAGTCGACTGCTTCACAGAGTGCCTTCATGTAATGTTCATAGCTTGTGCTAACTATGAAAGTGTGAGCCAATCTACTAACATAGTGCAGCATTTCTTTCGCTTTCTGAATTAAAACCAAACTTTGGCTTGAAAATTCCCGTAGCTTCTTATCTGTGACATTATGTGCTTTAAGGAACGGTAAAATAAGCTTTAAAGTATCTCCAGCTTTGTACCCATTCCTTTTTATGGCATATGCTAAAACATCGTCGTAGCGGCTTATAACCGTGAAAAGTTTGTCGCCATTTGGGACGAAATGGGCTGTTACTTCAAAGGCATTATCATTTTTTGAGATTGGTCCCTCGCAATCGGATATGAAGACTTTCTTCACTTTTTGCGCCTCAACTCCTCCATATGCCTAACACTTTTTTCAATATGCTGCTTTGAAGCCACATCGCTTCTGTGCCAAAGCGCTCCACCTTTTATTGCTTCTATCCCTTCCATCGAAATTTTCCTAGCTGCTTCAATGCTGTCTCCTACGCCTACAACAGCAACAGCTCTAGATTTAAGTGCATAAACTTTTTCTTCACGCAACTCCATAGAGGCTGGATAAACGCGTATTCTATCATCATATTTCTGAGTTAGTGCATACGCTTCTGTTAAGTCAACTGGTGAGCCTACCTCCCCCTTTTTGACAGCGTCTGGAAAAGCATCAATGTAGCCGCCGTAGTTTGGCGGAACCTTATAAGTAACGACAGTTGCAGCTTCTTCTAGCGCGATGCTCGTCAGGTTGCCGTCTAAAATTTTGAAGCAGACATCAGTAAAGTCTTCCTTAATTATGGGTAAGATGTTAATTATTTCTGGGTCTCCTGGCCTGCTGTTGTTTTCAAGAATCTTCAGCCCTTTGCCAGTGTGCATAAAAGCTACATAGAATGGGATCCCCCTTAACTCCTTCTTATCTTCAACCTTCCACTTCTCGAAAATCCTTTTAACAGTTTCAATTTCCTTTTCCCGTTCTTCGCTGGTCAAAAAGGGCAACGTGTCTCCAACGTCTTTGTATGAACCCATCCCTCCAGTGTTTGGTCCCTTATCTTCATCGAAAGCCCGCTTGTAATCTCTTGTGTCTGGCAGGGGCACGAGGTGCTTGCCATCGCAAAAGGTTTGAAAACTTGACTCTTCACCCTCAATTTTCTCTTCAACAATAACTGCGCCGTGCTGAAAATTTGCTAGGAAATGTTCAAGGAGTTGGCTGCGACTGGTAAAGTGGTCTCCCCATACGCCTACGCCTTTTCCAGCTGCTGGCATGTCTGGTTTTACCACGGCTTTGTTCTCAAGTTCATCAAGCCACTTGCAAAGATCTTTCTTTACTTCCTCTTGGTTTTTGTAGTTTCTCGGGCGGAAAATCTTGAAGCGGGGGTTAACTTCTGGTGCAATTTCCTCGAATAGGAGTCGCTGTTTGACCTTGCTTGCTTCTATAGCGTATTTTTTTGTTGGGCAAATCATCTGTATGTCCGTTTGCTTTTCGATAAGGTCTCTGACACCCTCTATGATGGGTTTTTCGGGGCCGACAATTCCAAAGTCTATTTTGTTTTTGTTTCTCTTTGCAAATTTGCAGATTTCTTCAACGTTTAAGTCTGGTATAACAACGTGTTCCTTTGCTTTTTTCACGTTGAACGGGTTTTTCTGTTTATCAGTCACATAAATTTCCACATTGTATTTTAGGCTACGTGTGAATATGTCAACCAGCGCCGTTTCTCTTGCGCCGTAGGAGACTATTAACACACCAACTTTTTCCATTTTTCCTCCTCGCCTAATATTTACGGATGAAGCTTAAAATCATATTTTGTCATCATGCCCTTTCTACCGCTTCAGCTATCTCGTAAAGCCTTCCAGTTTCCTCGTAACCTTCCAAGAACCTTTTCTTCATCTCATCTGCTATTCTCTGTGCTAATGGTGTTGGATATTTTCCGGTTATACATCCTAGACATAACTGGTTCATTGTAAAGCCGGTGGCTTTTACAAAATTTTCTATTGACTGGTAACACACAGCATCTGCACCTATTATCCTTGCAATTTCCTCGGTGGTGTGTTTTGCACCTATTAACTGTCCGTAAGTTGCCATGTCAATTCCGTAGAAGCATGGTCCGATTATGCGTGGGAAAGTAACGAAAAGGTAAACTTTCTCGGCGCCCATTCTGCGGAGTTTTTCGATGACGATTTTTGTTGTGTCTCCCCTCACTACGCTGTCTTCCGTGACTATGACACGTTTTCCCTTAACTTTTGATGCTAAAATGTTGATTTTCTTGTCTATCGTTGTATATCGCTCTTTGTCAAGTAGTATGAAGGCTCTTTCTGTTACGTAGCGATGTCTACGTGTGGCTCTTTCCCATCGCAATCCTGATGCTTCATGAACTCCCATGGCTGCGTCGTCGCCAGTTTCAGGCATTGAAATGATTAGGTCAGCATCCTTAACTACGTCTGGGTTTTCTCTAACAAGGTTCCTTCCAAACTCTTCACGGACTTCGTAAACATACTTTTCGTCGAAACATGAGTCTGGTCTTGCGAAATAGGCAAACTCGAAAGCGCAAAAGGCTTTACACTTATTGTTCATCAACTTTTGTCTGCTAAAGCCATTTTCCGAAACTGTTACAAGTTCGCCTGGTTCAACTTCAAAATCTTTCTCGAAACCATTTATGTCCAACCCAACAGTTTCCGATGAAAAAGCGTAGGTTTTTCTGTCTGGACTGTGCCCAGCGCATAATGGTCTTATTCCATGTGGGTCTTTGAAAGCAAAGAATTTTCCGTCTTTTGTTATTCCAGCCACGGAGAAGGCGCCTTCAATTTCCTCCATGCATGTTTCTATTGCTGATGTCAGCTCATTTCCCTTCATCAACTCGATTAGTAGTTTGTGGCAAATTAGGTCTGCGTCGCACTCATAAGAGAATCTCGGGAAAGCCTCGCTTATCTCATTTTTCATGTGAAAAGTGTTAACAACATTTCCGTTGAACGATATTGCTAGTTTGAGTCCATTTTTTGATGCCGTTACCGGTTGGGTGCCCTTTATCAGCGATTTTTCATCTGATTTTCCAGAAGTTGTATATCGCACATTTGCTATGCCTACATGTCCAGGCAGTCTTCCAAACCACTCTTGTATGGCGCTTGTCTTTATCTTCGGTATAAGATCCAAGTTTCTGTAGGTGTGGAAATTCCCATCGTGATATGTGAGGAAACCGTGAGACTGGTGTCCTCTGTGGTTTTGGGCGCGCATCCCCCAGTAAATGTATGGAAATATGGGTTGTTTTTCGAGGTTTATTGCCCCGAATACTCCGCAGCCTATTTTAATTTCTCCCCCTTCTGATCGCAGATAGAAAAGCGGTTGCTTATCAGCTTTTATTACATTTTTAACTAAAAACTATGTTAACTTTCAAAGAGTTGAAGGCAAAGTCTTAAGGGTTTTATGCTGGAGTGCTCGTTGCACTTGGCTTAATGTTACTGTTGGCTTCGCGTTTGAAACTAGGTTAAGTCATCAATTTAGTGGCGATTTGTTAACGCTTAGCTGCTTGATGTTACAATTGGTAAATTTACAAGAATGGCCAGTGCCTCCGTAGTGCGCACTATAAAAATCACGTAGAAGATTATGGTGTTACCCTAAACTTATCCCTAGGGTAAAGCGTCACTTCTCTAATGTTCTTCTTCCCAGTTAACATCATCGTTAAACGTTCTAGACCTATGGCCCAACCTGCATGAGGTGGCATCCCATAGTCAAACGCCTGTAAATGATACTTAAAGGAATCTGGGTTTAAGCCCTTTTCCTTTAAGCGTTTTATCAGTAACTCCTTATCCGCAATTCTTGTTCCGCCAGAAACAAGCTCTAGCCATCGCCACATTAAATCGAACCCCTCGCATAGTTTTGGGTTTTCGTCGCGTGGCTTTATGTAAAAAGCTTTTGAGTGGGTCGGCCAGTCTGTTATGAAGTAGAATGCTGGATGAATCTTTCCAAGAGTTCGCAGTGCTGGTGTGGGGATGTCTTCTCCCCAGGGAACTTCAATATCTCTGCTCTTTAGCTCTTTTAGAACGTCATCGTAGGTTAGCCGTTTAAATGGAACTTCTGGAACATCAATCTTATACTTCAATGTGGCTAGTTCCCTTCTACATTTTTCCTTCACAACACCGCAGACATGTTGAATTAGCTGTTCAAGCAACTGCATAACATCCTCGGCGTCGGCAAACGCTTGTTCAACATCTACTGAAACGAACTCGCTTGTATGCATGCGTGTATGTGACTCTTCCGCTCTAAAAAATGGACCGACTTCAAAGACTTTTTCAAGGCTCATGACAAGCTGTTCCTTATATAATTGTGGGCTTTGGGCTAGGAAGACTTTTCTGCCGAAATAGTCAACTGAAAAGAGGGCAGCGCCACCTTCTGTTGCTGAAGCGATTATGCGTGGCGTGTGAACTTCTAAAAAGCCTTTCTCAAATAGGAAATCACGAATCGCCTCTACTGCGGTGTGTTGAATCTTAAAAACCGCCACATTTTCTTCCTTGCAAAGGTCTAGGGCCCTAGCGTCAAGCCTTACTTCAAGTTTTGCAGGCGTTTTCCCTGTAATGTCCAAGGGAAGTTGGGGTACTGCCGTGTTGAATATCCTTATTTCCTTCGGTATCACTTCGACGCCGCGTGGTGTCATATTCGTTTTCTGTACCGTTCCAACAACGCCTATGCTGTAGCGTTTTTGAAGCATTTGAGACTTCGATAAAACTTCGCTGCTGACCTTTTTCCTTGGAACAGTAACCTGGATTGTTCCTTCTCTGTCTTGCAATATTATGAAGCGGATTCCACCCAAATCCCTAACCTCTTGAACCCAACCGAAAAGTGTAACTTCTACGCCATCTATTTCTGGCTTAACATCCGCAGAGTAATGCGTTCTACGCCAGTCGCCTATAGAATCCAACTTCATAATTTTCACCGGTGTCTAATCTGCAAACTCCACGCGTAATGTTATATTCCGAACTTTACGTGCAATCTCCTTTAAAGCCTTTACATTGAAAGGTAGACGGGAATCGCGCCTCCGCCTTCGCAGAATTACACGCGTTTCAGTTGTGCCGTCTGGCAGCCAGATGGTGTTAATTGTAACAATGTTTAAAGGAGCAAATAAATCCTCCAAAAATTTTCTATCATCAACTCCATACTCCAAAACGCGAATGTTCTTTCCAGTTTCTTCACTTAAAGTCTTAATGATTTTTCCACCGTAACTTAAAATGCGTGGAACATCTCCGGGTCCAACAATTATGGCTAAAGTATTATCTGCTTCAACAGCGCCGTGAAAATAAACATTCTGAAGTGAAGGGTATTTTTCTTCTAGAGGCAGTAACAAGCGGGCAATTTTTAAATCCAATTCCGTTACTTCGCCAGACTTAACCCTAGCTAAACATTTTGGACACAGTATTCCACTTTTAAGGCAGAAACTACATAACACTGTCTTCACGCCGAAAAGCGCCCTCCACACAAATAAAGGAGGGGCGGCGGAGCATCGCGAGCGTATTGAAATATGCTGCTCTATCTTTCAAGAGTTATCTCGATTGTGCTGACGTTTGTTGGCGTGCCACCCTCTTCTCTGGGTGCCATCGACTGAGTTCCAATGCCAACTTTCTTGACCTTAACGTCTGGCAGGAACCTGCGCCTTACGACTTCAACGACGTCGACTGCACGGCTTATGGATCTTCCCCTTGCTTTAATATTTACTTCTTTCGCTCCGCCGTGAAAGAGGGTTATGCAAGCCAGTACATAGTTCATTACTGGCTTATTCCCGACGAGCACTGAGTTGCTTTCTGACATTTTGTACCGCCTCACTCCTAGTTTTCACTTTTTCTATGGCTTCATAACCATTTTTATCGTTAAATAAATACATTACGGTATTATCTTCTACTTAAAAGAAAATTCTAGGCTTAAAAACAAGTTTTTCTGTGGATTTTACTTTGCTAAATTTTTAAATAAGCGATAACTATTGTAAAGATTCTATTTAACAAAGGTAAGAAGGGTCTAAAAATGGAGACGCTTACAAGGCGTTCATTGCAACTCTTAAGGATGATTTATGAAAGGGGCGAAGCAGCAAACGCTTATACGCTTTCCGTAAAACAAGACGTTTTAGCAAAGCAGATAGGCATAAGTCGACAGGCATTAAATGTTCATTTAAGAAAATTAAGGGACTTGAACTATATTCGCACTGGTAGAGGTTTCATAGACGTAACAGAAAAGGGGTTAAACGCGCTCGGTTTGTCGGTAAACCCGGCATTCGTACTCCTTAAGGTACTGCCACACAAGAGGATGCTTGCGTATGAGAAGATTAAGGAGTTAACAGTCCAAAGAGCCTTCAGAATCGCAGGCGATGTTGATGCCATTTTGATTGTTGATGGAGAAAAGCTTGATGAGGTTCTGAAAAAGTTATCTGCTATTGAAGGCATACAAGACACAAAGTCCTACGTTACAATAGAAGCCATAAAGTAGGGGAGACGCATCAAGATGAAGTTGTTTGAGTATGAAGCAAAAAATATACTTGCAGAATTTGGGGTTCCAACACCGCAAGGTGGATTAGCAACAAATGTAAGCCAAGCCCGTGAAGTGGCGGAGAAGTTAAAGTCACCATTTGCTGTTAAAGCACAAGTTCTGGTTGCTGGTAGAGGTAAGGCTGGCGGAATATTGTTCGCTGATTCCATCGCGGAGGTGGAAAAAGCAGCAGAGAAACTCTTAGGCATGCAAATAAAGGGTATACCTGTCAAAAGCGTCTGGGTTGAAGAAAAAATCCAAACGAAAAGGGAACTCTACTTCGGCATAACTATAGACCGTTTTATCCGAAGCTATGTTGCAATCGTCTCTGCTGTAGGCGGAATGGAAATAGAAGAAGTTGCCCAAAAATCTCCTGAAAAGGTAATAAAGTTTCCAATAAACCCGCTTTATGGTTTTTATCCCTTTCAAGCTCGTCAAATGGCGAAGAAGATTGGCTACAGCGGAAGTGCTCTTTCAGAGCTTGGAAGAATCTTTGAAAGACTATATCGCATAGGCATGGATTACGATGTAGAACTAATCGAGATGAACCCGCTTGTTGAAACAGTTGATGGAAAATTTGTCGCAGCAGACGCGAGGATAATAATTGATGATAACGCTCTATTTCGCCACCCAGAATACAGAAAAAGGCTACTGGAAGCTGAAGGAGAATTAACGCTACAGGAAATTGAAGCTATGAAAAATGACTTGGCATACGTTAAACTGGACGGCGACATAGGTGTAATCGGGAATGGGGCTGGTCTAGTGATGGCGACGCTAGATACGATCCAAGTTTACGGGGGAAAACCGGCAAACTTTCTGGATGTGGGTGGTGGAGCCCCACCAGAAAAGATAGCTGCGGCTCTCAATATAGTCCTATCAGATAGAAATGTTAAGGCACTTTTCATAAACATTCTCGGCGGAATAACACGTTGCGACGATGTGGCAAGAGGAATACTTGAGGCAAAGGAGAAAGTTGGAGTCACAAAACCCATGGTAATCAGATTAGTCGGCACAAACGAGGAAGAGGGCAAAAGGATATTGACAGAAGCTGGAATAGACGTGCTTGAAAGCATGGAGAAAGCTGCGGAGAGGATTGTTGAAATTGTCAAAGATGGAGGCAAATAAATGGGAATAATAATAGGCAAAGATACAAAAGCGATTGTTTGGGGAATAACTGGAACCCAAGGAAGCTTCCACACTAAACTGATGCTAGACTATGGAACAAAAATAGTCGCTGGGGTCACCCCTGGAAAAGGCGGGATGACGGTTCACAGCGTTCCAGTTTACGACAGTGGAGAAGAAGCACAAAAGGAGCATAAGGCAAACGCCGCCATAGTGTTTGTGCCTGCGCCATTTGCGGCAGATGCTGTTTTAGAGGCTTTAGAAAATGGAATAAAAACAGTTGTGATAATAACTGAGCACATTCCAATAAGAGACTCAATTAGCATAATGGCAAGGGCAAAACAGCTAAACGCCACGATAATTGGACCGAACACACCAGGCATTATAACTCCTGGAGAAAGCAAACTTGGAATAATGCCATCACACATTTTTAAGCCTGGAAGCGTTGGAATAGTTTCGAGAAGCGGGACGCTCACATATGAAATAGCTGCCGGCCTAACTATGAAGAATTTTGGGCAATCGACATGTCTAGGCATAGGCGGTGACCCAATAACTGGATTAAACTTCATTGACGTTTTAAAAATGTTTGAAAAAGACGAGCAAACAAAGACTGTTGTTCTAATAGGCGAAATTGGCGGGAACTTGGAGGAGTTAGCAGCTGATTACGTGGCAAAGGAAAACTATCCAAAGCCCATAGCGGCTTACATAGCTGGACGTTCCGCTCCACCTGGGAAGCGTATGGGGCATGCGGGTGCAATAGTCATGGGCAAGGCGGGAACGGCTGAAAGCAAAATTGAAGCCCTTAAAAATGCGGGAATAAAAGTCGCCGAAAAACCAGCTGATGTAGCCAAGCTTATCAGCACGTAGCCAGACGGCATAAAGTATATCTAATGGTTAAACGTTTGAGTTCTAGGTGCATGAGAGGTTTAGCAAATGCCAATAATGGATCCGTTCAAAAAAACTCTTGCCCAAAAGCATAGGCTCTACATGAAGATATGCAGAGAATGTGGTGCCAGAAACGCGGAAAGCGCTGTAAAATGTAGACGTTGCCGAAGCAAAAATCTACGTTGGAAGAAACGTGAAATCGTGAAATAAGCTAACTAGCGTTTCCTTTTAGAGAGTCTTAAACAAGTTTTCGATGTTAAAAATAGTGTTTGCGCAACCGTTTTTTATTAACGGAACAGCCTGACCAGCAACACCCATATTCCTTAACACATCACCGCCCATTTTAATTTCCTCGCCGCAGGCAACCCCGACAACCCCCTCGTAACGTTTAGACCCTAAGATTTTGGCAACACACGAGCCTCCAGGTAAAATGTAAACGTCATAATCCTTCTTTTCAGCGAAATCTACGGCCCTACTTATTAAACAGTCTTGGGAGCAGTGAGCACAAACATAGGTCGGCACGTCAGGTTTAAAAGTCGCTTTGCAACGACTATCCATGTACTTCCGCGAACAGTGTGGCAAAAATAGCGCTCTTTTTTCCGTTTGCACAAATTTCTCCCTTTCCGTAATATTCCTTGATTGAATCTCAACAAGGTCTTGAAGAAGAATCACAATATCAGACAAGTTGAGACCAGTTATCTCTTGAAGCTTAAATTTTTTTATCATGTCAAGCATAGTTTCTCCAATTTTCTTATGCAGACACTTTTGATAGCTAATCTTGGCCACTTCGCTAAAAAACAAACGTGGAATCCTGGAAAGGTCAAAAGTGAATTTGTATGGCATAAATAACAAAACAAAGGACAAACTTTTAAAGTTAACTGCATGTTTATTTTAATTCGCACTGGACTGTCTGAGGAGGCTTAACTTTGGGTTTACTTGACAGATTTAGAAGAAAGAAAAAGAACGCAGAAGGCGAGGGAAAAGCGCTGCAAGAACAAAAAACAATAACTGAACTTGAACAACTCTGTAGAGATGACAAAGAAGTTTATGAGGCGTTGCTAAACACCATGTATCTTAACCCCAAAAAACTTGGGGTTACAATGAAGGAAGCAGCTGAAAATGCTAAGAAAGCCGAAAAAGAGAAAGACTTGGTGAGGGCTAACTTGTGGTATAGAATCGCCGGTGGTTTGGCAATCTACGAAGGTAACGTGAAAAAGGTTGTAGAGTATTTCAGTGAGTCTCAAAAAATTTCAGGTTTTTCTTATCCAATATTGAAAGTTCCTGAAAAAGCTGTAGCGGTAGCTCAAGAATACTACAAGAAATATTTGAAGGAATAGGTGAATTTTGCTATTATTTTTCTTTTTCTTCCGTGTATCCTAAAAGTTCCCTTAAAGATTTCACTTCTTCCCGCAACATGTTTACTTCGCTTTCCAGCGCACTGGCTTTTGATTCAGCAGCTTTCCTTAACTTTTCAATTTCAACCATCAGGTTTGCCCGTTCAGTTTCCAGCGTCTTAATCTTTTCGCGCAGATTCTTCAAAGACTGCATAAGTTCTTCCCTTATTCCCTTAATTCTCTCCACCATATTTTTAATACTTACTGTTTCTTCAAACTTAGTTTCAACCTCTAAGGCTGCTCTAAACCTAGCTTTACAGTTAGGGCACTCAAATATCCCGACAGCAAGTTTTGATTCTCCTTTCTCTAATGGTTTTCGAGAAGGAATAGGCCATGTTTTAACTGGATGTGCGACTTCCGCTCCACATCTTGGGCATTTAGCCAAACCATCTTCCCTCAATTTATTATCCGCTTTATAGTCTAAAAGTGTTTTGAGACATACAAGTTGGCAAGATGAAAACAAGCTATAAGGGCAGATAAAAGCACTAGAAAAAGGAGAAAGTCGAGTTTTTGAAGAATTGTCAAGTAGCTTAAAATAAAGAAAATGGGAGGTGAACTGGACTGTTAGATGCTTATCTGGAACATTAGCCTTTCAACAAGTTCTTTGTATCTGTTACGAATAGTGACCTCGGTAACCTGCGCAATTTCGGCAATTTCCCGCTGAGTTTTTCTTTCGCCTGTTAAAACAGATGCTATGTAACTGGCTGCAGCCGCTATGCCTGTTGGACCGCGTCCGGAGGTGAGTTTTTGCTCCTTTGCTGCCGCTAAAATCTTGTGAGCTATCTCCTCAACTTTTCCCTGCATGGTTAGCTGGTTTGAAAACTTTGTGATGTACTGGCTTGGTTTTAAAGGGGGTATAGAGTATTCAAGCTCTTTTATGAGAAAGCGGTAACTGCGGCCAACTTCTTTCTTGTTGACGCTTGATGCTTGAGCTATTTCTTCTAAAGTTCTTGCCAATCCGCATTGTCTGCAAGCAAGATAAATGGCCGCGGCTGTAACGCCTTGAATTGACCTTCCGCGAATAAGCCTTTCTTTTACGGCTTTTCTGTAAATCACGGAGGCAGTTTCGAGAATATTTTTTGGGAGGCTTAGGTTGTTTGCGATTTTTGTTATTTCAGACAATGCGAATGCGAGGTTTCTCTCCGTTGCGTCTGAAACCCTTATTCGACGCTGCCACTTTCTGAGGCGGTAAACCTGTGCTTTCTGTCCAGGCGATAAGCTTTTTCCGTAGATGTCCCTGTCGTGCCAGTCAATCATTGTTGATAGACCTTTATCGTGAATGGTGTATGTTAGTGGGGCACCAACTCTAGTTCTTTTACTTCTCTGCTCGTCGTCGAACGCTCTCCATTCTGGTCCTCTATCGGCTATTTTTGCGGCTATAACCATTCCGCAGTCCATGCAAACTAATTCAGCGCATTCGTAATCTCGCATAAGCCTAGTGCTGCCGCATTCGGGGCAGCGTTGAACTTTCGTATGCTCAAGCGTGGATGCTGATGATGGAGAGTCTGTCCCCTCTGCTCCTTCGGAATCATCACTCAATTTTCATCTTCTCCTTTCTCCTCTAGAGGGGGAGACGTACAACATTTTATTAACAAGGTTTCGTGTGTCCTTAATCGTGGTTTTTATTATTGCGTAAGGTGCGTTTACTGGGCCTATTATGTCGAAAACGTTTCCAAGCAGTTTCATGTTTTCGTCAACAACTGCGTCTCCAATTTTTGGTATGTTCTCAATTTTTGCCACAACATTGTGGCTTGGAGTTATGTGAAGGACTTTGCCCAGTCTCTGCAAGCTTTCAATTTCCCCTCACGAAAAGTAAAAGGTTTCAACGAATCATTTTATTTAAACATTTCTGCCTTTTTTGTAAATGATTTTTCCAAAAAGGAATTTTTATGAATTTTGTTCATAAACAAGTTTGAAGTTTGACGTAGCTAGCAGCTTTCAGTATTTTTATACCATTGTGTTAAAACATCACTTGCAAGTGCTTTTTTGTGGTTGCTTAGCGCTTTGTGAACGTTCGTTTTCTGTTTATTAGACGAAACTTAAATAAATGAGGATTGTTGATAAGTCTGTGCATTTGGGTGAGGCTCATGTCGAAACCATTCTACGTGAAGTTTGAGGTTCCAAAGGAACTTGCAGATGCAGCCTATGAAGCCCTACAAATAGCCGCAAAATCAGGGGCTGTTAGGAAAGGTACAAACGAAACTACAAAGGCCATTGAGCGAGCACAAGCTAAACTTGTAGTGATAGCCGAAGATGTTGACCCACCAGAGGTTGTTGCTCATTTACCACTGCTGTGTGAGGAAAGAAAGATTCCATACGTTTATGTTCCAAGCAAAGAGAAGCTGGGCAATGCTGTAGGCATAGATGTTCCTGCAGCTTCTGCATGTATAGTGAAAGAAGGCGAAGCCGCTGGGCTTGTTAAGGAAATAATCACTAAATTGGAGCTGCTGAAAAGAGGATCACCGTGATGAGTAAGGAAGAGAAAAAAGCTGTTGAGGAAGAACTTACTCCAGCAGAAGTCATACAAGTTATTGGACGCACTGGCGTGACTGGCGAAATTACACAAGTGCGGGTTCGCATCTTGGAGGGAAAAGATAAGGGGCGCATTATAACGCGTAATGTTAAAGGTCCTGTGCGCGTGCAAGATATACTGATGCTTAGGGAAACTGAAAGAGAGGCAAAGAAGATTACAAGGTAGTTTAACGTTAAAATGTGAAGGAGGATTAGCAATTGCCTAGAACTAGGAAATGTTCATTTTGTGGTAGCGAGTTCCCAGCAGGCACAGGCTTGATGTATGTCAAAAATGACGGGACAATCTTTTGGTTCTGCTCAAGCAAGTGTAGGAAGAGTTCTCTAAAATTGAGAAGAGACGCTAGGAAAGTAAAGTGGACAACATATTTTGGTAAAGAGGAAAAGGGAAAAGCCTAACAGTTTTTAGCTGCCTCTCCTATTTTTTACAATTTTTTCCCATAAAGGCTTGTTGTGGATGCATCCGATGTCTGGCGCTTTAACGTTTCCGTTGAAGTAGCTGTATGCCCTCGCGCGGCATCCTCCACAAATATATTTGTCCGGGCAACTTCCACATCCAACATTTCTCCCATCCACCACATAATCTTCCAATTTTTCTCTTACGCGCAAATCCCACAGCAGCGGATGCCTATCCCAAATTTTTTCAAAGTTATCTTTCAGTATGTTGCCCAACACGGTGTTATTGTTCGTTGGGAAGAAAACGCATGGCTTTACATCGCCATTAGGCTCTATCGCACAGTATAGGCGTCCAGCTCCGCAACCGCCAAGAAAGTTTGCAACGTTTTCAACACCTTTCTTCGCCGCATAATGCGCTTCAACGAGAAATTTTTCTCCAACTTTCTGTGAAAGCTCCTTTGTTACGCTTGCGTACTGTGGACATGTGCTGAAGAAGCGGTCCACCTTCACGTTTGATTTTCCAGTTTTCAGCTCTTCCTCTTTTGCTTGTAAATATAAACCTATAATCTCCTTTCCAATCTTTTCCAACACATAGAGCCTCTCATCTGGCGTTAAGTCCAACTTGACATAAGCCTTGGCTCTTCCAGTTGGAATATAATTAAAATGCATGAAGCGCACATCCAATTCCTTCGCCAGATTTATGAGCTTATCAAGCTCTACAAGGTTGTCCCTATGCAAAACCGTCGCTATACAAGTGTCTATTCCTTCTTCAACAGCGTTCTTCACACCTTCAATAGCTCTCTCGAAGGCGCCTGGTATGCCTCTAAAATCATCATGCACCTGCGGCGTTGCACCATCAATGCTTATTTCCACGTAATCTACTTTAGCATCTTTAACCTTCTTTGCGTTATCCTTCGTTAACAGTGTTCCGTTTGATGCTATGCTAATGTATGGGATGTGTTTTTTGGCGTAAGCAGCTAATTCGAAGAAGTCCTTTCTGGCTAGGGGTTCACCTCCGCTGAAAGATAAGGCTGGAAGGCCAATTCCAGCTATTTTTGAAAGTGCGTCTATGGCTTGTTTTGCCTCGTCTGTTGATAGTTCTGGAAGGTTTCCAGCGCCAGCATTCTCGTAGCAGTGTTTGCAGCGTAGATTGCATTTGTATGTGAAGTTCCAGACTATTTCGAAGGGACCGGCTGGCACGAAAGGCACGCGTATGCCGTATTTTCTGATGCCTCTCATCATTAGTCCGAAGCCTTTGAACCAGGCTCCTCCATACTGGTCTTGAAGAAACTGTTTTCTCATGAAGTTTTTATCGACTTTTAAGAGGCGGCTTCCAATTTCATAAAAGGGTTTGGCAATGTAACGGCTTAAGTGCTGGCATGTAGGACAAAGGGAAACGGGCTCTCCTAGAAAGTCTTTTAGGGAGTTTAGGAGTAGGCTCCCGTCCTTTGGGCACTCTAAGTCAAAGCGGCTTATGAGCCCTTTCAGTAGCGGATTGACGGTTGCTGATAATAAGGCGTTCTCGAAAGCGTCTTTTTGCATTTTTTTCACTTTATAAGCTATGTATCAGAATGGATCTCTTTATAATTTTTCTGCACACGTCCAATCTAGTACCAAATGGTGGAATTTTTCACTACTTCTTATCCAATAAAATACTAGAGGGGTAAACTGAATAGAACAACTTTAACACTAGTGGTAGCGGGGGGTCGATTTGAACGACCGATCTCTGGGTATCTCGGAGCATTCCAGCCCTTATGAGCCCAGCGGGTTAATCTTTACCTGGCGACGAGCAAAGCGATACATCGTCGCCATCTGGCTACCCCACCCCGCTACTTTATTGCTGGTTGAAGCCTTTCTTAAATCTTTTTGGGAAAAGCGTGAAAATACTTTTTAGTTTGGCTTGTTTATTATCGATTTGGCGTGTGTTGATATGGATAAGCCTTACTTTAATTTGTTGTTTGCTCCGACTTTAGATAAGCCTATCTTTGTGCAGGGGCTTCCCGGCTTAGGTAATGTTGGGAGGATTGCGGCTGAGCTTTTGATGAAGTTTTGTGGGGCGAAGCCCTTCGCCGAGTTTTATTCGCCTTCTTTTCCTGACTATGTTTCTGTGAGTTCCAAGGGTATTTGCCGTTTGCCAAGATACGAGTTTTATGCTGCGCCTATGGAGAAGAACGATTTTGTTATAATGACTGGTGATACGCAGCCGTCCTTTGAGGATGTTGTTGCACATTATGAGATTTGCAGCGAAATACTTAATTTTGTTGAAAAACTTGGATGCGGCTTCATCGTTACTATAGGTGGCGTGCCGCTGACAGAAGAGAAAGCGCAGGTTTATGTAGCCGCAACTTCGCCAAGGTTGGCAGCAGAATTCATGGAAAGAGGCGCTGTTATCTATAGCAAAGGAAGAATTGTTGGAGCTGCAGGGTTAACGCTCGCACTTGCAAAGGAGCGCGGAATAGAGGGCATATGCTTGTTAGGTGCAACAACAGGCTTTAGTGCAGATCGTGGAGCCGGCTTTGCAGTCTTCAAGTTTCTAATGAAAGCCTTTGGCAACGAAGTAAAGGAAGGGTTATAAGAAAAGATATCAAGAACTAATAGATGATGTGCTGTGGTGGTGTGTATGGCTGAAGAAAAGCAGAAAGCAGAAAAAGTTTCAAGGATTTGGTTAAACTCAAAGTTTTGGAAAACTTTTCTTGTTATTTTAGCTGCTTTCTTAACTTTTGCAGGTCCAACATATGTCATTTATGCGCTTACACATTTTCTTGACATAAGCTTCGCGTTTTCAGCGGCTTTTGGCTTTGTCCTTTTTGTTGTCGGTTTGGTTCTTGACTGGTATTTGATTAAGAACAAGGTTGTTTCTTAAACGCGAGATTTTGCCTCAGATACCCCAGGGTGCATCACCGTTTCAGACGTGCAAGTTCTTCATCGGCATGTATTATCTTTTCTTGCTTTGTTAAAAATTGTTCGGTGTATTGATGCTTGGTTAGCAAAGCATATAAGATATGCTATGAGATATAACAGTTATGCAGAACGGAAAAGAGGAAAAAAAGAAAAAACTCGAAGAAATCATGC
>JBMFKI010000020.1:0-17349 GCA_049972525.1 Bathyarchaeia archaeon
GGATTTATTTCTTCTCATCAAATGGTAATATTTTTTACCATAACAATTTTTACGACTCCGTTCCAGTGGTAAGCGATGCAGCAAACATTTTTAACTTATGGGATTATAATGGCGAAGGTAATTACTGGAGTAATTATAATGGTACAGATTTTTTTAGAGGTACATTTCAAAATGAAACTGGTAGTGATGGAATTGGAGACACTCCATTCACTATAGATAAAATAGTTTATGACAACTTTCCACTTATGGGAGCGTTTTCGTTTTATGATGCGCACTTCAAAAATGAAGAGTATCGGTTTACTTTTATTAGCAATTCAGCGGTTTCAGATTTCAGTTTTGAAGTAGGCGTAGAGACTGGAAACAAATTAGTACGTTTTAATGTTGCCGGTGAAAATGGTAGCGTTGGTTTCTGCAGAATTTGGATTCCAAGAAGGCTTATGAATTATACGATTATTGTGCTTGTTGATGGTGAAGAGACTACTCCAACATGGTTAAGTTCAACAGATGAATATGCTTGTATCTATTTCACGTATATCCATAGCCATAGTGCCAGTGTTGTCGAAATAATTTCCTCAAAAACGCTGGACTGGTATTATACGCTTCTCGCCAAGTATGTTCAGCTGCAAGATAAACTTGGCAGTTTAAATATGTCTTATTATGGACTTCTTAACAATTTGTCTGCGCTGCTGGAAAGTTACGCTCAGCTTCAAGGTAATTATACGGAGTTATATGACTCATATCAGGAACTTCTACGTAGATATGATGAAAACTTGCAGAACCTCCAGAATTTGACGTACGCCTTTTTAGCTATCACAACACTTTTCCTAATTGTAACAATTTATTTAACAAGACGTCTGCCAACATCGCGTCCATTGAAGCGCGATAAAAATGAATCAGTTAATAAGCTCTGATTTTGAATGAAGCGTTTTAAACATAAATGGGTTACTATTCTTGGTTAGTAAAGGAGCACTTAAGCAGTTCTTTGCCTTTTTTGTAGGCTTGCTTATTTATTTTCGCGTTTTCTTTTCCAACGCTGTCTTCTATGGCTTTTTCTACGGCTTTTTCGCTCACCATGCATGTTGCTTCTATTAAAGCGCCGAGCATAATCATATTTGCGTAAATTTTGGCTCCGAAGAGTTTTTCGGCGTTTTCTGTTGCTGGAACCTTGATTACTTTCGCTTTTATTTTTGGGATTTCCTTTACTGTGCTGCTGTCGACGAGCAGTACACCGTTTTGCTTTAAATCAACTGTGTTTTTTTCAACTGCTTCTTGATTCATTATGATTAGTACATCACATTTTCTAACGAACGGAAAGCCTATTTTATCTTCTGACATTATGACTTCACTTTTTGCTGCGCTCCCTCTGGCTTCTGCTCCGTAGCCTTGCGTTTGAACGGCATTTTTTCCGTCGTAGATTGCAGCTTTTCCAAGTATTTGCCCAGCTAAAATTACGCCTTGCCCACCGAGTCCACATATCCTTATTTCAGTCTTCGTCATCTCCTTTTTTCGCCTCCTCAATCGTCTTGTAAATATTCTCTGTTAGTGTTGACCGCTTTCGATGGATAAACTCGCCGACAATTATTTTGCCGCTTAATTCTTCTTCACTTAGTTTCTCTGCTTCATTTATTGGAATCGCGTTCTCTTTAAACCATTTTAGCATTTGACCAGCATCTTTGAAGCCTGCTCTTCTTCCGAAGGCTGTTGGGCATTGGCTCACAGCTTCGACGAACCTGAATCCTTTAATGCTCATGGCCTTTTTTATGGATTCCTTAAGCTCGCTTGGATGGGCTGTTGTCCAGCGGGCAACATAGCATGCTCCTGCCGCGACGGCTAGCCTTGCAGAGTCAAGCGGGCTTTCGAAACTTCCATAGGGAGTCGTTGTCGTTTTTGATTTCAGTGGTGTTGTCGGCGCGACTTGCCCGCCTGTCATTCCGTAGATCATGTTGTTCACCATTATGATTAGAATGTCTAGGTTTCTTCTGGCTGCATGAATGAAGTGGCTTAGGCCTATTCCGACGATGTCGCCATCTCCACCGAAGACAACCACATTAAGGTCTGGGCGAATGAGCTTGATTCCTGTGGCTACTGGAATACTTCGCCCGTGTAAGGTGTGAATGGAGTCTGCCACGAAGTATGGCGATGGAATCCATGATGAACAGCCAATTCCGCTACAGAAGACAAACTTGTCTAGGTTTTCATGACCAAGTTCGTGAACTGCTCTTAGAAACTCACTCATAACTGTGAAGGCCCCGCATCCAGCACAAAAGGGCAATGATATAGGTCTTAAATATTTTTTAATGGAGAACTGTTGGCTCACTTCTTTGCACTCTCCCTAATCTTTTCGAAAATTTCTTCTGGTGTAATTGGTTCTCCACCGCCAATCTTGTTCAGCGGGACTATTTCGGCTTGACAGCCCGCAACTCTTTGAACTTCATAGGATAGTTGATTCAGGTTCATCTCTGGAACTATCACCGTTTTTGCTTTTTGCGTTAGCTTACTGACGATTTTTTCTGGAAAGGGCCATATTGTTTTTAGGCGGACGTATCCAACCTTTATTCCTTCAGCTTCTGCGTATTCCACAGCATCGTATATTGCTCTTGAGGTGCAGCCAAACGCGATTATGCCAATCTCGCAGTCGTCAATATGGTAGGTTTCTGTTTGGGCGATCTCTTCCACGTGCTGCCTTATTTTATTATTGATTCTTTCAACAAGTTGCCTATGCACTTTTGGGTCTGCTGTAAAGCGTATTCCGTACTCGTTATGTGTCGATCCTGTAACGGCAACGTGGAAACCCTCGCCTACAGATGGCATGGGCGGAACTTCTTCTAAACCGAAAAAGGCTTTTTCATCAGGCTTTGGTTTTCTGCGGTTAACTATTTTTATATTTTCTACTGAAGGCACTATTACTTGCTCTCTCATGTGGGCGACAGTTTCATCCGCCAAAAGTATGACTGGCGTGCGGTATTTCTCAGCTAGGTTAAAAGCCTCTATTGTCAACTCAAACATTTCCTGTACTGAATTTGGGGAAAGTGCAATTGCTGAATAGTCGCCGTGCGTCCCCCATCTAGCCTGCATTACGTCGCCTTGTCCACATTTTGTTGCCTGACCAGTGCTTGGACCGAGTCTCTGAACATCAACTATGACGCATGGAGTTTCCGTCATAAACGCCCATCCTATAGTTTCCTGCATCAGATCGAAACCTGGCCCTGAAGTGGCCGTCATGGCTTTTGTGCCAGTCCAGCTTGCGCCCACTACAGCGCCTATTGAAGCTATTTCGTCTTCCATTTGTATGGCTATTCCGCCGACTTTCAGCAGTTTCTTTGCCATGTGTTCAGCTATTTCACTTGCTGGTGTTATTGGATACCCAGCGAAAAATCTGCATCCAGCGATGATTGCAGCTTCAACGCACGCTTCGTTTCCCTGCCAGAAATGGGTTTCCATTGGCTTTCCCTCTTTACATACATATGCGCTAGCGGCTTTTCGCCTAAAAATCTTTATCTGATACCGGTATTGTTTTGTTCAAAGATAGGGTTGAATATGATGGAAGACATGGCAGATTATGCTTTAAAATATGCCGTGGATAAGGGAGTGAAATATGCAGAAGCGCGAGCTCAACGGCAAGTCCAAGAAACGTTGATGTTGCGTAGTGGAATTTTGGAGGCTTACACGTGGTCTGTTGATAGTGGCATTTGTACACGTGTTATAGCCGAAGGAGGCATAGGGTTTGCATCAACTAACAAGTGGACTAAAGATGAAGTTGAAGGGATTGTTGATTTGGCAATTAAATATGCGAAGGCTGCAAAAAGAAGTGAGAAGTTGGTTTTTGCAAAAGAGAAAAGCGTTGAAGCAAAATGGACTGTGGAGCAGAAGAAGAAATTAGAAGACGTATCGCCTGAAGAAAAGATGGCGAAATTAGCCGAAATCAATAGGGCTCTAGTCTCTTGTGGCGTTAACATTGCAGCGAGTATGCTCTCGTGTACTGTGAATTTGATCTCAAAGTATTATGTGAATTCTGAAGGCTCAAAAATCAGTTCCTTCATACCGAGAATAGGTACTTACTCATTCATTACCGTTATTGAAGAGGGGAAAACTGAACAGGCGTATCAACAGTTTGGTTACAGCGGTGGGTGGGAAGCTTTCAAAGAATGGAATATGGAGGAGAAGATTATTCATGATGCAAAGGTTCTCAAGGAAGTTATAACAAAGGGTAAGGCGATAAGGCCTAGAACGATGGATCTTGTTTGCGGTCCAAGTGTTACGGGCATAGCCGCCCATGAGTCGTGTGGTCATCCGATGGAGGCTGATAGGATCCTCGGGCGTGAAATGAGTCAGGCTGGTAGGTCTTTTATTTATAAGGGTGGAGCATACTGGATTGGCACCAGAATCGGAAGCAAGGCTGTTACGATAGTTGATGATCCAACTGTAGAGCATAGTTATGGCTATTACGCGTACGACGATGAAGGCGTTAAGGCTAGGAGGCGGTACTTGTACAAGGAAGGCGTTATCAATGAGTTTCTGCATAATCGCGAGAGTGCCGCAAAACTTGGAACAAGAAGTAACGGCTCTTCAAGGTCAATTAACTATGATAGGGAAGCCATAGTGCGGATGGCAAACACGTTCGTTCTCCCAGGCGACTATACGGAGGATGAGCTTATTGAAGACGTGAAATATGGCGTTTTAATGAAGTCCTTCACAGAGTGGAACATAGATGATAAGCGTTTCAATCAGCGGTACGTTGGTAGAGAAGCCTACCTTATAGAAAATGGTGAAGTAAAGCATCCATTGGCAAGACCGGTAATTGAAACAACTACAGAAAGGTTTTGGACAGCTGTAGATGCTGTTTCGAAAAAAGTTGAGTTTGAAGCGGCAACTTGCGGTAAGGGTGACCCGTCACAAGGCGTTCCAGTGTTTACTGGTGGTCCGTTCATTAGGCTTAGGAGGGTTTACATAAAATGAGCGAGACGCTTGTTAAGACGGAGGAAATTGTTAAGAAAGCTAAGGCGCTTGGTGCAGATGAAGTTCTAGCGAAGACAACTTTCGGTAAGTATAGACAAGTGCGCTTCAGCAATAACCAAGTTGATATTACTGTTGCTTGGAACGATTATGTTACTGACGTGGCTTTAGCTTGGAAGAAACGGGTTGTGGCAACACAGATTCACAATTTTGAGGATGTTGACGACGCCGTAAAGAGGCTAATGGATTTAGCCAAAATCTCACAGGAAAACCCTACTTTTGGAGGTTTTGTTAAGGGCAAATTCAAGTATGCAAAAAGCAAAGCTGATGAGAAACTGCGTGAATTGGGAAACCTTACGGATTATGTCTTTGAGGCAATAAACGCAGCGGAGAAGGAGGTTGGCTCGCAAGTTGAGAGCGGCGGAATTCTCTTCACAAAGTTTGAGGATGTCTATCTAGTTTCTTCTGAAGGACCTGTAGGCGTTGACGAACGCTCTGCAATTGAGCTTTCCATAAGGGCTTTCTCTGAAAGGGAAGCCTCCGGACACGGCGTTGAATGCAGTTCCACATTGAAGAACTTTAATCCAGAAAAGGCTGGGAGAAAAGCTGGTGAAATTGCACGCTTAGCTAGAGGCCCGAAGGTTGGAGAAGAAGGCGTTTATGATGTGATTTTCGACCCGTTGATTATGGGCTCGTTGCTTGCCACGTGGGCTTCGATGGCTTCAGCCTTCTACGTTATGGTTAAAATGTCAGCTTTCGTTGATAAGCTTGGACAGAAGGTAGCTCCTGAAATTGTAACGCTGAAAGACAATGCGGCAGAGTATTCTTTGGCTAACAGGATATTCGATGATGAGGGCGCACCTGTAAGGGAAAATGTGATAATTGACCATGGAGTTCTCAAAACTTACTTACATAACAATTCTACAGCTAAACTTTTCAAAACGGAGACAACTGGTAATGCCGGTTTGGTTGTTCCAACACCATGGAACGTCGAAATGGAGCCAGGCGACAAGGAGGTTGAAGAACTCTTTAGAGAAGTGAAACACGGATTATACTTGACAAACACTTGGTACACGCGCTTCCAGAATTATGCTAAAGGCGACTTTTCAACAATTCCAAGAGACGGCATATTCCTAATCGAGAAGGGAGAAATAAAACAATCTTTAAAAGACATAAGGATAAGCGACAACATACTGAACATGCTAAATAATGTCGCGGCAATTTCAAAAGAGAGGCAACATGTACACTGGTGGGGTGAAGCAGACCCGCCATCATTAGCACCATACGTTCTAATAAAAAACGTAAACATAACAAAATCAAGATAAAACACGCCAAAAATTCTTCCTTGTTTCCCATTTCCCAAGAAACACAAAATTTATGTCAACCACAAAAGTATTCTTTACGACGCAAGTTATGCGGTCGTAGTCTAGCCTGGCTAGGACATCGGCCCCCCGCGCCGACGGCCCGGGTTCAAATCCCGGCGACCGCACCATTGTTGGAATAAAACATCGGCACTCTACTTCCTTTTCCTGAATAACTTGGTTCCATCAATATCGCATACGTATTCAAATCCGGCTTCGATCAGTTCAGCTGCCCGCTCAACTGTTTTGGCAACTTTGCAGATGTACTCGTTTTCCCCTTCAAAGCTGATAAGTTGAGTGTAAATCAGCGCGTTCTTTATGTTTCTGTGTCCAAGCATCTGCATCACGTGAAGTATGTCCTTCGTCTTATGGTATTCCATTGTGGCTTTCCAGTGGCGGAGCGTGTGAAAGGATATTTTTAGAATCCTTGGGTTTCCAAGTTTGAAGGCTATTCTTTTTCGGTTTCTTTCAAAGGTGCAGCTGAGGTTTCTCAGACTTTTGTAGTTGCTTTTGCGGAGTTTTCTCCATAGGTTCTAAATATTTGTTGTGTTTACTAGTGTTCAGTTTGAGGCGCTTGAAATGTCTGTGGTTGGGGAACCAAATGTTGAGGAGAAGATTAGGCGTTTACGCGAATTGAATGAACAGGCGATGCTTGGTGGTGGAAAACAACGTATTGAGGAGCAGCATGCTAAGGGCAAATTGACAGCCCGTGAGCGCATTGATTTGTTGTTGGATGCTGGAAGTTTTAATGAACTTGACCGTTTTGTTGTTCATCAGTGCACAGAGTTTGGCATGGCTGAAAAGAAGTTTCTGGGCGACGGTGTCGTCACGGGTTATGGTACAATTGATGGGAGACTTGTTTACGTTTTCAGCCAAGACTTCACCGTTTTCGGCGGCTCTCTAGGCGAAATGTTCGCGAAAAAAGTTTGCAAGTTGATGGATTTAGCTCTAAAAACTGGCGCGCCGATTATAGGCTTAAACGACAGCGGCGGAGCACGCATACAAGAGGGCGTAGCAAGCCTAGCGGGTTACGGCGATATATTCTTCAGAAATGTAATAGCCTCTGGTGTTATTCCACAGATAAGTGCTATAATGGGCCCATGTGCCGGGGGAGCTGTTTACTCGCCAGCGCTCACCGACTTCATCATAATGGTCGACAAGACAAGTCACATGTTTATAACCGGTCCGGACGTCGTGAAAGCCGCTTTGGGACAAGAGGTAACCTTTGAAGATTTGGGCGGGGCTATGGTTCACTCTACAACAAGTGGCGTGGCTCATTTTATAGCGAAAGATGAGGAAAACTGCATACAAATCATAAAGAAGCTGCTGAGTTATTTACCGAACAACTATTTGGAAGATCCGCCAGCAATGGAGCCCGAAGACGACCCTAACCGCACAGAAGAGAAACTTGCAAAAATTCTTCCAGACGATCCAGACAAGCCTTATGACGTGAAAGAGATCATTTACAGCGTTGTGGATAACGGTGAATTCCTCGAAGTCCAGCAGTTGTGGGCGCAAAACATAGTTATAGGCTTCGCACGCCTAAATGGCAAAGTTGTTGGCATAGTTGCTAACCAGCCTATGCATTATGCTGGCGCCTTAGACATAAACAGTAGCATGAAAGCTGGGCGTTTCATACGCTTCTGCGACTGCTTTAACATACCAATAATAACCTTCGTTGATGTGCCTGGATTTCTTCCAGGCATGGAGCAGGAACATGGAGGAATAATCCGCCACGGCTCAAAACTTTTATACGCTTACTGCGAAGCAACGGTGCCGAAAATTACGGTTATACTGCGAAAATCCTATGGAGGCGCATACGACGTCATGGGCTCAAAACATTCTGGCGCAGACATAAACTATGCATGGCCGACAGCTGAAATCGCAGTTATGGGACCGCAAGGCGCAATAAACATAATCTTTCGCAAGGAAATAGCGGAGGCGAAAGACCAGCAACAAAAACGCATGGAGCTTGTAAACGAATATCGAAGGAAATTTGCGAATCCTTATGTTGCAGCCCAGAAGGGCTACATAGACGAAGTTATAGAACCAGCAGAAACCAGACCGAAGTTGATAAGCGCCTTGGAAAGCCTAATGACAAAACGCGAGTCAAGACCATCAAGAAAACATGGGAACATACCATTATAGATTAATAGACGCTCCACACCATTCTCTAACAAAATGGACGGAAACGTCAGAGGAGGTATCCAATTTAGCAATTTCGAAGCCTGTTAAAATTACTGATACGACTTTCCGCGATGCACACCAATCGTTGATGGCTACTAGGATGCGCACTGACACGATGGTTGCAATAGCGGAGAAAATGGATAGAGTTGGGTTTTTCTCACTTGAGATGTGGGGAGGCGCCACGTTTGATGTTTGCATACGCTATTTAGGTGAAGACCCTTGGGAGAGAATCCGCACATTAAAGAGATATGTGAAGAAGACGCCTCTTCAAATGCTCCTACGTGGACAAAATGTTGTTGGTTACCGCAATTATCCAGACGACGTTGTTGTGAAATTTGTTGAAAAGGCAGCAGAAAACGGCATAGACATATTCCGCGTTTTTGATGCGTTAAACGATGTGAGAAATATGGCGGTCGCCATTAAAACCGTTAAAAAGGTCGGCAAGCATGCTCAAGGCACGATATGTTACACGATAAGCCCTGTGCATACAATAGACTATTACGTGAAAGTTGCAGAGAAGCTAGCTGCGCTTGAATGCGACTCCATATGCATAAAGGACATGGCCGGAATGCTTGCGCCGCAACCAGCCTATGAGCTAGTAAAAGCTCTTAAAAAGAAAGTCGGCTTGCCAGTGCATCTGCATTCGCATAGCACAAGCGGCATGGTTATGATGACTTATCTCCACGCATGCGACGCAGGAGTAGACATAATAGACACGGCTTTTTCACCACTAGCATGGGGCACCTCGCAACCTCCAGTAGAATCAATAGTCGCAGCCTTAAAGGACACGCCATACGACCCTAGACTAGACATGCGGCTGCTTTACGAAATAAGTCAGTATTTTAGGGAAATCCGCGAAAAATACTATGACCCGCTGAAGCTCATAGATCCAAAGGCTGAAAGGATTGACGCGTCAATAATAGTTCACCAAATACCAGGCGGAATGTTCTCCAACCTCCTAGAACAGTTAAAAGAGCAAAACGCACTTCACAGATTGAAAGAGGTTTTGGAGGAGGTCCCGAAGGTTAGGAAGGAGTTGGGTTATCCGCCGCTTGTCACGCCGACAAGCCAACTTGTGGGCATACAGGCGGTATTCAATGTTTTGTCAGGTAAACGCTATAGTATAGTGCCCAAGGAGATAAAGGATTACGTGAAGGGTTTGTATGGAAAGCCTCCAGCGCCAATAGACCCGAAAGTTAAAAAGAAAATTATTGGGGATGAGAAGCCTATAACTTGCCGTCCAGCAGACCTTCTAGAACCAGCATTGGATAAAATACCAGAAGATGTCAAACCGTACATTGAAAGCGAAGAGGACAAACTAACCTATGCGCTTTTCCCGCAGGTAGCCCTAGAGTTTTTCAAAAAGAGAAAAGCGAAACGAGAAGAGGTGAAAACTGGAATATCACTCAAGCGGATGGCGGAGCTCGAAGAAGTAGCCGCAGTTTCAGCAGCAATCGCAGCGTACATGACAAGCATAAGCAGGGTTAAGGCATTAGTACCTATGAGAACGAAAGGTTTCGCATCAACGTGGGTGCTTGCTGGCAGGCAAAGCTTAGCTGGGCATGGTGCATAAAATGCCAACATACGAGGTATTCGTTGAAGGAAAACCCAAAAAAGTTGAAGTAACAAGGGTTGGAGAAAAAACTTTCACGGTGAAAATCGAGGATAAATCTGTAAGCGTTGAACTGCCAGCATTGGAATTTGGAAAGGGCTTCTCGATAAGCGTGAATGGCAAAAACTACTATGTAGAGTTGCCCAAAATCGAAATGGAAAAGCCGGCACACGTAAAGGTTGACGAAGCCAAGTTCAATGTTGAAATAAAAACTCCTCTGAAAAAGTCGGAACCAACGATTTTTACGCCTTCCCAGACAGCATCAACAAAAGCACCAGCCATGGCAAGACAGGTTCTCGAGGGCACGGTAGTTGCACCCATGACTGGAAAAATCCTAGCTGTAAAAGTTAAAAAGGGTGAATCTGTTAAGGCTGGTCAAGTATTATGCATACTTGAAGCCATGAAGATGGAAAATGAAGTTGCGGCGCCGAAGGCTGGAATAATCCGCGAAATATATGTTTCTGAGGGCTCATCCGTGAGCGAAGGTGAACCGCTTTTCATAATTGGCTAGAATATTGTTGATGGCTCATATTCGCCGAAAATTTCCCGCAATGTGTCGCATATCTCGCCTAGAGTGGCATATGCCCTCACAGCTTGGATTATGTAGGGCATTAGATTCTCATTTTCCAGCTCAGCGGCTCTTCGCAACTTGCCCAAAGCCTCCTCAACTTTGTCTTTGTCTCTTTGCTGTTTGAGATGTTTCAGACGTTCAACAAGCCTTTTTTCAATTTCAGGGTCTATCTGCAGAATCTTTATCGGCGTTTCCTCCTCGCTTATGAACTCGTTTACGCCTACGATTATTCGCCTTTTTGATTCAACCTCTTTTTGGAAGCGATAGGCACTCTCAACTATTTCCCGCTGCATAAAACCCTTCTCTATGGCGGAGACAGCCCCACCCATCGCATCAATTTCCTCAATGTATTTTAGAGCTCTATCCTCGATCTCATGTGTCAAGTACTCAACGTAATACGATCCAGCCAAAGGATCAACAGTATCAACTACTCCACTTTCGTAGGCAATTATCTGTTGAGTCCTAAGTGCAACAGTCACAGCTTGCTCGCTTGGAAGAGCATAAGCCTCATCAAAAGAATTTGTATGTAAAGATTGAGTTCCACCTAATACGGCTGCAAGCGCTTGAAGAGCAACGCGAACAATATTATTGTATGGCTGCTGAGCTGTTAATGTCACACCTGAAGTTTGCGTGTGAAAACGCAGCATCCAAGAGGATGGATTTTTTGCGTTAAAACGTTCTCGCATTATCTTTGCCCATAATCTTCTGGCCGCTCGGAATTTGGCTATTTCCTCAAAGAAATTGTTATGCGCTGCGAAGAAGAATGAGAGTCTACCTGCAAACTTGTCAAGGTCTAAACCTCTGTCGATAGCTGCTTGCACATAGGCAATTGCGTTAGCAAGCGTGAAAGCAACCTCTTGAACTGCTGTTGCGCCTGCCTCGCGTATGTGGTAGCCGCTTATGCTTATGGTGTTCCATTTTGGCATATGCCTAGAGCAGTACTCAAAGATGTCAGTTACAAGTCTCATGGAAGGCTTTGGCGGGAAAATATACATGCCCCTTGCAACATACTCCTTCAAAATGTCGTTTTGAACTGTTCCGCCAAGCTCGGCTTGCTCAACGCCTTGTTTTTGTCCAACAGCAATATACATGGCGAGCAGAACGGTTGCAGGTGCATTGATAGTCATTGAGGTTGTAACCTTGTTTAGCGGTATCCCTTCAAATAGTATTTCCATGTCACGTAGTGTGCTAGCGCTTACACCCACCTTTCCAACTTCGCCTGCAGCCATTGGATGGTCACAGTCATAGCCGACCTGTGTTGGAAAGTCAAATGCCACGCTTAAGCCAGTCTGCCCATGCTCAAGCAGATACTTGAAGCGTCTGTTAGTTTGTTCAGCTGTTCCAAAGCCAGCGTACTGCCTCATAGTCCAAAATCTCGCCCTGTACATTGTCGGATAAACGCCGCGGGTAAATGGATATTCGCCCGGAAAGCCTAAATCATGTAAATAATCAAAATCGGCGGTGTCAAGTGGAGTGTAAGCACGCGCAACAGGAATTTCGGAGCTTGTTGAGAAAGCGTCTCTTTCAGGCATCTTTTCAAAACTTTGGGTAACTGTTTCTTTCTCCCATTTCTCCTTAGATTTCCGAATTTCTTCGAGTTTCTTTGCATCAAACACCTTAAGGCACCTAAAAACTAGATTGGATATGCTGAATAAAAGAATTATCAGCAGCTGAAACGGATAAATAGAATCAACGTTAGAATAATAATTAGTAAACCATAGGTGCCTAAACGTGAAAGTCAAAGTTGAATACATCGGTCACATAAGAAACGTAATCGGCTCTGTGAAAGAGGAGGAAGTGGAGATTAGGGACAATTCCTCAATTGCGGATTTGCTAATGTTTCTTTCAGAAAAATATGGTGAACCATTCAAAAATGCCATTTACGAAAAGAAGGGCACAGATGTAAAGTCGAACTACATAGTCACCGTGAACGGTTATTTACTGAACCAGCTTAAAGGAATTGAAACCAAACTTAAAAATGGAGACCATGTAGTTTTATTGCCAATAGTAAGCGGTGGCTGAAGCAAAAATTATTTTACCCCAAACAACAAATGAGAAACTTCAATTTGCGATGAGGAGTGTTAAGGCTTGAGAAAAGATGTTGACAAAATACTTGAAGAGAAGGGGGCTGAAGCAATCTTTCTCTATTCTGAAAGTGCAAAAGAGGCAAACATGTATTACTTGACGAGGTTTTTGGCTCCAGACCCGTTCATATACCTAAAAAAGGTAGGTGAAGAACCAACAATTGTAGTAAGTCAAATGGAGTATTCACGGGCAAAAAAGGAGTCAATAATCAAAGATGTACGCTCACAGATGGAGTACAACCTTTACGAAATAATCAAATCAGCGCCAGATCCAAAGATTGGTAACTTGAAATTCATTGCAAACGTTGCAAAAAAAGAGCTTGGCGTAGGCACAAAAATCTGTGTACCATCAAACTTTCCAACAATGATTGCAGACGCCCTTAGAAAAGAGGGCTTAACCATAACACCAATGTTCGACATCATTGAAAAGGCAAGAGAAACAAAAGAGCCAGATGAGATACGCGAAATAAGTGCTGTCCAAGCAGCCGTTGACAACGCATTAAAAAAGGTTATAGATCTGATTGCAAACGCTGACATTGACGCTAAGGGAAGACTCGTCACGAAGATTGATGGAAAGAAGGAAATTTTGAAGGTCGGCAGGGTTAAAGCCATCCTTGGACACGAGTTCCTCGATAACGGATGCGCAGTGGAAGAAGAGATGATAATTGCTTGTGGAACGAAGGGAGCTGACCCGCACTATTCTGGAGACCCAGAAGACGAGTTGATGGCAAACCAGCCGATAATTCTAGATATTTTCCCAAAAAGCATCCTAAAACGCTACTACACGGACATGACGCGAACAATCGTCAAAGGAAAAGCCTCACAAGAAGTTAAAAAAATGTTTGAAACGGTCCTTGAGGCAAGAAACGCCTCAATAGACGCAATAAAAGCAGGAGTTCAGGGAAACGCAGTTTATGATATATGCTGCAACATAATAGAAAAGGCAGGATACGCAACAACTAGGGGAGGCAAACAGATAACGAAGGGATTTACACATGGACTTGGCCACGGAGTAGGCTTACAAGTGCATGAAGGACCAAGCCTAAGCGAGTTCTACAAGTTTGCCCTAGAGGAACACAATGTTGTAACTGTTGAGCCTGGGCTTTATGACCCAGAAGTAGGCGGCGTCAGAATAGAGGATATCGTGGAAGTCACTAAAAAAGGATGCAGTAACTTCGTCAAAACAGAGATTTTTCTAGAAGTTTAGCCGCTAAATTGAAAGCAAAACAAATAGAGTTGATATGGCTCACAAAATAATTGGTTGAGGGAAACTGAAATGGAGAAAATGGCTGTGATAGTAATTGACATGCTCAATGATTTCGTTACTGGAGATTTGAAATGTGAAAGGGCCAGAAAGATAATTCCAAATATTAAGAAGCTGATTGAGGCAGCGCGCAGACATAATGTGCCTGTCATCTACAGTAACGACGCCCATTATCCGCAAGATGCTGAAGTTGTAAACAAATGGGGAAAACACGCCATAAAAGGCACAAAGGGAGCAGAAGTCATTCCGGAACTCAAACCTACGGAAAAGGACTATGTGACTGAAAAGAGAACATACAGCGGCTTTTACGAAACAGGTTTAGACCCGCTTCTAAGAAGCCTATACAACGGAGAAGGCGTAAAAACCGTCATCCTAACAGGGCTTCATACAAACATTTGTGTTAGACACACAGCGGCAGACGCCTTCTTCAGAGGATACAAAATAATAGTTGCGAAAGATTGCGTTGAAGCCTTTACACAAGAAGATCATGAACAAGGCTTAAAATACCTAGAAAATGTTTACAATGCAAAACTGTTAACTGCAGATGAGATTATAAGGCAATTTGCCAAAGCCTAGCTTGGAGCAACCCATCTAAAATGCAAAGCGACGTGAGAATCGAAGATCTCCAAGAATCAAACATAGATGACCTTATTTATGTCTGTTCTTCAAAGAGGCTCACTGACCCGATTCATAGGCAAGGCGTTGAACTGAAGAAGAGTTGGCTTCGCAAAATGCTTGAAAAGTATGGGTCATGTGCAAAAATCGCCTATTACAAGAATAAGCCAGTTGCCCAAATACTATATTACCCGGAAGAGGCAGATGTAACCAAAATCCATAAGCGCAAAAATGTTCTAGTTATAAACTGCATTTACAATCCGACATTTGACGCACAGAAACTTGGAATAGGCACAGAACTTCTACATAGCGTCATTTGCGATGTAAAGCACAAAAGGAGCTGTTTGGGCAATAAACCATGCAAATTCATTTTGGCAAAAGCCTTTAACACAGGCGAATTTCTTCCCATGCCACAATTCTACAGGAAAAACGGTTTTTGTCCAGCACCAGAAGGAAATTTAATGTACTTTCAGGTGGAAGGCGAATATGAACCAGTAACGCCCTTGGGAGAATATGAACCATTACATGAGGACAGGAATAAGGCGGTAATCTTTTATGAACCAGTTTGCCAATTCAGTTACCCCTTCGCAGAAAAAATAAGAAAAATTATAGAGGAAGTTGCACCGCACATTAGGATTAAGATGATAAATGAATGGGAAAAACCAGAAGAATCCATAAAACGCAAAAATTGGTGGCTTATAGTAAACGCTAAGCCCATACAAACATTTTTCATGGAAACAGAAAAATTCAAAGAAGAAATAAGACAAGCCGCAAGCCAAAACCTTTAGAAAAACCATTTTAAGAGGCGATTTTCAAAAGTTGTAGTTGAAATTTAAAGAAAAGTTTAAATCTAACATACGCATGCATAATGAAGAATGTGAGGAGAATGGTGGAGAGAAGAATTTTTTTCTCCCTTCTCTCCTTTCTCCCTTCGAGCCTAATCCACCATTCTCCTCACGAGATTTCTCTGTTTAAGCACTTATAGTTTGTGGAAAAATCTTCTATTTGATCGTTCTAGCTGTTAGATAAGGTTAAAATTGAAACAGCAATACTATAGTTTGGTGTTGCTGTATGGCGAAAGTCTTGGTTGTTTACGATTCACAAACCGGAAATACCGAGAAAATGGCATTTGCCGTTGCTGAAGGCGTAAAGCAAATAGAAGGCGTCGAGGCTGTTGTAAAGAAGGTTAACCAGACGGGCCTTAACGATTTATTAGAGGCTGACGGGATAATAATCGGCTCACCGACATATTATGGGCAGATGTCGGCAAGAATAAAGGCGCTTATAGATAAATCTGTCAAAATTCACGGAAAACTTGAAGGAAAGGTAGGCGCAGCCTTCACAAGTTCAGGTGGAACAGCGACGGGAGCAGAAACAACGCTATTATCCATACTCAAAGCCATGCTAATCCACGGTATGATTATCCATGGAAGGTCAGACAACAAGCACTATGGCGCAGCGGCTGTAGAATCACCAAACAAAAAAGAACTTGAATATTGCCGTGCGCTTGGAAAAAGAGTTGCCAGTCTAACCTTAAAATTAAAAAGCCAGCTTTAACCGCAAGGTTTTCGCAGTGGGCCCGGCCGGATTTGAACCGGCGACCTTCGCCGCGTGAGGGCGACGTCCTAACCAGCTAGACTACGGGCCCAATTTTTTGATATTTCTTAGCATGTTAGAGCTGATAATGTTTGCGCGCGCTACACAGAATTTCAGATACTTATTTTTGCTTCATAAAGTCTTTCCTTAAACTTGCATAGAAACCTTTTGTGTGAGGCTTAGAAAATGGAAAAATATGAGGCTTTAATTGAACAGAAAATTAAGAGAAGTTTAATTGTTTTGTGCTTTTTAGATTCAGCATTTATAGGCTACATCCTAACAAGAGCGCTGAGCATTCTCTTTAGTAGTCTTTAACTGATATTTCTTTGATACTCTTAAATCACGGGATCAAAAAGACTTCTTGAAACCGGTTGGTCAATTAGCCCTGCATCATAGGTAATTCTTGGAATTACCGACTATTGCAAAGTTACTTCAATTCTTTTATTGGGATTTTCCTCCGATGTTTGAGTGTCCCGCTTATTTCGCTAGCATGACCTCACCAGCTTTCTTACTTGCATAATAACAAACGCAGATGAGCAGATGTTTTAAAAACAAGCCTAAAACGCTCAGTTGCGCTGGCTTCAAGTTCCAAAACCCCATAACCTTCACCTCTTAATGCCCAAAGAAGCTATTCTTCAGAAAACGTAAATAACCCGAAATGCTAAAAAATCTCCGAGATTATTCCAAAATTAGCCGAGGTAGCTCAGCCTGGGAGAGCGCCCGGCTGAAGACCGGGTTGTCGCCGGTTCAAACCCGGCCCTCGGCACTTACGGACGAACCCTCGGCATTCTCCCGCAAATTCCCCTCTTTTTCTTTTTTAGCATGTTAAGTTTGGGTTTTTCTTATGCGGGCAGAATTTGGCTCTGAGGTTTCTGAGTTTCTTTCTGTTTTGAAGCTTGGAACTTGCAATGTTTATAGTCGGGGCTTAATGTCCTTTCAGCAGTTTTATTCAAGTCAAGGGTCAATAGAGGATTTTTTAGATAATGTAGAATGGGATAGGCTTCTGCCGAGAAGCCAGAGAACACGTATAGACCGTATAACGCTTAACAGCTTTGTAGCTTGGCTTCAGAATAGAGGCTACTCACCGAAAACTATAAGGATTTATG
>JBMFKI010000021.1:0-16270 GCA_049972525.1 Bathyarchaeia archaeon
ACATCCAAAACACCTTCAATCCTCAACAAAACCTCACCAACACCCAAACCAAACCCCAAACAAAAACCGTAACCACTAAAGAAAAACTTTTACTGCCATTTAAAAACCAGAACGCATATAACTATAAACGCGTAAAGGAGGCGGAAAAGAAAATGCCTAAGCAAGGCTATAAAGGCGTATGCCTAAAAACAGAAGTCGCCGAACTATTAAAAGCTAAAGCAAAAGAAGCCAAAATGGGAATAAACGACTATTTAACGGCTCTTTTGATGAAAACGCCCTTAAATGGTCCTTCTAAGCCGGAGATCCCGGGTTCAAATCCCGGCGGGCCCGCATTCAACGGTGCAAATTCTCATGTGGTTTTGCGCTTTGATTCTCGGTGAAAGTTGTGAGCAGAAAGTATTCTCCTCTTCTTGGAGAGCTCATGTTAGGCGTTGGCATGGCTAATTCTGGTAGGAGCAGCACAGTAGCCGCTAAGGTTGCTTTGGAAGCATGCGTGCGCAAGATTTCGTTTTCTTGTTTGTTTTTCGAGCGGAAATTTTAAATTAGTAGTGCAATAATAATTGGTAAACGCTTTAATGTTTAACTAGTCAGTGTATAAGGGATTGTTATGAGTACGCATGTAGATGAGTTGAAACTTCGCTTGATGACCATTGAGATGCTTAGAACTGCCAAGTATAAGCGAAACATTACCTACCGTGAGTTAGCCTCCAAGACCGGTTTGCCCGTTACTGTCTTAAGCAGATACGCGAAGGGGCATGTTTTGCCAAATACTGCGCGGGCTAGGCAGCTTTGGAAAGTTTTAGCCAAGCTTGTTGGTTTGGAGGCTGAGCTTCGCAGTAGGATAAAGTTTGATGAGGAAGGATACTTTGACAATACGGATATAATAGGCGACTTTAACATTCTTCAGCAAGCGGCTAACCATGCGCTTGCAAATTTCGCTGGGAAACGTGTTACTAAGGTTTTAACAGCCGCTGTTGATGGAATTCCACTTGCGACTATGGTTGCAAACGCTCTCGGCGTTAACCTTGTGGTTGCTAAGAGAGGCAAAGAGGTTGGTGTTAAAGCTTTTCTTGAAGAGACTTATGCGCTTAGAGATTCAGGCGTAACCATGACGCTTTACATTCCGAAGGATAGCATCAAAAAGAGGGATAGTGTTCTAATTGTTGATGATATGATTAAAACTGGTGAAACCCAGGCTGCACTTGTCAATTTGGTTCGGAAGGCAAAGGCTGAGATTTCGGGGGTTTTCCTACTAATAGCTGTTGGAGAAGAGTGGAAGAAGAAACTGAAGCTTTCTGGAGAGTGCCCAGTTGAAGTCATAACCTACATCAAGGCACCTCAGGGTTTTGGCACTCAACCCTAAAAGGGCAGCTGACACACTTCTTTTTCCTACAAAAGTCCTTGCCAAGTCTAAGTAGCGCAGTCTCGAAGTTCACAAATGATTTTCCAGCGACGCTGTTTTTAAGCCAAAAAATCTTTAGGCTTTCTGCAATATTCGCGTTTCCTTCTCCAATTATTCCGAGTTTTTTGGCGGCAAGAACAACCAGATAAGTCGGTTCCGGTTCAGCCTTTTCCCATATCCCACGGAGCTCCCTTAAAAAAATGTTTACGGTAACTTCGCCTATCCCCTTTCCTAACCCCTTCAGTCTACTCACTAAATCCGCCGTGTCTTCAGCCTCATTGTGGAGCTTTATCAAGCTTCCATCATAAATTTCTACGAGATTTCTCATCGTTTCTAAAAGCTTGTCTGCAGTTTTGAAATCATAACGCGTATAGCTTCCTTCATCAAGTATTTGGACAAGCCCATCCCAGCCCGTGGCTAGGATTTTTTGTGGCGTTAATACGCCATGGTTCTTGAAGCAATTGTAAGTTTTTATTACAGTCTTTTCGGTTATTGGAGCACCGAATAATATTGCGGCTAGGAACCACTTGAAAATTTCGCTGTCTTCCTCCGCTGAAAGTTTTATTCCCAGTATTTCAGAATATTTCCTTCCAAACTTTTCAATTAGAATCTCCACGTTTTCCTTTCTCATGAAATTCACTTTCCAACACTTTTTATACGTTTTCGACGCATAAACGGTTTACTGGAGTTTGGTGATCGTGCACATGCAAGTGCGAACCATAGAGTGGCGGGACGGCAAAGTTTTCACGGTGGATCAGACAAAACTTCCAAACGAAACTGTGACTCTTAAAATAAAGAACTGTTTTGAGATGGCTGAAGCGATAAAAACCATGAAAATAAGGGGCGCACCACTTTTAGGCGCAGCCGCCGCTTTTGCCCTTGCTCTAACAGCCCATAACGCAAGAGGGCAAAGTAGGGAGAAACTGCTCATGGAGCTGGAAAGGGCAGCTAGTATTATCATGGCGACGAGACCTACGGCTGTAAACCTATTTTGGGCTTTAGATAGAATTCTAACGAAAGCGAAGAGTTTTTCTGGAAGTGCTGAAAAGTTGGCTGCTTTTGTTGTTATGGAAGCACAGAAGATAGCTGATGAGGATGTTGAGGCAAATCGTCTAATTGGTAAGCATGGTGCGGCGCTTATTGCTGATGGTGACGTTGTTTTGACGCATTGTAATGCAGGCGCTTTGGCTACTGTCGGTTACGGCACAGCTTTGGGCGTTGTACGTGCAGCTTGGGAGCAAGGGAAAAAGATTAGGGTTTTTGCAACTGAGACACGTCCAAAGCTTCAAGGTGCTAGGCTGACGACTTACGAGCTTAAAAGGGACGGCATTCCAGTTACGTTAATTACTGATAACATGGTTGGATATGTTATGTACAAGCGACTTGTTAACAAGGTTATTGTTGGGGCTGACCGCATAGTCCGCGACGCAGTGATAAACAAGATTGGAACATTCACAATAGCTGTTGTGGCAAAGGAGCAGAACATTCCATTTTATGTTGCGGCTCCAAAATCAACATTCGACCTAAAACACACATCCGCGAAAGTTGTAATAGAGGAGCGAAATCCCGAAGAAGTTACACATTTTGGTTCTCAGCGAATAGCTGCTGAAGGTATAAGTGTTCTTAATCCAGCCTTTGACATAACGCCCCTGAAATATGTAAGCGCAATAATTTGTGAAAGTGGCATCTTATATAAGGAAGACTTTGATAAACTAAAGGGCTGAATGTGGTTTGGTTTAAATGGTTAAGAAAGAGGAAAAAGCGGCTGTAAAGGCTGAAGTTAAAGTTAAGGGTCTGCTGGCGGATGAAGGCGTTAAGGTTTCTGAAAAGCAGGGCATCAACGAGCTTTCTTCTAAAGGATATGGTGTGACTAAAGACAAAACGCTTCTTCTAGCCTTTCATGAAGCTCTCTATCTGTTGGATAAGGGTTTGCTTGAGATTTATGATGAAAGCGGTGGGAAAGTTGACTTCAAAAGGCTTTTGCAGTTTTATGAACGTGTTGATGAAAATGCTTGGGCGAAATATTTAGTTTACCATGACTTGAGGGGGAGAGGATACGTTGTTCGGGAAGGTTTCGGTTTAGGTGTAGACTTTAGGGTTTACGAGAGAGGCGAATATGGTAAGGACACCGCAAAATATCTGATTATAAGCATTCAAGAAGGCAAACCCATGTCAATTGAGGATTTAACCCGCATTATGAAGCAGTGTCAAAGTCTTAAAAAAGAACTTGTTTTGGCCGTTATGAACCGCAGGGGAGAAACAGTTTACTATTCCCTTTCCCAATTAACCCTACCATAAACGGAGACGCGAGTTAAAATGTCATCCTTCCAAACTGTCCGCGGAATGCGCGATTTTCTTCCAGAAGAAGCCAAAATGATGCGTTACATCGAAAGTAAAGCGCGGAGAATCGCTGAACTTTACGGGTATAAGGAGATTATAACGCCAGTTGTGGAATCATATGAGCTTTTAGCCGCTAAAGCAGGCGAGGAGGTTCGTCTGCGAATGTACGCCTTCAAGGATTTGGGCGGACGCATGATAGCCTTAAGACCAGAATTTACGCCTTCTGTTGCTAGACTTGTGGCAACAACAATGCGAAACGAACCTCGACCCTTCAGACTTTTCTGTGTTGGAAGCCTATACCGTTATGATGAACCGCAGAAGGGGCGATATAGAGAATTCTGGCAGTCAAACTTCGAGCTGATGGGTTCAAGCCGACCGGAAGCTGACGCAGAAATAATCATGTTAACAGACGATTTAATGCATAGCGTAGGGCTCAAAAACTACGTTTTCAAAGTTGGACACGTTGGTGTCTTAAGGGGAATATTAAGCCAAGAAAAAATTGAGGAAAAAACTGTAAACGCGATTATGCAGCTGATGGACAAGCAAGAGTACGATAACGCAGTCAGGCTTGTCAAGGACGCTGGTGCATCTGAAAAATGCGTGGAAACTATTAGAGGGCTGATTGGACTCAAAGGAAGCAATGTTAGCGAGATAATCAAGAAGATGCGTGAGTATGTTAAAGATTATCATATGGCTGCTGAAGCCGTGGAAAACCTCCATGAAATCCTGAAGCTCGTGTTTGAAAGTGGAAGCAAAATTGCCATAATCATGGATGCTGGCTTTGCTAGGGGGCTTGAATACTATACTGGAATCATTTTTGAAGTTAATGTTCCGGAGTTGGACAAAGCCTTAGCTGGAGGTGGAAGATATGACAAGCTTATAGAATTGTTCGGAGGCGAACCAACACCTGCTGTTGGAATAGCCCATGGAATTGACCGTATAATGCTGGCCATGCAAAAGCAAAATGCCAAAATAGAAACTGCCGAAGAAAAAAGGGCTGTTGTGATTCCAACAAAAGAAGAGTTGAAGGCTGAAGCCCTAAAAATTGCACATATGCTTCGTGGCGCCGGCATATCAGCTGAGATCGAGGTTATGGGAAGAAAAATGAGCAAAGCACTTGAGGATGCTGACAGGCGAAACGTGAATTATGCGGTAATAGTTGGCGAAAGGGAACTAAAAGAATGCGCTGTTGTCCTGCGCGATTTGGCGAAAAGGGAACAAAGTAGCATTAAAATTGAAAAACTAGTGGAAACTATAAAGGGTTAAATCCCTTCTACTCGTCCTCTTTCTCTTCTCAGAAAGTCTCCCACATCCAAAATGTTTTTTGCGGCAACACCCTTCTCAATCCTATCTAAATCATCGAGAAGTTCAGCAAACCCTAAACACTCGCCATGCATGTTTAAAACCAAAATATAGCTGCCCTTTCTCTTGGAGCCAACGGTCTTCACTATTCCTTGTTTAAATATGTCTCTACCACATATGAAGAGCCACTCGGACTTTTTATCCACAAAAACCTTATTCGCCTCTACTTTTTCTGCAACGATTCTCAGCAAATTGAAGCTTGGAAAGAATCTTCCACGCTTGATTTTTCCAAGATAAGTGCCAGCATAGAAAAAGTCAGATTTAACAAACCTTCTTAATGCATTATTTAATAGAAAATATCTGTTCTTCTTTTTAACAACAAGCCTCTCGTTAATCTCTATTTCCATACCAAAACGTCTTGTAAATTCAGTTATACTCTTCATAGCTTGATTTTCACGCCCTTTTAAGTTTACACACAAAAAAACCTTGAGTCTTACTAGGCCAAATTCTTCTGCAGTTTTCTATTTGGCCATCAAGCTTCTCTCCGAAAATTTGGGTTTGAGGCTTTTCCCCGTAGCAGTTAATTTTTTCAACTTTAAGGTTTAGGTTTTTCACCGCCCAGTTAATGTTCAGTTCATTCTCCTCTGGTTCTAGGGAGCATGTGGAATAAACTATCTCGCCATCTTCCGCCAAAACTTTAACGGCTTCAGCTAATATTTCCCTTTGAAGTTTTGCGTTTCTCTCGATATCTCTAATTGTTCTTCTTTCAAACCACCCGGCGTCCGTCGTAAAGTTTCCAGAGCATGGCATGTCCAAAAGGATTCTGTCGAACTTGATTTTTAGTTGTGACGCATTACGCGCGTCTAGAGCGTATACAACGGTGTTTTTTACTCTGCACCTTTCAAGCTGATTCGCGAGGGCTGTTAACCTTCGCTTCTTAACGTCTAAAGCCACTATGACACCAGTGTTACCCATCAAATCAGCCAATTGAACGGTTTTCCCTCCAGGAGCAGCGCATGCGTCTAAAACCATTTTGCCGGGCAAGTCTGTGAATAAAGTTGCTGGAATCTGTGCTGCAGCCTCCTGGATTGAGTATAAGCCTACTAGGTACTCTGTTGTTGCGCCCACGGAGAACTTCGATTTTTTGACCCAGTAGCCATTTTCTAGGAAAGGGATCTTTTCAAGCTTTGCGCCTAAAGCTTCAAGCCTTCCAGCAACGTCTACGTCTTTGGCGTTAGTTCTGTTAATTCTAATCGCTTGTTCTGGCTTGATGTCTCTATATTTCCATCCTAGTTCTGCGTAGCGTTTTATGAAGAATTCTTTGTATAGCATTATGGCATAAGTGGGTGATTCTGCTCATAAACTTTAGTTCGGGCAAATTTTAAATGGATAAAGCGTAAGCATCTTTAAGTGTGGTCTTATGAAGGAAAAATACGCTTACGTGATGATGATAAGGGAAAAATGGTGGCGTGAGTTTCTCCGCCTGCATCGGGAAGGAAAAGAGTTTCAATCTTACGTGCAGAGAGGGCTTGGTCCACCAAAAACCGCTCATATGTTATTCTTTTATGTTACAAAGCCTCTGTGTGAAGTTGCTGGTTGTGCCGAATTTGTTGAACGTAAAGTTGGAAATGCAAAGGATTTGTGGAAGGAGCACGGAGGCGAATCAGTCCTGGAATCTGCTGAGCAGTACTTCCAGTTTGTCAAGGACGCGAATCCCGTTTCGTTCATAAGGTTTAAAAACCTGAGGGAAGCAGCTAACTCCGTTCCGCTGCAGAACCTGCTTATGCTCTTAGGCGTGAAGAGGCTTGCTAGACGCGGTTTCTACGTTGATAGGGAAACTGCTGAAAAGCTTGTTGCCTTTATGGAGTGAAACCCAGCATCCGTATTTGCTTAACAAGCCCACTTTGTTTTTGCGAAGCATTAGGTTGCAACAAAAAGTTAATAGGCGACTTTTTCACTTTCCATGTAGCCTAACCTAACTTAAGTGAATTTGAAAATGTTGTGTCAGGAAAAAACGAAAGCTGTGCACTTCAATATGATATGGTTTACTAGCCAAAAGAAGGTTTAGAATTATGGGGCGTTATCGGCAAATCGAAGAAATTGTAAAACTGATGAATAACCCAGAAGTAATAAGGAACACAAGCATCATAGCCCATGTTGACCATGGAAAAACAACCCTGTCAGACAGCCTCTTAGCCGCCGCTGGTATAATAAGCGAACAAACTGCTGGGCAGAAGCTTTTCCTAGATTCTTGGGAGCTTGAACAGAAAAGGCAGATGACCGTTTTCGCCTCAAACATAAGCATGGTTCACACATACAAGGGCAAAGAGCACCTGATAAACCTCATAGACACTCCTGGGCACATAGACTTCAGCGGAGCTGTAACTCGAAGTCTTCGTGCAGTTGACGGTGCACTTGTGGTTGTTGACGCAGTTGAAGGACCAATGACTCAAACTGAAACCGTTTTGATGCAAGCGCTTCGCGAAAGAGTCAAGCCAATACTTTTCATAAACAAGGTTGACAGGCTGATTAAAGAGATAAAATTGACTCCTGAAGAGATACAGCGGAAATTCGCGAAAATAATCCTTAGAATTAACAACCTTATTGAAAAATATGCGCCGCCGGAACATAAAAAAGATTGGCAGGTTAAGGTTGAAGATGGACGTGTTGCTTTCGGTTCAGCTCTCCATAAGTGGGGTTTGAACTTACCTCACATGAAAGCGAAGGGTGTGACATTCCAAGAAATAATTGACGCATATTCTGGAGAGCCAGAGGAAATCGCGAAAAAAGTTGAGGCTTTAAGCAAAAAAGCGCCACTATATGAGCCCATATTGGATATGTTCTGTGAGCATCTTCCAAACCCGTTGGTGGCTCAACCCTATAGGCAGACGCAAATATGGCCTGGAGATGTCAACAGTTCTGTTGGTAAGGCTATGGCGAAGGTTGATCCTGGTGGTCCACTTTTGATGTGTATAACCACGATTGAAGTTGACCCGCATAGTGGAGTTGTTGCTATAGGCAGAGTTTTCAGCGGTACTGTGGAGAAGGGCAAGGTTGTCCAGCTTATAAACAGTCGTCAGAAGGGGACAATACAGCAGGTTTACATGAGCATGGCTGCCGACCGAGTGATTGTTGACAAGATTCCAGCTGGAAACATAGCGGCAATTTCAGGTTTACCCTCAATTCATGTAGGCGAAACAGTTGCAGAAGAGGGTGTGGAAACGCAGCCATTTGAAGGGTTAAAGTATGTTTCAGATCCTGTTGTTACGGTTGCCGTTGAACCTGCAGACATCAAAGATCTCCCACTTTTCGACAAGGTTATCCACAAATTAACTTTGGAAGATCCTAACCTTCACTTCACAATAAACAAGGAGAGCGGTGAATACCTTCTAAGCGGTATGGGTGAGTTACACCTTGAAGTTACGGCTTACCGCATGCAAGAAGCGGGGTTAAAAGTAAAAATTAGCAAGCCCATCGTTATTTATCGTGAAACAATAAGCCATGATTACAGGGGTCCGCCCATAATGGGCAAAAGTCCAAATAAACATAACAGGTTATGGGTTACAATTGAGAAGCTTTCAGAAGACGTTATTGAAGCCATAAAGAGCGGGAAGATTTCTGAGATGCAAACGCGAGATGAGAGACAGAGGATTTTAACAAAAGAGTTCGGCTGGTCAACTGATGATGCCCGCAATGTCATAGCCATCGAAGGAACAAACATACTTGTAAACAGAATTAAAGGAAGACAATACGTTGAAGAGGTTATAGATCACATAAAATCTGGCTTCCGTGAGGCTGTTCACACCTGCGTCTTGGCGAAGGAGCCAGCCTACGGCTTAAAAGTTAACTTGGAAGACATAATGGTCCACGAGGACCCTGTTCACAGGGGACCAGCACAAATTCTTCCGATGACTTGGCGTCCAATATGGTGTGCATTTCTACTAAGCGACCCGAAGCTTCTTGAGCCTCTTTTAAACTTTGAGTGTAAAGTTCCAAACGAGTTTGTAAGCTCGGTGATAGCCATAGTGCAAAAACGTCGTGGAAGAATTATAGATATGGTAAACGAGGAAGACATGGTTGTGGTTAAGGCTGAAATGCCGGTTGCAGAATCGTTTGGGTTAGCAGACGAGCTGCGTTCTTCAACTCAAGGCAGAGCCTTCTGGGCAACGCAGTTTAGCCGTTGGGCGCCAGTTCCAGAGTCCATGCAAGCGGGAATAATCAAGCAGATCCGTGAGAGAAGAGGTTTAAGCCCAACACCGCCTAAAGCAGAGGAATTCTACGAGGAAGCATAGCAAAGGCTTCATCCTCCACATTTTACAATTTTGGTTATATTCAACACTTTCAGCAGAGTAAATCTTAACAGCAAACGTTCCGCTAGTATATCGTTGGTGTTGAAGGTTTGCCAACTCCCCTAGATCTGGCTAAACTTATAATTCCGCTTGTAGCTGGAATAATTCTAGGCTACTTTTTGCGGAATAAAAAGCATTTAAACTTCAATAAAATCATCTCTGGAATAATACTTGTATTGATATTCTCGCTTGGCTTCGCCATAGGCTCAAATAATGAGCTGTTGGCTGTAATGCCGCGTGTGGGATTAGGCTCCATTGTACTCTTATCCGCTGCCCTATTTTTCAGCATACTGTTCGTCGAAGCGGCAAGAAAGCTGATGAAACTATGATAAAATATATCATAATGGCACTTGCACTTGGGGCAGTTGTGGGCTACGTGAGCGGCAGCATGGAAATTGTGGCAATTAACACGATTTTTTCCGATTACATATTTACCCTTTCACTTGTCGCCTTGCTTTTCTTTATGGGCTTGCTCTTCGGCGCAGATAAAGAAGCAATAGCCAATCTGAAAAAGACTGGAATAAAAGTTCTAGTTTTTCCGTTCGCCACGGCGCTGGGCAGCATACTAGGCGGGCTTGTCGGCGGGCTACTTCTAGGGTTAGATTTAGTTGCGTCCATGGGGGTTTGCGCTGGCTACGGCTGGTACACCATGGCTGGTCCGCTTGCCGGCCAACTTTTCGGTGTGGAATGGGCTGCTTTGGGATTTACTGTGAATTTCCTAAGGGAAATAGTCACGATAACAACAATTTCGATAACGAGTAAGATTGACAAGTATACGCCAATAGCCATGGGAGGCGCCACGGCAATGGATACAACCCTACCGGTAATAGTGCGCTACTGCGGACAAGACACGTTGATAACTGCATTCTCAAGTGGCTTCACACTAACAATAATAGCCCCGTTCACAATAACAGCGATAGCGGCGCTCGCTCACTAACGCTCCAAAACAGAATAGGCATAGAGCAAGTAAACGCACTGAATATGCCCATTGTCTGGAGTGCAATCGCTAGGAATTAAACAGGGACGTATCCGATTTTTAACTTGATTTACAAATTTAGCCTAACGTTCTGAATGTTTAAGGTAATTTTACTTCGTCCACTTGTGGTAGATTAGGCTTCTCGTTTCGCCATGGGCTTTGTATGTGCGTGGATGCATTTTTAAAATGCTGAAATAATTAAGTTAGCTTCACGTTTAGAGGTTTGGTGGGGGTGGCGGTGGAGGTGTTTCTCTGGCGATCATTGCGTAGTATAGGTGGGTTGTTGCTATGGGCGCTATTGGCGTTGCAAATGCGGCTATAACGCTTGAAACAACATGGTCAACGTTGGGGAGGACGGTGTTGAGAGGAGACGCTAATAAGCTGGCCACTAAGCTTACAACCAGAATTATTATGCCTGTCAACAGTAGAACCGCGAAGGTTTTGAGCCAACGATTACTCACAAGCCTCCGGCTTCTACTTAAACCTTCGAGGGCATCCCTTTCCTCTATTATTATTGCTGGAATCGTTAGCGAAAACATTATGGCAACTATTATGCCCGGCACAACCAAGAGGATTAATCCCGCTACGACTAAAACTCCAGCAATAAACTGTGCAACGAGCAATGATGGAAGCCTCGAGAGGGCGAAGTTTAAGCTCTCGCCGACGGTTGGAGCTCTCCCCTCAATAATGTCAGAAGCGTATTTCACGGCGAAACCTCCTGTGACGCAGCCCACAATCCAGGAAATGAGGCTGAGCAGAACACCAGTAAAGATGACCCAGTAAAGCAAAGCGAAAAGGTAGGCTGTTAACTCCACGAAAGAGGCTGAGGGGCTTGGCTGTTTAGGCATGGGTAACAACGTCATAACAGCAAAACTCGCAAGTCCCGTTACAATTCCAGCGGCAAGAAAGACCGAGAAGAACTGCCAAAACCTCGATAAGTACATGTTAAAAGTCAACGAGAAAACCTCGCCAATAGACAACTCATGACCAGGCTTCCCCAAACTCAACCCTTCACCACATCAAACTAATTATTCACAATGACATTTAAAAATTGCCTCAACGAAGTGTAAGCCTAACTAATCTGTTAACACCTAAAATAGTAGTGGATTATTAAATAGGGAGAAAAAGATGGTTATTTCAAGTTATGATGGTGGCGGGGCGGCGAGCGCGCGCGCAAATTCCTAAGCCTGGAATGACAGGCATATGCCTAAAAACAGAAGTAGCTCAGCTGCTGAGAACTAAAGCAAAAGAAGCAGGCATGGGCATAAACGACTACCTAACAAGTCTCTTATTAGGCAATCCCAACCATGTATGGATGACTGTCCTGGGCCGTCCAAGTATTAATGTCAACCACACAAACCCGCACAATCTAAACCTCATTTCAAGCTCGAACTGACAAATCAACCAAAAACAGCTCCAAACACTCTTTTCTCTTGGCGAAGGTTCTCTTTTGCCGAAAAGAGAAGGTTCTTTGGTGCGGTCGCCGGGATTTGAACCCGGGTCGTCAGCGTTCTGCTGCCTTGGCAGGCTGATGTCCTAGACCAGGCTAGACTACGACCGCGCTGTTTGCTTAATGAGAATTTGCAGAGGTTCTTATTTTTCTTTTCCCAATTGAAGCGCGTTTTCTAGTTCTTCAATTTTTCTGATTATGAAATCTGAATGGACTATTATCCATGGGCTTGGGTTATGGATTTTGCATGTGCAGATTGTCTTCTTTCCCTTTCGCTTCGCGTAGAAGAGTTCCGTGCATGTTCCAGCTGAAAGCTTCGGCACATTGGCAACTAGGATGTCGCATTTTTCGATGTTTTCTAAATCTCGCCTAATGAAGTCTAATGCTGGAACTTTCTCCCACCAACCAAACTCTGAACCTTTATAGATGACTTTTTCTCTTTCCCAAGGATCCACAACCTCATAGCCGCATCGAACACAAACATCGCGTATGAGATTTCTATAATCTTGCTCTGTTTCCATGTCTTGAATTGGTCCTGAGATGAAAACTTTTCTCTTCATGTTCTATCCATGCACAATGCTACAGATGCGCTATTAAATTTTCTTTGCGCATGAGGGAAAAGTGTTAAGAATAAGCCAGACATCCTAGCTTTTCTATAAATGCAATTCGGAGTGCCCCCTCGCTTGGGACCTGCAAACCCAACAATCGCAATAGTAATCGCATTCGCTTTTCTGATAATCTTACTCTATAAACGCGTAAATTTGGGAATAACCCTAACCGCGACAGCCATAGCCTTAGCGTTGTTCGCTCTTGAATGGACAAGAATTCCAACAGTTTTTTATGAGGCAAGCGTCGAACCGGGCACGATTTCGGTTGTGGTTGCAACCTTCGGAATAATGCTGCTTAGTCAACTCTACAAGGAAACTGGAATCATTAACAAGCTAAGTGAAAGCATAAGCAGAATTGTTAACAATCCCAAAATCGTGTTAGGAGTAGTGCCAGCAATAATAGGGCTTTTACCAGTCGCAGGCGGAGCCCTAATGTCAGCGCCTCTCGTTGACGCGGAGGCAGAAAAACTTAAGCTGAAGCCGCAGAGAAAAGCCTACATAAACTTGTGGTTTAGGCATACAATATTTCCGGTGTACCCGCTGAGCACGCCTATAATCACCACAGCGATGCTTACTGGCGTAGCAATCCCGCTTATAATTCTACGTCAAATTCCAGCAGTCATTGTGATGATAATAGTGGGATACATTGTTGGTTTTTGGAAAATTAAAAAAAGTCCGAAAAAAGATGGAGTGGACGCTGAAAATGACATTAACTCGAATCTGAAAGCCTTCTTAGTCTCCTTCAGCCCGATTTTGACAGCGATAGTTTTCGCAATAGCTTTAGGCATAACTGGGCTCAAACTGTTCAGTCAAGGTCTTGACGTTGTCATTGCTGTCTTTATTGGGCTTTTCATTTTAATTGCGATATCTAAAATGCGCTTTGACACATTTGTAAAACCCTTCAAGGACTGGGGGATTTATGGCGTAACCCTCGCAGCCTATGGCGCCTTCCTGTTAAGGGGCGTTATTATCTCTCCGGAAGTTAGCCAGATCTTCTCAGCGTTGGTTGCAAATGGCAACAGTACAAACTTCACAATTCTTTTGATAACGTTTCCAGCCATTCTAGGAGTTCTCACAGGCTCGCCAGTCAGCGCAGTAGCCATAAGCTTTCCAATACTGTGCGAAACTTCGCCGATACCCGCAAATGTCGCGGCGCTAGTTTATATGAGTGCCTACCTTGGCTACACGATAGCGCCGACGCATCTCTGCTTCACGTTCACGGCAGAGTACTTCAAATGTTCGCTTGGCAAAATGTACAAATATGTTATTCCATCCTTCATAGTAACGTTTCTCGCGGCGGTAATAACATACTTCGCTTTTTAAAAGAGCAATTTAATTCAGCTTAGTAGTCTGAAGGCGGATTACTCAGTAAAGTATCCTTTCATTTTTAACAGTTGAATCTGATTCTTCTTGTAACGCCAAATTATGTCGCCCCGCTTTTCAAACTGGAAATCCCAAGGCGAGACGAGAACGACATCACCATTCCTTATCCACGCTCTTCTCTTCATTTTTCCTCGTATCCTACAGTTGCGTATGTGGCCGTCTTGGCATTTCACTAAAATTCTGTCGAAACCCAACATCCTCTCAGCGGTTCCTAGGACATCGCTGCCTTCCGGTAAAATTATATCGCTGAGTTCGTCTTCGCTGATTACTTTTCTTTTACCCAAACAACCCCAGCTTTTACACCAATTTTTCTATTGGCGGTTTTCTTTTTTCCCAGCAATCGCTGCAGTAAACAAGCCGCTTTGGATCTGGTTTGAACGGTATTTCACATTCTTTTCCGCAGTCTGCGCAAATGGCCTTGTATATTGTTTGAACGTTACTTTCTAACTCTTTTATTACGGTTTTTGTTAATGCCTTTATTTTGTTCAATTCCGCTGTCTCTCCATAGCCTACTAGAGTTATGGCTGTTCCTTCAAGTCCCATCCTAGCAGTCCTTCCAATTCTGTGAAAATAAACCAGCGCATCCAGTGGGACATCATAGTTTATTATATGCGTTATTCCCTGAATGTCTAATCCTCTTGCGGCAACATCCGTAGCAACAAGCAACCTAACTTTCCCTATTCTAAAAGAGTCAAGAACAAATTCTCTTTGTGGCTGTGTAAGTCCACCGTGAAGAGGTTTTGCGTTATACCCCTTTAGGCTTAATCTGTTTGCAAGCATACTTGCTTCTTTGCGCGTTTTGCAGAATATTATTGCCCGTTTTATACCGTTTTCTTCCAAAATACTGCACAAAACATGAAACTTGCCTTTAGGGTTTACAAGCATGTAATACTGTCTTATCTGGGTGAGAGCTATTTCATCCTTGCTTACAAGTATCTTCTCTGGACTTTTCATGTATTTTTTGCATATGCGCATTACGTTCTGGTCTATTGTTGCAGAAAAGAGGCTTGTCTGCCTATTCGCTGGAACTTTTGAGAGTATGTACTCAATGTCGTCTATAAAACCCATGTCGAGCATTCTGTCAGCCTCATCAAGAACAACAGCCTTCACCATGGACAGATCAAGCGTTCCACGTTTAATGTGGTCTATTATGCGGCCAGGCGTGCCCACAACAACGTGAACCCCTCTTTTTAACATGTCCACTTGTTTCTGAATTGGTTCACCACCATAGATTGGTAAAACCTTGAGGGGCGTGTACCTACCAATTCGACTTACATGTTCTGCAACTTGAACTGCAAGTTCGCGAGTCGGCTCCAAAACTAAACCCTGAACGTTCCTGCTTCTAAAATCTACATTTTCTATCAGTGGAATTCCAAAGGCAGCCGTCTTACCCGTTCCCGTTTGAGCTTGCCCAATAACATCCTTACCGTCAAGCAGCGGAATTATCGCTTGAGCTTGAATAGGGAAAAGGTCATCAAAGCCAAGCTCTTCAATCCCGTTCATAACTTCATCGCTTAACGGCAAATCTTTAAAGCATTTTACCAAATTCACTTCACTCCTTATGGCCACAAAACTTTGCATGCACTTTCAAAAGCCTAAAAAGCCTTTCAACGTGTGCGTAAACTTTTGTGACTTCCCTATACTAGGCAGCCTAATATAAAAACCTTTACACCAGATTGGCAAGTTCGCATGTATATTTCTAAGTGTTGATGTGCCGATATCCGTGTGAACATGAAAATCGATGTAAAATCCAGAGAATCCTCTTCGAAATTTATTATGCATTCTATTTGACACTGTCGCAAACTTGTTTCTGCTGGCTATTATCTTTGTAGCAGAAATGCTGAAATTGATGGCGTTAAGTTATGGGCGTGTTCCAAGCGTTACAGCAACATTCATTATTTGATTTTCTCTTACTATTGTTATTTCTATTATTTGCCCTGGTAAAGTGTTTTCTTCGAGGTATGTTGAAAGTGCATCTATGTTGGTTATCCTTGTTCCGTTTATGGCTATTATGATGTCTCCACCAACGGTTATGTATTCTCCTGCAATTAGAACCTGCTTTGTTCCGCCTCTTAGACCTGCATTGGCTGCGGGTCCTCCGCTTGTGACTTGGGTTATTAGCCATCCGTATGTGACGTTCACGCCTATAGCTTTTGCTATTTCATAGGTCATGTCTACTCCTGTGGCACCTAGCCATGGATGCCTATTGTAAGAGCCTGTTGTTACCAATGAACTAATTTCTCTTAAGATCGTGTTTGATGGAATTGCGAAGCCTAATCCTTGGGAATTGCTTACGATGGCGGTTGTTATGCCAACAACTTGACCTTGAAGGTTTAGGAGTGGTCCTCCGGAATTGCCTGGGTTCAGCGGGGCAGTTGTTTGGATAACATTGGCTATTGGGTATGTACCTGTCTCTTCAGTTATTGTTCTTCCCAAAGCGCTTACTACGCCAACGCTCAT
>JBMFKI010000022.1:0-14057 GCA_049972525.1 Bathyarchaeia archaeon
CATTTCGGCGGCAGTGGACGCCCACCAGATCGCTTATTACAGTTCAAACCTAACGCTGTAATCACTTATGGAATGGGGCCGCGGGCACTAAGCATTTTCCAAGAGGCTAGAGTGGCCGTTTTAAGAGCGAATGCGGACACTGTTAAAGAAGTAGTTGAAGCGTATAAGCAGGATAAGCTTGAAGAGCTTACAGAAGGCTGCCGTCATGCTCGCCATAGATAGAAATGCCGCTGAAACTTTAACCATGTTTGGAGGTTGATTGTTGACTAAAAAACTAAAGGAAGAAGAACTAAGGTTGATGGCGGAACTAGGATATTCTAAGAAGGCTATCCAGTTATATGCGGATAAAGTGAATGTGGGAGCGCTAAAGAATCCAGACATCATTACAACATATCTTGGTCCCTGTGGGGATTTTATAGAATTATATTTGAAAATTAGTAAGGCAAACGTCATAAAAAATGGCAGGTTTTGTTATGTAGGCTGTCCCGGTTCAGCCATGTCTGTATCTGCCATGATTGGACTCGTAAAGGGCAAGTCCGTTTATGAGGCAAAGAAGATAACAGAGCATGATGTAATAAGCGCGCTTGGAGGATTGCCAGAGGAAAAGCTTGACTGTGCAAAGCTGGCTATAGCAACACTTCGGAAGGCAATAGCGGAATACGAGAAAATGAGGGGTCGTTCAGAAATTTGAGGAGGAGCGTATGGATTGACTGCTGATCCTCAATGTGCAAAGTGTCCGCAAGCTTACTGCAGCAGCATACCCTTCGAGGAAATTGACAAAAAATTGCTTCCAGACTTCTGCCCCATGAAAACAAACGAGAAAACGATTAAATCAGCAGTTGAGAAGTATGGAGAAGATTATGTAAAGAATATTTATGTTCCCGCCACCATCACGGAAAAAGAGGCATATGAACATGTTAGAGGCTCGTTGATGGCTGTGCGCCCTAGAATTAAGGAGATCATAGAGTTTAGCAAGCTTGTTCACGCCAAGAAGTTGGGAGTAGCCTTCTGCGCCGGATTACACGATGAAGCTGCTAGAATAGTAACGATTCTTGAAAATGCAGGGTTCACCGTTGCGTCAGTCAGATGTAAATGTGGTGCTGTTGATAAGACAAAGCTTAACGTGGTTAAAGAGTACAAAATTGGCGACCCACTGAAATTTGAGGCTGCTTGCAACCCAATAGTTCAAGCTGAACTTCTAAATAACGCAGGAACGGACATCAATATCATTGTCGGCTTATGCGTTGGGCATGATATGCTTTTCACCATGAACTCGAAAGCGCCAGTAACAACCTTGATAGTCAAGGATCGGTTGTTAGGGCATAATCCCGTCATAGCCCTATACAGCAACTACCATAAGGACATAATAAGATCACAGAAAAGAACTTGAAAATTGAGGCAGAGAACGTAGATTGATATGATAATTTCCATTGCCAGCGGTAAAGGTGGAACAGGAAAAACATCTGTAGCCGTAAACCTTGCAGTTTCTATAGAAGACGTTCAGCTTTTGGACTGCGATGTGGAAGAACCAAATGATCATCTGCTCCTGCATCCTAAAATAAGCCATGAAAAACCAGTTTACACGTTAATCCCTAGTTTAAACGAGGAATTATGCGATCACTGTGGGAAATGTGCAGTTTTCTGTCAGTATAACGCCATTTTTGCCAGTTCAGAAAAAGTACTAATTTTCCCAGAACTTTGCCACGGATGTGGCGGATGCATTCTTGTTTGCCCTAAAAAGGCTTTAACCGAAGGAAAACACAGAATTGGAGCGTTGAAGCGGGGTTACGCTGGCAATTCAGAACTTGTCTACGGTGAGCTTGAAGTTGGCGAGCCAATGGCTGTCCCGCTAATAAGGGAAGTTAAAAAATGCATTGACAAGAACAGAAACGTTATTCTTGATGCACCACCTGGGACATCGTGTCCAGTGATTGAAACCGTGAAAGGAAGCGACTTCTGCATTCTCGTAACCGAACCCACGCCCTTCGGCTTGCATGACTTGAAAATAGCAGTTCAAGTTTTGAAAGACATGAAAATTTCGTCGGGCGTTGTTGTTAACAGGGCTGGAATAGGCGACGGGAAAGTTTATGAATATTGCAAAGAGGAGGAAATACCAGTTTTACTTGAAATTCCCTATCAGAGGAGAATCGCTGAACTTTATTCAAAAGGGGTTCCCTTCAGCCAAGAGATGCCAGAGTGGAAAGAAAAGTTCATAGCGTTATTTAATGAAGTGCGAAGGCGTGTTGGCAAATGAAACAGATAACAGTTTTAAGCGGCAAAGGCGGAACTGGCAAAACAACCATCACAGCATCATTCGCTGTTTTGGCAAAAAGGGCTGTTGTAGCTGATTGCGATGTAGACGCCCCAGACCTGCACATGCTTTTGCATCCAGAAATAATTGAAACCCAAGAATTCAAAGGTTCAAAATTAGCGTTTATTGATGAAGCAAAATGTATGAGATGCGGTTTATGCCGGGAAAAATGCAAATTCAACGCCATAACAGAAAACTTCGCCATAGATCCGCTTTCATGTGAAGGATGCGGTGTCTGCACTATTGTCTGTCCAACCAATGCTATAACATTAACCGAACGCGTATCTGGACATGCTTACATCTCAAAAACAAAGTATGGGTTTATGGCTCATGCCATGCTTAGCCCAAGTGAGGCAAACTCTGGAAAACTCGTAACTTTGGTTAGACAGAATGCAAAAGTATTAGCTGAAAAAGAGAAAACTGACCTTATAATAATAGATGGTCCGCCTGGAATCGGTTGCCCCGTTATAGCTTCAGTTACTGGCGTAGATGCTGGTTTGGTAGTTACAGAACCAACCATGTCGGGCATTCACGACTTAAAGAGAGCACTGCAACTGTTAGGGCATTTTAATGTTCAGCCGTTTGTATGCGTGAATATGTATGACATAAACAAGGATAACACTCAGAAAATTGAGAGTTTTTGTAAAGAGAACAGCATAGAGGTCGTCGGGAAAATACCCTTCAACCCAAAGGTTGTAGAAGCAATGGTTAACGGGAAAACGATTATGGAATATTCTCCAGAATGCAACGCCACGTATGAGATTAGGCGTGTCTGGAAGAAAATTTCCAAAGCATTAGAATCCAAAAGCTAAAGCGTAAGAAGAGGCAACAAATGTTAACAATAGCGTTCGGCCCCGTTCCATCTAGGCGATTGGGAAAAAGTCTAGGGGTAAATAATATTCCACCGAAAACGTGCACTTATTCGTGTGTATACTGCCAACTTGGAAGAACAAGCAATTGCCTTATTGAAAGGCAAATTTTCTATAAGCCGGAAGACATTTTAAAAGATGTTGAGAGGAAAGTTCATGAGGCAATCATAAGAAATGAGAAAATTGATTACATAACTTTTGTTCCAGATGGTGAGCCAACATTAGACGTAAACATCGGCAAGGAAATATCCCTTTTAAAGCGAACAAGAATTCCAATAGCAGTAATAACTAACGCCTCTTTACTCTGGCAAGAAAAAGTAAGGGAAGACTTGATGAATGCTGATCTTGTCTCATTGAAAGTGGACGCTGTAAGCCAAAACTTGTGGACGGCGATAAATAGACCCCACAAAAGTTTAAGGTTAACCGCAATTTTAGAAGGCATAAAGGAATTTGCAGAAGCATTTAATGGAACTGTCATAAGTGAAACAATGCTTATTGAAGCTGTAAAATACAACGGCGAGTTTCTGAAGATAGCTGAATTCTTAGGAGGTTTGGATGGGTTAGATAAGGCTTATATTGCAATACCGACAAGGCCGCCGACGGAAAAGTGGGTTAGACCAGCAAAAGAAGAAACCTTAAACTCTGCTTTTCAAATATTCTCCAAGAAGCTTGGAAGCAACAAAGTTGAACTTTTAATTGGGTATGAAGGAAACGCTTTCGCTTTTACTGGAAACGTTAAGGAAGACTTACTGAGCATAACGTCGGTGCATCCCATGCGGGAGGAAGCCGTTACAGACTTTTTGAGGAGAGCAGGTGCAGAAATGCATGTTCTTGAAGATCTCCTGAGAAATGGGGAGCTTGTGGAGGTTGAATATGAAGGAAGAAAGTATTACATGAGAAAGATGCGGCGTGAGTAAAAATGCGTGACAAAAAACAAGACACTTCAAAATCCGAGTTTTAATGATTCATGTGACAAATGCCCTAAATGCTGCTCAAACGATATAGGCAGTTATGCAAACGGCCTATATTTTTGCAGGAACTGCGGCTACGTTTGGGATGTAAAGATTGGAGAAAGAGCATGTTTGAAGGGTTAAACTTGTCCACAATAGGTGATGTAACACTTAAAATAGTATATGACAATGACGCTGAAGAAGGCTTCCAAAAAGGCTTCGGATTCTCATGCTTCATAACTGGCTGCGCACATCCAGGCCTAGAAAATATATTGAGGTTTGCCTCAAAATTTGGGGAAATACACGGGATAGTTGGCGGTTTCCATGATTTCAGTAGACTGAAAACATTACGAGGGACACGTTTGATTGTTCCATGCCACTGCACGATGCGGAAAATTGGGATCTTAAGCTTTTATCCTAGAAATAGCATAAGACGTTCAGTTGGCTGCACGATTAGAATTTAGCGGAAAGCACATTTGTAATATGGAGTGTAAAGGGGGAGAGTGGCAAAAGCATGGAAGGCAAAAATAGGTATTTCCCTGCTGAGTCTAAACATTTTTTAGGTGTTGGACTAATAGGGTGCGGTGCCATAGGATCAGTTTTGGCTTGTGCAATAGATGAGGGAAAAGCGGGAAAAGCTGACTTAGTTTATCTGTATGACGTAAATATGAGTAAATGTGAAGACTTGGCTAAACGGTTATCTCGCAAGCCGCGTATTGCTAAAACATTTTCTGAAATTGTTGAATGTGAAGATGTAAACCTAGTTATTGAGGCTGCATCTCAAGAGGCTGTGAGGCAATATGCTGTAAAAACGTTAGAGGCTAGTAAAGACCTCATGGTTATGAGCGTTGGGGCTCTTGTTGACGCCAGCCTCGCTGAAAAAGTCAAAAGTCTAGTTAAAACTGGGAAAGTAAGGGTTTACATACCGTCAGGTGCTATCGGAGGACTTGACGCGTTGAAAGCTGCATCTGTTGGTAGAATACGTGAAGCTACTTTAACTACAAGGAAACCCCCTAAAGCCTTTAGCGGCTCATTATACATTAAAGAAAAAGGAGTGAACATTAATGTGTTAAGAGAACCAAAAAACATTTACGAAGGATCAGCTGAGGAGGCGTGCAAGCTATTCCCAGAGAACGTGAATGTTGCAGCAACATTAAGCTTGGCTGGCGTTGGACCTGAAAAAACGAAAGTTCGCGTGATAGTTGATCCTACAATTCAGAATAACATTCACGAAATTAATGTTAAAGGAGACTTTGGCGAGTTAACAGTTCTCACCAAAAATGTGGTTTCTGAGATTAACCCCAAAACAAGCATGTTGGCTGTATATTCCGCAATAGCGACATTAAAAAAGATTACAGAAGGATTTCAAATAGGAACATAAAAGTTGCAGAATATTTCATACTCATGTTATGATGTGGTTCTTTCTAAAATATCTTTAAAAGCATTGTCCAGAGACAACATTAAGGCTCCGTAAGATTCTAGCATGTGGCTTTTCTCATGCTCAGCTTTGCTCATAAAACTTAAGGCATCTTGGAAAGCTTTAACAGTTTCTAAGCGAAGTTTCGCAGCTCTTTTAAACGCCTTTAAATCCAGCTCTGCTGGCAACTCGTCTATAAAATCGTTTAGTTCCTTTAGTCTGGCTATAAAAGTCATTAATGATTTAAAAGCTCTATCCTCAGCCTCAATAAACTCTTTAAGCCTAACATCAAACTTCCTTGCTTCAATCGACAGTTCATTTGGCAAACTATCACCATAATTAAATTGTCTTAGTGTTACTCTTATAGGTTACCATAACACTGTGGGCGATGCTGATTGATGTGAGAAGATGTGCACTACACCCTCTATGGAATAGTCCAATGTGGTGAATGGTCCCAGTTTGTTGATTTGGAGATCATATTCTAGATTTATGTAGTTTTCATATTTGATTCCTAAAGTGTTCAATATTTTTCTTGCGCATTCATTACGGCAGCCGTCAATAACGATAAGATGCTCAATTTTCTTAACGAGCACAGTTTGTCTTGGAATGTTGTTAGCCAATGCGGGTAATGAGCATATTCCGACTTTGTCGCTTCCAAACTTTTTAACCACTTCCAGTGCGGCTAACCCTGTTAAATGTCCAGTATTTGAAGCGCCACTGTTGCATGCTACAAGCCCTATTTTGGGTATGCCCATCATTTTACCTCTGTTTTCTCTATTGAATATAGGTGCACGTTATAAATTAACTGTCTTGGCATATCCTGCTTTTTCCAATATTTTCTTGGCAGAAAGGTAGGCTGGAGTATTTGATGGCAAGGTCAAAAGGGATTTCCCGGCTAGGACGTATTCTTCAACATTTTCGTCATGGGCGATTCTTCCCAAAAATTTGAATGGTAAAACCTTCTCGGCTTGGCTTTCTAGGCTTTCTGGAAACCTGAAGCCTCCAATAACGTAGAGGTTTCTAAAGTCTATCTTGACTTCTTTAGCCACGCGATAAGCACGTTCAATGTGGTCAAATGACTTTTTTGATGGATCTATTACGTCGAAGATGTCGTCGACTTTTGATGTTATTCGCCGGTTAAGATGTTCTAAACCAGCTGGCGAGTCGACTAGGACGTATCTGTAATTTTTTGTTAATGATTCTAAGGCGCCTTTTAAAGCTGCGTCTGGAAGGCAGTAGCATCCCTCAATCCATTTCGTTCCCACAGCGATGAAATCGAAGTGTTCGCCTTCATACATTCCATAAGCCCATATGCGGCTTTCTATGCGTTCGCTCGGCGGGACTCCGACTAGGGTTCCGCCTTGCTCTAAGAAAGTTTCGATGAGCAGTTCTGAAATAGTCTTTTTCCCATGCTCATGCAAGTCTACTCCGACCATTTCCCCCAAATTTTGGTCAGGGTCAGAATCCACCAAAAGAAGCGGGGTTTCTCCATTTTCGATGAAATGTTTAGCCATCAAAGCGACGAAGCTTGTTTTTCCCGTTCCCCCACGTCCCATTGTAACAATAATCTTCATGAACTTTCTCCTCTTCTTAAAAGCTTAAACTTGCCTTCCGATCATAAAGCCTTCGAATATCGCGTTGAAAATTCTTCTCGGCTTTAAGGCGTCTCCAATGATATATGCTTCGCATTCTCGTATTTCTTTGGCGAGCTCATTGGATGGCATTAGCTCTCGTGTCAACACTACTTTGTCAAAGTAAATCTTGTTTAACTCTTCTTTGCGATTTTTCATTAGCACTTGATTTTGTTCAATTTTCATTATCGTGACTCCAGAAACGATCTTGACTCCTAGTTTTTGTAGGCTTGAAAGTAAATGAGGCAGGTATATTGGATCAATATCTTCAGAAACAGTTTCATAGCGTTTAAGAACAGTAACATCATTTCCAAGCGGCGCTAGGAATAAAGCAGTTTCTAGTCCTATCAATCCGCCACCTAAAACCACGATTTTTTCTCCTTCTATTTTGACTTCGCCGCTGAGGATTTCCTTGAAGGATAGACTACTTGAATTCTCCATTCCAGGTATTTGTGGTGCTACAAGTTTTGAACCGGTAGCTATTATCACGGCATCTGGACTGAAACTTTCGATTTTTTGCTTGTTTACAAATTCTCCGAGTTGTATGTGCACTCCTAACTTTGGAAGCGTATAGGCGTAATATTCAATTATCCACTTTAGTTTTTCTTTTCCAGGAACTGCAGCCGCCATGTTTAATGTTCCGCCAATCTGCATTTCTTTATCGAAAAGGTAAACGTCGTGTCCTCTTAAAGCCGCAATCTTAGCAGCTTCCATACCAGCTGGGCCAGCGCCAATTATCATAATCTTCTTTTTATGTTTGGCTTTTTTTATGCGGGCAAGCTCTTTGTCGATTCCAACTGTAGGGTTTAAAGAGCAGCGGATGGGTAAGTCTTCGAAGTGCCTCGCTCTGACACATTCGTTGCATGAAAAGCATCTTCTTATAGCCTTTTCCTTTCCCATCAACGCTTTTCTAGGCCATTGGGGGTCGGCGATCAATGCTCTTCCCAAAGCTATGAAGTCAGTTTTTCCTTCTTGTAGAATTTTCTCGGCAAACCGTGGTTCTCGAATGACTCCCACAGTAATGACAGGGGCGTCCACCACTTTTTTAATTTCCTCGGCCAAGTATACTCGCCATCCTTGTGTATAGGGCATAGGTTCAAGTCGTTTTTCCATACTGGTTCCCCCTAAAGTTACGTGAATGGCGTCGGTTCCCATGTCTGAAAGTTTCTTTGCGATGTGCTTTCCTTCTTCAATTTTAATTCCGTTCTCTTCGTATTCTTCAACGCCTAGTCTAACGCTTACGGGGAAACTTTTTCCAGCATATTCCTTTATTTTTTCAACAATCATTTTTGGAAAACGAATTCTTCCATCTAGAGTTCCGCCAAATTCATCTCTCCTCTTATTATATAATGGTGAGAGGAATTGATTTACTAAAAGTCCGTGACCAGCTTGGATTTCTACCATGTCGAAGCCGGCTTTTTTCGCTCTTAGCGCAGCTTTGCCAAACATATCAACTAGTTCTTCAATTTCTTCTTTGGTTAAAGCCTTTGGAGTAATCGCTCCGGATTTAATTGGCACCGAAGATGGCGCTATAGGTTGAGTTTTGGCGAATCGGGGTTCGGCAGCTCCGCCTGGATGTGCAAGTTCCACACCGACCCTTGCACCGTTTTGGTGGACAGCTTGAACCAAGCGATGTAAACTTGGAATAAACTCGTCTGCGTCGATTCTAGGCTGGGTTGTTCCATGTCTTCCTTCAGGAAAATGCACGCATACATTCTCTACGATTATTAGACCCACCCCTCCTTTTGCGATCCTTGAATAGTGGTCAATGAGCTGTTGCGTCACTTCTCCTCCAGCGCTAGCCAAATTTGTGGAAATTGGAGCCATTACTATTCTATTCTCAATCTTAAGGCAGCCAATAAAACCATGTTCGAAAAGTTTTGGAAATTTATGAGCCTTCCTAAAAGAACGCCTCATATTTTGCGTCTCAAAAATGGAGGGAGTATATTTCATCCTTTCGTTTGCAAATTCTGAGGATTCACTTTTAAACTTTGATGAATGGTTCATTTGAGTTCGCCACTTTTTCCCAGTATTTTTGGTTGATGCTGCAGCCTGGGTCTGGACCTTGCAAATCATTGAAGTAGGCGTAGGCTCTTGCGCGGCATCCTCCGCATATGTATTTGTATTCGCATTCTCCGCATCCTTTGAAAAGGTCTCTGTTTCTTATCTGTTTTAGGATTGTTGATTCTCTCCATATTTTGACTAGGCTTTGCTCTCGGATGTTTCCGACTTTTATGGGGATGAAGACGCATGGTTCAATGTCTCCGTTTGGTTCCATGCCGCAGTAGAGGCGGCCAGCCCCGCATCCGCCGATGAATTCTGTTAGTGACTTCGTTCTTCCCCTAAGCATTTCTGAGGCAGCTCTATTTGTGAAGTGTGTTGCTACTACTGGGCCGAAGGCAAACTTGTATGAGGTTACTGCATATTGGGGAGCTGTGGAAAAGGTGTCTAATTTTCTGTTGTTGTCGATGAGTTTTGAGTAGAGAAAATCCAGGAGTTCTTCTCTCTCTTTTGGGGTTAAGTCTTGATCTGCTATTTCTTTTCCTCTATTTACTGGTATGAAGTTGAAGACTATGAACCTTTTTGCGTGAAGGTCGTTTTCGATGAATTCTACAAGTTTCGGTATTTCTTTCAGATTGTAATGTGTTGCTGTTGTTGCAACGCCCGTGTCTAAACCAGCTTCAACACAGTTTTTTATGCCTTCTACAGCTCTTTTCCAAGCGCCAGGTATCCCCCTAAATTCATCATGTGTCTTCTCAAATCCGTCTAGGGAAATTTCAACATATTGGACTCCGGATTCTTTCATTTTTTGCGCTGTGGCTTTTGTGATTAATGTTCCGTTTGATGCGACGGAAACGTAAAATTCCTTTTCAGTTGCGTATTTGGCTATTTCAAGGAAGTCTTTTCTTGCCAGTGGTTCTCCGCCTGAGAATGAGAGGGCGACTACTCCAGCATGTGCAAAATCGTCTATGGCTTTTTTTGCTTCTTCTGTTGTTAATTCGTCAGGTGCTGGTTTCGGTCCAGCGTTTTCGTAGCAGTGTTTACATCTTAAATTGCATTGTTTCGTGAAGTTCCATACTATGAGAAATGGGGCGGCTGTTGTTTGGGGTCTTTGCACACCGTAGTAGCCTATCCCCTCAAGAACGTTCGCAATGCCCCGCCTCACCATAGGATTTCTTAAAGATTCCATTAGCTGCTCCTTTGAAACTCCGAAGGATTCTGAACCTTTATTGAGGGCTAACTTAACTATCGCGTAGGCAAGTTTTTCTTGAAAGCTTAATTTTACCTGCTCACCCACGTACTTCTTCAGGGCAGACTCCAGTTTGCTGCTTTTTTCCGTTCTTTTTGAAACCCACCTTAACAAACTTCTAGATATGGGGTTTCCTAGCCATGTCTCAACAGTATGTGCAACCAAATCTGCTTCATGCATTTTATCTTCCTTCTAAATAGTTCATCAAGGCTCTAATTCCGCTCTTCATAAAGCTGAACTGTTTGTTTTTAAGCCATCCCATAACAATTTTTGGTCTAAGATAAAATGTGATGTATGCCTTCTGGAATAGGGCTTTAACCTCTCTCTCGGATGCCCCTGCGATTTTGACGATTGGCTCGACTGCCGTGTATTTGGACCAGTCTTCTGTGAGAAGCATGTTATTCTTTTTGGCGTAATCAAATATTGGGGTTCCTGGGTATGGCGTAAGTATGGAAAATTCCGCATAATCCAAGTTTAGGCTTTTAGCGAATTTTATTGTTTCTTTTATTGTTTCCGTTGTGTCTTGTAGGAAACCTATTATAAAGGAGCCTAAAACTTGGATTTCGGCGTCTTTCAAAATTTTCACCGCTTTCTTTACCTGTTCAAGTGTTATTCTTTTTCCTATAGTGTCCAGTATTTTCTGGGAGCCTGATTCTATGCCGAGGAATAGGATCCAGCATCCTGCTTTTTTCATTTTTTCGACAAGCTTTTTGGACAGTGTGTCTACTCTTGATGATGCTCCCCAGCTTATGTCCCAGCCTTCCTTAATGATTCCGTCGCATATTTCTTCAGCTCTCTCTTGGTTGAGCGTGAAAGTGTCATCCATGAATTCAATGTTTCTGATGCGGTACTTTTCGTATACTATTTTCATTTCTTCAAGGACATTTTCTGGACTTCTTCCCCGCCAGTATCCGCCGAAAAGCCTAGAGGATGAGCAGAATGAGCATTTGAAAGGGCATCCTCTGCTTGTAAGCATCGTCGTGTATTTTACTCCGTTAACTTGGTAAAGGTGCATGGGTAGCAAGTCTCTGCTTGGGAATGGTATTTCATCTATATTCTTTATGAACGGTCTAGGTTCGGAGTCGATTATTTCATTCTCTTCTCTGAAAGTTATTCCCTTCACTTCGTTTAGTGAGGCGCCTTTTTCAATGTTTTCGATCAATTCTTTGGTTGTCTCCTCGCCTTCGCCCTTAACGATTACGTCAATATATTTGCATTCTTCCATGGTTCGCTTCGGCATGAAAGTTGCGTGTGGTCCGCCTAAAACTACAGTGCAGTCTTCATTAACCTTTTCAGCGGTTTCCGCAACTTTGTATGCCTCGTAAATGGAAGGCGTAACTGAAGTGATTCCAACGATGTCTGGGTTAAAACTTTGCAGTTCCTTTTCAACATCTTCCAATGTGTAGTTGAGAATGTTTGAGTCTATAATTTTCACTTCGTGGTTTTGCCTAAGCATTGAGGCAATATACGCTAAGCCTAATGGGGGCGACGATACTCCAACTACCGATTTGACCGCTGAATTATATGGAGGTGAAATTAGGCATACTTTCATGTTTTCGCCTCTACTTTGCGGGTTTCGGTTTTAAGCGGCATGTTGTAGACGCTTTTCGCTTTCCTTTCAATTATTTTCACAAAGAGCCAGTATAGGAAGGATAGAATTCTGCTGTACCATTTCCCTTTAAAGTACGATTTCATTATCACCTTTGCCCAGTAAATGTCATGCCTTAAACATTTTATCAGCAGTTCCATTTGTAAATCGCTCATTTGTTCCATTGTAAACCAGTCTTTGTCCTTCAGTCTGCCTAATGGAACGAAAAACAATGGCACAATTAGACTTTTGAAGTCTTTTAGGTCGTCCATCAACTCTATGGTCTTCATCACGTCGTCTTCGGTTTCTTGGGGCAAACCAGTTATTAGCGTACAAGCAGGAACAAGATTGTTATCCGTCATTATGCCAGCAGCAGTTTTGACAACCTCAGGCCACTGCTCCGGCTTAAACGGACGAACCTTAGCGGGCATAACTTTCTTTGCAAGTTCCGGTGAGCCTGTTTCTATTCCAATTTCGGCTCCCCACCACTCCTGCTTATCGCTTAATATAAGTTCTGCAACTTCCTCTACAAGTTCTGGAGCAGCTGCAACAGCAGCTATTGATGTGTGGCTCCAGCTTAACGCTTCAACATAGCGTTTGCAAAGCGTATGCAGTTTCAGCACTTTTTCTCTTTCAGGCAACACGGTTTTTGAGCCGTAGAGCAGCACGTCTTCAGCGTGTATTATGGCATATTTTATTTCTGCGTTCACATTTACTTGGAGTTCTTTTTCTATTTTTTCGTATGGGTACCATCTTAGAGGTCTTAATGTGACGCTGCAGAATTGGCATCCACGACAACAGCCTCTGCCAATTTCAATTAAACCATTTATTGATGGATTTCTAATTTCAGGTATCTCATCCAAACTTGGCGATTCTTTAGCGTTGACCTCGTAGAATTTTGGAAGTTCGCCATCTTCAACAGCCGCACGAAATATTTTGCCAACAACCTTTTCGGCTTCTCCGTCTATTACGCAGTTGATTCCATGGTCATCCAAAAATTTTGGTCTAAGCCTAAGCTGCCATGCTCCTGGTCCGCCTACGATTATTTTTAGGCCGCGTTTCTTTGCTTTGGCTAATTCAGGTTTTTCAAGCAATAGGCGAAAGTGCTTTGCAACGTATGGTTCGCCAGTTTTTAAAATGCGGGAGAATGTGGATGATGCTGGACCTAAACCGAAAGGATCCATAACGTGAATCCCAAGAGCCTCAGCATCATCTAAATATTTGCCCAAGTGGTCTGGGTCAACTGTTAAAACATCGAATCCTTCATTTAACAGTTGAGCCTCAACTTTTCTTAGTCCATAAGGCGCTTGGACGGGAATTCCCTTAACTGTTTTTATTTGGGGAAAGAATAGCATTTGGAAAAACCAGTCTGGAACAACGTTTGGAGGCGCTGTTGTTCCGAAGCCTAAGAATTCGTCGTTTCTATAGTTGCTCATCAAAGTTCTGTCGGCGGTTAACAAAACTTTTGCCGATGCCATTTACTTAACTTCCTCCTTGATTGAAGCTAAGCCTCTTGAAAAAACGACAATAATGATTGGCTTCAGTATAATGTAGGCTGCCATGATGGCTGTATAAAGAGGAGCAGCAATTAAGCCTGTAGTCAATAGGATATATTCGCTGACCACGCTCGTGCTGAATTTTGTGTCTAATCCTACGCCCATGATGATTGACTGGCGTTTCCCCAGAAGTTTATTGAACAAGAAGTAAGAAATCGATATGCGGGAAAATAGGGAAATGGCAATGATGATGAATGATAAAAGTGGGTAGCTTTGAAGGCTGCTCAGAGACATTTTGCCGCCAAGGCTTACAAAGAAAAAGGGTCCCAAGAAAATATTGGCAACAAAGTAAATAGGCTTCTTATATTGCTCGACAAATTTTTCTGGCAAGACTTGCTTTATGGCGATGCCACTGAAAATTGCTGCGACATTCTCCATGCCTTCAGCCCCTGTTAAACCAAAAGAAACAAAGGAAAAAAGCACCATGAAAATTAAAAACGGTATCGCGAATGAATCCCCCTTAACATTTTCCAGGGAACGTCGCG
>JBMFKI010000023.1:0-13421 GCA_049972525.1 Bathyarchaeia archaeon
CGGGGCCGGGATTTGAACCCGGGCGCTAGGCTCCACAGGCCTATAGGCTACCAGGCTACCTCACCCCGGCCACTTTTCCATACTCTTCCTTGAGCTTGTCTGCTTTGCTGAATCTTGGCGTAGATTTTGTCGTTGTTATATAGTCTGTAGTTTTCCACGGTACTGCTACGCGCTATGAGCCAAGTATACACTTATAGATTTTTAGCCAGCTTAGCGACCTTTGTTGCCATCGATCTGCAACGATGTGCTAAGTCTTTAGGCATATTTTCATCATTTAACCATTGTTGTATGTGGCGCATTCTGAGCTTAAGCCATTCACTATCTTTTTTGTTTAAAGCGTGAGTTAACTCAAACTTTGTTGCAGTAAGATGGGCTTCATACACTGCTCTTGGATAATTTAGGCATGTATGCTTGTTGACTGGTATACCTTTCTTTTTTAGTTCACTTATCTCAATAACTTCGTGAATCATCAAGAAATCGTTGCTCAGAATTTCATTTAACGTCATAGTATCATCTGCTGGCGTTTCTCCCGTTAGATATTCCAAGAATTCTACGGGGGATATACATTTGCTTTTGTATCCAAGCTGTGTAATAATTGCTAAAGCTTCTTTAATTCTTGTGCTGATTTTTTCATATGGCATTGTTTCTGACTTCAATTGTATGTCATCCATCGTATCCGTGCAAATATTAATGTTGAAATTCGTATTTTAGGCTTTTTAGGAAGCTTCACTTTTGCGCATGCGCCTTATGCACACGTATAATTGAAAAGAAGCCGTTTGAGCTATTTGAACAGCCTTTAAATTCGCTAATGCCTTGCCCTGACGTGACAAACGCTTCAAGTAGGATTAAGGCTAGTTCATTGCATAAGACTCTGAAAATTGTGTACGCCACCACCGCTGGCACTCTCAAGCCGATAAACCTTTCGCGAGCTCGAACTAAAACGAAACTTAAATAACTATAAAATGAGAAACGATGCGCTAAGAGATTTTATTAAGAAAACTTTAAACATCCTTAAGAATCCTGACCAAGTAATATAGTAGGTTGCTGTTTTACGAGCGTGTTTTTGCAAAAAATGTTAATACGCATCGGTTGCCTTTTAGTGTATGCTTGCGAAAAATAAGCGAATGCTTTAAAATTTAAATAAAACGGAAAATTCACATTAAAAGAATGAAGAAATTTGATCCAGAATTGTACATAGCAACATGACATTTTCTTTAACCAAAATGAACGAGTTGCGAATTTGCGTAATAATTGTTTTGAAGGTATTTTTATTCGCCCATAACCTGAATTATCACGGTGCGCCTTCTCGGGTATACGTCGGTCTCAACGAAGATTAGCGACTGCCAAGTTCCAAACTGAACTCTGCCATCAATTACAGGAAGGGTCTTGTCAGGGGGTAGGAGTATGGACCGCAAATGCGCGTGTGCGTTGGATGGATGCATATAGTTGCCATGTTTTGGGATTATCTTTTCGAGGAAAGCTCTAATGTCGCTTAGTAGTCCATGCTCATCTTCGGTTAGAATTAATACACCAGTAGCATGAGGCGCGAAGATGTGGACTATGCCGTTTTTTATTCCCGACTTTGAAACTGCTTCATGCACCTTATCTGTCAAATCTATGAAGTCTATTTCACCCTTAGTTGAAAAAGTATATGTCAGATTAAAAACTTTGAAGCTGGACAAGGAATTTTCACTCCAGCACTTTTACCATAATCAACTCGTCTATGTACTCGCCGCCCTTGAAAAACTTTTTTGGAACACGCCCAGTAACGGTGAAACCAACCCTCTCGTAAACGTGGATCGCACGCTTGTTGCTTGCAAACACTGATAGCGTCAAAACTTTTAAGCCCATCTCACGCGCTCTCTCAATAAGTGTAATCATCATTTCTGTTCCGATGCCAACATCCCTAAAACCATTCCTAATTATTATGCCCAAAACGCCAACATGCCTCGCAAAGCCTACACAAGGATGAATATCAGAAGATGCAATGACCTTTCCGTCAACTTCCGCTACAAGATAGAAAGCATCGTCCTTCTCTATGCTAGCAAGTGTTTTAGAAATCCAGTCAATTTCCTCCTCTCTAGAAACCTTTTCAGTCCTAAGAATGTCAGCCTCCTCCTCAACAAGAGAATTGATAAGTTCCAGCAAATCGCCCAAGTCCTCCCATCTGGGAACGCGCAAAATAACCCGACGCCCATCCTTAGCATTAAAAGTCTTAACGATTTTACCAGCTTTCATGACAGTAAATTGCACGGGTAAACCTTTAACACTTTCCAATTTTCAGCTGCTTTTGTCGATGCTTTTGTATACAAGCAAACAGCGCTGGTGCTTCTGGAAAGCTAGCGGTGATACATAAAAGCTCAAAGTAATCCAAATACAACCAGCACAACCAAAAAGCAAAACCAAAACATAACAAAACCAAAAATCTCACATATAAAGCCTACACCAAGCAAAACAAACACAAGCGTTCACAGAAAGGCTAACCAAAAACTCATGTTCACAAACACCCCTTTGGGGACAGTCAAAGAAAAGCTATAACAGCGCAAGCTTTTCTCCAGCGAAACGCAACGCTCTGAAGTTCTGTAGGGAAAAACTAGAGGGGGGTCTATCCGTATGGCTTGAGCGAACGCCAAAAATACATAGAGAACTCGAAAACTCTCGAACTTTATGGCTTTGCGTTTGGTATGGAGATTTTCGTCGGTTTTTATATGAGGCCCCAGTTAAGTCCATGCTTCTTCTTAAGAGTGCAAACTGAAAACCTATAAAAATGCTCCTTTTCAGATTTTAACCTTAATTTTGCCTTCTCTTTTCTGCGTTTTACACAATGATTTCAGTCGCCTTTCTTTTAAACGTGTGTTCGTATTAAAACAGCCGAAAAATATGGTTATAACTGTGAAAAGGCAGTTTATAGTTTGCTAGATCTCTAAATGTCATTAATCGCTTTTCGTTTTCATGCATTTTTGGCTTGATGCTTTTGGTTTTTGCATATTGCTAATTTTGAAATAACCTCTATAATAACTGGCGGCAAAGTGTGCTCTTGGAGAAGGAAGGCAGGTATAAGTTTGGCAGTTGACCCTTTTGGAGTGGAAGTAGAGACAATTGAAAGGACAATTAACGGCAGAAAAATTAGGGTGAAGTGGGACTGGGGAAAATTTAGAAGCACAGAAGGCTTCCCTGTTGATGACAACCTTATAAACTGGGTTATTGGACAGGAGCAGGCGCTTAACGAGTGTTTTCTATGTCTTGACGAGTGGGTTCACAAGTTAAAGTGGCTTGAAACGACAAAGTGGTATGAAAGTTGGAGTGACCCAAACAAGCCGAAACCCTCAGCAAAAACCGCGATAAGCCCTGGACCCTACCTGCTACTTTTGGGAGATCCTGGGACAGGTAAGTCCTTGATTGGCAGGGCTTTAGCTGAAAAACTGACGCAAGTCTATAAAGAGAATGGCATAAAACTTTTTGATGTGCTCTGCTGGAAAAATCCATCTTTGCCAAGCCAGCCCAAGATTTCGATTCACAAGGCTGGTGAGGGAAAGAAAATTCTCGCTAAGGAGCAATTAAAGGAGCTTAAAAGGAAGTTTGTCACAAAAGTCGGTCTTAAAGCTTTACAGATAATGCTTATAGTGATGGGTCTATTCCTTCTGGGCTTGGGCTTCTACTTCATTTATCAGTCTTGGCAGACTTGGGGGGCAAACCCCCTATTTTATGGGCAGCCGCTACAAGAATATTACAACTACAACTTCATGGACTACCTCGTAAACAAGTTTGTAACTCTTGTGCCAGTGACATTTATTCCAGGTGGAAGCCTAATATTCTTCGGAGTTTTCATATGGTGGTTCTCGAAGCTTGGCGGAATTGGAAGCCTTAGAGGTATTGGAGGCGCTCAGCAGACGGAAGTTCCAAAATTGATAGTTGACAACAGCTCTGGACACGCGCCCTTCGTGGACGCCACTGGGCATAGAAGCGCCCAGCTTTTTGGTTCAATAGCGTGGGACCCGTATCAGACAGGCGGTTTGGGAACGCCAGAACATCAGCGAGTCACAGCTGGAGATGTCCACAGAGCATCACTTGGCATCCTATACATCGACGAAATAAAGAACCTAGATCCAGAAGAAGCCATCACGCTTTTAACAGTCCTTGAGGATGGACAGTTGCCGATAACTTTAAGGGGTAGGTGGCACGGCGGAGACACAGCAGCGATGGCTGTTTCAACAGAGCCAGCTCCAGCCATAACTTTCCTTGTTGGCGCTGGAAACTTCGACAGTATAGGACAGATTCACCCGGCCTTAATGGATAGGATTTATGGTTATGGAAAAGTTGTGAGAATGAACAATGACATGCTCAACACCGTGGAAAACCGCCGAAAATACGTCCAGTTTATAGCCCAAGAAGTTAAACGCTTCAACCTCATACCATTCAGCCGCGAGGCATGCGAAGAAATAGTTGAGGAAGGAAGAAGACGAAGCAACAAACGAGACGCCTTAACAACAAAGTTTAGACCATTAATTTCGATAATCAAAACTGCAGCAACGCTTGCCATGAACGAAAACTGCGAAATTGTTGAAAGGCGCCATGTCCGTGAAGCCATAGAACACCACTGCAAGACAATTCAAAGACAGATACTTGAGCACGAAATGAACGAACGTGGAAAACTCTTGGAGATTTCGCCGAAAGGAGTCAAACTTGGACAAATATACGGCTTAGCGGTTGTAAGAGACCCCTACAGCGGAGAAATGACTGGAAGCGTCCTCTGCGTAAAGGCACACATGGTCAAAAGAAGTGAACTGTCACGCAACTATTCAATCAGAGGCTATTATAAAGTGACAGGCGTTGCAAAGGGACAAAGCTTCATATCTGACAGCATAGCCAAAGTCCGCAGCGTAATCCTACAAAAATATGGGATAGACATAGCCCAAGATTACTTAACGCATATAGACTTTGCACAATCATATGGTGTTGACGGCCCATCAGCAGGTGTGACCATGGCAATATTATTATGCTCATCAATTGAGGGCAAGCCGATAAAGCAGGATGTGGCTGTTACTGGCGAAATAAACCTTGGCGTTGGAAACTCTATTCAAGTTACTGCTGTTGGCGGAGTCTATGAGAAGATTAAGGCTGCTGAGGCTTGGGGCTTTAAGAAGGTGGTTATTCCGCAGAAGAATTATGAGTATTCAATAGACATTAGGGACTACAAGATTGAGGTTGTGCCAGCTGCCACTTTGGACGACTACCTAAGAGAGTGCCTTGTTGAGAAGCCTGAAATAAAGGTTCAAGTCAGAACATATAAACATGGAAAGCAAGGCTAATGGAATTAGCTTTTTAGCATTTCAACATCCACTCTTTAAAGTTTAGTTATTTAGGTTGAAATGGTATTATTACATTTTTATATGTGCAACTTTGCTTCACCAGCATCACTAAACCTTTAGGCTACGCTTAAAACCGTATACAAAAGCATCGACAAAAACATGCAATTTCAATAGTTTTTTATTTTCTTAAAATGTTAATGAAACTCTGAAGGGTTTCAACGTGAAGGAAGAAGCATTATGAGAAACATTGACAAGGCGGAGTTGCGTAGATGGCGTAAAAGAGGCTTTTACAGCGAAAACGTTCTGGTCAAACTTCTTATGAAAAATGGGTATAACGCCGTTCGAATACCAGTAAGCAACCCAAGTCTAAACCCCCTTCCAGACATAATTGCACGAAAAGAAGCGCATGTTTATGCTTTTGAAGTTAAAAACGCCGGATACTATGCCTACTTTCCAAAACAGCAGATAGAAAAACTATTCAGATTCTTAAACGAGCTTGTTCCACTAGAAAATAAGTTTAAACATGCAGTGCTTGCTGCTCATTTAGGCAAAAAATGGATTTTCAAAGAAGTAAACTGGAAAGACTGGGAAAATGGGAAAATCCCAGAAAAAGCCAGAATCTTAAAGAGGGATAGGGGAAACTTCAACTTAGAAGGGGGAAGCTAATCTATGGCATGCAAATAGAAAGACTTTTAAATGAAGCTCTAAAAGCCTAATTTTTAAGCATTCTAATGTATAATCTAGAGGAATATAAATTGAATATTGAAAGAAATCTGATTATTACAATTCTAAAACTAACTAAAAATGGGCAAGTTTCACATGAAATAATCAACAAAGAAGCATCAATTCCATCACAGAATATTGAAAAATTGATTTTAAAATTGCAAAATGATGGACTAATTTATGTTCAAGAATCCCTCATCATGGCTGACGAATCTCAGCGTCTAAAACTCGCTGTTAAAGCCTTAAGCTTAGGTGCAGACCTTGAAAATGTAAGTTCCCTTCTACGATGGCAAGAGTTTGAGGGCATTACCGCGACAGCTTTGGAGAGAAACGGCTACAGCGTTACAAAGAACATCCGTTTCAGTTATGCTGGAAGAAAGTGGGAAATGGATGTTGTTGGATGCAGAAAGCCAATAGCCTTATGCATAGATTGTAAGCATTGGCATCACGCAATTTCGCCTGCGGCTTTAAGAGAAATTGTCGAGGAGCAAACGCAAAGAACATGGGCTTTTGCTGAAGCCTTGCCAAGATTTGCGGATAAAATTGAATGCGCCACTTGGAACAATGTACATCTAGTCCCAACAATCCTGTCGCTTGTCGCCGGAAAATTCAAATTCTACAATAATGTGCCAATCGTTCCAGTTTTACAACTCCAAGATTTCTTAAACCAGTTGCCAGCATACGTTGCCTCTTTGAGGCACTTCACAAAACCCTAGCCGACAAGCTCAACCGTCGTTCCTAAAGCTTGACCGGGCACGCCTCTTCTAAACCTAGCCCTCACCAGGCCCTTCTTTCCATGCAAAGCCACAATTTTACCGACAATTCTATTTTTCCCACTTTTCCATGCAACCTTCCGTCCAACAAGCTTACAAGCCTCAGAAAACGATTTCACATGGTTAAACTGGATGATGCATTCTTTAGGTCTCTGAGTTTTTGGGCCTACACGATAGTTGACTATGACTCCGACAATCCGCTGCGCCATGACGCCCCACCATGACCCATTTTCTAAACTAAAGCGAAATTTTAAATTTATTTCGGTTCAGAGCTCGTAAAACAACAATGATTAAAGCTAACTGGTGTGGAAACAGTAATAAGAAAATTCTGCAAAACGTGATTTCAAATTAAAGGAGCGCTCTTTGAAATGTTTGGTGATTATGTTTCTAAAACTTCGAGGTCTAAGGCTTTGTATGAGAGAGCTAAAAAAGTCTTGCCTGCGGGAGTTTCCTATGGCATAAGGTTTTTTGAGCCATACCCATTTTACACGGCGAAAGCAAAGGGGAGCAAACTTTACGATGTTGATGGAAATGAGTACATAGACTTTTGGCTTGGGCACACAGCGCTCATACTTGGGCACAGCCCAAAGCCTATAGTGGATGCCGTTAAAAAGCAGCTTGAGAATGGTACTCATTATGGAACATGCCACGAGTTGGAAATTTCTCTAGCAGAACAAGTTGTGAAGATGGTTCCAAACGTGGATATGATACGTTTCACAAACTCTGGAACAGAAGCAAACATGTATGCCATGCGCTTAGCAAGAGCCTACACAAAAAAACGGAAAATCGCGAAGTTTGAAGGGGGATGGCACGGCGGATATGACGCGCTTCATGTGAGCGTAAAATATCCTTTTAACATTCCGGAATCTGCGGGGCTAACAAGTGGAGCCATTCAAGACACTATTGTGTTGCCCTTCAATAATCTTGAGGGGGTTAGAAGAAAGCTAAAGAATGAAGAAGATGTTGCCGCCGTAATAATTGAACCTATCCTCGGCGCTGGCGGTGGAGTCCCAGCAGAAAAGGAGTTTTTGAAGGGACTTAGAGAACTCTGCGATGAAAAGGGCATTTTACTAGTTTTTGACGAAGTTATCACTGGTTTTAGATTGGCTCCAGGTGGAGCACAGCAGTATTTTGATGTTAACTCTGACATCACTGTTTTCGGGAAAATTTTGGGCGGCGGATTCCCAGTCGGAGCCTTCTGCGGACGAAGGGAAATTATGGAGAAGCTTGATACGACAATTTATGAACGGCCAAATTACGCCTTCCACGGTGGAACATTCACAGCGAATCCTATAACGGCGACGGCTGGTTTGACGACACTTAAAATTCTGGAGGACGGCAAACTAATAGGAGAACTGAACACGCTTGGGGATAGAATTAGAGAGGAATTAAAGGCTATTTTTGAAAAGAACGGGGTTAACGTGCAGGTTACTGGCAAAAGTTCACTATTTAACGTTCACTTTACAAAAGAGGAGATCATGGATGCGAACGCCGTTTTTAGAGCTGACAGAAAGAAGCTTGTGGATTATAACTTGTATTTAATCGCCAATGGCATATTCTTCCTACCAGGACATAACGGCGCATTAAGCACAGCCCATTCGGAAAGTGACGTAGAAAAACTTTTCCTCGAAACGGAGGAATACGCCAAAAAACAAAAGCTTGCATGATAGCGCTATTCACTTTTTCATGTGTGTAATTATAAGCTCGGCCCTTTTCAGGTCCATGGGAGTGTTGACGTTAAAAAAAGTTCTAAGTTCATTGTCAAGCTGCTGCAGAACAAGAGTTGAAACATAACGTATTCTACGCAGCTCACTTATCATAGATCGCATGTTTAAACAGCCAGAAGAAAAAGCTCTCTCTGCAGCTTCTAAGGCTGGTTCGACGTGGTAAACAGCTTGTAAGGGCTCTATGTAACCGTTTGGCCATCTTGGAATGGCAGCGTTCCGATTTATGCAAAGCTCGAATAGAAGCGAAACTATTTGATTGGAGATAAACGGCGTGTCGCATGGAAGTAGCGTAGCGTATCTTCCATTCGCAACTTTTAATCCTGTTAAAGCCCCAAATAGTGGTGCGTGCGTTTTGCCTTCATCAGCAATTATTCTAACGTCTGAACCGAGAACTTTCATGTAATTCTCAGCTTGGGTTTTTGAGTTGACAACAACAATTTCTTCATCAACAGTATGATTTACCGCATCTAAAACATGCTTTATGAGAGGCTTATTTGCCAACTGCATTAATCCCTTATCTTGTCCAAATCTGCTTGAAACTCCTCCAGCTAGGATTATCGCCGACTTATCCAATAATTTGGTCTCCAATGCTATTTTGACTTTGCCAAAGAATGCACAGCTTCCGCGATTATAAACAGGCCTATAAGAACAATTATCATGGCGTACCATGGCAACACATAGCCAACCAGGGCGGCTCCGCCAAGGATAAAGGCTAGTGTTCCTATGAATAGGCTAAACTTGCTCAGTGCCATTCCTAAACCTGTTCGGGCAATGTTTAGTCCAATTAGGATTACGCCAGTTCCAACAGCAATGTAAGGTACCATAGCTTCGAAGGCTATTCCATAAACGGTCATAGCCAAGCTAACCCCGATCATAACAAAGAAGATTCCCCATGCAAGAGAGGTTAAAGCCACATTTCTATTCAAAGCGTGCACCACAAACTGAAACGTGCACCAAAATGCGATATAAAACTATCGCAAAAGTTCGATGCGTGAAATATTACTAAAGCGGAATAGACTATATTACCAAATCAACGTGCAATCATCAAGTGAAGAGGAAAAGCCAATGAACGCAGAAATTAAAGAACTCAATAGGATAATCTGCAAACAATGCGATGAAAGAGACTATGAGAAATGTCGAAACTGCAAGATACACCAGCTAATAAACAAGATAGCAAGCAGAAGCTAAGGAAGACCTTCAACTTTATCCGCAATATTCGCCAGAATCCTTGCGAAGGGATGTTCAGGTTTCTCATGAGCAAATATTATGTAGCCTTCACCTTTCAATACATCACAGAAGCATGGAATTATCCCCAAAATTGGAGCCTGATAGATGCCCTTAATTTTGGCTTGCGCTTCATCTGTTCCGCCCTTTAATACTATGTCGTTCAAAACTTTGTTTAGGACAATTTCGGTTTTCTTCTCAAAAAGTTCATAAAGTTCCTTAAGCATGCGCTTTGTGCCATCAACATCAGATCTGTCAAATGTTGTTGCAACAATCACCATGTCGGCACTTACAATAGCGTTTATTGATGAGTACTGCAGTCCTGGGCTTGTATCAAATATTAGATAATCGAAACTTCTATCGTTCAGAAGTGAGTTTCTAAGGGCTAAAAGCCTTCCTAAAGCTCGCATTTCCCACTTCCTATCCTTTGCAGTCATGTCTCTGATAGCTTCTGTTGCTGGGTTGGCAAATCCAACGAAAAATTTGCCGCTGTTCTTGATTCTATCGCTGAGGTCTACTAAAACCTTGTCGATTTCGCATGTGCCATTTAAATAGTCGTTCAGCCAATAATTAATATTTTCAGCCTTGAGAAGAGTTACGATGCTTGGTGCTCGAAAGTCAAGATCCAAAAGGCAAACTTTTTTGCCGCGTTTGGCGAGTGTTGCCGCCAAGTTTATTGATATTATTGTTTTTCCAGTTCCACCTTTGTATGAGTGAACCGCAATTATTTTACTCAACATAATCACCCTTGACTTTCCCTGTCAACGTAAAAGTAGGCTTTTCGCCCTTTACGTTCCTTCTTCAAGTATCCCATAATCACAAGCTGGTTCAAATATGCACTTTCAACAGCTCGTGCTCTACGGGTCTGCTGCGCTATTTCATCAGCCGTGGCGCGTCCAAGTCTACAAACGGTCATCGCAGTCTTTCTTAGGTGATCTGGCATTGAAAGCAACGTCATTACATCCAGTGGCGCCTCAGGAAGCGGTTGAAGCTCTCTTCTTTCATGTTTTTGCAGTTCGATTATTATTTCCATTTTCTCATTTAACTTTTCGAGGTTTTCTTTGATTTTTTCTAGAATTTGTAGAGGCCTTTTCCCTAAAGTTTCTTGTTTAGCCACTGTTTTTCCCCGTTGTGTATTACACTTATACAGTTATGTTAGAGCGTGGAGTCTTTATTAAGTCTTACGAAATAAAGGTCATTATTCACAAAACAAACACAAACTACTTACAGCAAAATCAATTTTAAGCAAAACTCCAAGCATAAAGAATGGTGATGCATATAGAAGGTTGCATATGCATAGAAAAATTGGGGCTCCTAATATGGTACGAGCGCCTTGTTCCTAGCTTCTTCAACAATTGGTAATACTTGTTTCAATTCCCTGAAGTATTTTAGCACTGTTATGCCCCTTTGAGTTATCGCGTAGACCACACGTTGTTTTCCAACAGTTCTCTCTTCAATTAGGTTTTGTTTAATTAAAAAGTCAAGATATTCCTTAAGTACACTACAGTTCACGTTAGCTTTATACATTATGTGCGTCAGTTTCAATGGACCACGGTGAGCTAACACTTTAAGTATGTCTATATACATTTCGAGTTTGGAACGTCTCATCATCCAAACCTCTTTTGCGATATTTTCACCCTTTTTATATAAAGCTTTTATGGATTCAAACTACGTCTTTTTTCTCTTTAGTCAGCATTAGTAGCTTCTTTTCTCTTGCGCACGCATTAACACGTTTATTCTATTTTGGAAAGCCGTAACCATGTCATCTAACAATATTTTTTGCAATTCCGCAGAGAGCACCTTAATGTTTTCCCCGAAAACTCTAGCCATCTTAGCTTCCAAATTTTTCCTTTGTTCTGAAGTTATATCTTGTCTCAAATAGTTTTCCTCCAACCTTTACGCAAAATGATAAGCGATGTGCATATAACTAACTTATGAATTCAAAATCTAGATTTGAGGTAAACACGGGAACTTTTGAAGAATATTTTTATTTTTGGCTTTGCTATTTGTTTTTGCCGGATGATGAGAAGGCATTAGATTGACTTGTAGATGAAATCTCAGAGTTACTCGGACGGCAACGAATGAAAAACCTTCACGTTACATATAAATACAATGAGTGCATGTGAAATTCTCCTTCCGATATTTGGATGTTTTTTACTTGGCGAAGTCCCATAAGTGGATGGTCGTGAGCTAGTATTCTTGTTCCCTTTTGGCATTCGCTAATTATTTTCTCTGAAAGCTTTGGGATTATTGGTGGAAAAGGATATACATATATAACGTCGAATTTTGAGAGTTCAACTGTAAAAATGTCAGCATTGACAATTTCTATTAAGTGCCCAAGTTTAGCCATTTTCACGTTTTTGCGTGCAATCTTGGCTAAAGCTAAATCAATTTCGAAGCCAACACAGAAAGCGCCAAACTTTTGGGCAGCCCTTATTAGCACTTTTCCATCTCCACATCCAAGGTCGGCGAAAATTTCGTTGGGCTTGATTTCAACAATGTTTAATGCCGCGTCGATTACAGAAAGCGGACTTGGTAGATATGGAAACTCTGTGAGTCTTCTAATTATCGCTTGCCCGTATTCACAGCTCATCATTCTAAATATTTAATGGCACATAAGCATAACAGTTTTTCCATTAGATTGATTAGGCTTTTAAACAGAATCTTCTTAATGAGTTTAGGTGATTATTTGTGTCTAAGGAACTTGATATTGCTTTCTTGGAATCCGAGCTAAAAGGAAAGACACTTTTGGTTTACTGGTATTTGCTTCAACGATCAACACACACCGTGGGCGTTCGAGAAGTTCAACGTGCATTGGGCTTTTCAAGTCCAAGCATTGCGGTGCATCACCTTGAGAAACTTCAAGATTTGGGGCTTGTGAAGAAGAAGGGCACGGGCGAATATGTGCTTGAGGAAGAAATTAAGGTTGGAATTTTACGTTTCTTCACACGTATGGGTCGCTTCTTGGTTCCGCGCTACCTTTTCTATTCGGTTCTGTTTCTCACAATGCTGATTGCCTACATCGTCCTATGCATTGTAAACCATCTGGCTCCAAACTTGTACGTTTTGATTTTTGGCTTAACTGCAAACGTAATCTTATGGTTTGAGACTTTTAGGTTGTGGAGGGCGAAACCCCTATGAAAGTGGTAGGTGGTGATGCTGTGTATTCTGTTCTAAAGTGTAGAATTAAAAGGGCAGCTGCGCCTTTAACTTTACAGAGGCAGATAAAATGAAGAAAGTTGTCTTATACTGCGTGGCTGCAGTAGTTCTTGGGACACTCTTAGTGCTTGGGCCTCTGATGGCTTTTGCAATTTTTGAGAATGAACGGAACTCAGCAGCCTTGTACCTCAAGTCTGCCCCAGAGCAACTACCGGAAATTGAGAGAACCACTTACGGTTCTAACGTATCCTCATATTCAAGCCTTGATATTGGAATCCTTGCAGCATGCTTCATTAGTGCTTTGACTGTTTACTTGTTTGCCAGGCATAGAATATCATTATAGTCCGTTTGGTTTAGACGTTGTACTAATTTTGGTACAAATGTGTTCTGAAACGTAGCATTAAGTCACCGAATAATGCCCACTATATTAGAAGTGAAAATTGGTATGGCGAAAGGAAAGGTTGTCATCTTAACGGTGCTCATGGGCTTAAGCATATTCCTAATGC
>JBMFKI010000024.1:0-6840 GCA_049972525.1 Bathyarchaeia archaeon
GCTGAAGTTTTAAGCAGACTCGGATTCAACATCCACTTATTGGGAAGCGAAAAATACGTCCAAAACAAACTTCAAAGCCTAAGCAGAGAAGAAATAAAAACGATAAAAGAGGCTTTCATTAAACATTCACACGCGCGTTTTATGAAATACTTCTTCCCCCACATGCCATTCGGAAATAAAGAAGCCTACGCGAAAGAAGTTATGAAGGCAAACCTCGAAAGACTAACAAAACTAATCAAGGTATGCGGCTTCCTACTACAAACAAAAGTTTACCTATACTGGACCAATTCCATAAGCAGCAACTAACAGAAATGCTTGTATCTTCCGGGCATTTGTAGGCTGTTAGTTTATTTGACAGAAGCTTTACGTATTTCTTTTAAGCTTTTTAAAAATAGCTTTGGTTTTTCAGTGTGGATTGCTTCTATGCGTTTTTTGGGTTTAATTTTTTCAAGTATGGTCTTGAGTTGGTATTGGTAGTAGTGACCTGACGATCTTATTCTGTATGATTCTATTGCCATCGTTGAGAACCAGTTGGCTATGACAGAGTACTCTGAACCTTCCTCAATTTGAGGTTCTGGTTCTGAGATTATGGCTAGGCAATCTTTTGAAAGGCTTCCGGTTAAGTTAAGATCCTTTATCAAGTCTACGATTTCTCTGTAAGAAACCAGAATTAGCGTTTTTTCTTCTACATTTTCAATGGGTGTTTTTGGAAACGGGGCAGGATAATCCACGTATTCTTCTATTGCTTGGGGCTTCAAGGGAAGGTTCGGGATTTTCTCTAGAAGTTTTGCGAGGGTAACGGATGCTATTGCAACTTGCATTTTCATTTCATCAGCCATCGACACTAACATATAAGCATATTCGACGTCAAGCGAATGTAAAGTGGCGAGTAGCTGTTTTCTGTTTTTTGCCAGTTTTTTTATTATTTTCGTCGCCTCAATTGGGGTTATTGGGATCCTGTCCGATCCTATGTTTGTTCCCTCTATGATTAAGGTGTCTATTTTTATATCCCTGTTCTCCTCCAGAAAAGTGAACAGGTCTTCCCCTTGGTTAAGTTCACGGAATATGCTTTGATTTAGAAAGCTTTCTGTTCTGAAGTCTCCAGTGTAAAGCACGGTTTCATCTTTTCCGAAGTATATGAAAGCGTATGCAGGATATGCGCTATGAGAAACTGGTAATGCCATGACGTTGTTTTTGTCGGTTTGATGAGGTTTCAGTTCCTCTATTTCAACATAATATTTTCTCGGTATCAAGGAAAGCCATGTTGGCGATGCGCCCCATTTTTCTTCCATGTCTTCGTAGACTGCCACGCTTGGAAGTTTGACTATTGTTTCATGTGGGATGTTTGATAGCGCGCCGAGATGGTCAAGGTGCATGTGGGAAATGTAGATTGCGCTCGCCCCTTGGTACCATTCCGGCTTTGGAAGGACGCCTATGCTTCTGAGCTCAGTTACGCCTCTTGGGGCAATGAAGCCGGAATAATACCTACTCATGAGATCGAACCGGATTCCCTGATCGAAGATAATTGTTCTATCCCCGTCCTCTATCCTGATGAAGTTTCCTCCGATGCTTGTTGAACCGCTGAGGATTTTGATTTCCACCATTTTCACCTCAGGTTTTAGGTCGCAAGATGTATCTCTTTTGGACTCTCTCGAAAACTTGCAGGTCCATAGTTTCCAAAGGATTCTGAAATTTCAACGTTTTCGGCTGCCCGCTTCCTATATCGTAAACTATGTAAAGCCAATAACGCTCTTTTTCTTTAGCTGCTAACTTCGCCTCATCCTCGGTGAGTTCTGCATAAATTTCTAGACCGTTATGCCCCTTCACTTCTATCAACCTTATTTCGCCTGTGGAAGGGTTTACGCTTCTTACGTCATAGTGCTCTGTTTCAGGCACAAGGAAGGGTAAACGCCCTTCGGCCCTTTCATCAGCCAACACTTTTTCAACTGCCTGTTTTTCTATCTTCCTTTTAACGTCTTCAGGTACATCTTCAGGAGGTTTTGATAAAACTTTTACGAAGTGTAAATATCCTACTGCGTCAGAAACGACTACGTCAATGTCCGAGTTTTTAATCCAGGTGGTTTCAGGATTCCTTAACTTGTAGTTCTCGAGTCGGGACTTGTATGTATTTGTGATGTTCAGAGTTTCAGTTACGCCTTTCACTTCATCAATGATGCTTGCATAAATTGAGAGAGGTATTTCTTTATGTTTGCTGTCGAGTTTCTCTGCACCTAGACAATTCGAGATGGCTTGGGAAACGACGTTTATCAAAGAGGATCCTTTGAAAAGTTTTCCTCGGATTACATCCGCGCCAACAAGGTCCGAATATAGAAGAGTTCCGTCTCTTCTGTCTCTAATTAGAACTGGTATTAGGCTTATTAATGCCTCGCTGTCTCCTTGGGCGACTATGCAGACGGCTTCGTTTGTGCTGCTTTTTCCAGTCAGGTTGGCGTAGAAGCCGTCTAATGTGTCGATGTAGATTGGCATTTCCTGTTCTTTCCATATTTTGATGTTTTCGCCCTCTTCAAGAAGGTTCAAACCCAATATTGGTGCTGAGGCTTTCAGAAGTTTTTTCAATGCGTTGTAAATCTCTTTATGGTTTTCAAAGCCGGTCAGTTTGACAGCTTCTTCTACCTCTTTTCTTGAGCGGGGCTTGTATAAAACTCCTTTCGATGAAATTTCTTTTTCTATTTCTTGTTTAGCCGCTATGATTGATCGAACCAGCTCTTGGAGGCCTGCCTCGTCCTTTTCTAAATAGGTTTTTATGGATTTGGCTTCTGTTACCTTGACAAATTTCCTTTTCCTTTCTTCCTTGGTTAATGCTACGGAAGGGAGGAACTCCGCTATGTCTTTCGCTTCAGCATAGTAGAACAGTACTTCCTGGCCTGTTATGGGTCTGGGTTGGAGCTCCGCCTTTTTCAAGTTAAGAAGTTTTTGATACATGGAGTTTAAGGCCGCTTTATCTGCGATGTTATCCATAAACAGCGTCTAGGCTTCAACATCTTTTTTCTGGCCTAGCCGCCAAACCCTCCCAATTCGCTGTTCAAGTTTTATTAAGCTCCATGGGATTTCGTAGTTGACAACTATATTTGCTACTTGAAGGTTCACTCCCTCAGCTATGACGTCTGTAGCTACGAGAATTCTGGCTTTAGGGTCATTTTCGAAAGCGCTACGGACTTTATTGAAGAGTTTTTCGTCCCGTGTTTCCTCTGAGCTTAAGCTTAGTATGTTTTGGTTCCATTCCGGATGCTTTTTCCTCAAATTGTTGACTATATAGTTGAGAGTGTCCTTGTATTCGGTGAACACTATAACTTTGGAGTCGGTTTCAGCTATTATATCCTCGAGAAGAGATATTGTAGCGTTAAGTTTTGTGTCGCCTTTCTCCATTATTGATTGAGCCATATCCCTGAGTTCTTTTATTTTCTCCACGTCGCTGGCGCTTAGCAGGGACGAAGCCCTGTCCAGGAAATCGTTGAATATTTCCTCCGGGTCTTCTTCGTATTCGAAGTCTTCATATCCAACTCCGAGAAAGCTTTCAACGCTTGCAACTAGTTCTTTAGGAAAATCCGGTTCAACCCTTTTAAGCAGTAGCCTTTGAAGCGTTGTCCACGCTGAGTAGGGGCTTGATGTTGCCCTTTTAAATATTAAGATTATTAAGAGGGGGATAACTTTCTCGCTTATCATGCCTTTTTCATATGCAAATTCGATTAGCTTTGTTCTTAGGAACGTTACTAGCTCTTTTACGAACTTGTTTTCATCTTCTCTCCCTGCTATGAGACCTGCGTAGAATTTGGCGTCGGTGAAAATTTTCTTCTCTTCGTAAATGTTGTTGACGTCCTCCTTAGTTCTTCTGAAAAGTATGGAGCCATGGGTGACCTCGTAAAACAGTCTTTTGTCAAGATTTTTCCAGTCTTCAACGAGGTAGGGATCCAGCAGTTGTAGGCGATGTATGTAATCTCTAGGGTCGCCGCGGTGGGGGGTTGCGGATAAAAATATGGCGTTTCTGGAGGGTTTGCCTTCAACCAGCATTTTCCCTATTTTCCAAAATCTCTTTGTCTTATAGCCGAACTTGTGTGCTTCATCTATTATTATAAGGTCCCATTCCACATCCACGATTTTAGATATTCTTTCCTCCCTTTTGAGAAAGTCCATTGAGGCAATGTAATAGCCCTCTGGAAAGTCCTGCATTCTGTAAAACTCGATGTTTTCGCTTTCTAAGTGTCTGATTTTTGATGTTGGAATTCCCATTCGTATGAGTTCTTTGCGCCATTGTAAAACCAAAACCCTTGGAACAACGATTAAGGTTCTCTTTGCCCTCCCAGTGTTTTCCAAGTATTTCGCTATTGCCAGGGCGGTTATGGTTTTTCCTAACCCTATTTCATCTCCAATTAATACCCTAATGGGTTTGTGCAGTGCTAATCTTGCGATTACCTCACATTGGTGCAAGTAGTGCTTTGGAGGGTTTTCCGTTGATGTTTTTAGATATGGTGAGAATAGCGGGTGGTAACTGAGCTGATTTAGCACATTTGTCAAGAGAGTTTCTACAGCTTCCCGTAGCTCCATACTTTTCGCCTATTCTATCTCGAAGAAGAGCCTGAACGCCTTGACGGCTTTTTGAAGCTTTAGGCGTTTTCCGTGTTTCCACCACAACTCTCTAAAGGCCGAGGCCCAATAGTGGGCGTCCCAGCTTGTCATGCCAAATACTTTTTCTTGAAGTTTACGTACGCTTTCAACGTTTTCCCTTAAGGACACCCTTACACAAGCGTATACAAGTAGCCTATTATATAATTCTAGGTTTTGAACAAGTATCTTGTTTCCTTCCACTGGGAGGTTGAATTCCTTAGCAAGCAAAATAAGCTCTTTAGGGTTTATTTTCGTTTTCAAGTCTATTGAATATTTCAGTGGCGATTGGGGGGTTGAACTCCATATGAAGGTTGCCCTGTTTCTGGCGAGTCTAATCTGATATTTTGTCTCCGTAAGTTCTAGGGCGGCTTTCATTTTCTCATCACCATGAGCCGGAATGTGGCCTTTTCTGACAACGGCGTGAAGGCGGTTATTTTTGAGCTGTCCAAGATTATTGGTTGCTTCAATTTGAGCGTCCCAACAAATTGTGTTTCTTTGAGCTTCAGGGCCATTTCGATGTCTCGGAGCTTTTGGGCAAAGTAGCCGGCAAGTTTTGAGTCTACGTCTTTACATGAAAATGTAATGTTGCCCTCGAGCATAACAAAGAGATGCGGAGCTGTTGCCTCCTGGTTGAGCTTAGAAAGGGTTTCCGCTGCCATCTGCATTGACGTCAAGTTTTTAGGGGTTATTTGAACAAGTTTGGCCCCCACATGTGTCAAATCAAGTTTTTCAACTTCAACTTCTTCTTCTAAGCTTTCCACCCTGACTGTTAAGGTTGACGTTGATTCTGTTCCGTCTTCGCCTACAGCTTTAATTCTGAATTTAAATTCGCCTAGCTCTTCGAGTGCGCCTAGGTCCCATGTTATTTCGAAGGGGGCTTTACCCTTATCTGGCGTGGCGGCTCCCCTTTCAACTTCTATGCTGATTGGCAGGTCATAGGAGTCTATTGGCGTTATCGCTGCCCTAACCTCTGCTTTCTCTCCCGTTTTTATTGTGAGTGAGCTCGGTTTTAGGGTTAGTATGAAGCCCGTCGCAATTATTCTTTCATTTTTGATGATCGTTCCGGCCTTCAGTATTTTCTCCCAGTCTTTTTGGTGGACGAGATCTTCAAGCCTTATCTTTCTACCTGTGATTTCCACCTCATACCATATTTCGTGCACTTCTTTTCCTATTTTTCTGATGCCGCTTTCCTTCAGAAGCGCATCTTTAAGGGTTGTTGCGGCCATTCTGTAGGGGAGGATTTCTGCCTCGTCTTTGATTTTGAGGGGTGTTTCCGCCCCGTTTTTTGGGCCTATTTGCTTCCAGTACAGTTTTCCATCCATGATTATTCCAATGTCAAGGGCTTCTACGCCTCCCTTTATTGCTTGTTCAATGGCATAACGTGTGGTTAGCGGTGCAGATGTAACTGTGTAAAACGTGTCAAGTATGTTTCTGAACGTGTATCTGCTTGTTCCTTCGACTAGGTCCCAGTTTTGGTTATTTTTTAGGAATTCAGCCAGGTCTCTGAAACTTATGTCGGTTCTTAGTTTTGGGCCTGTGGCGGGGTTTTTCAGTCCAGCTTCAACCTGTGGTATTATGGCTGACGCTGCAGATGTGATTGTCCATTTCACCTCGTCCCTTCCTGTTTCTTTCGCCGGGTAGGCTATTCTTGTCAATGCTGACAGAAGGTGTTCGTCTAACAGTTTTGTGTTGTCCTGTATGTATTCTTTCAGTTTCCTTTCTTGCAGATTTCTTATGTCTTTGTCTTTGTAGTATTCGGTTAGGCTGTCCATGACTTCATCTGCCGATTTTATCTTTGCTGCGAACGTCAGCAGGGCTTTGAAGTCAGCTCGTTGATTGGGGCATGCTACAACTATTGTGTTTCTGTAGGTTCTTCTGCCTTCTTTGCCTTTCATCAGAATTAGGTTTCTCACCTCTTCTTCGTTTACTTCGGGCTTTACGAGGACTATTAGCTGTGGGCTGGGTTCGTCGTCTACTGTTACTTCTTCTATGTCTCCGTAGCCTATCACTGTAGTGTTTTCCTCGTTGAAGATCTCTCCGCGTTCTTCTATGCCTCTTCTTTCCTTTCTTATTAGTATGTTGTTCGCGCATTCTGTTATGGCTCTGTAAAGTTCTAGTCTCGGTTCGCGGAGTTTTTCAGCGGCCTTCTTTTCCACGTATTCTATTACTGATGGATAGGGGGTAAACCAGTAGCGTCCGCTTTCCGATGTGAAGTGG
>JBMFKI010000025.1:0-6099 GCA_049972525.1 Bathyarchaeia archaeon
ATCGTTGCTCGTAAAACATTTAAATCATTAGGCTTCTAACATTTAAAATGGTGAATTATTGTCGCAGAAAATTAAACAGATAATGTTCCCATTCTCCAAAACTTCTGAAAACCGTGAAAAGCCATTCACAAAAGATATGGAAAGAGCAGCAATTTTATGCTTTGCAGAGTTGTAAAGGGCAAAAGGCGAAGGCTTAATATTAAACAACCGGAAGAAGGTTGGCTTTCAGAAAAAGACTATGAAAACTTTCAGAAGCCTGCTTGACGATAAAATGGGCTATTTGATGTTTAGCTCTTTGAACTTCCTAAGGGCGTAGTTTACTATTTCCATGGCTTGATCGGCGTTTTTCCACTCTTTAAATTTAACCCATTTGTGTGGTTCAAGACGCTTATAGGTTTCGAAGAACTCCTGAATTTCCACAAGTTGATGCTTGTGAACATCGTTTAGGTCTTTGTAACCGTCAAATCTGGCGTCGTTGACGAGCACTGACAATATTTTTGGGTCTTCACCCTTCTCATCTTCGATTATCAGTGCGCCTATTACGCGTACTTTGACTACGCATCCAACTTCTAATGGTTCGTAGCTTAAAACCATGATGTCAAGCGGGTCTTCGTCGTCGAACCATGTTTGCGGAACAAAGCCGTAATCCACCGGGAAAACGACGGATGATGGTATGATGCGATCTAGAACAAATGATTCCCATTTAATGTTATACTCATACTTGTCTCTTGAACCGCTTATGACTTCAACTATCATGTTGAGCAGTTGTGGAGGCTTATCTCCAGGCGGAATATCCTTCCAAATGTTCATATGTAAACCCAAAACCAGATAATCGAACATGTTAATTTACCTTTCCTTAGAAGGCTAGTCACTTTTTAATATGCGCCTCTCAACTTTAAACTCCTTTTCGCCGTATTTTGCATATAACTCCTTTCTCAAAGCCTCAAGCATCTCAATTTTTCTTCCACCGTATTCCGCCGCGGTTATCACGCTTACTCCGCGCTCTTCTGCAGCCTCATAAACGGGCTTTATTCTCAACTTATAATTTAAGTCTCTTAAGAAGTGATGATCCAAAACAAGCGTTTGAACCTGCGTTTGCTTTATGGCTTTAATGAGATTGTTGTTTGAATCTTCCAGGCTTTTGAAGGAATAGCGATAGCCAAGCATATAAGTCATTGGCCCATCAACAAATAGAACATTAGGTTTCTCTTCAAGAATGAAGCTTATTTGCTCTTCAAGCGACGGACCCTCAACATCAGATGTAAAGAGGAAACCTTCGCTGCCGCATTTTATGCTGACTTCTGTTACATATCCTAGGCGTGGATTCGTTCCATGACAAACAGCTTTTGAAAAACTTACTTTTGTCCCGCCAAGTTGGAAGCTCCTTCCATCAGCAATTTCCAGTTTTTTAGGCATGCCCCTTATTGCTTCAAGGAAAAGTGCCGCTCGCTCTTTCTGACTTCTATTTATGTTTTCAGTAGGGTGCTTTATGAAAACAGTCTTGCTCCTGTAAAGTTCTGGATAATCTGGGTCGTGATGGTCATAATGGTAATGCGTTACCACCATAACGTCAGCGTTTTCTGCATACTGCTTTATGGTTTCCCAAGCATCATTAAGTCTCTCCCATTCCATTGGATGCGGCTCTAAACCATAACGCAGAGGGGCAAGAGACGCCCCAGGGTCTATGAGAATCTTCACGTCGTCTGTTTCAACGAAAGTTGCCATTGAACGCACACCGAAACTGTCAAAGGCTAATGGGACAATTTTATGAATCAACTTTTTCAGCCTCTTTAAAGAATTTTTCAAGCTTAATAGCCTCAGTTCTCTTTAGGATTTCCGCGCACTTCTTTGGGTTTAATGTCTTAAACTCAAGTCCAAGAGTAAGCAGCAGTTTTTGGACGTCTTTCGCAATGTCCGGTGCAGCGAGGATTCCCCTAACTTCCCTGTTAGATTTAGCCCTAACAGCTTCTATGTATTTGGCAAGCTGGAAAACAGCATCCTTACCAGCTGTTTTGCGCTTTATTTCTACGACAACAAGTTTCCCGTTCTTGTCAACACCATAAACGTCCACAAAGCCAGGCTCAACCTTCTTCTCGTAACTTACTGGTTTAAAACCCTCTTCCAAAATTGAAGGCTCAAGCAGTATAGCCCTATGCATATCCTCCTCACTTGCATACAGCGCAAATTCTCCAGAGTCCATTAAACTTAGGGCTGAAACCAGCCTAACATCGTCAAAAAACACTTTAACAGATTCCGAAGGCTTTTGCCTAACAGCGTGAATCTCCAAAACTGCATCTCGGATTTGCACATGAAAAATGCATCCTGGAGGCTGCCAGTTGACTGGTTCATAACCAACTGAACGATGGACGAGAAGGGAGCCGTCTTCTTTAATTATTAGTATGCGTTCTCCTGGTTCAAGTTTAGACTTTGCTCTGCCCAAGTAGTGTACCCAACAATTTCCAACAACAAGCAGCGTCCTACGATGCGAAACAGCCTCTCTAACAATTTTTTCTGCTTCCACAACGTTTGGATTTACTAAAACGGTTAGTGGCTTATAGCTCGTCAATGTCTCCGCCAATAAATTTACAAGAACACTAGCTACATAAGACTTCTGTGAGAACAGCTTATGAGCAGTTGGAATAAAAAACGCGAGATAATGCAGCGTTATGATGTGACGGCAGATATTTACGAAATGCGCTATGCTGAAGAACAAAAAATGAAAATTGAAACTGCACTTAAAGAGATTAAAGTCAAGAGGCACTGCGCAATCCTTGATGTTGGCTGCGGAACAGGAATTTTATTCAATTATGTTGCTGACAAAGCAGAAAAAGTTGTGGGACTTGATGTTTCAAGGAAAACTTTACTAAAGGCTAAACAAAGAACTAAAAATTTCGGAAATATTCACCTAGTTTTGGCTGATGCTGACAACATGCCTATTAGAGAATGCGCCTTCGATTACATTTTTGGAATAACTCTTCTTCAAAACATGCCAAAACCAAACGAAACTTTAAAAGAAATTAATCGCGTTACGAAGGAAAATGCCAAAATCGTTGTTACCGGCATGAAGAAGGCTTTCAACTTAAAGGAATTCAAAAAATTGCTGTCTGACGCCGCTTTAAACATCGTTGCTTTTAAAAATGGAAACCTGAAATGCTACGTAGCTGTTTGCGTCAAACTTTAATGTAAAAATTTTACAAATTTAAAACTAAACTATATATGGTTGCTGAACATAGGCTATATTTCCATTATAAATGGCATACCAAGAACGAAGGTTGGCTGATGCTAAATGCCGTTAAAAACAACGAAAACTGAAACGGCGAAAGCCTTAACGCTAGAGTGGATTTTACACGTTAAAAATTACAGGCTTATTCTTGACAGAAACTTGTGCGTCGGCTGTCAAATCTGCGCTTTGGCTTGTCCAAAAGAGGCAGTAAAAGTTGAAAAGCAGCCTAGGGTTCAAGGAGAAAAGGCAAGAAGAGCCAAAGTTGACATAGACTTGAATAAATGCAATTTCTGCGGAATATGCGACGTGCTATGTCCATACGGGGCCATAAAAGTAACAGTTAACGGTGAACATGCACTCTCTATTGTTGAAAAAGAAAGTTTCCCACAGCTTATACGGGACATAAAAGTTGACTCAAGCAAATGCCCAGTGGACTGCAGTGAATGCGAAGAGGTTTGCCCACTTAACCTAATAAAAATCACAAGGCTAACGCCAGACGGAAAAACCGTTGAAAACCTAAAATCCCTAACCAAAAAACAGAAGAAAACGCTTAAAGTGCACGTTGACATTGATAAGGAGCATTGTCCATGTTGTAGGCTATGCGAAGTTAAGTGCCCAGAAGGCGTCATGCAAGTGCGAAAATTCCTTCAAGGAAGAATAGTAATTCATGAGGAGAAGTGTCCAGAAGGTTGTACAGACTGCCTAGATGTTTGTCCAATAAAAGGGGCACTTTACTTTTCTGAAGAGAATAAGAAAGTGCGCGTGAATGAGCTTTTTTGTGTTTATTGTGGAACGTGCAAGATTGTCTGTCCGGTTGAAGAAGCCCTAGAACTCAAAAGAACAAGGGTTTTTCACACGCCAATTCGCTCTGGAGCATGGAATAAAGTTTTGGAGAGGATAGCCTCGCCTATAGAGATGAGTAAGGAGTTGAAGGCGAAAAGTTCCCAGAAGGTTTTGGAGTCTGTAGAAAAACGGTTTAGTTGGAAGAGTGCATAAAATGGCTGAAGAACCGAGAATTGGAGTTTTCATATGCCACTGCGGCTTAAACATAGCTGGAGTTTTAGACATAAAGGAGCTTGTTGAATACGCGAAAACCCTGCCAAATGTTGTTTACGTTAAGGATAACCGCTACACATGTGCAGACCCTGGGCAGGAGGAAATTAGGAAGGCGATAAAGGAGCATAAGCTTAACCGTGTTGTGGTTGCAGCATGCTCACCGCGGATGCATGAACCTACCTTTAGAAGGACGGTTTCAGACGCTAACTTGAACCCATACCTATTCGAGATGGCGAACATCCGCGAATTCTCCTCATGGTGCCATTCAAGCAAGCCTAAGGAGGCAACGGAAAAAGCCAAGGACTTAATAAAGATGGCAGTTGCTAAGGTTAGGTTACTTCAACCCTTGCAGACAATAGAGGTTCCAGTTACGAATAAGGCGCTCGTAATTGGCGGCGGAATAGCTGGAATCAATTCAGCTCTAGACCTGGCGGAAATGGGCTTTAAGGTTTACCTGCTAGAAAAAGGTGAAAGCATAGGCGGACACATGGCGCAGCTGGACAAGACCTTTCCAACATTAGACTGCTCAATCTGCATTGAAGGACCAAAGATGGTTGATGTTGGCAGACATCCAAACATCGAAATAATTGCTTTTGCCGACCTATTAAGCGTAAGCGGATACATTGGCAACTTCAGGGTTAAGATTAGGAAGAACCCACGTTACGTGATTGCTGAAAACTGCACTGGCTGCGGGGAATGCAAAGACGCTTGCCCAATTGAATATCCAAATGAGTGGGACATGAACTTGGGCGTTAGGAAAGCAATATCGGTTCCATTTGACCAAGCTGTTCCACTTGTCTACACGATAAACAAGGATTACTGCATAGAATGTTACAAGTGTGTTGATGCTTGTGGGGCGAGGCAAGCCATAAACTTTGAACAGCAGCCAGAAGAAGTTGAGCTAGAAGTAGGCGCAATAATCGTTGCGACTGGATATGACGTTTATCTACCCTATGACATGCCGCTTTATGGTTATGGAAAATACACGAATGTGATGACGTCCCTTGAGTTTGAGAGGCTTATCCTCGCTGCTGGACCGACTGGCGGCAAAGTCGTTAGGGCTTCTGACGGCAAAAAACCCCACAGCGTAGCTTTCATCCAGTGTGTTGGCTCACGAGATGTGAATAAGTACCCGTATTGCTCAAACTTCTGCTGTATGTACACTTTGAAGCATGTTGTCCAGCTTAAGGAGAAATACAAGGAAAATGTGGAAGTCTACGTTTTCTACATGGATATGCGAACCAACTTCAAGGGATTTGAAGAATTCTACCAGAGGGCAAGAGAGCTGGGCGTAAACTTCATTCGCGGAAGGGTAAGCCGCATTTTAGAGATTCCAGAAACAAAGAACCTGCTTATTCACGCTGAAGATATGACACTTGGGCAACCAATAGAAATCGAAACAGAAATGGTTGTTCTCGCAACAGCAGCCATACCTAAAAAGGGCTCAGATGAAATAGCGCGAATTTTAAACCTAACACGCGGTGCAGACGGCTTCTTCATGGAAAGCCACCCAAAGCTCAAACCCTTAGACGCACCAACCGATGGGATATTCTTAGCTGGAGCATGCCAAGCACCAAAGGATATACCCTACAGCGTTTCACAAGGAAGCGGCGCAGCAGCAAGAGCAGCAACCGTGCTTTCTAAGCCGAAGTGGAAGATAGAACCAATAGTGGCTGTCGTCGACGCCGCGAAATGCAGAAATGTCACAACAAAATGCGGCATATGCGCTGAAAGATGTCCGTACGGAGCAATAAGGGCTGAAGAGAAAAAGCCAGCGCAAGTAATAACTGCAATGTGCCACGGTTGTGGAACATGCGTGG
>JBMFKI010000026.1:0-5845 GCA_049972525.1 Bathyarchaeia archaeon
GTATCTAGCCTTGCCCTTCAACTCTGGGAATCTCTGTAGTATCCTTCTAGCGCTCTTACCCTTCAAGTAGTTTGTGACATAGGCTGGGGATAGTCTAGGTGGGCATAGGACAAACACGTGAACATGATCAGGCATAACCTCAACAGAGATGGGTTCGCAACTCAGCTCTTCAACGATTTTCTTTAAGACCTCTTTAGTGTACTCTGCAACATCACCAACAAAAATATCTTTACGATACTTTGGAATCCAGACGAAATGATACGCACACCAATACCTAACATGCCTAGTGCTCCTAAGCCTCATCCACTCTAGAGATTCGCCCACCTAGGCCACTCTTAGAATACACTAGAGAATGCAGGCTTATAAACCTATTGCTCTGTATCCCCGCCTTGAAAGGCGAGGCTTTAAGTACGATGTAAATCCTGCAAACATTAAACCTATACCAGCGACAAAAAGAACCAACGAGAATGCGCCTATTGTATGCACCCATTCAATTTGAGATGCAATTTCTGGTTCTTCTTGTATAAGATTGGAGAGAAAACTCAAGCCCATATTAATCCTCATCCAATTCTTTTCTCGCTTTTACTGCTCTAACATCTTTGTTTTCTCTAAAATATATGTGTTTCTCCGGAAGACACGCTTGGAAACACTTGGAATATCGTAAATTTTGCCAAAGGAAGTTTTGAGTTGACGAGCTGGTAGTGGAGTTGTGTTAGGATTTATGTTCTCAAGCATCATATTAAACTAGAATTTTTAGCAATAATTTTCCTAACGAGACTACACTACCCATTTATGAATATGCCTTTTATACAGGGTTTTCGCTCGTGACAATTTCCATTATATAAGTGGTTGTTTTTGTGCACAGTAAAATTTAAGCGAATAAAATTCCTATACAAATCTTATTGGGTGAGAATCTAGACGCGGCGTATAAACCTTCATTACTTTGTTGAAAGCGATATTGACAAATTCATCTTCCGAATAATAAAGTTCCTTCTTGGTACATTTATGTTCTATCACCTCTTGGCGGTAAATCATTGAAAAATGTTCCTTTATATGGGAGATATACGAATCAAGCTTTTTAATAATATCGTCTTTTTCTCCCTCAACCTTGTATTGTTTTTTGGGTGGCTTAAGGATATTGATATCAGCGTAAAACTCTCGATAATAATCATCAGGATATCCCTCCTCAAAAAAGCTTTCGATATCTGGAGCATAATGTTCAGAGAGATTAATATACAAGGATGGAGCAATGTTTATTTCCGACGGCAGATCTAATGAGAGAAGGGGAATTTCAAAAAAGGCTATCCATTTCTCTCCAATTCTTTGAACAAACCTAGGTTCTGGCTTTTTGAGTTTGACTAAAAGTAGCGTGTCAAAACCGCAAGCTGGACAAATATCCTCGTATCCACTAATCACATTTTTACAACGCGGGCACTTGATATATATTGAAGGCTTTTTTCCAATTAAATCATTTTCAACCGCTAAATCCATAGCTCTCCTAAAAAGGTCAGCTCTAAATTCCTTTTGATTATCATCGTTTAAACCTCTATCTAAAATGACACAGAGCATCTTATAAACAGGTTTATATAATTCATTGGCAAGCTCCTCAGAAGTCGCTAACTTCACAAGATCTTGGTAGAATTCTCCAATCCCAAAATTCCAATAAACAGTAGACTCTGTTGTAAAGACGAGCTCCATAAGCGGTAGTCTTTGCGCCAACTCAGCACATTTTGTCTTTGTATTATATTCTAAAGCAGGACAAAATGGAAATTTCATGCGTAGCAGTTCAAGAATCTCCGATGCCAAAGATCTCGCTCTTTCGTTAATTTTGTCGCACCATTTTTGTGCCCTAAACATAAATTTTTTATTTGATGGCCCAAGCTTTTTCTTGACTTCTTGAATCAGACCGGCGAGTTCTCGAGCCGCCCTATTTAACTTAATATTTACCGCTACTTCTTTTATCATCATCTCCTTTTTTATGCTCAAAACGGGTGTGACTTTGTTTTTACCTATTTCTCGTGCCTTCTCATGGTTTTGAAATTTGAAGAAAGGTATCGAGTAACTGTTGGATGTCTCATCGAAAGAGACTAAGCCGAGTCTTTCAAGTCTCTCCATTACCTCGTTAAATAATTCAACATTTGGTAGTCCAGACATATTGAAGAGCATGATTCTATTGCAAGAACCTCCAAAGTCTGACAAAAGTTTCAGGATTTTTCGATCCATATCAAGCAAAAAAATTCTAACACTTGGAATATCGTAAATTTTGCCAAAGGGAGTTTTTAGTTGACGAGCTTCTCCGGAGGACACAAATTCATCCAAAATCTTTTTAGCATCTTTCAAGCTCATGTTAAGCTCTGATGCTAGTGTTGAAGGCATAATAAATCCATAATGCTTCATCGACACTTCAATTACACTAAACCACTGCTCACTTAACTCACTCACAATCCATCCCCTATCTCTATTTTTACTTGCCTTAACCTATTTAATATTCTATTTTTTATATAAATTTTGCTTGCATCGATGATTTGCTTTTATTAGCTACTTTGGTTATTGTTGTCTGTTGGGTTGTCTCGGCTTGTCATGATAAAATCCTCTCAGCACCACTATAGAGCAGAATACTTAAACTTTAGCATGACAAGCTGGGGGCTGTCCACTTAGTATATAGGAATGATGTTGTGGTTGATGGCTTATCTGGGCAGCCTCACAAGCTGAGACTACTGTCTGTTGTATCGGTTTTTTCTTTAATTATTTCGTAAAATTCGTAGGCTTTGTATCTTTTTATGGATCTGATAGCCTCTATTATCCATGGGAGTGTTGATGGTTTTCTTTTTCTTATTGCTGTGACTAGATCTTGCATGGAAACTTGCCTAACATTTCCTTGAGTTAGTGCTTGTTTTAGGGCTGTTTCTTTTGCTTCTTCGCATATGGCTTTTATGTCTGCGCCTGTGTATCCTTTTGTTAGTAATGCAAGTTCGTCTATGTTAACGTCTTTGCTGAGCATTCCCGTTTGGAGTAACCCTCTAAGGTGTATTTGGAATATGCTTTTTCTGGCTTGAAAGTCTGGTGGTGGAACGTAAATGATTTTGTCAAATCTTCCAGGCCTTCTCGCCGCTGGGTCCAGCAACCAAGGAGCGTTAGTTGCACCTACAATTAGGAGGTTTTCTTTTTTGGAGCTTATTCCGTCGATGCATTGGAGGAAAGTGTTCTTGATCCTCTTCATGTATGATGGGCCGCTTCTTGGCAGGAGGGAATCTATCTCGTCGAGGAAAATTACGCATTCTCCAAGGTTTTTTGCATAATTGAATATTGCTGTGATTATTTTTTCTGAGTCCCCTACCCATTTGGACATAATGTCACTGATCATAGGAGCAATAAATTTGACGTTGGAGCCGCATTCATTTGCTAGGGCTTTGGCGATAAGTGTTTTCCCGCATCCCGGGGGGCCGAAGAGCAGTATTCCGCTTCCGGGTTTTTTATCGTATAAACTGTAAAGTTCGCCTTTAATTTTCGGGTATACCACTTCCAGCTTTAAAATTTCTTTAACTTCGTCTAGGCCGCCAATGTCGTTGAAGGTGACTTTGGGCTTTTCCTTTAACACTAAACCGTTTACGTTTATGTCAAGGTTGTCTAAATTCGCGGTGAAACCTTCAGCATACAAGTCGCCATTTCCAGCTTTGGATGTTTGAAGTTTCTTAGCGGTGATGAATATGTCTGCAACTAGTATTGCGCTGGCTATCATTGGTGCTCCGTAACGCCAAAGCCAGTTTACCATGTTGTTTTGGCTGTTTTTGTCATCCATTACGCGTTACTCCCTTCTAGATCTTTTCGACGGCTTCGCTTTCCAGCATGGCTGCGGCTAGCGCCAATAAAAGCATATAAAACAGTATTTTTCTTTCTTTGGATTGCATTTTTAGGGCTATTCTGCGAAGCTTCATCAAGTCTGAAATTATTCGTTTTAACTCGTTAGTTGAAGTTTCAGCGACACTGCCTTCCTGGTCTTTATAGAATCCTTCTGATAAAGCCAAGTACAATTGTTTTATTAGAAGTTGTTTTATGTTTATGCCTCCTATGGATTTCTTTGCTCCAATAGCGTCCCAAAGGATTTCAACAGCTGGAGAGAGAAAATCTTCTATTTTTATTTCCATCTTACGCATTCCTCCTAACGCCTGTAACCATGCCTTGGTGGTTGACAAAGATTTCATAGTCACTGAACTGGAACGCCCAACCGTCTTCGCACTTTCTTTGCGCTTTTAATTCTTGGTTTTCAAAGCCAAGTTTCTTGATAGCTTCTAACGCGTTTTTTAAAGCCTTTCCTTCGTCAACTGCTGAACTGCTGCTGTCTACCACGCGCTTTTTCATCCAAGTATTGCTGGCGAGAAGAGTTAATAAGGTGACTGCAAAGAGACCTAATCCGCTTATCAAGTTGAAATTATCCTGTTCTTTTACTGCACTTTTAATTTCTTTGGGGTAGGGTTGTTCATCTTGGTCTGATTCGCCTATCTTTGACGTAGCGGTTTCAGGTTCAATGGAATGAATGGTCACCAGGTTTGTTGAAGCGTTTTTCTTTAGTGTTTGCAGTTCTTCGTTTATTCTCGTTAGGAATCTTTGGACGTATGTGCTTTCTCCGTATACGTGGATGTCATGGGAGGCTTTAACGTTGTTGAGGCTCCAGGAGTAGCCCAGCGTGTTCATGTTGTATCTCACCCATAATGGCACTTTTCCATAAACATCATTGATTTCAGTGTAAACTCGCTTGACAATCTCCCTTAAGTACTGGGATGGGGCTGAAGCCACTATTTTTACTCTTTGCTCAGCTGGATTTTTCACTTTTAAGGTTTTTTCAGGCTTACAGTATAGGAAAGCAGTTTTGTCTGGCGTTTCGCTGTTTTTGATTTTCTTTTTAAGTTTTAGTGCTATAGTTGCCGCAGTTATGAAGGGTAGAACTAGTATTGGATCAAAGGGAAGGGTGTTGGTTATTTTTCCTGTTACGTTTTGTATTGTTTCAAATGCTTGGAAAATTAGCGGCACGTCTGTAAGGCCGTTTAAGCCTATGGCTATTGTAATGGCTGTGGTTATGCAGGCTGCTAAGGCGTAGAGAAAGGTGGAGCGTTTAATGCTTCTGATTGAAGTCATTCCTACTATGCTTCTTTCGCCCATGCTATCACGCTCCCCGTGGAGCCGTCAATCTTTATCCTGTACTTTTGTCCTGAATTCTTCGCGTATAGAAGCACTTCCCATGCTCCGTCGGCTATTCTTGATTCTTGTATGGAGAACTCTCTCGTTGAAGGATCCATTTTACTCATGAATGATTTTGCACTGGCAATGGCTTTCTCAATTTGGATGGCATTGCCTTTTTGGCTGTAGGCTTTGTCAGCTAGTATGTTTATTGACCTTAGAACTGCCCACAGCACTATTGCTGCGATGATTATTGGCAGTATTGGTACTGAGATGAGCATTGCTATTGGACCAGAAAATGTGAAGGCCACGTATCCTAGGATGAAAGCGATAAACAGCCTTACAAATTTTGGTATAGCCTTATAGTTGCGCCATCCAGTAAGAATAAAGTATCCAACTACGAAGATTATTAGGACGATTACTGCTATTACTGCGAATATAAATACTATTGCAAGCCTTATGAACTCTGTTATATCGCTAAGTTGGCTTGGCGGAGAGACGCCTATCACATTTGTGATGGGTATAGCTGTGAAGGAGAAGAAGGAGAGCATCAGAAGTACTGTTGATAGGCGCTTTATTGTTTTGAAAGCGTCCATTCTCTACTCCCTTCTTGTTAGCTGCTTTATTTTTTCATCGAGTGCTTTCTTTATCGCAGCTCGCCTTTCCACCA
>JBMFKI010000027.1:0-5606 GCA_049972525.1 Bathyarchaeia archaeon
GCTATGTCTATTGGTTTATCTTTAGGCATAGTGCTATAAATGTATGCTCCCTTCTTACTTCCGATAGAATTTATGCTTGATGCTTTTCCACTGGATCCAAAAATTCTTTGTTTCTTTTGCTGTTTAATGTCGATGAATATGGGAGAATTTGCGTTGAATATTTTCTCTTTAAACTGTTGGCTTGCCGTATCATGGTTGTTACGTTGACTATTTTTCTCTCCATTCACCGCTTTAGGGTTTTCTCCCGCGCTCCTTAAAAGGAGTTCTTCTAATATTTCACGAGGAATTTGTGGTCGTTCAAAGGGTTTTTTCCTCATACGGTGGGGTAGGGCGAGTTCCATGGCTTCTAATACGTCTTCCCCATTTACTGTTTCGCGTTCATTGAAGGCTGCGATTGTTTTGGCTGTTCGCGTTATAACTATGGGTGCCCTGTTGCTTATTGCTAGTTTTGAGCAGACATTTACAATTTTGTAGAGGGTGTCTTCTGGCACTTGGACTTTTGGCAGAATTCTCTGAGCCTTCTCAATTTTGGTTTTTAAGTCGTTTTGAGCTTGTTGATATTTGGCTATGAATCTTTCCGGGTTTGCCTCGAACTCCTCAACTCTCTTTACGATTTCAGCCTGGAGGACTGGATCGGTTATGGGTTCAACTTCAACCTGAAGCCCAAACCTGTCAAGCAATTGGGGTCTAAGCTCGCCTTCTTCAGGGTTCATTGTGCCTATGAGGATGAAGCGGCTTGGATGCGATACCGAAACGTTTTCCCTTTCAACTATGTTCACTCCACTGGCCGCCGCATCGAGCAGTATGTCAGCCACATAGTCGTCAAGCAGATTAACTTCATCAATGTATAGTATGCCCCTGTTCGCTTCAGCAAGGAGCCCTGGATCAAGAGCCTTTATCCCTTCCTTTAACGCTTTCTCTATGTTAAGTGTTCCTGCAACTCTATCTACTGTTGCGTTAAGAGGCAGGTTTACTATCCTAACCTTTCTTTTAATCCATTCGAGCTTCTCTCCACTTTTATACCTCTCATAGCAGGAATCGCACATTTCAAGCGGGTTTTCCGGATTACAGTTAAACGGGCAGTCCTTTACGACTTTTATTTCTGGTAGAAGTTCCGCTAACGCCCTAACAGCTGTCGATTTTCCTGTGCCCTTCTGTCCGCGTATCAGAACCCCGCCTATCCTTGGGTTTATAGCGTTTAACAGCAGAGCTTTCTTCATCTTTTCTTGACCAACTATCGCAGCAAAAGGAAAAGTGAATCTTATATGATGCGGCATAGTTCTCATCCATTATTCTTCTGATTCAAGAATCTCCTCGGTCTTTAGATATTCATCTTCAAGCCTTTCAAGGGTTTGCTTATCAGCCTTCCAATATCCACGCTTAGCTGCCTCAAGGAGTTTTCCAATGATTTTTCGAAATGCCCAAACATTTGCATCCTTTATTCTTTCCGCTCTTTCTTTGTCAAATATGAGGTTTTCAGCCACTTTGCTCCACATCCAGTCTTCGACTCCTCCGAGCGTTGCTGATAAACCGAGCATATATTCAACCCTGTCAGCTATTTTAGTTGCCCCGTTAAAGCCGTGCTTAATCATCGCGTCCAACCATTTAGGATTAATGGTCCTCGTAACTATGCCCCTTTTAACGGATTCGCCTGCATCCTCCACCTTTGTAGTTTCCCTAGTTGTGTCCGCCACAAGAACTAGTGGACGCTTCCCGCTTCGGCTCTCAACAGCTTTCGTTAACCCGCCTAAGAATTCATAATAATGGTCTAGATCGGTTATTTCGTAGTCCACCGTGTCCCTTATCTGCGTAACTACCTCAACATTTGACAACAGCGAATCCAGCAGCTTTTCAGCCTCAACGCTTCGTCTTTTTTCACCATATGCAAATTTCATGCTTTCCATGTAGGCATTTACAAGTTCAGCTTCACTCTTCCACTCTGAAGACTCTATCAGCTTAGTTAAACTTGTCGCGTATAAGCCCTCAGGAGGACCAAAAATTCTAAGAGACGCGTCTTCCCCGTAAACGCTTTCCATTTTGCGGATGTTAGCCTTAACATAGTTCATTTCTTCCGGCTCCTCAAGCGTTGCTACCTGTCGAACGGCCTTGTCTAGGAGTTCAACAAGGTTATAGAATGTGTCGCGGAAAATTCCGCAGATTGTGACTACCACGTCTATTCTAGGCCTTCCAAGCTCTGAAAGCGGTATAACCGCTAAATCCCTTATGTATATGCTTTTCCAAACGGGCTTAACGCCTAGAAGGTGAAATACAGCTGCAATGGTCTCCCCTCCAGTCTTCATGGTTTCAAAAGCCCATAACACCACGCTAACAACCTTAGGATACTTTCCATGCTTTTTGTAAAAGTTTCTAAGGTAATCCTCAGCTATTTTTCTTCCCCTTTCCATCGCAACCTCCGTAGGTATGTTTGTAGGGTCAAGCTGGTACGTATTCCTCCCCGTTGGGTAAACTTCAGGTGTTCTGATGAAGTCCCCGCCTGGCCCCGGCTCCACAAACTTTCCCTCAAGAGCCTTTAACACTACACCGATTTCATCAGAAGATACAATTCTCCCATAAACATCTTTTAGGAAGTTAAGTGTCTTCAAAACCTCATTCATGTTTACATTATTCAGCTTAGGCGTCGAACCATTTTGGATATATTCAGTTATAAGATTCTTAACCATTTCCTCCACATCGCTCAAAACCTCAGAGTATCTTCTTCCATCATGGGACATGTTGTGAGGTTTCTCAAGAACCTCTGCATAGTTCAGCCCCTTAGACTCTAAAATAAGTCTGTGTAAGCTTCGGATTTCACCCCTATCATATCTTGACAAGAACGTTAGGTAGGCGATAACTTCGTCCATTGATGGCTTATCTCCGAGAACATGCAACCCTCTGGGAATTATTGAGCGCTTAAAATCCTGTATTTTGTCGTAAATTTCCTCAACACTTGATCCTAACCCGTACTTTTGCGCTTTCTCCAAAACTCTTCTCGCAACCTCATATGCCCTATCTTTGCCATATTGTAGAGAGTCAAAATACTCGATTGTAAGCCTCTCTAACTCCTCAAATTCCCCGTATAACCCGCTGGTCACCATGGGCGGACTGGCATGGTTTATTATTGTGGCGTAGCTGCGTCTTTTTGCTATTGAGGACTCTGAAGAATTAACCGCGTGGTAAACGTAAATGTTTGGAATGTCGGCTATCAGAATGTCTGGGAAGCAGTCTGATGAAAGGCCAACTTCTTTTCCGGGTAGAAACTCCAGTGTGCCATGTGTTCCAAGATGCATGATGGCGTCTGCTCCAAATTCGTCTTTAACCCAACCGTAGAAGGCGACATATTGATGGTGTGGAGGCAAATCCTTATCGTGATAAATTTTGGAGGCGTCTTCATGGACACCTCGAGAAGGTTGAAGACCGACGAAGACGTTTCCAAAAATTACGCCAGGAATTATTAGAGATGACTCATACACCATTATGTCTCCAGGAGGAGGCCCCCATTCCCTTAGTATGGCGTTTCTGGGTTTCTCAGGAAATCCTTCCAATATTTTGCAATATTTTTCTAGAGACATTTTGATCATTTCATCGAGTTTTGTAGGAGTTTGTATCCATTCTCCAGAATTAACAAGCCCCCTTGTGATGAAGATATCCTTCAGATCTTTGCCTGATGGCGTATCTGTTACATGGTATCCTTTTTCTTTCATTGCCTTCAAAAGCCTTGATAAGCTTTCAAAGACGTCCAGGTTGGCCGCTTTTCCAATGTTCTCTTCTCCAGGAGGGTAGTTGTAAAGGATTATCGCTATTCTTTTTTGACTGTTTGGTTTTCTTCTGAGGTTGACCCATTTTGCGGCTCTCTGCGCTAGCTTTTCAACACGATCTTCGATAGCAACATATTCCTCAAGCTTTACGCCCTCGGTCATCCTCTTTTTGACTGCATGGGTCACCACCGGCTCGTTTCTGCCGTCCAGCTCGGGCAGAATAACCGTTGTAACCACCTCTACTGGGGGTAAACCGTGCTTTGACTCAAACCATTCATCCACAGTATTTGAAGATAGATGCACGCCATGCAGAGCAGGAACATTCAACCTCAAAAGCAATTCTTTAGTTGTATCGTGGTCCCCGCCGATAGGTCCTCCCGCAAGCCTAAACCATAATAAATCGATGAAAGCTTCAACAATGGGCTTTCCATCAAGAAACATGAACTTTTCTATTGCAAGATAATACCTTAAATCTGAGCAGAATATTGGAACGGCGCCCAAACCAAGCTCTTCAAGTTTTTCTGTTAAAAGTTTTGCCGCAGGATATGATTGATCATAATGATAACCGCCGTAGAAGAGTATGGCAACCAATGGGCGATCGCTGAACTCATACGATTGCAAGTGACGCCTTACGTCAGTATAGATTTCCTCGGTCTTGAAGTTTTTAATCCCCATCGAAGGCATAACCACAGGTTCAGGAACATCGACGTCAATCCTTGCCTTGCAATACTCTTTCAACAATAAAAGAAGCATCGCGTAATAGTTCTGAAATGACGGCATGTCATAATATTTAAGAAGTAGACTGTAGTTTCTGGCGTGTTTAAGCATTCCTGCAGGCAATGCCCCGCCAAGTTTTTCAAACCTTTCACGCATTTTCAGGATTGTTCCATAATCTACCTTGCTTTTCTTGAAAATCCATCTAAACAGAGGTTTCTCTTTCAGACCCGCAAACCTACTTAAAGAGAAACTTCCAAGCCTTGTAAGATTGATTATTTCTGGAGAGCCCCCGACAAAAACAACAACCGTATTTTTTAAACCTTTAAGCTCCTCGCAAATTATTTTGCTCACAGCATCGCCGCCCCTAACATCTAGCAAAACCACTGAAGAGCTCCTCAGATCCTCCACAAATTTTTGAGCGTCAACAAGTCCACCGTCAACATCATATGTATTGTAAAATCTGAAATCAAGAACCCCTCCCAAGACCTCATTAACCTTTCTAACGGTATCCAGAAGACATGGTCTAAACTGATAACCAACCATAACGATTTTGTGCCTAACCATATGCTCACCCTAGAGCAATCTTCCGCAGTGTCTGCCTATACTTTAACGCGAGCAAACTGCCAGGAACGGTCAATAATGTACTTGGTATACCTACAACTATGAACCAAATCCACCAAGAAGTAAAAGGTAAACCGAAAAAAGTGTAAAGCGCGAATATCACAATCATCGTCCCATAAAAAGACAACATACCGGATGTGACAACGCATTTTTTACAACACAATTTATGATGACTTAGAAAGAAATATAAGTCAAAAATCCCACCGCGGACAAGATGCACAACAGGCGCGAGAGGTGAGCCGAATATAAAGCCGTTTATTATTCCCACCAATAGCCCAATTACTGTTGGAACTCCCAGCTTATCCGTTATGCCATAAGACGTTAAGTAGAGGAAAGTAACCACTACTGCCCCTATTGTAGGATGGCCAACCCACGCAATCATGTGGGCAAAAGCGCTGCAAACAGATATAATCGCAACGAACACTACAATTACAGCGATGTATCTGGAATTCATTTACACAAGGTATTGCAAGTAAAATATATAAGTATTACGAAAGTTAAAAAAAGTATTAC
>JBMFKI010000028.1:0-4738 GCA_049972525.1 Bathyarchaeia archaeon
CGGTGAAACCAAACACAAAAGTTGCAGACGCCATAAAGGAGAGCTTGCCAAAACTAAAAGTTTAAAAGTTAACGTGATTTGATTTGGAAATAAGCCGCGGAAAAGCTCGAGAGCAAATTCTTAACCAAATCAAGTATATTAAAACCTGTGTTTTAGCTCGGGAGCTTTGTCTATTCATTCGAACAAATAGGGCGGTGCTTGAAAAAGAAGACATCCATCAATGGTGCAGCTTTATAGCCGAACTATGTAAAAAAGCAGGCTGTGCTGAACCAAGCGATTTATGCGCAAAAGCCGCCGAGGCAGTTCTAAAAAGCGAAGAAAAATATTTGGAGCTTTGCGAGCAAAGCTGCAGAAAATGTGGCGAGCAAAGACAGCCTAGAAGGCAGCCTCCTCAAAGGACATTGTATGTTGCTTGACGAACCACCTTAAAATGTGAGTTGTTCACATGAATATTCAGGAAACAAGCTTTTCCGGCGTGGAAGGCGTTTGAATTGAAGCCTCCATGTTTAGTTGTGGTGCGATACCTTTTGCCTTCTATAAATGCGCGTATTGCAATGGAGCTTATAGAGAAGCATGGAATGAAGAGAAGCGAGGTTGCCAAGAAAATGGGGATAACACCAGCGGCTGTCACACAGTACCTTAACAGTCTCAGAGGGGATGCAGCAATGAACTTAATTGAAAGATCTGAGGAAGCTGTTAAAACAATTGAGAAAATAGCCAGCGATTTGGCAAACGGCAAACCTTCAAATGATGTCATAGAAAACATTTGTGCAGTTTGCCATGCAATAAGGTCCAGCGGCCTAATCTGCAAGATACACAAAGATATGATGCCAAGTCTAAAGGGAAGGAACGAATGTGAAATTCCGCCTGAGCTTTGCCATCTGCTAAAAAGAATCTCAACGAAAACGAAATTGCAAGAAAAAGGCGGGAAACAGGAATTCATTTGATGTGTTCTTTTGAGAATGAATAAAAACCTTAGCCTTATATTGTCTATTCTTAAGTGTATCTTTGGAGTTGCGAGGTATGTTTCTTTCGCTTAAGCCCATAGGAACAGTTCATGTAGATTTTAGTGATAACGAGGTCAGAGCAAGCTTGGATGAAGGAGTTGAAGGCATCATAGAAGTTCATGAAGAGTTCATGGATGGACTAGGCGGCATTGATGGATTCTCCCATTTAATCATTATCGCTTTTCTTGATAGAGTTTCCGAAGAGCAGCGCAAGGTTCTCAAAGTCAAGCCTAAGCGTTTGAAACTTTTTGGATTCAGCATAGAAAAGTTACCTGAGGTAGGCGTATTCTGCACTGATTCTCCGCATAGGCCAAACCCATTAGCTTTAACCATAGTAGAACTAGTCAAAAGGGAAGGAAGATATCTCAAAGTTAAGCATCTGGACTTGTTTAATGGAACACCTATACTCGACATAAAACCGTATACTCCATCAAGGAGAATAAACGAAATTAAACTTCCAGTATGGTATCAGAAAATTTTAGAAGAAGCAAAAGCAAAATATCCACAGCTTAGAGATTTTTAAATGGCATGTTTTAAGAATCCAAGAAACTCTTTGACAGTAACATTTTGAACCAATCGATGTGAGGTTCAGGGTCTCTTTTAAACTCATCAAGGTTTTTATATTATTTTGTTAATAATCACACAAAAGATGACATGGAATGGGGCGTTCAACAAATTTTGGATTTCACACTCATAAAGAATGTGCTAGCTTTAGTAGTGGCCTCTGCACAATGAGTGGCATCGTCGTAGATCCTAATGGAACTGCTTGCCCAAATTTTACGCCAAAACGCATGATAACAACGCCTCATTCAGCAAGAGCGTTTCCTCAAGCTCAACAAACTCGATGGTTGCCACCGTACTTCTCAGAGTCAACTCGGCAATTCTATTATTCGCCTGGCTACATCCCAAACTTGTGGGAGATGTACAGCTACCAAATTTATCCCTGGAACTCATATGAATACTTTGATTATCTCATGATGCTGTGGTTAAATTTTCCGTTGCCATATGCGGAGTATTGTCGTCCAGCATATGTTTACGGATACCAGCCATACTACGTGTTTACACATTCTCATCAACTTCCTCCACAAACACCTTATGAGGAGTTAATCATGTTAGAAGCCTATAGGAGGGAGCTTCAAGCTGAAATTGAAGAACTTGATGCAAGAATCAGAAAGCTTAAACGATGGGTTGAAATGGAACCTTAATACTTGGGGCATAAGTTATGGAGGATGATGAAGAACTTAAAAGAATACGAGAAATGAAATTGAGGCAAATGATGGAAAAGATGCGTGAAACAGGAAGAAGAGGGAAAATTGCTCTGAATAAGCCAATAGTTGTGACTGATGCAACATTTAATGAGGTAATAAGTGGGCATCCGCTTGTGGTGATTGATTGTTGGGCTCCTTGGTGTGGGCCATGTCAAATGGTGGCTCCCATACTCGAAGAGTTGGCAAGGGATTACGCTGGAAAAATCATCTTTGGAAAGCTGAACGTTGACGAGAACCCTATAACTGCCATGCAATTTCAGGTTATGAGCATTCCGACACTTTTGGTTTTTAAATATGGAAAACTTGTGGATAGAATCGTAGGCGCAATGCCGAGGCAGAAGTTGGAACTACAGATAACGCGTTACCTTTAGACCTGATAAACATGACGACCATCGAGATAAAAATAGACTATGCTAAATGCGTCGGATGCGGAGAATGCGTTAAAGCTTGCAGCTATGGTGTGTTAGAGTGGCTTGACGAGAGGCCCGTGGTGGTGAATCCTAAAGATTGTGCATTTTGCTTAGAATGCGAGAAAAACTGTCCCGTTAACGCGATAACCCATAAGGAAAAATAACAAGAGGTGTAAATCAAAGAATAAAAGCTTAGATATGGGATGCGTATGTGTCTTTTAAAGGTTTACGTTGATAATGGAAAATCGGGTAGAAAGCTTGTTGCTGAAGGAATAGCTTTGGTCGCCAAAGAAAATGGTAGAATTAAACTTAAAAATTTGGAGTTAAAAGAGATAAGTTTGGATAATGCTGAAATCGTTTCCATCGATACACTAAATTCGGTGCTGCTTCTAAAAAGGAGGCGTGCCCAAACTTGAAAATAATGGTTTGTGGAAAAGGTGGTTCAGGAAAATCTGTGGTTTCGGTTCTAATGGCTAAGGTGTTAACCAGAACCCATAAAGTGTATTTGATAGACTCCGACGAATCCAATGTTTTACTTCCCAAACTGCTAGGCGTAAATCCGCCAAAACCACTTGTGGAATATCTCGGAGGGAAAAAGAATCTTTTTTCAAAAGGTGAAGTGAACATTGTGAAGGCTTTAGCAAAGGCTGGCAAAGGTGTCAAACTGGATAATTTGCCTTCGGAATATGTTTCCACGTCGCATGAAGGAATTAAACTTGTAACCATAGGCAAAGTCAGAAACTTCGGCGAAGGCTGCGCATGCCCACTAAACTTTCTGACAAAAACGTTGCTCAAAAATTTAACACTAAATAAAAATGAAATAGTGTTAGTGGACACTGACGCTGGAATAGAACATGTTGGGAGAGGAGTAGAAGAAGGCTGCGATGCTATACTGACTGTTGCAGATCCAACAGCTGAAGCCTTAACTTTGGCAAAAGTTCTGAAGGAAACATTTCGGAGCCTCAATAAGAAATTTTGGCTCGTGTTAAATAAAGCCACCCCTAAAATAATAAAGCCTATGAAGGAAAAAGCAGAGAATCTGAAACTTGAAACCATTGGAGAAATCAGATTTGATGAGGAAGTTTTTGAATCTTGCATGGATGGGGGAGTTTTACATGCAAAAGAAGCCTTAGCTGATGTAGAGAAAATCTTGAAAAACATTGGACTAATCTAAACTCTTTTAACTGTCTTGATAAGCCTTGATTTGGATGGTCGTTATAACCTTAATAAATGAGTCCCCATTAAAATGATTATTGGACATAAGAGTGTAGTGATCGTGATGAATGAAGAATTGATTAAATCGTTTTTGGATAAGCGAAATGTTTTTGCAGTGGTTGGGGCTAGCCGTGATCCTCGAAAATATGGTTATCAAGTGTATAGAGACCTTAAAGATGCTGGTTACAGAGTGTACCCTGTAAATCCTAATTCGCGTGAAATTCTGGGCGACAAGTGTTATCCAAGTTTGGAAAAATTGCCAGTAAAACCTGATGTTGTTGATGTTGTGGTTCCTCCGGAAGTAACAGAGCGTATAGTCGAAACTTGTAAGAAACTTGGAATAACAAAAGTGTGGATGCAGCCAGGCTCAGAATCGGAAAAGGCAATAAGATTCTGTGAGGAAAATGATATAAAAGTCGTCCATGGAGTCTGCGTTATGATTGAGAGAAGAAGACGGGAATAGCAGCCTTAGCGTGGAGCATGTATTTGATGCTTATGCGGGAAAATATGACATATGGTATGAAAAACCTTTCGGCATGTCAGCTTTTAACTTGGAAAAAGCCTGTATAAAATCTGTTTGTAAAAATTTGGAAGCGCCCTTTCTTGAGATAGGTGTTGGCACGGGAAGATTTGCGGAGGCCTTAAAAATAGAGTATGGAATTGACGTATCTGCTGGCGTGTTAAAGTTTGCAAAGAAACGTGGAATAACAGTTATCCGTGGAGAGGGCGAAAATTTACCGTTCGCCGACAACTCTTTCGGAGCTGTCTTCATCATAGTTACCATATGCTTTGTTAATAATCCATTAAAAGTTTTGGAGGAGGCTAAAAGAGTTTTAAA
>JBMFKI010000029.1:0-4362 GCA_049972525.1 Bathyarchaeia archaeon
GAAGAGTCAGGCGTCTTAACCCTTGTGGTGAACGGTTCAGCCTCCTTGTAGATTACTTTAGAATCATCTTTACCCAAACACTTCAAAATGAGATCGTATACGTACTTATTCTCGTACTGTTCATCTCCACCAGAACCTTGCGCGTGTAATGTTTGCTTTCTAGTGGAAACTTAAACATTCATAAGCGATTGTTTTATTTCGGGGAAGAGAAGATTAGTATGGCAGCTCGCAGCGAAGAGAGAAATATCTGCTTAAAAGGTTAAGGGATTTCCTTGGAACCGCTGAATATCAAATAACGTCAACTATGCTTTGCGGTGCTCCTTTCACTTAACAACCATAAACTTCTTTCCCGGATAAACCTAGAAAGTTTTTCTCTTAACCCGCCCAAAAGTTGTGAGCCAGCGCGTTTCTCTGTTTTTCATCAGAATTTTGAATTTAAATGCACTTTTGAATGGTGTAAACCTCGATTGTTACATCACTTTATAATGCCACTGCGAGGATGCACGCGTAGCATATTGCAACGTGCATTCTGATTTTTGCTACGCCTCTCCATTTAGGCTTCTCCGCGCGCGCCTCATTTTGAGCGCGTTACAGCTCACCATCTCACCGAGCATACTCATAGAACCGTCATCTCAAACAACTACCTTGTCAACGTACCTCTGCGCCTTCAAAGCAACACTGGCAATAGTACGCTTCATCAGCAAGCTTCAAAACAACAGTAAAATTTCGGCAACCATTCACCTACACAACCATAGTGACGTTTAACACCCTTTATATCAATTCATCTTTTCACATGTGCATCTGTTGCCTGCACGCTAATGAAAAGCGGAAGTACACAACAACAAAACTAAAAATTTTGATCTACTGCTTAGCCGTGGAGAGTGTCAATTTATGAAACACATCGGCGCAGCATAATCGCCTAAAACGTTTTCAAAGTTTATGCCGCATGCCTCATAAAGCTTTGATTTTAAGGCTCCTGCTTCCATTTTCGGAAGCGTTTCAACACCTCTTTTGGAACAGGGTTTATGTATTGAAGGTTTAAGTTTTTGCAAAGTTTTTCAAAGTCTGTATCTGTTGTTAAGATGGCGGATGCGTTTTCCTGCATTGCCGCTGCCAGGTAAACACAATCGTATACGCTGTGTCTTAGTTTTTCAGAAAGTTCAAAGCTTCTGGCTAATGTTTGCCTTTGGAGGCAGTAGTAATGTGGGCGGTCATAATTTTCCACGAAGTGTTTAACTGCCTTTGCGCTTTCAGCCCTGTCGCATCCCCATCTCTCAGTCATTATCCAATAGGCTCTCACTGGGAGAATGTCTAATATGAGCGGTGTGTATGCTCCGCTGAGGCCATCCTCAACTATGGGAGACACATACTCATTTCCAGGGTGATCGCTGACCAAATATATAGCCAACACATTAACATCCAGTATTCTCCTGTCTTCAATCGCCAAACGTGGCCTCTCCCGCGTCTAGAAAGGCTTCTTCACCCCAATTTTGCTTTTTAGACTGCACCTGGACGGGTTTAGGCATTACGGTTTTCAAAACCAGCATCCCCTTCTCTATCTTCAAATCGAACTCCGTTCCCGGTTTAAGGCGAAGCTTCTCCCTCTCCTCCGATGGAATCAGGATTCTACCCCGCTCATCCATTTTAGTTTTTCCCACAATTATTCACCCACAAAAATATAAAAATCAACCCATATAAACATTTATGAATCTACCCATGAAACAAAAGCTTTTCTACACGTCCTTAACTATTACACAAAGCATTATAGCATTGAAAACAACAATCCAACGCCGTCAAATACACTTTAAACTTATTCCCTTTTCTTTTCTGGTTCGGTTTTGATTTCGGCTTCGATTTCCTCTATTGGTTTTGGGGCGGCGTTGTCGCCATCGTCCAGCCCATCCACGCGCCGACTGCCATTACAGCTATGAAAGCTATTTAAAATTCCTAAAAACTCAATTCAACTATACGCGCCTATCTTCCACCTTAAGGCTTTAAGCTTGCTTATGTCGAGTAGCATGTTTTTGACGCCGCCTTTCCAGCCTCTTCCGCCGTCTACGCCGCCTGTGAATTTGACGTTTTTTATGCCCATTTCTTGGTGACGATTTGGGCTATTTTGGTTATGGAGATTTGGTCTTCTGAGAATCTTCTTTAACTAATTCGTTGAGTTGGGCATTAATTTCTTGTTCGTCAATGTTGGAGGCGATTTTGTTCATAGTTTGTGCAACGCAGGCGGCGACGCGTACCAACTTTCGTTTTTGTTTGAGGCTTATGGGAACCATTTTTCCGTTGATTCTTTGTGTTTTATTTCGCCTCTGGCGATCTTGGTTGCTGCTTTGAAAATGCGCGCGCATTTTGGTTAAATTTTAAGCAAAATTAAAGCAAAATTTTTAGGTAAAAATTCAGCATTACCAACCTACCCCCCTCCCCCCTGAACGCCCTACGCTTCTTCCTGCGGAGGTCAAAGTTTCCATAAACCGCGCAGCTGGACCGGGCGGGATTAACATAAATTTTTATCCAAAAAGGATTCGTTTTAATTTAATGAGTTTTGGAATTGCCTCCTTGGTTGTATACATTTTAAGGCTTTACTATTGCTTTCAGTCGAATTTCCTTTTTAGCGGTGTTTTGTCGAAATCCTTGTCGTTTGATATTATTTCCTTTGCCTTGTTTCTTAGTGCGGCAGCTAGGTGTATGGCGTCTTCGTAGTCTAAATCGTATTCTGTTGTTAGCTTGGTTGCTTGGGTTATGTCTTCTGTGGTTAGGGGCGTTATTGTTAGGCCTGGAAGGCTTTTTATCGAGTTGACTATTTCTTCGACTAGTTTTTGGTCTTTTAGGTTTTTGCCTGTTAAGCCAGCTATTATTACCAGCGTTTGATATATGGTTAGGGTTGATGTTACATATTTTCCTCGTGGGGCTTCTTCGATTTTCTTTATCCATTGGTGGGCTTTTTTGCCGAAGGTGGGGTGGTTGCCGAGCCAATATATGAAAACGTTTATGTCTACGTAGGCTTCCGGCTCCACCATTTTCTCATAACCTTAATAATAAATTCGTCTAAGTCTTCTGGCCATCGCGTTATTTTGAAGGCGCCAAAATATTTGTCGGCTATGGGTTCGAGGGGTTCGATGATGATGCTTTTCTCGTCAGCCCTTATCTTAACGTAGCTTCCTTCTTTCACCTTAGCTTTTTCTCGCATGCTTTTAGGAATTATTACTCTGCCTTTCTCGTCTACTTTCGCAGTTTCCATTAGGCTTTAACCCACTAATATTTTGTTGCCCACTTATTTAAATTTTCCCACAATGTCTTTTAGCGCGCGCGCAGAAATCCATGTTCCTTACACTTTAGAGGAGCTGAGGGAAGACTTGAAGGGTTTGTAGATGGGTGGCATCGTTTCTAACGCCACTCCTTTAATTTACTTGGCTAAGGTAGGGAAAATAGACTTTTTGAAGAAGGTTTTTGGGGAAGTTTTCATTCCTGAGGAAGTTAAAATTGAAGTTGTGGACAGAGGGAAGCTGTTAGAAGAAAGAGATGCTTATGTCATCGAGAAAGCAATCGATGAAGGGTGGCTTAAGGTCTTAACTACTGAGATTGTGGAAGTCCCGATAAAGTTAGAGAGTGGAGAAGTTGCTGTCCTCTCTCTTGCAAAAAAGTTGGGATTAAGAGAAGTTTTGCTGGATGAGGTTTCTGCACGAGAGGCTGCAAGGTTACTAGACTTGACACCCAGAGGGACTGTTTTCGTTTTGCTAAAAGCTTTAGAGAAAAAGGAAATAGACCTGAACGGGTTTCTTGAAGTTCTAAACCAGTTGATAAGACATGGCTTCAGGCTAAAGGAAGAAGTCTATGTATAGGCTGTGAGAGAAGCAAGGAGAATAGTGGCTGAAACCTAATCGCTGTTTATGTTATATGGACACGGAGCTGCTTGTCGAAAGGAGCCATGAAGCTTTTAAGGCGTCTCTGGATTTGGGCATATGCAACCTCGCAACACTCTACATAGAAGGTGAAAGACCAATCATCTATTCTGGAAGAGCAGTCCTCTCAGACTGGGTTTATCACATAAAGAAAATAGCGGAAAAACAATCAAAACTTCCAAAGAAGAGGCACACATCCAAACGCATTAGACTACAATTCAGGAAAAGGCAAAGAAGGCTAAAACACGCAATAAACGCCATGTTAAGAAACATCTTTTCAATTCTGGAGGCAAAGCAAGTTGGCGAACTTCACATTGGCGACCTAAACGGAATCAGAACTGAAGCAAACCACGGCAAAAGTGGAAACCAGAAACTCCACAACTTTTGGGCTTTCAATCTTGTCGAGAAGCGGATTATGGAACTCGGAGAAGAATGCGGTATAACCGTGAAAAAAAAC
>JBMFKI010000030.1:0-3975 GCA_049972525.1 Bathyarchaeia archaeon
GAATGGGATGAGGTGTTGCGTATTCAAAATTGTTCTCGGTGTTTCTCTGACATTGCTTTTGCTGATAGTGCTGTCAGTTGTTTGAGGTCTAAATAGTTCCTCACGACCTGGTCAGCCTTTTCGATTCTTAGGATGTGCATCGAAATCTGAGCGTATATTGATCCACTCCTTCCGGATTTTATCTTTTAGGGGCTTCGCCAATCAAATACGCTTTTTGCTATTTTAAACCCTTTTTAATTTATAATATTATTCAGAATTTCAATTCTTTATAATGCACTTTTTATCAGCCATTCTGAACCTACCCCCTCTACTTGGAGCCCTCATAGGCGGCGCAGTTTCTGAAGTTTTTGGATAGTTTGGACGTGAAGAGAGGCTCGAGATTTTATATGGTTTTAAGCTCCACGTTTGGCTTGCAGGCGCCATTGTTTATCTGAGAGCCCTTTTGGTGTATATGGCATATAAATCTGTGTTTTGTAGAATTTGTTGATACGCCCTTCTCTCCCAGGCTTTCCTTTGATTTTCATTTTGCGAGTATATTGGAACACCATCCTTGAGCACTTTTGCGATCAGCGGGTAATCCATGGTGTTTAATGATGCTATGTCAACCATGCTTGACGGAACCTCAAGTTTTCTAGCCACATCTATTGCTAACTCTGCCTCTCTAAGGATTCCAACATGTTCGCCCTCAAAGAGCACGGCTATGTCATAGTCACTATCGATTCTGAAGCTTCCTCTACCCCTGCTCCCGAAGAGATACGCCAACAAAACTGAGTGTTTTTTGAAAGCCTCAGTCAAACCCGCCAGTTTTTCCACGTCTAAAACGTGACCTTTGTTTTCAGAGTCGAAGCCCCCCCTTTTTCCATAACCGTTTTACGTGAGCTACCCACGGCTGTAAGCCTGTGGGCTTCCTGCTTCAATGATGAGGCTTGCGGGTATAACCCGTAGAGGCTTCATCTCCACAGGCGACTTGGGGTCGCCCCAACCCCGCATCTTTATTCTATTCGCAGAAATCCAATCCCTCAAGGGATTCTTATAGGTCAAACCCTTCGATGTGCCTCTCGGGTTCACCTTCACCACCAGAGCTCCAGCTCTTTCAGCCTTGAACTCCAGTAGCTGAAGGAATTTGCCCCAAGAGGCATCCAGTATTTTTCCAGCCAAGTTATGGTTTCTAACCATGCCTTTCATGTTGAGTTTCTCAACGCAGATTAGGTTATAGTTGTTGACGTAGAATCTTGAGAGTTTGTGGAGGAAGTCGTCTCTTTGATTTACCAGCTTCTCGTAGGCTTTTGCAAGCTTGACTCTTGCCTTCTCCCTGTTTTTTGACCCTTTCTTCTTCCTCGATAGGTTTCTATGGAGAACCCTTATCCTTTCGAGCGTTCTCTCGTAGAACCTTGGGTTCTCAATTTGTCTTCCATCAGTATCCGTTAGAAAGTGTTTCAGCCCGACATCTATTCCTACGCTCCTCTTAGGCTCTCTCTTCTCCATCTCAGCCTCTTTTTCTACGCATATACAGGCGAACCACTTCCCTGAGTTATGCCTCTTTATAATGACTTGTTTTATCCTCCCTTCGACTTTTCTATGAACTCTTATTGGTATATCTCCAATCTTCGACAGTTGTAACAGGTCAGTCTTTTCCCTGTCTTTACCAGCTTGAAACCACTCTGGTTATAGCAGAAGGTCTTGTACCATCCTTTACCCTTGAACCTTAGCCTTCCAACTTTCTTTCCGTTCCTTTTCAGTTGCGATAATGCTCTCAAATTTGAGTATAGCTGATAGAGAACCATCTGCAAGACCTTAGAGTAGACACCGTTCAGTTCAGGTTTCTCTTTCTTCAGCTTAGGTAGCTGTGCCTGAAGCTCCAGTCTGCTCGGCACCTTATTCCTTCCGCTCAATTGAGCCAAGAAGTAATTGTAGACTTGCCTGCACAGCTCTAAAGTCTCAATTAGCCTCTCCTCTTGTTCTTCGTTCGGATAAAGCCTAAACTTATAGGTTATTTGCATTTTTCTAATAGCCTTTTTATCACATCTTGATACGGTTCTCTAGGGTGAACTTTTAAGCTGTCAAGTCTCTTCTTCAGCTCTCTCGAAACTCGAATAGTCGTATATTCTTTGTTCATATACTTCATTATAACATACTATGCTTGGTTATATAAACGTTCGCTCTCATCCCACCGCTAAAGCGTGTGGGATTTCCCGCTCACAAAGGTTAAAGCTTCCGAAAGGATCATTCTAACTTCCAAGCTTCCTCACCGCATAGATGCCAACATGCCCATTTTAGAATGGAAGACGCGAATTAAATAGTTTTACTTTGATGTTAAGTTGGAGTCCTCCACAAATTCCCATTTTTGTAGTATTATACACGCGTGCACAATACGCTTTTATTAGCATTTCTAGACCTACCCCCTATCGTTTTCACCTACCCCTCCCCCCTACTGTTTTTTGGCTTACAAATGCGAGGTCTACTTTATGGTTTCTCCCATTTTTGGCTGTTTCTTTACTTACAGCTCTTTGAGGCATAACGTTGCGTTCACGTTTATGGTTTGTATCGCCATTAACTTTTATTCCTGGCGCAGAGGACGCGTGTCTGGGTCTGTTCTTACAGAAGCGCATGTACCACCACTGCAGGTGCGCGCTGCTGGATGCTTCAGCGCCTGGTTTTTCCATCTGTGGCTTCCTCCAAGGCTCCATACCCAAGGATTGACAGCCATGCTTGACAAAAAGTTTCAAAAGAAAATATAAGCTAAGTGATACAAAATGATACGTAAAACTGAAACTAGCTTGAGAGGCTACATCAAAGCTATATGAAAGAAAAGCGAGTTTATAAAATGGGTGATGCGCAGTGACGAAAGACATTGATGATATAAAGAGGAAATTAGAGAGCTTAAAGCCAAAATTGATGGAAAATTTTAAAGTTAAATCTGTCGGCGTTTTCGGTTCATATGTTAGAGGTGAGGAAAGGAGGGGAAGCGACCTTGACGTTTTGGTTGAGTTTGAAGATTCAGCCAAACTAAGTCTTCTGGATTTCGTCAGGCTGGAGAATTTCTTAAGCGAGAAGTTGGGAGTTAAGGTTGATCTGGTTGAGAAAAGCACGTTAAAGCCTAGGATTGGAAAGCGTATCTTGGAGGAAGTTGTAACAATATGAAAAAGGAGTTTCTAGACTACATAGAAGACGTAATAGAGGCAATGGAGGACGCAATAAGCTTCGTAAAAGAAATGGAATACGACGACTTTGCAAAGGATAGAAAGACAGTTTACGCGGTTGTAAGAGCCCTTGAAATCATAGGAGAAGCCGTTAAGAAGGTACCGTTGGGCGTGAGGAACCGCTACCCCAAAATCTCTTGGAAAGAAATTGCTGGGATGCGAGACAAGCTGATCCACGAATATTTTGGAGTTGACTTGAAAAGGGTTTGGAAAACCGTTAAAGAAGACATTCCAAATCTAAAACCTCTATTTGAAGAAATCCTGAGAGATTTTAAACCAAAACAAGCGTGAATTTGTTTCTAAGAAACCCGAAACTTCAGTTTTGACGTAGAAGTGTGAGTATAGGCTGAGGATTTCGACAAGGAGTTTTCCTTAAGCTTTTTGAAACAGCCTTCATCGCGTCTCTTCACCTGATAATCGGTTGGCTCTTTTAAACGTTGTCGCTAACCCCCTATATCCAGTTTCAACAAGCTTTGCCAGAGCCTTCCTCGCCTCTTTCCTGCTGATTACGCCTTTTTCGCAGCCTTCATTGGGATGCGGAAACTTGGTTACACGAGGGTGCTTTGCTATAGGAAGCTTGATAGTCGGCTTAGCGTTTTTGGGTTCACCTTTATGTGGTAGTTTTTTCTTCCCCCGCTTGTTGTTGTTATGTAGAAGTCTTCCCCTTCTGAAAGTTTGCTGCCGTGTAGGAGTGCAAGTATTGTTCTGCATATGTTTACTGTTGTTATTTTCTCGCTTCTGATTCTTTTTTCAATTTCTTCCTGTAGGACTCTCG
>JBMFKI010000031.1:0-3799 GCA_049972525.1 Bathyarchaeia archaeon
AGATAAGGTATGAACCTCTTTTCCCGATAGATGATATTTTGATTGAAATGGAGTTGTGCTCTCATACTCAGCCCAACCTGCAAGAGATGCTCATCAAAATGGCCATAGTAGCGGTTATTGTTTTGGCGCTTCTTCTAGTGGTTCTCCTTTATATAGCCATAAGAAAGAAACGCGAAAAAGACGAAGAGTGGTTTGAAAAGTTCTCGCGGAGAATTAAAAACACTCAGGATTCTCCCGCTATAAAAACGTAAAGGAGGTGAAAAGCCGTGAAGGGAAAGGTTTTCGGTAAAGAGTTTAGCGTTATATTCATCAGCGTTCTAATGCTTCGCGCGCGCGCAATACATTAAGGATCAGCGGGAAGAGAATTTTGGACTCAACACTTTTAGCAGTAATCATAAACAACTTTGGTACAATGGACTTTTCTACGACAAGTTTTTCTCCTTACCATATTCCAAAAGCCATGTAGCATTCATAGAGCTTCTTCCAGCCACTAAGGGACGTTGTGGAGCTATAACGTTCGTTTTCCATGGAAAGCTGGTCTTATATGGTTGGATAGGTATAATTCCTGGTCCCCTCTGGGATTACAATGAAATAGAGTTCGAGACAACTATAACAGTGCCATTCTTCGTACCACCTAGCTAAAGGAGGAAATCATGTGGGACTGCATGCTGTCGCGGGTATTATGGCGGAAAAGCGTCGAAGAAAGCAGCTGTTGGAAGAACTTAAAAAGCTTAATGCTGTCGATGAGAAGTCTGCCATACCAGCCGAAAACATATGCAAATACTGGTATGATAAACATAGAATAGAAGATCTCATCAAAGAAGGAAAAATTGGAAAGACCAGCGATGGAAGAGTGTATCTATTCAATCTTTCCTGTAAAAATGTGAAATAGCTTTCACCCTTTTTTATTTCTGAAGTGAGAATATTATCTTACCGCGTCACTTGTAACATTTTTGCTTAGAATTGAGAATTGCTCAAAGTTTTATAGTTGTAACCGTTTATTCCGTGAATCGTTCTCCATTGACTTATTGTCGAAGGCTTAAGAGCATTATTCGGTAAAAAATCATTTCAGCAAGATTCTGTAAATTTATTTCAACGTTCTATTTCTCCAGAACGTTAGTGGTAACCACCCACAGATAATCATTACTGTGCCAGGAAAAGGTCCCGGTCGATAGGTAAGAAGAATAGTCTCAAAAATAAAAAATGAAAACGTCATAGCCGCAGTCGTTAAAATTGCGAAGTTTTTGCTGAATTTTTTTGAAGTTTGTATTGCAAGCACTCCGGCGAAGAGGAGATCACCAACCCCTAGCAACATTTTTCCATTAAACGTAGGTATGATTGGCAAAGTAACTACTACTGGAAGATTTAAACTAACGGCAGTGGTTGCTGCAGAAATCATTGTACCAGTTACCAGAACCAATATTACGTCCAGAACAGTAAGCGCAACCGAGAAGAACACCGTAGTCTTCCAGGTGAACAAACTTCCAAGATACAGAGAAATTAAGACTGTGAAAATAACAGCAAAAATATTAACTAAATATTCAGACCATAAGGGGGTGTCATGGAAGAGTATATAAAGTAATATGAAAGCTATTGGTGTTAATATCGCTATGTACCATCCCTTGTTTGAAAACGTGTACGTAAACATGAAAAGTAGCATGGAATAAGAGAACAAGAACACTGTTATAATAGCTGATTGTGGAATAAAAACTATAAAGGATGTCACGAGTGCTGTTAATGTCACGAGCATAATGATATCTTTTAAAGTGAATGCTCTCTCCGCAAATAAGGATTTTAGCTTGACCTCAACTTTTTCGTTACAAAGCATAGACACTAGTGTAACTGCGAAAAGTGTTATCGGCATGGCAATGTCGAAATACATATGCTTATATAACAAAAACAAACATTTAAGTTAGATGGTGCCTTCAAAAGCTGATGTTTGTTTGATTGGTGGTTATGCTAGGGGTGAGGTTTACCCGTTAAGCGAGGTGGATTTGGTTGTGTTACGCGCTCCTATGGAAAACGCCCAGGGAAAGCGTTGCAGATGCCGAGCAACCACCCATCAAACCTGCAAGCCAAATAAAGCTTTACGCTCCAACCTCTTAAACTTTTTTACAGAAAGACCACGCCTTTCCCCTCTGTAAGGTTCGTTCCTCTTCAGCATGTAATAGACAATGCGAAGCATTTCATGAGCCACAGCAACAACAGCCTTGACAGCCCTTCCTACTGGCATATCTTTCATAGAACCTTCTGAACCTTTCATCACTTCGTATGGCAGCCTGCGTAGCCTCAACCAAAACCCAACGCACAAGCCTATTACCTCCCCTTCCAACCCTCCCATAAACCGTCCTATCGCCAGACTGATGGATGCTTGGAGCCAAACCAGCCCAACCGACAAGCCTCTTATCGCTGCTGAAACGGTCAATGTCGCAAATTTCAGCCAGTAAAAGCGAAGCTGCAAAATAGTCCAATCCAGGCATAGTCATTAAAAGCTTCACCCTCCCATCGTTATAGGCTAATGAGGCGATCTTAGCATCGATGAGGCTTACCTGCACATTCAAACTCTCCAAAACGGCTAATAGGTTTTTCAATACGGCATCATCGATGAATCCAAGCTTCAACCCCCTAAGCCACTCTAAGTCTTTCCCGCTGAACAACGTTGGATATGGACATTTCAAACCATGCTTATCAAGCAAGGCGTGAATACTGTTCCCAACCTCAGTCCTCAACTTGACAAGGCTTATCCTGTGGCGGAGTTGACTTGGTTGACACGGTTGACGTGTCTCTTAGAGACAGTCGCATAAACTTTTCACCTGAACAGATACGTCAAACACTGTTTGAGAAGAAGAAAACACTCGTGACAGAAGGTCAACTAAGTCAACTTAGTGGTGCTTTTCAATTAGCAACATTGTAGCAGCTTATCACCGGCATTGACTTTATGCACCTCACGCCTACCTCGCTTTTGGCTGGAAATTCAATTTCACCTTTTCCAAAGTACTCTCTTGCTATCTAAAGTAAGATATATGCATGGTTTTCGTGGAGCTTAGTCCATTTAGGCTTTTTCACGTGAATGAGCATAGGTTGCGGATGCGCGCCCGCGCGCGCAACGATGACAACAACCGCGACTACTATTATCTTTTGAAGGAAGCAATAAGTGAGATGGGTTGGTCGTGGGGAAAAGTCGTCAACGGAGAAACAATGCATTTGATGATAGTAGCCACAGGACAAGAAGGTGACCTGGAAGGCTTAAGCCCGCCCGATTGGAAAGCCTTAATCTACCATGTCACATGGAACATAGCGGACACACAAACCGTCCTAATGCATGAAATCGGACACCAATTCAACCTTAATCATTGCGCATACCCAACATGTTATATGTCTGACCCGCCATACCTTGCAACATCCTACTGCTATTGGCACAGAAAAGCCAAAACGGATGGCACACAATAAAATTCACATACGGCGAAATAGAGGGACCGGGATTGCTTGATTTCCAATTTATTTCATGGACAAACCAAAAAGACAAAATAGGAAAACCAAAATTCTATGCTTTTGGAAATGCTCTTTCCAAAATAACAGAGAGTGCTGTGGGAGCTGTTGAAGAGGCGATGGTTTATGGCGGGTCAAAATGGGGTGGAGCAATGGGATCCAGTACACGGTTCTTTGAAACCAGACTGAAGGTCAGTTGCAACTTTACATCCGGAGGGGCGTGGGGAAAGGGTGAATTTGAGATAGGGCTTGGTGTAGGATGGGCTAAACCTGACATTCCTTTAGCTTTAAATGACATGGGTGTGACGAT
>JBMFKI010000032.1:0-3384 GCA_049972525.1 Bathyarchaeia archaeon
CTTGTTAGCGGTTCTGTGTTTCACTATTTCGTTGGAAGCATGGAAATTGAAATGGGCGATGTCACCGGGGAGGGCAAGGTTGACATTCACGACCTGGTTCATGTTGCCCATGCCTATGGGTGCAAGCCAGGCTTTAAGGGATTCAACTTCGACATGGACTTTAACGGTGACTTCGAAATAGACGTTGGAGACTTAGCGACTGTCGCCGCCAACATAGAGCCTTAAAAAGGGCTATTCTCCCTTCTCCCCCCTTTTTGTTTGAATTGCGTTAAAACGTTAACTCGTGAGGTAGATTTTCGTGAGTTTATCACTGCGCAGAGTCCGGAAGGTTATGTTTGGATTATACAGGCACAAAATATCGTGTGCAACGTGTTTCGCTATAGGAAGTTGTTAGTGGTAAAGTGCATCCGCGAGCCTGCTTAATTAAACATTTTCATTCAGTTACGGTGGAAGTTGACCCTGAGATGTTTAAGGATTGCCATGAGCTTAGAAAGCGCGCGGGTGTTTAAGTGAATTAGAGTAACATGAACTTTTTGTTTTTATAGGCATGTTGGAGCGACTAGGCTAATATTAGTGGTGAATGGATGCGTGTCCACATTCCATTTATCGATCCGCGCACTAGCGGAGAGGTGAGGTTAAGAGGTATCTTTAGGGAGCAAATGTATTTAAGTTATTTAACATCCATTAGGTTTGGGCGTGTTGGATGCTTGATGAGTATAGGCGTTGGATAAGTTCGTCTAAGGAGGCGTTAGATTCGGCTCGCGGCGACCTAGAGAGAGGGGATTCCAATTGGGCCTGTTTTAAGGCTCAGCAGGCAGCGGAGTTTGTGGTTAAGGCTTTGCTTTGAGGCTTAGGATTGCCCTCGTACGGTCATAGTGTTTACAAACTTCTTGCCGGGAGCGGGGAGGATCTTGAATAAACGGCGAAATTATTCAATCTTCTAAGGCTTTGGACAAATTCTATGTTCCAACAAGATATCCAAACGCTTGGGTTGAGGGAACCCCTGAGGATTTCTTTACACGCGTTGACGCTGAAGAGGCGGCGAGGCACGCTGAGCATATAATAAGCTGGGTTGAGGAGAAATGGAGATCGTTGAAAAGAGGAAGAGGCTGAGGAAGGATTGCATTGAGAAATCCATCAGGTGGGTTTCCACGCTTCCATTTAAAGTTACCGCTGTTCTTGTGGGTTCATATGCGAGGGGAGATTTTAACCTTTGGAGTGAGTGGATTTACTTTTAATTTCGGATGAATTTAGGGGAAGCCCCATTGAAAGACTTAGGAGGCTAAACCCTCCGGCGGGTTTTGGCCGACGAATTAAAACTTTTCGGCAAACGTGCAGAAACTCGCCGTGCACCAATGGACCTTTCATGGTTGGTTAATGGAATATCAGCTAAACACGTTAACTCGGCTTCTTCATCCTTTATGTCGTAAATCATAAGCTTGATAGCAAAATTTAAATCACATTCAATCCTTCAAGCTGGCATGCGAAATATTTATATTTTCAATAGTAACTATTGAAACTGTGAACTTTATGTCCACTATACAGGTCGAGGAGGAAGTTAAGAAGCAGCTTTTTTCTATAGCTGCTGAGCTGCAGTCGAAGCAAGGCAAAAAAACTTCTCTCAACGAGGCGATAAGACATTTGATAAATGTTTACCTCTCTCAGAGGAGGGACATCCCAATGATGCTTTCCCTTTTTGGATGTTTGGGTTCGGAGCCTAAGGCTCAAGCTCTCCTAAAAGAGCTTAGGGCAAAAGAGGAAGAAAGACTTGAGGGGCTTAAGAGGGAACATTGCGCTTGATTCCAGCGTCTTAATAGAATATTTAACTGGAACAAAAACTGGCGGAATTTTGAGGGGATACTTTGAAACGTTAAAGCCTGAAGAAAAAGTTAGCTGTTCTCTGCTTACAATATCAGAAGTTTTTTATGTGCTCTGCAGATTGAGGGGAGCAAGATTCGCCGAAGAGAAAATAAATGATATGCTGGCGTCGCGTGTGCTGGACATATACGGTTCGACGGAAGTTGCGGTGAGAGCGGGTAAAATTAAATGTGAGAGAAATATCTCTTTGGCGGATTGCAGCTGCATAGCTGTGGCTGAGATGACAAATGCTAAGGCGGTTTTCGCGGAAAGGGAGAAGGAACTTGTTAAGGAAATGGAGAAAAAGCCCTTTAACGTGGAAATAATATTCCTGCGAGATATAGAAAAATAGGTTTTGTTTCAAAATTCATTGCTTCCCATAATTGTCCGGATGAGGCTGTATCAGATATTTTTAACCAGATTTCATTTTATGTTTGGGATGTTTTGTTTCTGACGACTTCTGCGCGCTGGGGCGTTGCTAAATTCAGAAAAATAGATTTTATTCCCTGTTAGCGTTTTCAATACGCAGGTTCGCTCGCCTTGTTTCCATACTCTTTAGCAATGTTCTAGCGAGCTCCAATCTACCTAAGAGAAGTTAATGCGAAGATAATTGAACTCTGCAACAAGCAGGGCAACTTCGGCTAAAGAGATGGAAGGGAAGTTTAAACAATGTATCCCTATCCATCAGCCCGCTCGCGGACGTTTAAACATGTCTTGTTCGCTGCCATGGAGATAGCTTTAGATACATTAATTTACTTGACCTACGTGCTTTTATATTAAGGTGAGTGATGGATAATGGGTTTAAATCGTGAAAAATTATCAGAAAGGCTTAGTTTGTCGTTTTCAAAATATGGGGAGGTTGATGCAGCTTATCTGTTTGGCTCCAGGGCTAGGGGGGACTTTACTGAGGAGAGCGATTTAGACTTTGCGATTTTGCTTTCCAGAAACTTTAACGACCCCTATGATCTTGTCAGGTTGATCCACGATTTGGCGGTGGCATTAGGCGTTAAGGATGAGAAAATCAATCTGGTCGTTTTGAATGATGCTTCCCTTGAGCTTGCTTATAAAGTAATAAGCGAGGGAATCATTATTTATGAAAGAAACGTTGAAAAGAGGGTGGATTTTGAGGTTAACACTTTGAAGTTTTACTTAGACTTTAAACCTGTTTTAGATCAGATGCATAAATTATTAATCGAGGAGTACATGCATGGCAAAGCTTAACGAGTACATGATGATGGTTGATGAGTACATAAGCAACCTAAAAACCGTGTTGAGGGGGGTAAAGTCAGAAGGGGAGTTTTCATCGAAGCCTGAAGTATATTATTCTGTGTTGCATCTCCTTCAATTATCAATTCAATGCTTGATAGACATGGCGTCTAGACTTGTTTCCATGCTTGGTGCAAGGAAACCTAAAGAGTACAGCGAATTAGCCGAAATAATGTATGAAGAAGGAGTTTTAGACGACGCTGAAAGAAAATTATTCGCAGACATGATTAGGTTTAGAAACCTTCTACTACACGTTTACGC
>JBMFKI010000033.1:0-3353 GCA_049972525.1 Bathyarchaeia archaeon
ATCCTTGAGCATTTCCTTTAATTTCTTCATTTTAATTTAAGTTCTTTTATAACCTGTCATAAAGAACTTCTGTTAATAATCAATAAGCAGGTGAAGAAAAATAAGGTTTAGAAATTTTTGTTTGTTGAATGCGTGTCTTTGCATAGTAGTCGCATACTGTTGCACCATTTAAGTTACCTGATTTTACTTAACTACTTTTTTACCGAAACTTATCATTCAGTGGTTGGTTTGGACAGTATTCAAGTGTATGCAAAAATCTTTATTATTTCCAAAACATTTCATTTAATAGGGAAAAAGATGCCTAGATGGGAAGCAATTAGCATTCCGGAAGAACTGTTTAAAAAGGTTGAAGCCTTGGTTGAGAAGGGATATTGTTTATGCACTTCCGAGTTTGTTTCAGAGGCGATAGAGAGCCTGCTTCAAAATATACGGGAGAAAAGGAAAAACCGCTTGTACTCTCAGAAGCATGTGTGGATTGAGGATAACTCGGGAGAGGCGAAAGTTGGCTTATCAGAATACGTTGCTGACGCGCTTAAATGTATAATTGAAATTAAGACTGTTGAAGATAGGCAAATGATAAATAGAGAAGCACCTTTAGCTTTGGTAGAGGCAGCATCTAAGCGATTATTTGTTGTTTACTCTCCAGTAACATGTTTTATAACAAGCATAAATAAGGAAGTTCTAGAAGAACCTTACTTAATAAACGAGGATCCTTATGGAGTGGGATGGATCTTCCTAGTTAAGCCCACACGCTTTGAAATAGAAAAGAGGGATCTTCTAACGTGGGAGAACTATGATAAATGGATTAGATCTAGAGCTAGACCGAAAAATTTATAGTAAATATGGCTAAACATATGCAAAGGTGAATGTAAAATGAGTATGGAAACAACTCTAAAAGAAGTGCAGAGTTTAGTTGAAAAAATAAGTGAACAATATCCAAAGCTTGCAGGTCCATTCATGGTCTTTCTTAGGAGAGTAGAAGAGGAAGGAGTGTTAACCACCAAAACTAAAGAACTCATATCAGTAGCGTTGGCTGTGGCATGTCGCTGTAAATGGTGTATTGCCTTTCACACAAAGAACGCACTGGATGCTGGCGCAACTAAAGATGAAATAATGGAGGCGTGCTTCGTAGCAACTTTAATGGCCGGTGGCCCAGCGCTCATGTATGCTCAATTAGTTCTTGAAGCAATCGACGAATTCACGAAGAGCAAAGAAAAAATTAAAGTACCTGAAAAAGCGACAAAGTAAATGCAAATATTTTCGCGTACGTTGCAAAACATAATTAGCTTTTTATCTCTCTTCGCGCGCGTTTTAGGTTTTAACATCTCACTTTGAGTTTCACATCGTTATTGCGCGCGGTTTTTCTGTAGTCGAGCATTTACAGTTTCACTAGACTGCTTATTTTGAGATGCCTGCAAAAGAAAGTTCATTGTCTAATCTTGAAATTACGAAGCATAAAGGCTAAATATGTGCAGATGCACACAAATCTACAAACGTTACTTGCACTTGGAGATACTTGAAAATGGGTACTCCATTTCAACCAGGATTTCTCACACATAAACACTGCGTTAATTTTCAGAACGGAACATGTAAACTGTATAGTATTACTGTAAATCCAAACGGGTTAGATATTTGCCCAAACTTTACGCCGCTAACCGATACGCAGACAGTGAGGCAACACTTTAGTGGTCAAGTCTCAACAAATTTCAAGGTTGCAAAAAGGTCTCATCGTCCTCCGCATATCCACAGAAAATTCAAGTCGTATCCAACTAAATGGTATGGGTATGATCCATACTACTTTTTTCCGTTTCCTACATCCCTACAATTCATCAACACGGAGATAAAAATGTTAGAAGCCTATCGAGAAGAGCTTCGGGACGAGATTGGAGCTTTGGATGCAAGGATAAGGGAACTCAAGCGTGAACGTAGCCTGAATTGGTTAATATTTTAAAGACGTACTCAAGGAGGAGAGAATACGTTAAGATATGAAGTTGAAAATGCAAATACTAAGTGTCCTAAGTGTAGTTCAAATGATGTAGGATGTTACGCAAATGGTTCATGTTTTTGTCGCATCTGCGGCAACGTTTGGGAAGCAAATGTTACAAGACAAAAAGCTTGTGTTGATTTTTCCATAAGCGCAGCAAGTGTTGTGAAACTTAAAATCCTATATGACAATGAAGCCTTAAATGGCTTTAGAGGAGCATTTGGGTTTTCATGCTTGATTGAAGAGAAAGGCATACTCTTTGACACTGGTGGGGACGTAGACACTCTGTTTTTTAACATGCAGAAATTCCGGGTAGATCCAAGCAGTATTCGCATAATCGTTTTATCTCACGAGCATAGAGATCATACGGGTGGAATCCAAATAATAAATTATTGCGGGAAAGTGAATGTGTTTGTACCCGCATCTTTCTCAAACAGGTTTAAAAGTTGGCTGGCTTCGCACCCAAATGTAAGACTGTGTGAAATTCAAGAACCCGAAGAGGTCTGTGAAGGAATTTATACTACAGGTGAACTTGGACAATTCATAAAGGAGCAATCGTTAATTGTCAAAACACGAAATGGCTTAACCGTCATAACAGGTTGCGCACATCCAGGTTTGGAGAGCATATTAAGGGTTGCCTCAAAATTCGGAGATATCTACGGAGTGGTCGGTGGCTTTCACGGTTTTAGTAGACTGGAAGCCTTAAAAGGAATGCGTTTAATAGTTCCTTGTCACTGCACCGCACGGAAAAGAGAGATTTTTAATCTTTACCCTAAAACAAGCAAAAAATGCTCTGCCGGTTGCATGATCCAAATTTAAATGCCAGCTGGATGAAGCCTCTTTCCAGCCTTAATGGCTACAAACCCCGCTTTTTCATAATATCCTCTTCTTGGAGTTTCCAAGCGCAGTGGCTTTTCGGTTGGTTCTTGGAAAATCGTTGAATATAGGTCTATGATGGTCAGTCCACTTTTCCTTATCATCGCTTTTAGCTCATTGAAACTGTAAAATGTCGCGTTTTTGTAAAAAACGTTGCCTACTTCGCCCTTTTTCATGTAAAAGCGTGCTCATGAAATTTCTTTTAACATTAAACCTAGTACAAGTCGCCCCTCCTTCGCCAAGACTCTCGAGGCTTCTTTAAGAACTTTTTCTGGTTTTTATGTGGTTTTTCTGTGCCTACACCTACTTCAAGAGACGGCTTCTTCAAGTTGCGGCATAAAGATGCGATGCAAGACTTTTCCAGCTTGAAGGCTGAACTCCCAAAAGGCGAGTCAAACCATGCATCATATCTTTCAACAAAAGTATCATAAACCTGAGCGATGTGTAGGCTACTTTTGTCTGCTCCTTCTTTCAATCATGACACAAACTCCAT
>JBMFKI010000034.1:0-2785 GCA_049972525.1 Bathyarchaeia archaeon
AGAACGCTGGGTTCACAAGCATGGGAGTAAAGAAAAGGCTGCAAAGGCTTATCCTGCAAGGCGCCATAAAAGTGTCCGCTTCACTGAATCCATACTTTTTTAAACTTTTCCCCGCCATAGTTCTGATGGAAATGGAAAGCGCCGAAGCAATGCAAAAACTGCTTGAACGCTTCAAAGACTGCCCAAGAGTAATCCAAATTTTTAAGACAATAGGCGGCTACAACCTAATCGCCCTAGTTGTAGCTGAAAACCAAGAAACCCTAGAAAGCATATCTATAGAAAAATGTTCCTTAAGAAGCAGCGCGGGCATACGTAGATCAGAATTCTACCCCATACGCGAAATCCACTTTTCACCCTTCCTCCCCGTAAGAGAACACTTGACTCATAAGGAAAAAGAAACAGCGCCATGCAACGTTGACTGCAGACCATGCGCAAGATACTTGAACGGAAAATGCGCAGGATGCCCCACAACAATCCATTACAGAGGAACCCTTTAAAGAGGTTAATCACATGGCCAGAGGCGAAAAAGAATCAAGTTTAAAACTCAAAGAAGCAGAAGGCGCTGAAATAATTTGTCTAATGGATAATTCGGCGGACTTTCTTTCAACAATCCAGAAAAATGAAGCTAAAAGCTTTAGAGAGTGGACTAAGAAGCATTTTCGCCTTCCAATAGCCGAACATGGATTTTCTTTGCTTGTTCGTGTTTTTGATGGAAACAAATTCCACAGCGTACTCTTTGATGCTGGCATTAGCCCCGATGGAGTGATAACAAACGCAAAAAGGATGGGAATAAACCTGGCGGAAATTGAATGCATAGTGCTTTCCCATGGGCATTATGACCATTTCGGCGGATTACCAGCCATAGTCAAAGCCATAAACAAGGATAACTTGCCAATAATAGTACATGAAGACATGTTCAAAACACGAGGAGTACTCAGCCCAAACGGAACCATAAGAAAATACCCGCCTTTTCCCACGGAAGAAAAGGTGAAACCCGCCAGATACGTCAAAACCAAGCAGCCATACTTAATAGCCGACGACCTCATACTTGTAACAGGCGAGATTCCCAGAAAAACCAATTTTGAAAAAGGATATTTGCCACACAGAGCCTTCATAGACGGCAAATGGCAGCCTGACCCATGGATATGGGACGACCGCGCACTCATAATTAACATAAAAAATAAAGGCTTGGTTGTTATTTCTGGATGCGCCCACGCAGGAATAATAAATACAACACTTTACGCGCAACAACTAACGGAAGTAAAAATTATCCACGCTATATTGGGCGGATTTCACCTAGCAGGAAAAGATTGTGAACCACGCATAAACCAAACAGTGAAACAACTGAAAAGAATAAAACCCAATTTAGTGGCGCCTTCGCATTGCACTGGCTGGCGTGGAAACTACGCAATAGCAGAGGCACTGCAAAAAGCCTTCGTATGGAACAGCGTCGGAAACCTTTACAAACTTTAAAATACAACCAGAAAAGCATAAGTACATTTGCTAGAACTTCAAAACCTTGCCGCCTTGGAAGAATTCTATGTTTCTGTTAGTAGCAACTAATTGCAATGGTTTAGATTATGCCTTTGTCGTTTTAGTTTATATCGTTTTGGTTAGTTTTTCTATGGTTAGTAGGATTGTTCCGTATGATTGTGGGATGTGGCTTTTTTCATGTTCGGCTTTTGCTGTGCAGTTTAGGGCGTTTTGTAGAGCTTTGATGGTTTCGAGTCGAAGTTTAATTATTTTCTCAAGTGTTTCTGGTTTTCTCTCTTTGGATTGTGTTTCTATGAGGCTGTTTAGTTCCTTAACTTTTTCTATGAAGGCTTTTAACGATTTGATTGCTTCATCCTCAGCTTTTATAAATTCCTGCAATCTAACCTCAAACTTCCTAATTTCAATAGACAACTCATCTGGCAAATTATCACCGTTATATATTTTGTTGGTGTTACTTTTATATATTACCGTAACACCTTTTTTAATCTAATGAACTTTTGAGGATTTGCCATGAACAAAGTATACCTCTCAAAGAAACTCTTGGAGGTAGAGTGGGTTGATGAAAAAGTGTCTAAGCTAAGTGTTAATGACTTGAAGGAAAAGTTGAGGGCGAGAATTGAAAAGTTTAAGCATTACAAATTTAATGTAGATGGGCTAGTTTTGGATGTTGGAACTGGAAGCGGAATCGACCTTCTAGCCCTATTTTCGATTAATCCTAAAATTGAGGTTATTGGAATTGACTTTTCCAGAAAGGCGTTGGAATTTGCAAAGAAAATTTTGCCAAAAGAACGCTCACACTTAGTTTTGGCTGATGCAACTCATCTTCCGTTCCGTGAAGGCTCGTTTAACGCAATAAACGTGAGTAATATGCTTCACCATCATCCACTTAAACTCCTCAAGCGCATCATTAAGAATTTGGCATTGCTGCTCAATGATGGCGGGTCCATACTTGTTGAGGAGCCCTCTACTGATTCTGAAAGTGAAGCCCTTCGAGAGGAGATCGACTCTTTGAAATCTGAATTTGAGGATTATCTGAAAATTAGGCAAGCGGCAAATTCAAAAAAGCTTCAAGCCTACCTATATGATATGATTACGATTTTTAGATATGGGACAACTTATCCCTCGCTCATTAGAAAAGCGATTGAGGAATGCGGTTTGAAGATTCAATCATTTGATGTGAGAGTTGAAAAATATAGTTTCAACAAGGTTAAAATGTTAAGCAAGTTGAGGGGGAAGATTAAGAACAGTGGAATACCCGGTAATGAGAAGGCGTTTCTAATGGAGAAGGTGG
>JBMFKI010000035.1:0-933 GCA_049972525.1 Bathyarchaeia archaeon
AGATTGTTGGTTGCTTCAATTTGAGTGCCCCAACAAATTGTGTTTCTTTGAGCTTTAGGGTCACTTCGATGTCTCGGAGCTTCTGGGCAAAGTAGCCGGCAAGTTTTGAGTCCACATCTTTGCATGAAAATGTAATGTTATCCCCGAACATTACAAAGAGTTGCGGAGCTGTTGCCTCCTGGTTGAGCTTAGAAAGTGTTTCCGCTGCCATCTGCATTGCCGTCAAGTTTTTAGGAGTTATTTGAACAAGTTTTGCCCCCACATGTGTCAAGTCAAGTTTTTCAACTTCAACTTCTTCTTCTAAGCTCTCCACCCTTACTGTTAAGGTTGATGTTGATTCTGTTCCATCTTCGCCTATAGCTTTAATTCCAAATTTAAATTCGCCTAGCTCCTCGAGTGCGCCTAAGTCCCATGTTACTTCGAAGGGGGCTTTGCCCTTATCTGGCGTAGCTGTTCCCCTTTCAACCTCTATGCTGATTGGCAGGTCGTAGGATTCTATTGGTGTTATCGCTGCCCTGACCTCTGCTTTCTCTCCCGTCTTTATTGTGAGCGAGCTCGGTTTTAGGGTTAGTATGAAGCCTGTCGCAATTATTCTTTCATTTTTGATGATTGTTCCGGCTTTCAGTATTTTCTCCCAGTCCTTTTGGTGGACGAGATCTTCAAGCCTTATCTTTCTACCTGCGATTTCCACCTCATACCATGTTTCGCGCACTTCTTTTCCTATTTTTCTGATACCACTTTCCGCTAGGAGCTCATCTTTCAGGATCGTTGCGGCCATTCTGTAGGGGAGGATTTCTGCCTCGTCTTTGATTTTGAGGGGCGTTTCCGCCCCGTTTTTTGGGCCTATTTGTTTCCAGTACAGTTTTCCATCCATCATTATTCCGATGTCAAGGTCTTCCACGCCTTCCTTTATTGCTTGTTCAACGGCGTAAC
>JBMFKI010000036.1:0-618 GCA_049972525.1 Bathyarchaeia archaeon
GTTACAATTAGATTTTTCCTTTGCCTTTTTTCACTTTGCCTTTTACGCCGACTTTTTGTAGGAAATCCTTAAGAAGCGCCCGCAGGCACTCTCTAGCACTTTTACTGTTTCCCCGATTATGTTTATGCCATCCATTCCTGCACGCAGATCAGTGATTTTCAATTTTTCCTTCCTAAGATGCAAATCTGCAAATAATGGGCGGGCAACTCTTCACATCCTCTCAGGCAATTCATCTCGCAGAAAACGTAGGGGGGAGGGGTAGGTGAAAAAGATAGGGGGTAGGTATAGGTCAAGTTTTCTGCAAAAGGTCAACGTTGCGTTGAGGCTTGTTGAGAAGGATACGCAGAGCCTACGGACAAGGTTGATGGATGAGCTTGAAGCCATGTTCAAAATCGCCAAAGACGCGGCTGAAGCGGCGAGGGCTTCAGGGGCGAAACCCAGAGAGGTTCAAAACTGGATGAGGATTATGGGCTACCTAAGCCAGGTGATGAACAGCCTTTCCAAGAGTTTCGACGAGGCAAAAGCACTCGAATACCTGAAAAACATGGAGAGGATGATGCGTGAGTCTGAGGGAAATAGTGAGAAGGGCTAAACAGCTTGAAAGGGAATGGCTTGAAA
>JBMFKI010000037.1:0-586 GCA_049972525.1 Bathyarchaeia archaeon
AAGCCGAGCCATTCCCCAGACGGCGTAGCGTGTCGGGCTTTGTGGTGGTGTCTGTTTGACGTTTCGGGTGAACCACTTTGGCCTGTGCATGGTTTCATCAATGAGCTTTAAAGGCTCATTTTACCCTTCACTCCCAATCTTTTTGATGGGGAGTTGCATCTTGTTTTATGGTTTTAGCTATGTGGCTAAAATATTTCTGAAGCGGGTTTCGGAGATATAAGTATTGCGTCGTATGTAATAAGGGTTTTTGGTGTTGGGAATATTTTTATTTTTGTTGTTGAGTATTGCCTATTGTGCCTCGGTAGCTCAGCCTGGTAGAGCAACGGCCTTGTAAGCCGTAGGTCGCGGGATCGACGCCCGCCCGAGGCTTATAAATATAAAAATAGGATAAGACGTAAATGTCAACAAGTATAGAAAAATATGCGCATAATCTGTGTTTAGAACAGCTTTTCAGAAAACTTGGCTGTTCCAATCCAGAAACGCTTGCAAAAGAGGTGGAACACTTCACGCTTAAGGAAGCTGAAAAGCGTGATGAAATCGTTCTTAAATATTTTGGAGAAGACGGAGTAAAACGAATAGTCAACAC
>JBMFKI010000038.1:0-583 GCA_049972525.1 Bathyarchaeia archaeon
ATGTTAACGTTGAAGGAACAGTTGCCACAAAACCCATGCTAAGAAACGTAAAGACATCTGGAGGCGAAATTGTAAAACTTGCAGTTTTCGAGTTGAAGGATGAAACTGGAAAAATATGGGTTTCAGCATGGCGAAAAAACGCCGAAACAGTCAGCAACCTAAAAGTTGGCGAAAAAATAACCATAAAAAATGCCTATGTTAAAAAAGGCTTCGGAGACCAACTTGAAATATCAACAAGAAGCACAACATTAATAGAAAAACATGGATAAGTGCCGGGGGCGGGATTCGAGCCCGCGACCTCCAGATTTCTTATACCCTTTCTGTGCCCCAATTAGTTCTTGATTATGAGTCTGGCGCCCATTCCAGGCTAGGCTACCCCGGCTAGGCTATTCTTATGTATTTTGTTTAAGAATGTTTAATTAACCTATCGATTTCAAAAGTTATTCTCTTTTCTCTTTTTCCTTTAGTAAAGCTACATATTCCTGCAAAGTTTTTTCGATGTTCCATTGAAACATGCTTTCTCCAACATTTAAGTTCCACCAGTTGATGAATATTTCAAGGCTTATTCTGAGGAATATTATTA
>JBMFKI010000039.1:0-555 GCA_049972525.1 Bathyarchaeia archaeon
AATTCTTCAAACTCTTAAAGCAAGCCTAAAAATTTGTAACTAACCCATGTTTTAAAAATCAATGTATATTTCATTTAGTAATAATAATCTTGTTTTCTTGAATTGTAATATTAAATTATATTCTTATCTTATATTAGAAACCCACATACAAGTGTGCACTAAAATGCGTCTTGCAAAGTAAATAAATTCTTAAACATATCCTCATAATTATATGATGATAACGTGGTGATGTAGAAATGCAAGTTCAACAAACTCCTTATACCATTGGCGATCCTGGGTTCAAATCCCAGCGGGCCCGCCAAAACAGTTTTAGAAAAATGTAAACAAATCTGGTTATGTTTATGCTTGTTTGATTTCAAATTGGCAATATGGGTCTCCTTTTGCTATGCATTTGGCTTCTCCAGCTTTCATTTCAGTTTTAAAATATTGGGTGAATATGCCTGCTATTGCTCCTCTGTAAAATTGGCTATAAGCTTTTCCCTGTCCTCTTGCGAGGTCACATTCAAAATTCTCCTGTAGGGCAACGGTTGCGGTTTTTGCTTTTTCATTTATTTT
>JBMFKI010000040.1:0-521 GCA_049972525.1 Bathyarchaeia archaeon
GCTGAGTCAAAATTTTCACGGTAGCGTAGACACCTACATAGCAAGCAGCATCGTACGACCTATTCTTAATTATGGTTCTATTGGAACGGTAGCATCTATTCTACCCATTGCTTCAGAATGATGAGTAGAAACAAGCGCCGGGGGCAGGAGTTTCCGGCCTATGCCTTTTGAACCTGCGCTCCCCGTCAAGGGGAACCGGGTCTCTCCGCAAAGCGCGCTCGAGCCCAGCGCGATAACCACTCCGCCACCCCGGCCCAGTAAAGATATTCTCTTATCTCTCTTTTATGGTTTTCTGTCAAGCTCGCAAGCCTATAGAAATGTGCTTGCTTAAGCGCATGTTAACAGTTGATTTACATGGATTATAGGAACTCATTCTACGCGCGCACGGGATCGCCGTAAGCATTATATTTTTAAAGGTTCAGCCATATTATTCATGGAGATGAATCCTAGACTTAGGAAGAGGTTCGTGGATTCAGTAGAATATCTTCGTAGAATGGATTTCTTTCAAGATTACTCCAACT
>JBMFKI010000041.1:0-512 GCA_049972525.1 Bathyarchaeia archaeon
ACCAAAACCAGAAGAATTCTACGAAGAAGCCTAAAAACCAAATTCCATCCTTTAATAAGCTTCATTTTTGAAAAACAACAACCACGACATGGCATTAACCAATTAGCTTTGGTGCGGTCGCCGGGATTTGAACCCGGGTCGTCAGCGTGGGAGGACTATTAAGGGGTTTTTCTGTTAAAAGAGCCGCTAAAAAGTCGTTTATTCCCATCTTTGCCTCTTTGGCTTTGGCTCTGAGGAGTTCTGCGACTTCTGTTTTTAGGCATATGCCAGTCATTCCAGGTTTCGGCATCTTTCCTGCCTCCTTCACTTTCTCCATATTATTTATTGTGCAACTATGCTTTTAAAGATCGTGCAAAACAGGCTGAAACAATCCAAGCCGGTTTTCATACCAATCCATTTCTGTTAACAGCGACTAATAGAAAGAACTAAAAAATTAGTTAGGATTTATTGATACGTTATTAGACCTTCCAACGTTCTAATGAAAATCTTACAAGTTTTGTTGTTCTTTCTTC